>NZ_DBTD01000011.1:101167-218099 GCF_002306875.1 Spongiibacter sp. UBA1325
TCGATTCCGCCTCTGGGCACCACTCTTTTTCCCATTATTCTGTTACTCAGCTCAGCACATTTTGCATTGCACAAAACACTCGTATGCCGGCGATAGCAAACGCGTATGGCATGTATTGTTGTGTGGTCGTTTAAGGCCGGGATGCAAGAACTTCGGAGAACAGCCAGCCATAGGTTAGGCTGGCACCCAGCCATAACATCAGGCTGGCCCACATTCCCGCCAGCGCGAGCAGCACACCAGGCACCAGCATTGCGGTGAGTAGCCATCTACGCTGACGTTGCGGAAGTGGCGAAAAGCCTTTGGCGGGGCTTGCGCCATGGCGTGCTAATTTTTGACGCCAACGCAATCGCTTTGGGTCGCGCAGGGCGAGCGCTGTTACGCTAAGCGCGCTGACGACGATGCTAAGCAGCAACATCATGGAGTGTTAACCTCCATGTCGCCGGTATCAATGAGGGGTTCCTCAGGCAACGCCTGGGTTTGACGCCATTCACGGCGAAGCAGCCAGGCCCCGCCAAGCAGTAGAGCAACATCCAAAACCACAACGGCCGTTAAACCAGCTGTGACTGCGCTTACCCAGCCCGGGCCGCCTAGCAACAAACGCAGCGCTACCAAGGCGCAAAGTCCTAGCCCCAAACTGATGACGAGTATACGCCGCACGCTGGTAACACAGCGAACGATGCCGGCAAGAATGCCGCTTAGCGCGAGGCAAAGACCGAAGGCCTTGAACATCAGCGGCTCAACTGCCCCAGCCAGCACACCAGCCTGCTGCAGCAAATAGACCGCCGCGGCGGCGACCAGTGCAAGGGGAAGCCCCCAAGCACTCCATAGTGTTGCCCGCAATAAATACTGCCATGTTTTCTGCTGCGCTCGGCGCTTAACCCATAGGGTCAGGCCACTAATACAGACATAGGCACCGGCAAACCCCAGAGCGAACCAGACCGTTTTCGACAACCAACCGGCAAAATTTCCAAAATGCAGCGGCCCCATTAGCGCAACCAGGTCACTGCCCAGCGAGGGCGATTGCCCCAAGGCCGGTTTTTCACCAAGATTTTCACCAGTCTGGGCGTCGAAGGAATAGCCTTTGGGTAGCAGCTCGCCCTCTGCTTGCCAGGGAAATACGCTAATGCGTGCGTCTTGCCTTCCCCAGTGGTCGACGGTTAAAAACCGCGTGCGATGCCCCGCCGCCCGAACGTCTTCCAACATGGTGTCGATATTCGCCATTTCGGCAGGGCGCGGGTCCTCGGCCGGAGGTAAGCCCTGAACAGTTTCGATAAGTTTTTCCTGGTCGCCGCCGAACGCCACCATGGCAATGGCGGGAATGGCAAAAGCGCCGGCCAGGCTATAGAAGCTGCCGGTAAACGCCAAAATAAACGCAAACGGCAGGTTCCAGGTGCTCGCCATCACATGGGCGTCTTTGTGACTGAGCACATCTCCACCGCGCCGGCGACGTAAAAACGCATCTTTAATAAGATGGCGGTGCATGGCAAAACCGGTGACGCAGGCGACTAATAAACTCAGACCAAGAATACCGGTTAACATCAGCCCCCAGGGCGAGGGCACATGCAGTTGCACATGCCATTCGACCAGAAAGTGTCCGAGCTTGCCGTAGTGGCTTTGCGCTTCGATCTCGCTCTGGGTGCCCTCAAAGCGCTGCAGTATGTCTCCACTTGCCGGGTCAAATACGAATAACACCCCCTCCTCTTCCGGGTGCTCTCCATCCTCTGCCTCAGCATGAGTGTGGAAAAAAGCACGGATACGACCGCCTGCGGTTGCAAAGACAATGAGCTCGTCGAGATATTCAGGCGCCACATCGGCGGCGGCCTTTCTCAACATAGCATCAGTGCCCAGTGGAAAGGTTTCAGGTATAGCGGCCGGCAGCGGCGAGGCCCAGTCATTTATGTCGTCGGCGAATACCGCGATCGTGCCGGTTAAGATCACCCAGTAGAGCAGCAGGCCGAAAATCACCGCGCCCCAGCCGTGAAGCGCCAGCATCGTTTGAGTCGTTTTTTGCTGTAGCTTTAGCATCGATTTCTCGCCGTTTATTGCTGCGCTTGCAGTAGGTGCTGCGCAATCAACGCCGCGTGCACGGCAGTCAATATGAAGATCACTACCGAAGCGCGGCCCAGCCGATCCAATACGCTATAAAAGAACAGCACTGCCCAGATCGCAGGCAGCAGCACTACCGGAATAACGAAGTTATTAACCTGTGCTTGCCCCTCGGGCAGCCAGAGAGAACTGCCAGCCATAATAATGAGCGTGGCAAGTAGTACCAGCGGCCCAGCCAACACAAACCGCCAGATTTTTTCAGTGCGCGTTCCCGCCATCACTCCCGTCTCTCTGCTTTTTCATCCCTAATTTGTCAGCGCGATGACTACGCCGCGCAGGCGCGAGTTGGCGCTGCAGCGCATTATAACGAGAACGATTTTCATTTGCCATTGAGGGGCGCGCATTTTCTTGCGCCTGCGCAGAAGTAGCAGTAACGGCACCACACCGCAGCCCTTTCGGCGTGGGAGAAAGGAAAATTCGATTAGTGGGATAGGGTTGGCGAGCGCCGTTTATTTAACTTGCTGCTTAGCCAGTTTTCTCGCCAGTGTGCGGCGATGCATACCGAGGCGGCGTGCGGTCTCAGAGATGTTAAAGTCGGTTTCAGCCAGCGTCTGGTGGATGCGTTCCCACTCCAGGGTTTTGATGGAGGTCGCACGCCCCGTCACTTTTATATCGGCGTTGCCTTCGGCATTGTTGAAAGCCGCTTCAATGTCATCGGTATTTGAGGGCTTGGCTAAGTAGTGGCAGGCGCCAAGTTTCACCGCCTCAACCGCCGTGGCAATGCTTGCATAGCCGGTGAGCACCACAATGAGCATATCGCTGTCGTGTTTGTGCAGGGCCTGTACACAGGCAAGACCCGAGGCCTCGCCGTCGAGCTTTAAGTCCACCACGGCGTAACCGGGAGAGACCTCTGCCAGCAGCGCTTCCACCTGTTCCAGGCGGGTGGCGTGGTGAACCTTATAGCCGCGGCGCTCAAATGAACGGCGGAGCGTGCGCGCAAACGCCTCGTCGTCTTCGACGAGCAACAAGGTTTTCTGATCGTGCTCGGCCTCAGCCATTGCATTAGTCCTCTTTTAACACCAGCGCATCGAGGGGGAGGCGAAGCATAACCTCCGCACCGCCCTCGTCAAGGTTGCGCGCCGCAAATACACCGCCCAACATCCTCGCTACGTTAAACACCAGAAACAGTCCCAATCCGCTACCTGGCCGCCCTTTAGTGGATTGATAGGGCTGGCCGAGGCGCTGGTAAACTTCTGCAGCAAAACCGGGGCCGTGGTCGCGCACCGCAATAATTAAGGTGTCGGCGTCGCGCTGTACGGTCAGCGCAATCCACTGCGGCGACGCTTCTAAAGCGTTATCCAGCAAATTACACACGGTTTGCTTGAGCACCGAGTCTGAGGCGATATCGACATCCTCGCCAAACTGGTTGTCGAAGCGCAACTCTCGGCTATTGCGTGTGCTGCGCCATTCATCGACCAGCTCATCAAAAAACTCACAAACGGTTGTCTCTACCGAGACTTCACCGCGCGTTTCGCCCGCCGACATGAGTATCCCGCTAACAATCTCCTTGCAGCGCTTAACCTGGGTTTGCATTTCGCCGATGTCATCACCCAGGTCAGCGGAATCGCGGAACACCGGCATGTGGCGCCAGTCGCCCAAAATAACGTCGATGGTCGCCAGCGGCGTTCCCAACTCGTGAGCCGCGCCGGAGGCGAGCAAACCCATTCGCAGAATATGCTCTTCCTCGGCGGCCCGCTGCCGCAAGTCGGCAAGGCGGGCGTCGTGTTCTCTATGAGTACGGGTAATACGGTTAACAAAGATCACCAACAAGGCTGCCGTCAGTACCACACAGATAAACATGCCCTGCACGTAAACGCTGTCGACACCGAGGTGGTAGTCCAGTGGCAAGCCAGCCAGTGGGTGGCCAACTTCCGCCAACCACAAAAAACACAGTGCGGCGACGCCCGCCAGTGTCCAGGCCAGTGGTGCCACCATCAGCACCGCCGCCAACCCCACTTGCAGTACATAAAGAAAGGCAAAGGGGTTGCTGACGCCGCCGCTCAGGTAGAGCTGAGCCGTGAGGGTGAACATGTCGACCAGCAGTCCGACAAATAACTCGCCGGCGTAGAGCTCGCGACCGAGACGCAAACTGATTTCGTACACCAGGTTGTAGGCCGCCAGACCCGCCAATACCCCACACATTTTTGCCAACGGCAGATCGACCCCCAAACTAAAATGAGTGACCAATATGGTAAATAGCTGCCCGAGCACCGCCAACCAGCGCAGCTGCACCAGTTGGCGCATATGTTTGCTGAGGGTTTCATTGTTGCGATAGCTGAGTAGCGACATGGCGGCCAACAGAGCGCCTGCCCTGGCCCGGGGGTGTGACATTCTAGGGTTTCTCCCACGCGGTGATAGCGGTCGTTATTATACGTAAGAGACGGCCATCCAGCTCTAGAGCGCGCCGGCCTGCTTAGCGGCGGCGCTTCGCCTCTCGATACAGCATAGCAGCCGCAGCCAAAACCATGGCGGCTAGCGCATACCAGGTCAAGGCGTACACCATGTGAGAGTTGTGAAAGGTGACAACCGTTAGCCCACTGACCGGGGCATTGGCGCCGGATTCCGCCGTTTTTGCATCGACGAAGTATGGCGCCAGCGGCACGTTCAAGGCGCTTGCCATTGCCTCGACATCCCGCGAATACCAGCGCTGTTGTTCGGGGAGGTTATCGCGCAGAAATGCGCCCTCCGGCTCAGTGAGCCTGAGCAAGCCCGTCACTTCCTGAGGCCCTTCCGGTGGTAAAGGTGCGCTCACGCCTTGATCGATATAGCCGCGATTCACCATCACCGTGCCGGCGTGCTCAGTGCGCAGCGGCGTCATCACCCAGTAGCCGCTGCCCAGTTCGGTTACAGCTTTGGCGAGCAGTGTCGCATCGCTAAGGTATTCGCCGCGAAGGCGAATGTGGCGGTATTCATCGCGGTCTCGATTGATGCCGGGCCAATCTGCAATGCCTGGCGCCGCTTGCGCAGCGGCGTCCACGCGAGCAGTGACGCGCTCAATCAGCCCAAGCTTCCATACCCGTCGCTCCAGTTGCCAGTTACCCAAGGCCACCAAGCCCGCCGCCGTTGCCAATGCAACCAGCATGGCAACGGAAAGAAAGAACTGATGGCGGCGCGACGTGGGGGAGGCAGCCATAAGCGCCTTACATCATCCCCGGCATCATGCGGACGTTCATGTTGTACATGACCCACAATGAGCCGAACAAAGTGATGAACAGCAGCACCGCTGTAAATAGTAGCGACAGCATATTCCAGCCGCCTTCGGACTGAAAATTCATGTGCAGGAAGTACACCATGTGCACCAGAATCTGCACAACGGCGAACCCGAGGATCACCATGGCAGTCGTGCTATTGGAGTCGAAGACATTGCCCATAACCAGCCAGAACGGAATGGCCGTGAGAAACACCGACGCCAAAAAGCCAATCATATAGCCGCTAAAGGACGCGTGCGGCAGCTCTTCGTGGTGTTCGTGATCGTGATGATCGCTCATGACATAGACCCCATCAGATAGACAAAGGTAAAGACACCAATCCAAATGACATCAAGGAAGTGCCAGAACATCGACAGACAAAATACCCGGCGGCGATTCGTTAAGGTCAGGCCGTGCTTAGACAGCTGCAGCAATAGCGTTACCAACCAAATCACACCAATGGTTACGTGCAAGCCGTGGGTACCGACCAATGCAAAGAAGGCGGTTAGAAACGCACTGCGCTGTGGGCCCGCTCCCTGATGAATCAGGTGGTAGAACTCATACAGCTCAACGCTTAAAAACGCCGTGCCCAACACGCCGGTGAGTGCCAGCCAAAGCAGTGTGCCCTGCAGCTTGTTCTGCTGCATTTGCAGCAGCGCAAAGCCGTAGGTGATCGACGACAGCAACAAGAAGGCGGTGTTGATCGCCACCAGCGGCAGGTCGAACAAGTCGGCACCAGTGGGGCCACCGGCAAAGCTTTGGCTCAGTACCCCATAGGTTGCAAACAGTGCCGCAAAGATGAGGCAGTCGCTCATCAGGTACAACCAGAAACCCAGCAGCGTACCGTTAGGCGCGTGGTGATCGCCGCGCACGAAAAACTCCAAGTCGCCGTTTTTCGTCGCAGCTGTGGCAGTGGGATGTGACATTAGGCTTTCACCTCACTTGCTTGCGTTTCGATGCGCGCCACCTCATCAGCGGGGATGTGGTAGTCGCGGTCGTAGTTAAAGGTATGCACGATGGTCGCCAGAATCAGCGCCACCAGCGACAGCGCCGCGGGCAGCCACATGTGCCAGATCAGGGTAAAGCCCAGCACCGTGCTGATACCGGCAATCACCACCCCTGCCGCCGTATTTTTCGGCATATGGATCGGTAAGAAGCCGTCTTGAGGCCGCTTCACACCGTTGGCCTTCATTTGCCACCAGGCGTCGTTGTCATGCACGCGCGGGGTAAAGGCAAAGTTGTACTGCGGCGGGGGCGACGTAGTCGACCACTCCAGCGTACGGCCATCCCAGGGGTCACCGGTTTCGTCGCGCAGTTGGTCGCGCTTGCGGTAGCTGAAATAGAACTGCAGCAGGAAGCAGATAATACCGATGCCGACTAACACGGCGCCCACCAGCGCGATCTGGAACCAGATCTGCAGCGACGGGTCGTCGAAGTGGCTCATGCGACGTGTGACACCCATCAGGCCCAATACGTACAGCGGCATAAAGGCCAGATAGAAACCGATAATCCAGAACCAGAAGGTCATCTTGCCCCAGAAGGGGTCCAGCTTGTATCCCGTTACTTTCGGGTACCAGTAGGCGATAGCCGCAAACACACCGAAGACCACACCACCGATAATCACATTGTGGAAGTGAGCAATCAGGAACAGGCTGTTGTGCAGTACAAAGTCAGCGGAAGGCACAGCCAACAGTACGCCCGTCATACCGCCGATAACAAAGGTCACCATAAAGCCGACCGTCCACAGCATGGGCACGTCAAACTTGATACGACCGCGATACATGGTAAACAGCCAGTTGAACACCTTGGCACCGGTCGGGATCGAGATGATCATGGTGGTGATGCCGAAGAAGCTATTCACCGTTGCCCCGCTTCCCATGGTGAAGAAGTGGTGCAGCCATACCAGGTAGGACAGGATGGTAATGACGACTGTCGCGTAGACCATCGACGAGTAACCGAACAGACGCTTGCCGCTGTAGGTCGCCACAATTTCTGAGAACACACCAAACAGTGGCAGGATCAGGATATAGACTTCGGGGTGACCCCAAATCCAGATTAGGTTCACGTACATCATGGCGTTACCGCCAAGGTCGTTGGTGAAGAAGTTAGTGTCGAGGTAGCGATCCATCGACAGCATCGCCAGCACCGCAGTCAGCACGGGGAAAGCCGCCACAATCAGGACGTTAGTGCACAGCGCTGTCCAGGTGAATACCGGCATTTTCATCATCGACATGCCCGGTGCCCGCATCTTCACGATAGTAACCACGAAGTTGACGCCCGACAGCAGTGTACCGACCCCGGCAATCTGCAGGGCCCAAATATAGTAGTCCACCCCCACGCCCGGGCTTTGCAGTATCCCGGTCAATGGCGGGTAGGCCAGCCAGCCCGATTTCGCGAACTCACCCACGAACAGTGACATCATCACCAGAATCGCGCCCGAGGCCGTCATCCAGAAGCTGAAGTTGTTAAGGAAGGGGAAGGCGACATCGCGGGCACCGATTTGCAGCGGCACGATGTAGTTCATAATGCCGACCACGAAGGGCATGGCCACGAAGAAGATCATAATCACGCCGTGGGCGGTGAAGATCTGGTCGTAGTGATCCGGCGGCAAATAGCCCATGGAATCACCAAACGCGATGGCCTGCTGGATACGCATCATGATCGCGTCGGCAAAGCCGCGCAGCATCATCACAATACCCAGAATCATATACATCACACCGATGCGTTTATGATCGATACTGGTAAACCATTCGGTCCACAAGTAGCCCCACAGCTTGGCGCGAGTAACCGCAACCAGCAGGGCAACACCACCAATCGCTACCATGGCGAAAGTCGCCACAATAATTGGGTCGTGGTAAGGAATGGCCTCCAGACTGAGTCGGCCAAAAATCATTTTACCTAGGTCGAACGTGTCAGACATGGGAATTACCGGCGCCCCAGGCGCTGTTCGGGTGAATGGAAGGGCTGCGCTGCAACCCGCTCAAAATGTGAGGCATCAATGCGCATGGTGATCTGCCTCGTGTTGACTGTGATCCTGATGACCGCTGTGGCCGCCCATCATGTCCTTCATGCACAGCGTGCCGGGATCAACGCAACGGTTAAGAATGGCGTCGTAGAGGCCAGGCATCACCGTGTTGAAGTAGCGAACCGGGTCATACTGACTGGGTTTCTCCAGCTCTTTGTACGCGGTACGGCTCAACTCGGTGCCCTCGTTTTTAACGGTGTCCAGCCACTGAGCAAAGCCTTCATCGGTCTTGCCGTGGAATTTAAAGCGCATACCGTTAAAGCCGGCACCGGAGTAGTTAGCGGAGAAACCGTCGTAGACGCCTTCCTCGTTAATAACCGCGTGCAACTGCGTTTCCATGCCGCCCATTGCGTAGATCTGGCCCGCCAGGGCCGGGATGAAAAACGAGTTCATCATCGTTGTTGCGGTGATCTTAAATTTGATCGGACGATCCAGAGGTGCCACCAGCTCGTTAACCGCCGCCACATCGTACTCGGGGTAGAAGAACAACCACTTCCAATCCATCGCGACCACTTCCACGATCAGCGGCTCCACACCGGCCGGGACCGGCTTGCCTTCATCCACGCGATCGAGCGGGCGGTAAGGGTCGAGTTGGTGAGTACTCACCCAGGTCATCGCGCCCAGGGCAATAATGATTGCCAGCGGCGCCGCCCAGATCACTAACTCCAAGTGCGTTGAGTGATCCCAGTCGGGCTGGTATGTTGCTTTTTTGTTCGACGCGCGATAGCGCCAAGCAAACAGCAGTGTCAGTGCAATGACGGGCACAACGATAATTAACATAAGTACCGTTGCCCAAATAATCAGATCAGCCTGCTGAGCGGCGATATCGCCCGAGGGCGACATAACAACCCAGTCGCAGCCACTGATCATTGCGACGCCCGCCGTCGCAGCTAATGATTTGATAAGGGTTTTGAACACTGTCATCGCTACACGCTTGTCCAGTTATTGCATTGGGTTGTGGACTGTACGTGAACGAATAGGGAGTGAGAATTGGACAATTTGTCCTATGTTCGCTTTCAAACAAAGCCGTTAGGCTTCGTGTCACTCAGAGTACTACGGGCGGAAAACACCTTCTGACTATGGCAAATTTAACAGCAAATACCTCAACAGCTGAGGACATGAAAACCCCAGCGGGACACTCTCCAGTCGCCCCCAGCGAGATAGCAGTGGGCGTCATTATTGGCAGAGCTTCCGAGCATTTTGACTTCTTCGTGTTCGGTATCGCCTGCGTGCTGGTCTTCCCGCATGTCTTCTTTCCTTTTACTGACTCGCTAAATGGCATGCTCTATGGCTTTGCCATTTTCGCTATGGCCTTCGTTGCTCGCCCCTTCGGCACCGCACTATTCATGGCCATTCAGCGCCGCTGGGGCCGAAGCGTTAAGCTAACCGTATCGCTCTTCCTGTTGGGAACCGCGACGGCGGGCATCGCCTTTTTGCCAAGCTACGCCAGCCTCGGTGGCAGCGCCATCTTCCTGCTTGCCGTGTTTCGAATCTTGCAGGGTTTTGCGTTGGGCGGCTCATGGGACGGCCTACCATCGCTGCTCGCATTGAATGCGCCCCCGGCTAAGCGCAACTGGTATACCATGTTCGGTCAGCTGGGTGCGCCTATCGGCTTCCTGCTTGCCAATGCATTGTTCTTGTACCTAACACTCAGCGTAAGCCAGGAAGATTTCCAAAACTGGGCGTGGCGCTACCCCTTCTTTGTCGCCTTCGCAATTAACGTTGTCGCCCTGTTCGCACGGCTGCGCCTAGTGCTCACCGAAGAGTACACACTGGCGATGGAAGAGAAAGAACTGGAGCCCGTCAGCACCAAGAAAATGCTCGATGAAGAAGGCCCAACGATCTTCCTCGGCGCCTTCGCCGCACTGGCCAGCTATGCCCTGTTCCACATTGTGACGATTTTCCCGCTGTCGTGGATCTCGCTGCAGAACTCTCAGGTCATCACCAATGTGCTGACCGTGCAAATCTTCGGTGGTGTGATCGGCGTTGTCGCAACCCTCGCCTCGGGCCTGATTGCCAGCCGCCTCGGTAAGCGAGCATTGGTTGCCTCGATGGCGGTGCTGATCGCTGCCTTCGCCGCCTTTGCCCCCGCACTACTTGGCGGCTCGGCGGGTGCGCAAAACGCCTTTATCCTGATCGGCTTTGCGCTGCTCGGTTTGTCATACGGCCAATCGTCGGGAACCGTTACCGACAACTTTGCCCCGCGCTTCCGCTATGCCGGTGCGGCACTGACTTCTGACTTCGCCTGGTTGTTCGGCGCAGCCTTTGCCCCGCTGATCGCCCTGGGGCTGTCTGTGCACTTCGGTTTGACCGCCGTGTCCGGCTACCTGCTCTCCGGTGCGCTAAGCACCCTGCTGGCACTTTATATCCTGCGCCGCCTCGCGACGAAGTAAGCCAGCTCCCTTTTAGGCTCTCGCCCCACTCCCCCGGGGTGGGGGCCTTGTTTAATATAGATAGCGCATTAAATATTCGCACTAGCCTGTATACACAGTAACAACTGCGGCTCCGCCCAAACCTATATTGTGTTGCAAGGCCGCTCGGGCATGGCTAACTTGTCGGCTACCCGCGCGACGGCGAAGCTGAGTTACAACTTCATAGCATTGCGCCAGTCCCGTCGCGCCAATGGGATGCCCCTTGGACATCAGGCCACCGGACGGATTAACGACCACGCTCCCGCCATAGCTGTTTTGCCCGTCGGCAACGAAGCGACTGGCTTCGCCCTCTCCGCACAAGCCCAGCGCCTCATAGCTGATGACTTCGTTAGTGGTAAAGCAGTCGTGCAACTCAACCAGATCCAGATCGTCTGGCCCGACGCCCGCCTGCTCATAGGCCAGCTGGCTGGCGGCCCGACTCATGCCCGCACCGACCAACTGCATGGGATCGTCCCAACTGCTGGCGGTATCCGTCGCCATGCCCTGCCCGGCAATTTCAATGGCCTGATCCACACCCCGCTGGCGGAGAAATTCGTCACTGCACAACAATGCTGCCGCCGCGCCGCAGGTCGGCGGGCAACACATCAACCGCGTCAGGTAGTTCATATACAGCGGCGGTCCGGCCATCACCTCATCTACGGTCAGCGGGGCATTGAACAGGGCAAGTGGATTCTTCGCGGCGTGACGCCGGGTCTTCACGGCCACCTCGGCGAACAGGCTGGGCTCGGCGCCGTATTTCTCAACATAGTGGTGCCCCGCCGCGCCAAAGCAACGCAGCGCCAACGGCCCGGTGGGATAGCCCATGGTATCGAGCGCATCGTCAAAGCGCTTGAACGGCGATTCGTGCTGGTCCCACTGGGAACTGATCGCACCGGGGAACATCTCCTCAAAGCCGAGCACCAGCACACATTCCGCACTGCCGGACTGGATCGCCTGCCGCGCCAGATAGAGCGCCGTCGAACCCGAAGCACAGTTATTGTTCACGTTAAAAATGGGGATGCCGCTCATGCCCGCATCGTAAATGGCGTGCTGTCCGCAGCAGCTATCGCCGTAGATATATCCGGCAAATGCCTGGTCAACATCGGCAAAACTGAATCCGGCATCCGTCAACGCCTTTTCGATAGCGGCTTTGGCCATCTGGCGATACGGTTGCTGACTGCCCGGTTTGGCAAACTTCACCATACCGACTCCGGCTACATAGGTTCTGGACACAGTGCCTCCTGTCGTCTGTAAAGAAAAAAGCGGCTCGACCGAGCCGCATCAATCACCACGAAAAGGGGAGTCTCCGTTGTGAATCAATAGTTGTAATCGAGCGCAATCGCCCAGGTTTTTGGCGCCGACACATAGCGGGTCACAATATCGCTGACCACCTGAGCGTGGGCGGTTGTTGCGTACTCATTGAAAATATTGCGACCGTAGAAGGTAAGCATCCACTCGCCGTCCGAACGCCCGAAGCGCAGCCGCGCATTGGTAATACCGAAGTCGTCGTGGGCAAAGAATGGATCGCCATCCAGTGTAGAGTTGGTCTCGTCCTTATAGCTGTAGTCCACCCCCACACCGGCCTCGTAGTTGCTGGCGACCGGCAGGCTGTAATCGACCAGGAAGGTATAGGTCAACTCAGGCGAGTAGTTAAACGACTGCCCCGTCACGTCGGTGGGTTCGCCCCGGGTATTAAAGGCGTTGGGAAATTCCTTTACCTCGGTTTCGATATACGCCGCCGCGGCCGACAGATACAGACCGTCGATGGGCGCGCCGGAGATATCAAATTCAATACCTCGCACCTCAGACGATGGGGCGTTCTGCAGCTGCGGCAGCGAGCCGAACAGCGGGTCCTGAATCCGCGAGAAAAGTTGCTTATCGCTGTAATCGTAGTAGAACAACGCTGTATTGAACTGCAAGCGTCGTTCGAAGTAATTCAGTTTCACCCCGATCTCATACGCGTCCACCTGCTCCTGCTTGGCTGGCTGGTACTGTCCCTGGTCGGTGGTATTGGTCACAGGGAAGCTACCGGATTTAAAACCGCGAGACCGCGAAAGATAAATCAATGTGTTGTCACTGGGTTCCCAGTCGAGCACTGCCCGCCAGGACAGACTATGTTCTTCCAACGTATCAGCGTAGGGCTCCAGGCTGCCGTCCTCAGCCAGTGAAATACACTCCCCCGGCGAGGTGGTATCAGGCAGCGTTCCCGCCAGCAACGCACGCTGCAAAGACAGCGCGGTAAACACCAGATTCACATTGATATTGTTGTCGCGTGCATCGTCGCCCAGACAGCCGGTAAAGTCGCGCTCCTCATCGGTATAGCGCGCACCCAGGCTCAGGCGGAAGGCGTTGCTGAGCTGCCATTCCATGTTGCCGAATGCCGACTGCGACTGATAATCCATATAGCCATAGCTGTAGTAGTAACTGCCCAGCAGGCTGATGTCGTCCAGCCCCGGCAAAGCCCCCACCAGCGGTACCACATAAAACACGCTGTTGTTATCGCTGGCGCCAAACAGGCGTACATCGCTGCCCTCTTCCTGCGGCGTGGTATGAACACCCGCGGTCCATTTAATGTCCCGCGAGAACAGCTCGCCGGTGCCGCTCAGGCGAAACTCAACATCCAGGTTTTCAATTTCGGAAAAAATGGTCGTTTCAATATGACGCTTATTATAAGACGATGAGGGAATTTCGGTGCCATCCGACTCAAACTTGTTGTACGAGACCAATAAAATCGCTTCCAGAGACTCAGTAAAAAAGGTCGATAATCTCAGGGCCGCCTGATAGAAGCTCTCATCGTTTTTAAAATCATAAGGTTTGCCGGTCACATCCACACAGGACGGATCCCCCTTACAGAATTCCATCACCCGCGGGTCGTCAGTATCCGGAATGTAGGGGTAGTTCTGCACATTAATCGAAGTGAGCAATTCACTCTGCGGGTTCTGAGCATTGAAATACACCGGCTGCCCCGCCTGTGCATCACTATTGTCTTTCCAGCCAGCCAGCATTAAACGTGCGTTGGTGTTATCGCTGAGATCCCAGTCCAGAATCCCCCGCAGCGAAAACTTGTCTTCTTCACCGTGGCGGTTGTCATGCTGGGTATTACTGTACTGCCAGGGTTCTTCCTGAAGAATATAACGACCTGCCAGCCGGTATTTGAAACTGTCGGTAATCGGCCCACTGACATAGGCTTCCAGGTCTTTTCTGTCCCAACGACCATACGAAGCGGTAAAACCTGTGGCGAATTCATCCGTGGGTTTTTCAGCAATATAGTTAATGGCGCCGCCAGTGGTGCTGCGCCCGTACAGCGTTCCCTGAGGACCTTTCAGTACTTCCACCCGCTGTACATCGAGGTTGGGGCCCTTCGACATAATGGAATACGGCATGCTGACTTCGTCGATATACACACCGGTTGTCGGGCTGGCAAAATAGGTGGAATCCGGAAAACCGACACCGCGAAGGGTGTATACCGGTGTTCCATAACCGCCATTGGACGCCGAGAATCCGGGTACAACGATATTCAGATCGCGGGTGTCGGTCACACCCAGCGTGTCGAGCTGCTCCCCATTGAGCGCCGTCACCGCAATCGGCACATCATTGAGGTTCTGCTCCCGGCGCTGTGCCGTGACCACCACTTCCTCCAGCAGACTGTTACGTGTTCTTGAGCGAGCTTCTCCGGCACCGTCCTGTGCCATCACCAGCAGAGGCTCTGCCAGCGCAAGCATTCCCGTTGTCAGTGTTATGGCTTTTGTCAGTTCTTTTTTATTTTTCAATGTTAACCATCCCGTTCTTATTAATATTATGAAAAATCGGGCGTACTACGATTCAACAGAATTCATGGGACTGTGTATCATCACCCAGCTTTTATAAGGACTGAAAGAGTAGCGCTAGAAAAGCTCGGCTTTTAACTACCCATTCGGGGAGTCCTTAAAAGCCCATAAGCAAACTCATATCCAGTGCTTCTTTTCTCGATAAAAATCGACAAAGAAATCGAGGCTGTCAGGGTTTCGCATGGAGCCACGGCTGGCGACCTCGTCGGCTTTGGCCCCCTTTAGAATTTTACGCACCGGCACCTCCAGTTTTTTGCCGGTCAGCGTGTAGGGAATGTCGGGGGCGGGAATAATCTCGTCGGGGACATGGCGGGGCGAGCAGGTAGTTTTCAGCTTGCGGGTGATCTCTTGCTTCAGCGCCTCATCACAGCGTTGCTGCGCAGTCATACTGATAAACAAGGGCATATAAAAACCGCCGTCTGCAGTTTCAATACACACCACCAGACTGTCGCTGACACCGTCCAGGGATTCCACTGCCTGATAGATCTCTGAGGTGCCAATGCGCACCCCAAAGCGGTTCAAGGTGGCATCGGAGCGACCGTAGATATAACAGCCACCGCGTTCATTGATTTTGATAAAGTCGCCGTGCCGCCAGACACCGGGAATCTCTTCAAAATACGAAGACCAGTAACGGCTGTTGTCGTCATCGCCAAGGAAGTACAGCGGCATAGACGGAAATGGTGTATCGCAGATCAGTTCGCCCACTTCATCAATCACCGGCTCTCCGCTGTCATTCAAGGCTTTTACCGACATGCCCAACGCCCGCGCCTGTATCTCGGCAGCGTAGACGGGCTGCGTCGGTGTGGCGGCAACAAAGGCACTGGCGATTTCAGTGCCGCCGCTCTGGGAGGTCACCCAAAGCTCGTTCTTCACATTCTGATAGAACCACGCAAAGGTTGAGGGGATGGACGGTGAGCCGCCGACCAGCACGGTGGTGAGCTTGTCCAGCGCATAGTGTTGTTTCGGCACCACCTGATTGCTCTCCATCAGTTGTACATAGGTCGGACTGGCACCGAAGTGACTGGCCTGACTCTGCTCTGCCAGCTTCCACAACATATCGGTTTGCGGATACACGGGGCTGCCATCGTAGAGAATGGCACCGGCACCGGTCAGCATCATCCCCACCACCAGATTGAACATGACCCAACCCGTGGTGGTGTAGAAGAAACTGTTATCGCCGGTCTTCAGGTTCATGTGGAAAGTCATGAACTTGAGCATTTCAATCAGCACGCCCACATGGGAGTGAGCGATGGCCTTGGGCAGGCCCGTTGTGCCGGAGGAAAACACAAACCACAGCGGGTGATCACAGGCGACCCGCTCAAACTGAAACACGGCCTCTCCCGGATCAGCGGCCGCCATCAAACCCGGCCAGTCGCTGACCTCGGCATCGGCTGTAAACGCGGGGCAGTCACCCAGCACATCCAGCCGCACTACCCGCTCCACAGAGGGCAACATCGCCAGCAGCTCAGACAGCATGGCCGTGCGATCAAAGCGTTTGCCGCCAAACTCATAACCGTCGCCAAAAAAGACCAGCCTGGGCTCAACCTGGCCCAGGCGGTCAAGAATCGCCTGAGTACCAAACTCAGGCGCCGCATTACTCCACACACCGCCAATGCTGATCACCGCCAACATGGCGACAACGGTCTCCGGTCGATTGGGCATCACCGCACTCACGCGGTCGCCGGGGCGAATCCCCCACTCGCGCAGCCTCGTTGCCACGCGGCGCACCTGCGATGCCAGCTCATCCCAACTCGTGACCTCCAGATCACGAGTTTCGGCCATAGCCGAAATTGCCGCATGGCTGCCCTTGTGGCGCAGGATATGTTCGGCAAAATTTACCCGACTGCCTTCAAACCAACGCACTCCGGGGCGAATCTGGCGATCGCTGAGTACGCGCTCGTAAGGCGTATCGCTGATCACCTCGAAGTAGTCCCACATCGCCGCCCAGAACGCCTCGGGCTGGGTGACCGACCACTGCCACAGTTCCTTATAGTTCTTGCACTGCAGGTGTTGCCGCTCGCCGAGCCAGTGCATCAGCGCGGTCATATTGCTGCTTTCAACAAACGCCGCGGACGGCTCCCAGAGTTTTCGCCCTTCGACAATCATGGGCACCTCCTAGGCCAAACCGCGCAGTTGCGTCAGCTTCTCCCGAACCTGCTCGGGCTCGACAAAGGCGGGCAGCTCCGCGTAATACCACGGCGCGTCACCAAGCTCATCCGAGGCCTCGGCAGACCAGAACGCCGCAGGCAGCGAGATAAGGTCCTTGCGCTGGCTGCTCATATCACCGCCGAGGCAATGCCAGTCACCTGCAGAGAAGCGCTCTGCAGTGGCCGTCACCGGGCAACGGAAAGCAAACTGCCAGTGATAGTTCGCCGCCACATTCATCAACGGCTGGTATAGCTCCACGGTCGCCCCCGCCGCCATGTCGGCATCAGACAGCGTGCTCACCACCCCCGCGATACCGGCCGCCTTGAGCTGTCGCACCGTATCAGCCAGGTAGACCGAGGTAGAGTCGATATCCAGATCGCTCAGCCCAGACACTTCTTCGCCGGGATTGGCGAGACCGTGGGCCCAAGCGATGAGCGCCGCATTGGACGGCAGTTCAATCAACAATTCGCAGGGCACCATCGCGCAGCAGGCGGCCACCAGTTCGCGCAGTTCCTGACGCATGTCTTCATTGGTCAGCAATTTCTTGATGGCATAGCGCACCCGGCGTTTGCCGGTCATGGTCTGCAGGACATGGGGATGGGCATCGACCCAGTAGTCGAGAAACCCCATCAGCGGCAGACTGAGGCGGTCAGCCGAAACAATGCCCTGGATTTTTTTGTAGTTCTCGGCAAATTCAATCGGGTTGTGCCATTGCAGCACCCGCCCCTGATTCAGAACATTTTCGGCAAATGCATGGGCATTCAGCCAGAGTTGGTGTGTATTCATGGCGTTGGATTCCAGCATGTTCATCCCGTCATTATTGTGATTGGCGTTGCGGTGCCCTGGGGCACCGACCGGACTAGCCCTGCAAAGCGTTTAGCTTCGCTTTCAATTCCTGAATCTCCACGTCTTTGGGATCAGGCAAAATAATCGGCGGCAGTTCACCGGGAAGCGCCTTGCCGAAAGGCCCGCAGTAGAGTTCCTTGGAGTCGTTCCAGGCACCGAAGAACGGCACGCCCTCGGGTGGCTGCGCCTTGACGCGGGTCGCCATAAACGCATCCCAACTGAGGCCCTTCTCAATACGCGCACGGCGTATGGCGTCGCGGCGCTCAGCCGTGGCGTCCAGGTCGGCAGCCAGGGTCTTCTCGTCGTAGACCAGCCCGTAAAGCGAACTGGCTGTGGTGTGACTGATCAGGCCTTCTTCAAGGTCTTTCACCACCAGCTCCGGATCGCGGTCCAGCACATCGCCGTAGCCGCCACCGCCGCCCTGACTGGTCATGAACAGCTCACCTTCCGGATACAGTTCAAAAGCCACCGCCATCGAATGACTGGTGTATTCGGCGCCTTCGATGGGCCGCTCATTCATGATGGTGGCCATGGACGCCTCGAACAGCTCCGGGGTTTCTTTCATCGTCTTGAACAGGTTTTTGCCACGTACCCGCGCCGTGCCATAGGTCGGACAGGCATAGCCGCCGAACAGCCCGAAGGTCGACGGGAAGTAGGACCCAGCGGTAAAGGTCTGGAAGCCGAAAGGCTGTTCACCGTAGCGCATCAGGCCGTATTCGTAGGCCGCGCCGCCGCGGAATTTGCCAAAGCCACAGTTGCCCGGCCAGATGCGTTTGGAAATTGCATAGATAAATGGCAGTTGCTCTTCCGCTTCTTCGCTCTCGCCGATATCCACATTGGCACCGAAACAGGGGGCGATGCTGTGTTCGCCGTCCTCATCGCACTTTGCGCCCCCGGCCATGCCGTTCAGGTCGCCGCACATATTGCCGCAGGAATCCTGATGCTGGTTGATGCCGCCGTAGATAATGGCGGCGGGCTGGTTAAACCATCCTGCCTTGGTTTTGCCGTACTGCTTGGGCGCACCGAAGTAGAGTTTGGCGAAGGCCAGTTCGGCAGCCGTCATGATTTTGAACATGGGCTGCACACACAGCGCCACCGGCACCTGATCGCTACAGTCGGGAATGGTGCCCGGATCGGTGATGAACTCGAAGCAGTCGATAATGGCCTGCGCACAAGGCATATCCGGCCAGATATGGTGGGCCAGGGTGATTGCCACACCCAGCACCTGCGTGCTGAGCAGACTGTTGATGGGACGGTTAAACAGCTCGGGCGAGCTGCCACGCAGATCGACGATGACCTTGTCACCCTTCACCGTGAAGTTGTACACCACCTTCATCAGCGCGGGTTCGCGCATGGTGTCATCAATGTAGAACTGGGTGCGCACAGTGCCGTCCGGCAGCTCGGCAATACGTCGACGCCCTTCGTCACGCATGAATTCCACATTGCTGCGCAGAAAGCCGATAACCGAATCAACGCCATAGCGAGCGATGTGTTCCTTGCCCCGGCGCTCGAGTCGGCAGCAGGCCGCCAGCCGCGCCTTGAGGTCGGCCAGCATGGTCTGAGGCTCGCGACAACTGTTCTGCAGAAAGGTCACCAGATCGGTTTTCAGCGCGTAATTTTCCACCACTTTCATGGGTGAACCGCGCAACCCTTCGTCCCAGGGAGATTCAATCATCGGCCCCATACCCCCGGGCACCCGCGCGCCGATTTCCCCTTCGTGCATCGCGCAGACACACCAGCTAACGATTTCGCCCTGATCAAAAATCGGCATGAACAGGTGCTGATCCGGGCTGTGAATACCACCGTAGTGGGCGTCGTTCAGCAGGAAACCATCGCCCTCTTTAATGCCCACGGTTTCATCCTGCTCGAAATATTTGCGAATGAAACGAATGGGGTAATGCAGACTTACGGTGAAGCCGGCCACACCGCGGGTCGAGGCCAGTGACAGGTCACCCGAGGCGGTGAAGTAACCGGTAGACATATCCGCGCACTGCGCCGCAGGTGAGGCCACCGTCATCTCGGCAATCTTGAAAGTCTCGTCCAGCGCGGCCCGCAAACCGGAGCGGATCTCGGCAAACAGATTATTGTCGACCTCGCCGGAGAGGACGCGCTCTTCGCGCTCGCTGCGCGGCGCCACATGGTGGTTGCGCTGAATTTCCGGATCGGGGCCGAGAAACGCCCGGTTCTTGCTGAGAAAGGTATTGACCAGCGTGCTCTCGTCGGCGGTATCCGGATTCAATGCGGGGGTATTCGTTGTCATGATGTTCTCCTGAGCCGACGGGCGACCGCCGGCTTCTTGTTGTTATTCGTCAGAGGGGGTATTGCGCAGAAACCACACCGCGCCCTGTGCTGCCGCGACATAGGTCCAGCCGGGCTCGACCAGGTACGTGGTTTCGCCGGGATTGACGATGGCGGGTCCATCGATCTGCACGCCGGGCTGCAGGGCCTCGATACCGTAGATCGGGGTGGCTACCGCACCGTCGGCGGCCTGGAAGTGACACTCCCGATGTGCCACCGGCGTCGGCGGCGCGATACGCTGCGCAGGAGGCGCAAGATCATCAAAGGTGACCGTGCCCAAATCCACCCGTGATACGACGCGAATGGTGGTGACCCACACTCCCGACTCGGGCGATACGATCTCCTTGCCGTAGCGTTTGCCGAAGTCGTCGTTCATCTGCTCAATGGCGGCCAGCACTTCGCCCGGTTTGCTCAGTCGGCGATTGTCCAGCGCGATACTGATTTCCATTTTCTGAATGCCATAGCGCATATCCAGTTCGAGCACGTACTGAATGTCCTCGTCCTTGAAGCCCTGACGCAGCAGATCCTGTCGCCCCTTTTCTTCCAGATCGGCAACCAGCGCGTTGAAAGCGTCGTACTGGTTGTACAACGAGCGAGTGTGCTTGTTGTAAAAACCCAGTGAGACGTTCTTCTCGTGGATGTGCATCTGGTCCAGCCCGGCACCACCACAGGCGGAGAACACGCTGCTGTATGGCGGCGCCAGAATGCGGCGAATGCCCGCCTTGTCGGCAATGCCGCAGCAGTGCAGCGGACCATTGCCGCCGTAGGCCAGAAAGACAAAGTCGCTGGCCTGATAACCGCCGCCATTGAGTTCGCGCACCAGTCCCGCCGCCATTTCGCTGTCGGCCATGGACTTGATCAGCAGAGCCGCGTCCACCTCGTCGATATCCATCTCGTCGCAGATATCTTCCAGCGCCTGATACGAGCGACGCTTATTCAACGGAATCGCGCCCTTGGCATAGTTCTCCGGATCGAGGTAGCCGAGGATCAGGTCGGCATCACTGACGGTGGGGTTCATACCGCCGCGGTCGTAGCAGGCCGGACCGGGGTCACTCCCCGCACTTTCCGGGCCGATGCGCACGGTGTCGAAGATGGGGTCGTAGCTGGCAATAGAGCCGCCCCCGGCCCCCAATGTCACCAGGTGCACCATCGGCAAGGTGACTCGCCAGCGATCAACCACCGGGCTGAAATCGTAGTGCTTGGTGCCGCCCTCGGTAATCAGACCGATATCGAAGGAAGTACCGCCCATATCGCCGCAGACAATATTCTGTACATCGCCCTGCAGGGCGAGCTGACCGGCGGCATGAATGCCGGCAACGGGGCCCGAGTGCAGGGTTTTCAGCGCATCGGTGGAGTTCAACTGCGCCATACCGCCGGAGTTATGCACCAACAGCATCGGCCGGTCGTAACCGTTTTCCCGCAGGTTCTGCTCCAGCGCGTTCATTGCGAAATACATGGCGGAATGCAGGAAGGCGTCGATAATGGCCGACGAGGTCCGCACGTATTCGCCCTTGCGCCCGACCACCTGATGGGAGAGCACCATGGGAATCGCGCCGAGCATTGAGGAGGGAAACTCCTCTTCGAAGATCTCCTGAATACGCAGCTCGTGCTCGGGGTTTTCCACCGAGTTGATCATGTTCACCACGATGGCCTGCACACCGGCATCCACCAGCTCCTTGAGCTTGTTGCGCACATCTTGCTCATCGAGGTCCATCAACACCTCGCCACGGTAGTTCATCCGCTGTTTGACGGTGCGAATCCGCGCAATGGGAACAATGGGATCGGGGCGCCGGGCACGGGACAGGTCGCGCGCTTTCTCATCCGGCAGACCATCGCCGTACCCGCGACCGCGTGAGATGGGAATGGTGCTATCGAAGCCGCTGGTGATCAGCAGGCCGACCTTGGGACCACGGCGCTCGATCAGCGCGTTAGTGCCCAGAGTGGTGGCGTAGCGCACAGAATCCACCGCCTGCAACAACTCGCGCCGGTCGACGTTAAGAATTTCGCAGGACTGATCCAGCGCATCATTAAAGCCCAATGCCAGATTGTGGTGACTGGTCAGTGCCTTGGTCTGTACAAAGCGGGAATCCCAACTGACAAAGCAGTCGGTGAAGGTACCGCCGATATCTACTGCAATACGTCTCATCTGCTCACCCCCTTATGCCTTGACGCTGCCAGCACTGCTGTCAGGCACACCGCGCCATTTCTCCCGCAGCGAGTCGATGTCCAACTCCAGATCGTGCAGGGGAGCGTGGCCGGGAACGGTGTATTCCACATCCATCATCACGCCACAGTTGGGGCAGTAAAATTCATAGATCACGCAGACTTCAGGGTCTGGCGAGAAGCAAAAACGATAGCGCTCTGGATCCAGCAGCGGCTCGTGAACTTCGCGGGGGTTGCGGTCGTGGATCAGCAAAAAATGCTTGTAGTTTTCTCGCGCAGAACCCAGCACATGATCACAGCGATTGCATTCCCACTGCTCTTCATTGAGGTCGACCCTGAGGTATTCGGTTGCCTGAACTTTCATTATTTTTCTCCTTATTCAGCTCGTCTGACGCTGGCTGGTCACGTTCAGCAAAATGTCGCGGTTGGCGGTGAAGCGGAAATCCCAGCCATCGGGCACGGCGCAGGTCCAGAAGGCTTCTTCCAGTACCGCCGGGCCACTGGCCTGTGCGCCGGCCTGCTGCTGTTCGACGCGATACACCGGCACCGCTTGTGTACTCTCTTGCGCGACCAGCAGTGAACGCTCGCCCTCGGGCACCGCTGTCATGGCCTGCAGGTCGGCCTGGTCGGCCAGACGGGCATGGTGAATCGCCTTCACGGCTCGCACGTTCAGCAACAGCCGCTCATCGGTCAGGGAGACATCAGCCAGTGACAACTCCGCCGTTATCGGCAGGTCTACCGCCCCCTGCTCGGTGTCGCACCAGGCTTCCAGGCGGCACTCTTCCGCCTCGTAACCCTCGGTGCGCATATCCCTGAGCACCCGGTCTTTGAGCACGTCAAAGGCACGGCTCAGAGCATCGCCGTCGCCACCATCAACGGTTTCAGAGGCGATATGCGCAATGTCGCTGAAGCCGATGCCATGCGCGCTGAACACAGCCGATAAGCGCGGAATCAGCACACTGGCAATGCCGGCACTTCTGGCGATGGCCGCCACGCCCATGGGGCCGCCGCCGCCAAAGGCCATGAGCACGGAGTCGTCGGTAATGTCGGTGTAGTCGCGAATGCCGTCGGCAATTTTTCCCGCCCAGGCATCCAGCATTTGCAGACAGGCGGAGGGCACATCCAGCCCCAGCGGCTCGGCAACGTGTTTGCGCACAGCGGCCTCGGCCTTGTCGGCGCGCAATGCCAGCTTGCCGCCGAAGTACGTCTTGGGATCGAGCAGCCCCATCAGTAGCAGCGCATCCGTGATGGTGGCCAGCTCGCCGCCCATGCCAAAGCAGGCCGGACCAGGCGCACCACCGACCGATTCCGGCCCGACACAAATCGCGCCGTTCTCCGCCCGAATAATCGAGCCACCGCCAACGCCGACGCTGACAATTTCCGCCAGCGGGTCGGCACAGCGCACGCCTTCAACCAGCCCGTAGCGGTTGTCGACAATGCGGTCGTTTTCAATCAGGCCGATATCGGTGGTAGTGCCGCCCACATCGATGGTGATTACCCGTTTGGCCTGGTAGTAGCGACTGTAAGCCAGCGCCCCCTCTGCACCGCCGCGGGGACCAGAGCTGTAGGTTTTCAGCGCCACCGTTTTTGCCACCCGCCCCGAGTAGCCATCGTTGCGATAGACCAACAGAGGGTTGCGCATGCGGTACTGAGAGAGATCGCCTTCGGTGTTGTAGAGAAAGCGCTCCATCGCCGGATGCAGAAACGCATTGAACAGCGAGGTCCACAGGCGGGTATTCGGATTGCTGTGACGGCACAGCGCACTGGCGTACAGGACGGGTACCGAGCCCAGCAGATGCCGGGGATAGGCGCGCAGCATCGCCTTGCGCAAAGCGCTCTCCTGCGCGGCATAATCCTCTCCGGTGTAGGCCACCACAATACGGCTGGCACCGCTTGCAGACAGACTGTTCACCGCATCGGTCAACGCCCGCTGAAAAACTTCACTTTCCGCATCGGCAGGGAGCACGGCTATGCGGTCACCCAGCAGCCCATCGAACAAGGCACGCTGCTGATCGTCGTCGCAGCACCAACTGCGGTCACCGCCGTTGAGCAACAGACCAAGCTTTGGCCCCTTACGTTCGACCAGCGCGTTTGTCCCCTGAGTAGTGGAGTAGCGGATATGGTCGGTGGATTGCAGCAGCGCCCGCAGATCTTCCTTGCCGTAAATGTCTTCCGAGACTTTTTTCAAGCCTTCAAAGAAGCACTTGCTGAGGTCATACGGCGTGGTAATGGTTTTGGTGTGATACGAGTTCTCACCATCCAGAACCCAGATATCGGTCAGGGTGCCGCCGTTATCAATATTGATGAGTTTTCCCATGCCATTTCTCTTTTTATTGGTTTATGTGGCCATTCTGGTGAAGCAGCCCATAGCGGACTACTACCCATACGAGCAGTTCTTGCTGCTGACGTTGCGGGAAATTATGCGAAGTCTAAAAAGGAACGAGCACTACCCTAACGGGTAGATGATTGCTCCCGACCTTTTGGGGTACAAAGGGGTATTCCTATAAATAATAATGAGTCACGAAAGGAGTCAAAGGCATGAGCCGACCCCAGTCCAGCCGTTACTGGCGCTTCGACACCCGCCCCGAATCTCTGGTCAATGCCCAAACATTCAGCCTGCAGGAGCGTGCCGTTGCGACTCCCGAAGAAGGTGAGCTGCTGGTCAGAAACCTGCTGATTTCCATGGATGCCACCAACCGCCTGTGGCTGGGGGAGCGCGAAGAGTTGTATATGGAGCCGATCGCCCTTGGCGACTGCATGAAGGCATTCTCCCTCTGCCAGGTGGTGGAATCGCGCAGCCGACTCTACCAGCCCGGGCAGCTCGTCACCGCACTGGGAGAATGGGCGGACTACTCCGTTCTGGACGCCACTCAGGTACAGCCGTTCACCGCGCCCGACGGACTGGCGCTGGACATGGCCTTTGGCATCATGGCCATCGCCGGACCAACGGCCTATCACGGGCTGCTCAATGTCGGCCAGCCCCGCCCCGGAGAAACCGTAGTGGTCACCGCGGCTTCTGGCGCGGTGGGTTGCCTCGCGGGGCAAATCGCCAAACTGAGTGGCTGTCGCGTTGTCGGCACTGCTGGCAGCGACGCCAAATGCCAGTGGCTGACCGATACCCTAGGCTTCGATGCTGCCGTGAACTACAAGCTCGATGACTTCGAGGCGCAACTCGCGGAAGCCTGTCCAAACGGCATCGACGTGCAGTTTGAAAATGTGGGCGGCGCCGTATTGGACAGCTGCCTGAAGCTGATGAACAACAACGGCCGGGTGGTCATTTGTGGTCTGATCTCCATGTATAACTCGGCAGAGAATGTTCCCGGCCCCTATATGTTTCACAACAGCATTATGAAGCGCCTGAAAATTGAGGGCTTTGTGATTCTGGACCACGCGGCCGATTTTCCGCGCATGCAGAGCTATCTGGCCCAGTGGCTACGTGACGGGCAGCTCAAGTTCCGGCTCAACTGTCAGCATGGGCTCGAAAAAGCGCCCGAGGCGCTGCGTTCGCTGTACACTGGGGATAATGACGGCAAAGTGATGGTGCAAATCGCCGAACCGGCGTAGTCGCCCCGTCCTCAGCCCCCGGTAAAAACAATAAAAAAGATCGCATTGCCATGTCCGCAAAGCCCAGCAGTCAACGCACACCCGTGTTCCAGCAAAAGTTTCAGGTCCCCGGCGGGGACCGCAAGCTGGTTTCCCGTGACGCCCTGATTCGCCGTATCCGTGACAACCCCTCTGTGCACTGTTTTCTGGTGCAGGCGCCGGCCGGACATGGCAAATCCACCCTCTTGCAGCAATTACTGCGCGACAGTGTGCAACGCGACATTCAAACCGCCTGGCTGAAACTCGACGACGCCGACAACGATCTCACCCGCTTGATGAACCACCTCAATCATCTGCTTTCTCAGCTTGAGGACGCCTGCCCCCCCACACACGAACAGGCGGCCGCCGCAACATCGCTGCCCAAGGGGCTCGCGGACCAGTTCAATAACCGGCTGCTGGAAATGGACCGGGATATTCACCTGTTTTTTGACGATTTTCAGGTCATCGATGAAGGCGAGGTCGAGGCCTTGTTTCGCAATATCATCATCAACCTGCCCGCCCGCGTTTGCGTGTTTATCGGCTCCCGCTCGCTGCCGCGTATCGGCATTCCGGAAATGCAGGTCAATCAGCAGGTCGAACTGATCCGCTACGACGAGCTCAAATTTTCACTGGACGAAACCCGCGAGTTTTTCACTACCGAGCAACGGCTTTCGCTGAGCAAGGAGGAGCTGTCGACGATATACAGCCGGACCGAAGGCTGGCCCGCGGCCCTGCAACTGTTTCGTCTGACACTTTCACGAATGCCGGTAAGGGAATCACTGAACAACCTCGAGTCTTACACGCCGTTCCAAATCACGGAATACCTGTCAAGCAATGTGCTTGCAAAGCAACCCAAAGATACCCAAGACTTCCTGCTAAGCTGTGCAATGCTTCCAAGACTGAATGCTGAGCTCTGCGAATACATAACTGGTAGAGCCGACAGTCAGTCACTATTGGAGCAAATAGAACAACAAGGCTTATTTCTTAATAACATTGACAATGAACGCTATTGGTTCCAGTTTCACTCGCTGTTTGCTCATTACCTGCATGAACTGATGCTAAAACGGTCGGTGAGCAGATACCGCAAGATTCACACTCGTGCAGCAGAATGGTCGATGGAGCACGGGCTATATGAAGATGCGATGCGTCACGCCCTCAATGCCAACAACTACCATCTTGCAACTCAGGCAATGGACACTTGGGCCAGTGAACAAATTACCAACGCCTTTCTGCATAGCGTCGAACGCTGGGCAGCACGACTACCCATTGATCACATTCGCGACTACCCGCAGCTAGCAGTAAAAATCACCTGGGCGCTGACGTTTCTGCGCCGCCGCAACAAGGTGCTGCCCTATCTGGAAATACTGCGCAATCTCGATGAGTCGCAGCTCGACAGCCAGTTCCGCACCGAGCGGCAGATAACCATGGCAGTGGTAGAAATGGCTTTAGACAATTTAGACCGTTGCTTTGCCGACGCCAGCATTATCAATACCGAGAATCACGAGGCGGAAGGCTTCTGGGCCTTCGAACTCGGCGCTGCCGCCAACATCCAGGCATTCAACGACATTGCCCATGGCAATTATACAGCCGCTCGCTACCATATCGCGCTGGGTCGCAACCACAGTCATGAGGGCAAAGCCCCGTTTCTCGCAGGTTACAATACCGCGTTGACCATCTTCAGTTGCTACCTGCAAGGGCGTGTCGGCGAAGCCTGCGAGCGCAGCATATCGGCACTAAAAGCAAGAGGGCTCGATATCGAGGACTCGTACGCACCGGTCGCGTCCGTTTGCTGCACTCTTTACCCATTGTATGAATGTGGCGACACAGACACAGCATTAAAAGTGTTCACGCAATATCGCAAAGAGATCGATACCGGTTTACTTTTAGATTTCGTAGCGGCAGCTTACCTTCCTATGATTCGACTTTACGATGCCGTCGGAGAAAAAACTGAGGCAGAGGCATTGCTGGAGTCGCTCGAAGACATCGGTATCACTGCAAACTGGCCCCGAGTAATTCAGCTTTGCCACTGGGAGTCTGTTCGCAGAGCTATTATTTTTGGCGACATTCAGAAAGCCAAACGTATCGCAGATAACATCATCCAGATAGAACAATCACAAAAACCTCGACCCTATCTAACATTTTCTGAAGCTTGTGAAGATCCCGGGCTGGGACGTTTGCGATTAGCCGTTTATCTCGGAGAGGACGATGCACTTGTTTCAAAACTGAATGACGCTATTGAAGAAGCTCAAGACAAAACACGAATTCCCAGAGAGCTAAAGTTACGGCTCTTGAAAGCGCTATGGAAATCTCGACAAGGAAAAAGTGATCTCGCCTATCAAGAGCTGAAAATAGCGCTCACTTTGGCATCAGACTATGGCTTCGTTCGCACCATTTTAGATGAGGGCCCCGAGTTAGTAGCTCTTATAAAATCGCACGAGGACATGCCCTGGCCTAGTAATATTAGGCAATATATAAACACAATCCTCTGCCACTGTACTCAAGCAAAAGGTCTCACGAAGGTAGAATCAGCGCCAATAAAAATTAAGGAACCACTAACTGAGAGAGAAATGCAAATACTCTTACTGCTATCAAAAGGTCAAACCAACAAGGGCATAGCACGCCAGCTATTCGTTTCCGAGAACACGGTTAAATTCCATCTTAAAAATATCTTCCACAAGCTACATGCAAAGACCCGCACCCAAGCGATCAGCAACGCATCGGCACTTGGCCTAACCTAAATACGTAATCAGACAGCTTCTCGCGTCAAATACTTAGCATCGTGATGTCAGTATTAAAAATCTGGAATCTAGTTGCTCGTAATTCCCATATAAGAATTAAACATACAACATCAGTGGAATATGCGCCGAGGACTATTTTTATTCAGTAACGACCTTCGTCTGCACGACAATGCAGCGCTGCGGCGCATTGCCAGTCAAGTAGACGAGTTGTTGCTCGTATATTGCCTGGACCCAGAGTTATTCCGGCCTCGGTTCTGTCAGACCCCGGCTCTGGGTAGCCACCGTCTGAAATTTATCCAGGAGAGTCTGCGCGACCTACAGGCGCAACTGGCCTCATTGGGCCAGCGGCTTACCATTGTCGAGGCGTCGGCAGGGCGCACGATTCCGGCGCTGGTCGAGCGCTACGACGTTGCAGTCATCGCGCAGGCGCAGGCCATCGGGCTGGATGAGCGCCGACAGTGGCAAGCCCTGCAACAACAGCTCCCCGACTGCCGTTTTATCGAGGCCAATAATCACTGTTTGTTTGAAGTCGACGATCTGCCGTTTTCCCTGGGCGGCCTGCCAGAAAGCTTTTCAAAATTTCGCCGCAAACTCGGCGACCAGCTTCCCAGCCCCGCGCTCGCCGCACCCGCTTCGCTTCCGCCGCCACCTGCCGATTGGCGCACCGAGAGCCACGCAGGTTACAGCGCCGCTGGTGAACAACGATTTATTGGCGGTGAAACGGCCGCCATCGCTCACTTGAAAAACTATTTTTCAACAGAGCTTCCCACCCAGTACAAAGCAACACGCAATGCACTGTGGGGGTGGGAGACCTCGACCAAGTTTTCTGCCTGGCTGGCAAACGGCTGCCTGTCGCCCAGGCGACTGCTCGATACGCTGATCGACTACGAGCAAAGCGTGCAGCGCAATGGCTCCACCGAGTGGATTTACGTTGAGTTGCTTTGGCGGGAGTACTTCCAGTTCTATGCCCTGCGCCACGGCGCAGACCTGTTTTCATTTTCAGGCATTAAGCACCAAAAACCGCTAACGAGCTTTTACCCACAACGCTTTCGCCAGTGGTGCGAGGGCACAACGCCCTACCCCATCGTTAATGCGTGTATGCGCGAGCTAAATGCCAGCGGCTATATGAGTAACCGAGGGCGGCAGATCGTCGCGAGTTGCTTCGTCCATGAGATGGGGCTGGACTGGCGCTACGGCGCGGCTTATTTTCAGCGCCAGCTTATCGATTACGACGTCGCCAGCAATTGGGGGAATTGGCAGTATCTGGCAGGTGTTGGCGCTGATCCGCGCGGACACCGACACTTTGATTTAACTAAGCAAACCGAACAGTTCGACCCCGATGGTGAATTCCGCCGTCACTGGCTCGGCGAGGACACCACCGCCGTCGAGCTCGACCATATCGATATCGTTGACTGGCCCATCCTGAGAGAGAGGCAATGAGCCGCGCCATTCAACTGGTGTGGTTAAAGCGCGACCTTCGCCTCAGCGACCACGCCCCCCTTGCCAACGCCTGCGCAGTGGGCGGGCCGGTACTACTTCTATACATTTTCGAACCGGAATTACTGGACGACCCGCACTATGATGAACGTCATTGGCGCTTTGTGTGGCAATCACTGGAATCCATGCAAACTGCGCTGAAACCCTTTGGCGGACACGTTCAGGTATTGTACGGCGAGCCACTGGCGATTTTTTCCGCTCTGCAGCAGCGCCTTACCATCGACACCGTTTTCAGCCACCAGGAAATCGGGCTGGCCTCCACGTTTGCTCGCGACCGTCGGCTTGCCGCGTTCTTCACCGCATCAAACATACACTGGCAGCAAAGCCCTAGCGGCGCTGTTCAGCGCGGCGCAACGCATCGGCACGGTTGGGACAGTCGATGGCAGAAAGTCATGCGCGCATCACCGGCCGCGCCGTCACTGAATAGCACCACATTTGCAGAACCACTGCAGCCAAACGGCTTTGACATGCAGCCACCGGCAGGCTGGACAAGCCCAAATGTCGCCTTTCAGCAGGGCGGTGCTGATGCCGCCTGGCAAACCCTGCACAGCTTCTTTGCGCACCGTGGCAAGGACTACTACCGCTCACTGTCCAGCCCTGAGCTGAGTCGCGCCGCCTGTTCCCGTCTGTCGCCATACTTGGCGTGGGGCTGCATTAGCCTGCGCGAGGTCTATCAATATTTACTCGCGCGCTGGCGCACGCCTGGCTGGTCTCGCAGCCATGTCGCCTTTTCCTCACGGCTTCACTGGCACTGCCACTTTATGCAGAAATTTGAAAGTGAATGTGAAATGGAGACGCGGCCACTCAATCGCGCCTACGAGGCGTTTCCATGGCGGGAGGGGGAAGACGCGGAGCGCGACCTGATCGCCTGGCAATCAGGTAAAACCGGCTATCCTTTAGTGGATGCCTGCATGCGCTGCCTGCAGGCCACCGGTTACATCAATTTTCGGATGCGCGCCATGTTAGTGAGCTTTCTCTGCCATCACCTACGGATCAATTGGACGCGGGGTAGCCAGCATTTGGCGTCACTCTTTCTGGATTTTGAGCCCGGCATTCACTACCCACAAATGCAAATGCAAGCTGGCGTTACCGGGATCAATACGCTGCGTATCTACAACCCTGTTAAACAATCCCAGGAGCACGACCCCGAGGGAACCTTTATTCGCCAGTGGTTGCCAGAGCTGGCAAACCTGCCCAGTCCCGTCATCCATCAACCGTGGCATATTCCACCGCTGGAGGCGGCCATGTATCACTTCACACCGGGCAAGGATTACCCACTACCCATCGTCGATATTAGCGTCAGCGGGAAAACAGCACGAAGCGTGTTCTGGCAGTGGCGCGCCCGTCCCGATGTTAAGCAAGAAGCCCAGCGTATCTTGGCCACGCATGTGCGCCCCAAACTCAACACCACCCCGACGAAGCGAGCCGGATAATGCGCCAGTATCAACGCCTGCGATTGATTCTCGGTGACCAACTGAACGCCAGCCACAGCTGGTACCGAGAGTATGACGATCAAACCCTTTACGTTATTACCGAGCTGCATCAGGAAGCCAGCTACTGCCGACACCACATTCAGAAACTGTGCGGCTTTTTCGCCGCCATGGAGCAGTTTGCCAATGCGCTAAAAAAAGCGGGCCACCATGTCCTGCACCTGAGCCTGGATGACACTGCAGAAGACGCCGATCTCAACGCCCTGCTGCAACGCTTATGCCGCCACTACGCGGTTTCACAGCTGGAGTATCAGCAACCTGACGAGTACCGGGTGCATCAGCAGTTACAAGCGCTGACACTAGAAAATGGCGTGCAGCATCACTGCGTAGACAGCGAGCACTTCATGCTGCCCTTTGCGGAACTGGGGCAGTATTTTACGGCAGGCAAAGCCCAGAAAATGGAATTTTTCTATCGTAAAATGCGCAAACGCTTTCACGTGTTAATGGACGGGGAAAACGGCGGTGAGCCCCGTGGCGGGCGGTGGAATTACGATGCAGATAACCGCAACAAGCTCAGCGCTGAGGACCTCGACGGTATCCCCGAGGCGCTGTGTTTTGCCAACCCCGTTGGGCCGATTCGCGAGCGCATTGCCCGCCATAACATCGCCAGCATCGGCCAGGGCGGTGACGAGCTTCCCTGGCCGATTACCCGCCAGCAGGCCCTGCAACTGCTCACGTATTTTTGTGAGCAGCTGCTGCCGAACTTCGGGCGCTTTCAAGACGCCATGACTGCACGTAGCGAGCACCGGTGGAGCCTTTACCACTCGCGCCTCGCCTTTGCGATGAACAGCAAGCTGTTGTCGCCAAAGCAGGTGATTGATGCATCTCTGAATGCCTTTGAGCGAAGCGATGGCGCGATAGACATTGCGCAAATCGAGGGTTTTATCCGCCAAATTTTAGGCTGGCGAGAATTTGTGCGCGGCGTTTATTGGGCAAATATGCCCGACTACGGCGAGCGCAATGCCCTGAATGCCCAGCGACCGCTGCCGCGTTGGTATTGGAACGGCGAGACACACATGCACTGCCTGAAGCAGGCAATAGACCAGTCGCTGACGCACGCCTACGCCCATCATATCCAACGCCTAATGGTCACCGGGAACTTTGCGCTGCTGGCTGGCATTCATCCCGATGCGGTCGACAGCTGGTACCTGGGCATTTATATCGATGCCCTGGAGTGGGTGGAAATGCCCAATACTCGCGGCATGAGCCAGTACGCCGATGGCGGCTTGGTGGCCAGTAAAGCCTACGCCGCAAGCGGTAACTATATGAACAAAATGAGCGACTACTGCGGCGACTGCCACTACAAGGTAAAAGAAAAGACGGGCGAGCGAAGCTGCCCTTTAAATAGCCTGTACTGGCATTTTATGCTGCGCCACCGCGAGAATTTTGCGCGCAACCCGAGGGTGGGCATGGTTTACAAAAGCTGGGATAAGATGGCTGATGACAAGCAACAAGCCGTGTTGCAACGCGCCGACTGGTGCCTGGAGAATATCGACACGCTATAGTGTTTGCACCTTTACACAGGAGCGCCACATGGAAGACAGCCAAGTACGCGACCAGCTCGCCTTAGAGCGCACCCTTCTCGCCAATGAACGCACGCTGCTTGCCTATTTGCGCAGCGCCCTCGCCTTCGCCGCTGCTGGTGCAGCCATCCTTCATTTCTACGCTCAACAAGCGCTGCTGGTCACCTTGGCATGGGGCTTAGTCGCCGCCGGCGCGGCCATCGGCATTTGGGGCGCCTACCGCTTTGCTCAAGTTCGCAGGCGCCTGCGCAATTAAACCAGGCGAACAATGAACAGCCCGGCGAGCAAGCAGGCGATCGCAACGCTGCTAAGGCAGCAGCGCAAACTGATATACCAGCTGGGTAAGCCATAGCGGTAATAGCGAAACAAGTCATAACACCAGAGAATACCGAGCAGAATGGCCAACGTAAGGTAGGCTTGCGCCATTGGCATCCACACCGTAAATGCCACCGCGATCGCCGCCGCCATTCCCAGCAAGGCATCGTTAAAGCGCGGCGCCGAAAAGGTCCCTCCCCAAAGCGTTCCCGCCATAAAAGCGGTGATAGCCACGCCATAACTGTGCAACGCCACCTGGCCGGTCAGGCCAGCCCAACTGCCGCCGACATACACTGCCCACAGCGCTGCAATAAACGGTATCGCACCCAGCGCACCTGCCAGCAGATAGCTGCGTTGCGCAATGCCTGTTGTCGCCATAAATCTTCTCCTCTTTCGTCAGTGATACGAAAAACAAGAAAAGCCCGGATTTATCGGCCAGAAACAAAAAAGCGCCCGAGGGCGGGCGCAAGCTGTGAAACGACCACCCGGGAGAGTGGTCACGCACTAATAGTGTTAGCGGTAGGGGACGGTCTGAAACAGCACATCGGTCAACTGAAAGGTGCCCGCGGGCTTTTGGTCAAAGGCTAATTTAATTGACGACAGCGCACTGAGGTCGACACCGGCATCGTGAATCACTTTGGCATCCAGTCGGAACGGCAGCATATTAATGACCGTCTTGGCTCCGGTATCGCGCGCCGATACCGTCAGCCCCGGCGGAAAATACAGCGCGTCGCTGTAGTCACTGGCGAGCAAGGTCACGGCGTTGCCAGACACATCGCTGAGCGTGAGATGCAGGTCCTGGCCGGTGGCATTTTCCGGCGTAACACTCACCCCCATACGCAGCGTCAGAAAGTCTGCCGCGCTGGCGTCCAGCCCCTCGGCGGGCAGGGCAAATTCAATACTGGCGCCCGTTCCCAGATAATTGGCAAACACCTGCGGCGCTTTAGAGATGGTTGACGGCGACGGGCAACGGTCTTCATTCATGCCCAGTAAGTCTTCCAAGCTACCGCCATTTGGCGCGCACCAGCCAGTAAAGGTGAAGCCGTCAAAAGTATTGGCGCCAAACTCGTTCATCAGTAACGAATCCTCACTGAGCGTCTTGTCGACGACGATCAGGTTTTCTGACGACTGATGAAAGGACAAATGCAGTCGCTCGTCACAGGTATCAACCCCCTCTGGACAGGCACTGGCGGGCGCGCTGTCCAAAGCGCTCCAATACCCGGCGAATTGCTCTTCACCGCCAGCGAAAAGGCGCAGGAAGCTGCTGATCAAAAACTCGCCATGGCGGCGTTGGTCACTGCGGCTAAAGCGGCCGCTTACCGGCGAGGCTTCCGTGCAATAGGGGTCAAAGCCATTCAGGGTGGCGTCATCGTTAAACCAAAAGTCGTTGTAGTAATTGTGGTTGGCGCCCATCGCGGTAAGCATGAACTGCGGCTGCGACACATCGTCGGCGTTGTAGCGAACATTGTCATACATATATACGCCGTGGAGGGTCGATACGTCGCCGTCACAGTAAGGTGACAGAGTGGCCCAGGCGGTATTGAGCGGCAGTTCGGAGTCAAAATCAGTAGGTGCTAGGGAGAACACCGCCTTTATGTCGTGGGGCTGGTCAAAATCGCTAGTGCGGCGAAATTGCGGGTCTTGGTTGTAGGTGATGGTTTTGGCAACCCCATTACCGCCCCGGGAGTGCCCCATCAGGCCGATGCGGCTGAGGTCTATGCTGTCGAGCAAAACGCTAAAGTCATTACCGGCCTCATCCTGGTGGTAGGCCGAGTCGGGCTGGGTGGCGATATCGCGGAAAATATCCAAGTGGTGCAATATCACTTCCGCTCGGGCGGTGATGCCCTGGTCGTTGGAACCGGAGTCCTGGGCGTTGATGTCATTCACATCCACCGACAGTACTACATAGCCGTGGGAGGCCATGGTGTCGGCGATATAGTCATAGCCTTTATCCGAGCGGATAGGCACTAAACCGTTTGCTTCGCAGTCCGTGCCAGAAGATTCGTCGCCACTGGCATCGCCAGTAGTCGAACACGTTGAGTGGCGGCCGTGCTGGAACAAAATCAGCGGAAAGCCGTCTTCGGGTATGTCACTGGCGCTGTCTACCACCGGGTAGTGAATCACGCCGAGAATATCCACCGGGTCGGCAAACTGGTCGACGCTGCTGCCGTCGCTATCATCAATATTGCGGGTGGCCATCACCGCGGCATATTGGTAATCGATGGGGCCGGCAATCTGGTAGGGGCCCTCCGTGTCAGCATCTGGCGCGGCACCATCAAAGCGGCTTTCAGAGAAAACCGGTGTTTCAACCACAGGTGGGGTGGGATCATCGACTACGCCTCCCTCTCCCCCTGCGCCCGATGAGCTTCCCGATCCGCCACAGGCGGTCAGTAACATCAGTGCACTACCTACGATCCACTTGCGAGGCGAATCAAAAGACGACGAATAAACCATGACACCACTCCTTACTGCTTTAAAGGATGACTTGCATCGGTGCCCTCCTGGCTTACGCTGCAAAAGTAGCCGCTGCATAACTCACTATCGCAGCGACGAATAACAACGTCGTTGCAGCTTTAATGCCAGCTTTTCAAAAATTAGTATTGCAGTGAAAGTCGGTGTTTTTTCGATCAATCGCGCATCTAACGCCCTTTTATAGGGCGCTGCGGGATGCATTCAGCGCGTAGTGCACCAGTAATGACCTCGCCAGTGCGCTCACTGGAAGCGGGTTTTCAACTTGCGGCCAACACCACATCAAGCTATAAGAAGCCGCCATTTTCATTGCAAACTCCGGTACACTTGAGCGCATGGATTCAAAACCTCAAAACGCAGAACTCCCCTTCGGCAGCGCGCCGCAATTTCGCTTGAAAGCGGGCTTGTTCCCGCTGACGCAACTCGATATCAGCGACTATGAGCACAGCTGCTTTGAGCAGCAGTTGCGCGCCAAAGCCGCTGAAGCGCCGGCCTTTTTCCAGCACACCCCGGTCGTGCTCAACCTAGAGCCCTACCAGGGCACGCTGGCGCCGCCCGTGCAGGAAATGGCCGCACTGTGCCGCGAGCATGGCTTGATTCCCGTCGCCCTGCGCAGCCCGGATGATGCAATACAGGAACAGGCGCGCGCTTGCGGCCTGGCCATCATGCCCGCTGGTCGCCCCGCTCGCGAAACTGCCGATACATCTGACACCTCCGGGGCTTCCGAGACCGCGGCGGCCAAAGCAGAGCCAGAGACCGCCGCGCCAACCAGCGAGGCACCCACCGCGCGGCCCAGCAAAGTGATCGACACGCCGATTCGCTCCGGCCAACAGGTTTACGCCGCCGGCGGCGACTTAATTGTGCTGTCGTCGGTATCAGCCGGCGCGGAAGTACTCGCCGATGGCAATATTCATGTTTACGGCGCACTCCGCGGACGCGCTCTGGCAGGTGTACGCGGTGACACTTCTGCACGAATATTTTGTCAGAGTTTGGAGGCCGAACTGGTATCTATCGCCGGAACCTTTAAGCTGGATGAAGATTTTCGCGGCCAGCATTGGAAGTCCGCCGCAAAGATTCGCCTCGACGAGCAAACATTAGAGATTCAACCACTCAGTTAATTGAAAGAAGGGCGCAACCCGCCCTGCCAACATATAAGGGAGCCTTGCTTTGGCCAAAATTATTGTCGTGACCTCCGGGAAGGGCGGCGTGGGTAAAACCACCAGCAGTGCCGCAATCAGCAGTGGCTTGGCGCTACGCGGCCACAAAACTGCCGTTATCGATTTTGATATTGGTTTGCGCAACCTCGACATTGTGATGAACTGCGAGCGCCGCGTTGTCTATGACTTTGTCAATGTGATCAACGGTGACGCAACGCTGCGCCAGGCACTGATTAAAGATAAGCGCGTCGACAATTTGTATATTCTCCCCGCCTCGCAAACCCGCGACAAAGATGCGCTGAGCATGGACGGTGTAGAGCGCGTACTTAAAGAGCTCGCCGACGACGGTTTTGAATACATTATTTGCGACTCACCCGCGGGCATTGAGCACGGTGCCTTTATGGCGCTGTACTTCGCCGACACCGCGATCGTGGTTGCCAACCCCGAGGTAAGCTCAGTGCGAGACTCCGACCGCATTCTCGGTATTCTGCAGAGCAAATCCCGCCGCGCTGAAAACGGCGAGCGCGTGGAAGAATACCTGCTACTCACCCGCTACAACCCGGAGCGCGTGGCCAAGGGCGAAATGCTGGCGGTGGAAGATGTCGAAGAAATTCTGGCAACCAAACTGCTGGGTGTTATCCCCGAGTCAGAAACCGTATTGAAGGCGTCAAACCAGGGTATTCCGGTTATTCACGACGACCAGAGCACGGCGGGGCAAGCCTATAGCGACGCCGTGGCACGCTTACTCGGCGAAGAGGTGGAGCAACGTTTTATTCACGCGGAACAAAAAGGCCTGTTCAAGCGCCTGTTCGGGAGGACTGCATGAGCATCCTGGACTTTTTCCGCAACAACAAAAAAGATACCGCCGCCGTCGCCAAAGAGCGGCTGCAAATCATTGTTGCTCACGAACGCAATCAACGGAACCAGCCCGACTATTTGCCAAAACTTCAGCAAGAGCTGCTGGAAGTGATACGCAAGTATGTTGATGTGAACCAGGATCAGGTCGAAGTGGCCTTGGACAATGCCGGCAACTGCTCGGTACTTGAGCTAAACATCACCCTGCCTGACCGCTAAGCCGTGCTGCGGGAATGACCAGCGCATTCCCGCCGCCGCTAACGTGGTGCAAAGGACTGCATATACGGATTCGCGCTGCTGCGCTGCACATGGATGTATCCGTGCTCGGTGAGTTCGTGACAGCTATTGCAGCCATCAATCAACTTATCAAACGCCGTGCTGGCTCGGCTGACATCGCCGCTATCGATTGCCGTTTCCAGCTTTAACACCAGCGGTTTAAGCGTACTGGCCGACAAGCGCCCTACCGGATAGTCGCCATAGCTTTCAATGTCACTGGCCTGCTTCACCGCCGCTTCCAGCTCGTGGGCATAAAAATCTGCCAGCGTCAGGTTGCTCGCATCCAGCGACAGCTGCAGTTTGTGCGCAAAGCGCTGCATATCGCCCATCACGGCAATCAGGTCAGGGCTTTCATTTGCCTGCAATAGCGAACTTCCCGACATAACCGTGCCGACGCACAGCCCTACTATCCATTTCTTCATTGGGCGCTTGTATCCTAAAAAATAAACGGCTGATGTTATACCAAAACGCGCAGAGGCGACTCCACTACTGCGGCGATTTGTCGCTATCGCCATGGGCCAACTCATCGTGTAGGAAGCCCATCTGCCGCGCGCGCTGCTCCCAGCGCTGACGCGCAAATACCTGCATATCGACCACTTCATCGGTTTCGTCGGTAATTTCAAAGCCCAGCAAGGTTTCCACCAAATCCTCGGTTGTTACCAAGCCGTGCAACTCGCCGTACTCGCCCACGGCCAATGCCATTTGTTTACCGGGTACCAGCATCTTTTGAATCATGCCGCGCAGCGGCAAGTTGTCGGGCACAATTAACAGTGGGCGCTGAAGGGTGTGCAGCACTGTGCCCGGCGCCTCGATCGCAGCGCGTAGAATTTCGTCTTTGCGCACGAAGGCGTATACGTTATCGGCCTGGTCGCGATAAATCGGAATACGGGAGAACGGCAGGCTGGGGTTTTCAGCCAGAACCTGCTCGGCGGTTTTGTCACCATCCAAACTAAAAATTACCGGCCGCGGGCTCATCACGTCGCGCACTTTTAGGCGACTGAAATGCAGCAAGCTGCGCACGGCGCGCGCTTCGCGCGGCGAGAACACTCCTTCCTCAACACCCAGCTCGGCAAGGGCGGCAAACTCGGCACGACTAACGGATGCAGCTTCTTCTTTCTGACTGAAAAAGATGGTTATCCACTGAGTAAGCCAGACCAGCGGCGACATCAAGCGCTGCACCCATTTCAAAATAAGCGCGCAGGCGGGTGCCAGCTGACGCCAGTAACGCGCGCCCAGCGTTTTGGGAATAATCTCGGAAAAGACCAGAATCAACAGGGTGAGTACCGCGGAGATCACCCCGAAATACACTTCGCCAAACAGTGCCGTGGCCTGCGCGCCCGCCCCCGCCGCGCCCACGGTGTGGGCGATGGTATTCAAACTGAGAATGGCCGCCAGAGGTTTGTCGATATCTTCTTTGCAGCGCTGCCACCAGGTCGCGGTGCGCTGACCACTGGCCAAGCCCGCCGCAATATAGGAGGAGTTAACACTTAACAACACAGCTTCGAGCAGTGAGCAGAGAAAAGACACGCCCAACGCCAAAAAAACATACAGCGCCAATATGGCCATTACGCTTACGCCTCATCGTGGTATCGATAGCGCTAACTGTGTCACAGCTTTCGCCGGACTTAAATCCTCTGCGCGAACAAAGTCGGCAAACAGCAGAGCCGTGCTTTAGCCATTCGCCGCCGGGCGCTGACCACCGCACAGAATGTCACTCACCAACTCGGTGTCCATATATTCCTTCAGCTCGATAATGCGCCCGTCTTTGAAACGAAAGAGAAAGTGGTAACGGTTGTGATAATGCTGACCAGAGCTGTGGTCGCCGCGACTCTCTGCCTCCACCGCAACGCGCTCACCCTCGGCAGTGGTCGCGGTGATCGTGAATTTAAGGCCATTCGGGAAGGCATCCAGTACGCCCACAGCGGACGTCGAGATTTCTTTCAGATTATAACGGCCGGAAATCAACGTTCGGCCCGAGGTCCACAGGGTCGCATCAGGGTGATAAAAGGCTAAAAAACCATCGGTGTCGCCCGCCGACAAACACTCAATAAAGCGGATGGCCCGCTGACGATTCTGTTCACTTAGCGACGTGTCTGCCACGCTACTCGCCCTCCTGTTTCTTTATTTTGGCCATTAGCCCCATCAGTGCCATGCGCATTTTAGAGGCTCTTGGGTAGCCAATATACTGGGTTAGAAACAGTACGGCCTCCTCCAATTGGGCCTCGTCCAGCTCCCCGCGTGTAAACGCCGACTGCGCCTGAATGGTGAAGGTCATGTCCTCTCCCTGGGCCGCTATTGCCCCCAGCAGCAACAGCCTGCGGTCGCGAATGCTTAGGGTATCGTTGTCCCACAGGTCGCCAAACAGCGAACCCAACATGAAGTCGAAAAAGCGGTCTTCACCTTCCTTGGGGGGCTCGGGCAGGGCATTGCAATACACTTCTTTAAACTTTTCGATACCGCGTTCACGTTTTGACTCTGTCATAGCAGCGCTCCTACACCCGCATAAACTGACCGCCGTCCACGTTTAATATGTGGCCGGTGATCCAAGAGGCTTTGTCGGACAACAAAAACAGTGCCGCATCGGCCATATCATCAGGCGTGCCGAGGCGACTCAGTGGCATTTGTTTGACCAGCTCGTCGGCATAGTCACCTGCGGTATTGCGCAAGCCCTGGGTCTCGGTGGGGCCGGGAGCGATGGCGTTGATGCGAATTTTTCGCCAGCCCAGCTCGTTGGCTAGCGAGCAGGTCAGGCCATTGAGTGCCAGTTTGGCAACGCCGTAAAAACCGATATTCATCCACGCCGCCGTGGAGGACTGGTTTACTATCGCCGAGCCTTCCGGCATGTGCGGGACGCAGGCACGCGCCATTAACAGGCTGCCGTGGACATTCACGCGCATGAAGGTATCGAGGTAGTCCATATCAACATTCATATAACCTTCGATCTTCATGTCGCCAAAGATCGCCGCATTGTTAATGAGGTAGTCGATCTCGCCGTAGGCAGATTTCGCTGCCTCCGCACAGGCAATACACGAGGCCTCATCACCTACGTCGGTGCGCACAAACATCGCCTCACCGCCGCCCTGCTGAATGTCGGCCACAACCCGCTCGCCTTGCTCGGCATTTAGCTCAGCGACCACGACCCGCATGCCCTCAGCGGCGCAGCGTTTGGCATAGCCTTCGCCAATTCCTTGCCCCGCCCCCGTAACCACCACTACTTTGTTGTGAAAACTCATTATTATTTTCTCGTTTTAATTGTAAATGCAGGGCCTAGGCCTGTTCTTCCGGTAGCTCTACACGCATGCCTTCAAGCGCGGGCGTCACCGGAATCTGGCAGCCCAGACGGCTGTTGGCGCGGCGATCAATCGCATTCTCCAACATGCTGTTTTCGCCATCACTGAGCGCCGGCATCTGGCTTTGCCATTCCTCGGGAATATAGCAGTGGCAGGTTGCACAGGAGCAAATCCCACCACACATCCCCTCGACACCGGGCACCATGTTCAAAGTGGCGCCCTCCATCAAACTCATCTGTTCATCGACATCGACTGCGTGTTCGGTGCCGTCGTGCTCAACATAGGTGATAGCAACCATTTCTCTCTCCTTTACAGGGTGACTTTTTCAACTGGCGTGCAAGGGCGAATTTCCAGCAAGTCCACCGACACCCCGCGCGGCATCGACAAACAGAACAGCAGTGCCTGTGCGACATGCTCCGCCTGCATACCGCTATCCATCCACGGCCCCTGACGGTGCCATTGCTGCACCGCCGCCTGCAGGCGCTCAAACGTCCAACCTGCAGCGAAATCCGTCATCGCGGCACCGGGGCGCAAAATACTGACGCCGACACCCGCCGGAGCAAGCTCACGGCGCAGGTCTCGGCTCAGCCGCTCAACAGCGGCCTTGCTGGCCGCGTAAAGCGACAGGCCCGCCATTTCGTCATGGTGCTGGGCACTAGCGCTGCTCACATTGATCAACCGGGGGTTGGCAGACTGCTTTAACAGGTGGGCGGCTGCGCGACTGCAATAAAGCGTCGCGGCAATATTGAGCTGCAACTGTTGATGAATCTCGTCGTCTTGCCAGTCTTCAACAAAGCCGGGGCGCGCCAGACCGGCGTTGTTCACCAACGCGTCCAGACCACCAAAATGGTGAGCGACCGTTTCTATTGCCGATTGCGCTTGCGCGCTGTCGGTAATATCGGCAGCAACCGCCAAGCTGCGCTCGCCCAGCTCATCACAGTGCTGCTGCAATAGGGCTTCACGGCGCGCGATCATACCCACCTTCGCACCGGCAGCAATCAGCGCCCGCGCCATCGCCAGGCCAAAGCCCGAGGAAGCCCCTGTTACCGCAACGACCCGACCGTTCAGAGAATTATTCATAGCCCCCTCCTACACGGCGATGGCAATGGTTTTGGTTTGCAGGTATTCCTCAAAGCCCTCCGGCCCCATTTCTCGCCCGACCCCGCTTTGCTTATAGCCGCCAAAAGGCGCATCGGGGCCGAGGAAGTTGCCACCATTGACATTGACCGTGCCACTGCGGATTTTCCGCGCAAACGCCAGGGCACGCTCTTCGCTGGCTGAGTACACCGAGCCCGATAAGCCGTAGATGGAGTCGTTGCACAAGTGCAGCGCCTCGGCTTCGTCGTCATAGGGGATGACCACCAATACCGGCCCGAATATTTCCTCTTGCGCGATACGCATATCATTGCGCACATCGCTGAATATGGTCGGCTCAACAAAGTAGCCAGCGCGTGTATGCGCGGGAATACCGCCCCCCAGTATCAGCCTCGCGCCTTCCTGTTTGCCCAGCTCAATATATTCCAACACCCGCTGACGCTGGCGCTCGCTAATCAGCGGCCCCTGCATTTCGCCACTGGTGTCATCACTGCCGTAAGACATGCCGCCTACATAGGCGCACAACAGTTCTTCGGCTTCGGCAAGACGACTGCGGGGCACTAACAAGCGAGTGGTAATCGCGCAGCCCTGACCACTGTGCGCGCAGATAGCCAGCGAGCCAAACAAGGCAGTGGGCAGGTCGGCGTCCTCGAGCAGCACCATTGCAGACTTGCCGCCCAGCTCCAAAAACACCCGTTTAACCGTATCCGCGGCATTGCGCATAACCTGCCTGCCCACCGCTGTGGAGCCAGTAAACGACACCACGTCGACACGCGGATCTCGGGTCATTGCATTGCCAATTTCGGCGGGGTCGCTAGCGGTGAGCACATTGAACACGCCGGGGGGCAGCTCGGCCTCGGCGGCAATGCGGCCAAGCAGAGATGCCGTCCACGGCGTTTCGGCAGCGGCTTTAAGTACCACCGTACAGCCCGCGGCCAGAGCCGGCAGGCACTTAGCCAGGTTAATTTGAATGGGAAAATTCCACGGTGAAATAGCCGCCACCACGCCCGCGGCCTCCTTCACCACAAGGCGCCGACTGCGAACGCCCATCACCTCGTATTCGCCGATATCCCGCTGCCAGGGGAAGGAAGCCATATACTCCACCGGCCAATTCGCCATCGCAATTGGCCCGTCGCACTGCGGGCCGTGAACGAAGAACTGGGTCGCCCCGGTTTCGTCGGCAACTGCTGCGCGCAGGGCGTCGCGATGGCGATTTAGGCCGTCCACAAAGCGCTGTAAACAGGCGCGGCGTGCGGCGTGATCCGTCGACCAGTCGCTGTGATCAAAGGCCCGCCGCGCGGCGTCAATCGCCTCATCGGCATCGCGCAAGCTGGCATCGGCGGCAACCCCGAGCACCGTCTCGGTCAAGGGGCTGATGTTCTCATACTGACGACCGCCCTCAGCGGGGCGCAGCTCGCCATTGATATACAAGCGGCTCTCGCCGTGACCTGGCTGCCGGGTATCAGCAACGCTCATGGTGACCTCCTATTATTGTTATTCGACGTCCGAGCGCGATATCGCCATAAAGACATCGTCGATATCGCGGCGCACCCTTTCAGTGAGCGGCAACGACACATTAAGCTGCGCCGCCAAGCTGAGGGCGTGATCCAGGTCTTTCTCCGCCAGCGCCGCGAAAGGGCCAAACACCGCTCGCATATCCTCATCACTGCAGGCGGCGCGCACGCCGTCACGACCGTCGATAAACTGCTTCATCATGGCGGTAATCACGCCATTGGCCTGCCCTACCTGATGCAGCGCATCGAGATCGGCACCGGCGCATTTGACCAATTGCGCCGCTTCAGAGATCGCCGAAAAAGCGGCATAGTTCATCAGGTTATTTGCCAGCTTCAGCACGGTTGCCTGCCCCGCCTCACCGGCATACACCACCGTTTTACTCGTACACGCAAACATCGCCTGACAGCGCGATACTGCCGCTTTACTGCCGCCGGCCATAATGCATAGCGTGGCATCCGCCGCTCCCGCCGCACCGCCGGTGATAGGGGCATCGACCAGCGCCAGCCCTCGCTCAGCGGCATCCGCGGCCCAGCGCACAACACCGTCTCGGGTAACAGTGCTGTGAATGGCAATAACGGTTTCGGGTGCAGCCACCGCAAAAATACCGGCCTCGCCATAGAGCAGTTGCTCAACGTCCGCGTCATCGCGCACGCACAGCGCGATCAGCGAGCAATTGCGAGCCAGTTCCTCCGCGCTTTCAACAACGCGGGCGCCCAGCGCCTGCATTTCTGCCAGGGGCGCGGGGTCGAGATCGAATACCGATAAGGCAAGATGCTGTGACGAGGCCTTGCGGGCAATATTGGCGCACATCGGTTTGCCAATATTCCCCAGACCAATAAAGCCGCACTGCACGGCGCTCATAGCTCGCCCGCCTGCCGCGGGCGAAAGCGCATTGGCAAAGTAGTAAAGCCGCGCACATTAGGGTTGTGAGTGCGGTCACTGCGCGACAGGTCCAATTCGTAATCGGGAATCGCCTTTAGCAGCTCCTCGAAGCATACCCTGACCTCCAAGCGCGCCAACGCCGAACCCAGGCAGGCGTGAATACCCACGCCGAAGGCCATGTGGTCGCGCGCTCCCCGGCATACATCGTAGACATCGGCATTTTCATAGCGCTCTTCGTCACGACTGGCGGAAATAATGCACAGCCCCACGCGCGCGCCAGCGGCAATCTTTTGTCCGCGAATCTCGATATCTTTCGTTACCGTTCGGCCGATCATTTGCGTGGATCCATCGAAACGCAGAGTCTCCTCTACCGCGTCGGCGATGCGGCTGGGATCGTCAATCAACAACTGGCGCTGCTGCGGGTGCTGCCACAAGCGGTAGCCCATATTGCCGATCAACTTGGTGGTGGTTTCGTTGCCGGCAACCGCCAGCAAAATGCCAAAACCAATGACATCGTCGTGAGTCATTTTGCCGTCTTTCTCAGCCTGTAAAACGCAGCTGAACATATCGTCGGGATCGAAGGGCTGCTCAGCCAATTGTCGGGACAGGTCGTCAAAATACTGGGCCAATTTAAAATAGGCGTTGACGTTCGCTTCGCTGATCTCGAACTGGCCATCTTCCCGGTAGATCAGCTCATCTGCCCAGGTGCGCACCGCGGCTTGATCCGCCTCGGGCACATGAATCATGGTAGAGATCACGTCCATTGGCAGAATGGCGCTGAAGTCCTGAATCAGGTCCATCTCCCCGCGCGCCAGATGAGACGCAATCAGCGAGCGGGCCTTTTGCCGCGTGTAGTCTTCAAGAGCAGCAATACGCTGGGGCACCATCAGCCCCGATAGCAGCTTGCGAATACGCGTATGGTCCGGCGGGTCCATATTAATAAACATGGGGTAGCCCGCCGACGCGCTTTGGTCTGACTCCAAGGCCGGGCCATTGATGCTGCTAAAGGTTTTAAAATCGCGGAATGCGTTAAAACAGTCTTCCCATTTGCTCAGCAGCCAAAAGCCATGCTCGGCGTTGTAGTAAACCGGCGCTTCGGCCCGCAAACGCTGGTAGTAGGGATAGGGATCTTCATGAACCGCATGGGAATAGGGATTGAACTCCACCGCCGCCATCGCGCACTCCTTATCATTATTATTGCCAAGTACGCTAGCACAGCCCTACACAAAAGGTAAATACACTAAATATATTTTAATAAATATGTGTTACATTAATTGACGCTACAGAATTCACAGGCGCCCAGGCCATGCCACAGACTTCAGCCGCACTCGAGCGGTTTCGCAACAACCCGCTAAAACAACTCAATGCCCTCAGCAATGACTGTGAACAAGCCACCATGCAGGGCTTAGCCGCCCAGGGGTTCACGAAATTAGCCATGCACTTCGCTGCGCCGATGAGCTTGCTGGGCCAACGCCCACACCGGCTCACCGAGCTAGCCCAGCGACTGGCAATGAGTAAACAGCTTTGCCTACAGAGCCTGCGCCCTTTGAGCGAGGCCGGGTATATCGCGCGCCAAGCCGACCCGCTCGACAAGCGCGCAAAGCTGATTGCCCTTAGCCCGCGCGGCAATCAGCTTATTGCTGCAGCAAACCAACAGTTGGCCGACGTCAATGAGCATTATGTGGCGCAGCTCGGCAGCACTGAGATGGCGTTTTTGAGCCGCTATGCTCAGCGGGTTTGCATTGAGATGGCCGTGCCCGGCTTTGAACCGAACCGGACTGACATTGATGAACAACTGCCTTTTTCGATGCTGATCGGCATGATCAACCGAAGCCTGCAGCGTCACCTGATGCAGGGCACCATTGCCCGCGGCCACCCACATTTGCAAATGACTCACGGCCAGGTGCTCGCCTGCCTGGCCCCAGAGGGCAGCAGTGTTGGCGAACTGGCACAGGCCAATGGCGTATCCAGCCAGGCCATTTCTCGCGTCGCACGCCAGCTTGATGAATTGGGCTATGTCGAGCGCCACAGTGACCCCACTGACGGACGCAGCCAGCGCCTTCACCTGACTGAAACGGGCGTTGAGTTAATAGACGATGCGGTATCAGTTATGACGGAACTAGAGCGACGCCTGCAACACCGCCTGGGTGACGGCGACTTCCAGCGCTTCTGCAAGGCCCTACAGACGCTTAGCGGCGCCGAACCGCAGGCTAGGGTGAATGTGGCGGCGCCGCTAAGCGTCCCCGAGTTGCTGACTTACGCGGCGGACTTACTGAATAAGGGCCGGCCGAGCGCCGACCTGAATGCCGCCGTCGAAAAACGCCTGGGAGGCGAAGCGCAAACGCAGCTGAATGAATTACTCCGCCTTGCTGTCGGGACTCCCGTAGGGTGAGAGTTTGTGCAATTGATCCAGGTAGACAAAGATTTTCGCGAAGTGGCGCGATGAGCGCCGCTGCCAGCGCAGCGCATCCAGATACAAATCGCCATTAACGGTATTCTCATTACCCGACGCAATTTCTGCCATCAGCGCTTCGCGGGCGGATTCGGTCTCGTCCTCGCAGCGCTCAGCAAACGCCGATGCAGCGCCGGCCACGTCATCAGACTCGTCTGTTAAGCGTTTTACGAGCTGCCGGCAACCGTCTTCAAAAACCACACCGGAGTGCAGTGGCGGCCCTTTTTTCTGCCAGCGCTGAGCCGTTTCCCGATCTGCCAAGCGCAGGTGCAGGCGCTGCATATGGTCAATGACGTGCATACACGCCAACAGGCGCTGCCAGCTGTCCGGCGTGTCGGGCCGCAAGTGAATATCGTCTACATAGCGTTGGCAGCGCTCAATGGCATCGTCAAGCTCGCGATGGCGCTCGGGCTTGGCTGATGGCTGGTCGCGCAGCAAACCAATGCAATATTGCAGCTGCGCTTCAACCAGTGAGCGCAAGCTGCGCCGTACAGCCTCCAGGGCAATCGCGGGGTCTTTCAATAATTGCTTATCCAAATGCCCAGTGAACTGCTCCTGTGCCTCCGGCACCAGCCAGAGCATGAACCGCGCAAACTGGCCCGCCAGTGGTAACACCAAAATAACGCCGAGCAGATTGAACAAGCTGTGAAACGCCACAAGGGCGACCTCAGCCTGCTGGTATATCGCCCCGGGCGCCCACCATTGCCAAAGCGCAACGTAGGGCAGCAGCATGAGAAAGGCGGCAATCCCGGTGAACACGTTGTACACCACATGGGAATAGCCCGTGCGCCGAGTTTCGGCTGAGCCGCCCAGGGTGGCAAACAGCGCCGTTGCAGTGGTGCCAACGTCCATACCAATTACCATCGCGGCCGCCTGTTCAAACTCCAAAGCGCCGCTGTGCACAGCGGTTAACGCGGTAGCCACGCCCGCACTGGAGGATTGGGTAATCAGCGTAATTAGCGCCCCCAGCAACAACAGCTGGAGACGCCCCAGCCAAGTATTCTCAGGAAAACTGTCCGGGGTAATCCGCCCCTCTAAGCCGGACATTCCCACTTGCATCGCGTCGATGCCAACAAAGATCAGGCCAAAACCCGCAAGTGCCAGCCCGGCGGCACGCCAGCGCCCCCGGCCAAACAATTGCGCCAGGGCGCCAGCGAGAATACAGGGCAACAACAGCGTATTCAGCTCGAGCTTGAAGCCCAGCAGGGCGACCATCCACCCCGTAACGGTGGTACCGAGGTTAGCGCCAAATATCACCCCAAGGGCCTGGGGATAGCTCAATAAGCCCGCGCCAACAAAGCCCACCGCCGCCACTGTTGTTGCGCTGGAAGACTGCAGAATTGCCGTGGTTGCTGCGCCGGTGAAGGCGCCACTAGTCGGGCTGCGGGTAAAGCGCGAAAGTGCCCGGTGAAGGGCATCGCCAGCCAGTGCTTTGAGGCCGTCGGTCATCAGGATAATGCCGACTAAAAACAGGCCGAGGCCGCCCGCTAATTCCATCCATTGGTTCACATTGAAACGCCTTTAAACGATCGCTGTATTTTGCCGATAACAACGCGCCATTTATTCCCCGTAATTTTACTTAGGGCCTAGGCACGGGCGAGTATCCGGTCGAGCTGATTAGCGAAGGCTTGTTTCTCACGCTGGCCATAGGCGCTTTGCCCGCCGCTCTGAATGCCGGAGGAGCGCAGCGTCTCCATAAAATCGCGCATATTGAGCCGACCGCGAATATTGTCAGCCGTGTAACGCTCACCCCTTGGGTTGAGAGCCATCGCGCCTTTCTCGATGACCTCGGCGGCCAGGGGAATATCACTCGTAATGACCAGGTCCCCCTCTTCACAACGGCGCACAATTTCATTGTCGGCAACATCAAAGCCAGCGCTCACCTGAACCGCGGTAATATGGGGGACCGGCGGCACTCTCAGCATTTGATTCGCCACGAGGGTTAAGGCGACCCCGGTGCGCTCGGCCGCTTTAAATAAGATGTCTCTGACCACCACCGGGCAGGCATCGGCGTCAACCCAGATTTTCATTTTGGCTTTCTCCGGCATTTCGTTATAGCGTGTCAGGCATCGCTTTGACCTGGCGCTCCGTACAGACACTGAGCACCTTGCTGTGGAAAGAAATTATGACGCGATTAACCCTATTTTACGATGGCCGATGCCCCTTGTGTGTCGCGGAAATGACGCGACTCGCCGCCCTGGACGGTCGCCGCGCACTGGCCTTTGAAGACATCAACGGCGAGGACTTTAGTCGCCGCTACCCCAGCATCGACCCCGTTGCGGCCAACCGCGTGTTACACGGCTGGGATGAAAACGGTTCGTTGTTACTTGGCCTGGATGTGAGCTGTCGCGCCTGGCAGCTGGTAGGAAAACACCGCTGGATGGCCGCACTGCGCTGGCCGCTTATTCGCCCCTTGGCAGACCTTGGCTATCGCGTGTTCGCTCGACACCGCTACTTCTTTTCCCAGCTGTTTACCGGCCAGCCACGCTGCACAGAGCGCTGCGCCATCATTGAACATCGCCGCCATGAACCCTAAACGCGCACTGGTGGTCGGCGGCAATAGCGCTATTGCGCAGGCGCTGATCCAAAAATTGCTGACCGACCAAGAATTGGATGACGTACACGTCTTTAGTCGCCACCCCAGCGCCGCTAAATGCGATGACCAGCGACTACACTGGCACTGCGGCGACTACAGCTCGGACAGCCTCGCTGCGTGGGCAGACTCCCTGGCGGAGCATAGCGGCGCCATCTCTCGCGTGTTTATTTTCAATGGCGTGCTACACGACGACGCCGGCCAACCTGAAAAGCGCCTCGAAGACATTAACGCCGACACACTGCTGTCGCGACTGCACAGCAATACCGTAACCCCCATGCTGGCTATTCAAGCGCTACTACCTGTGCTGCGCGGCCCTCAGCCCTGCGTGGTAGCCGTTCTCAGTGCCCGAATCGGCAGCATTGGCGATAACCAACTCGGTGGTTGGTACAGTTACCGCGCCTCCAAGGCAGCGTTGAACATGTTGTTAAAAACCGCCAGCATCGAATTCGCTCGCCGTGCTAAGAACCTGAAATTGCTGTCCTTCCACCCGGGCACGACCGACTCCCCCCTGTCAGCGCCCTTTCAGCGCCGCGTCCCAGACGGCAAGTTATTCACCCCTCAGTTCGTCGCCGAACGCCTGCTGGACCTCTGCTCCGCCCTTCCCCACGACGGCCAGCTCAGTTATATCGATTGGCAGGGAAAAGCCATCGACTGGTAACGGCCGTGGAAACTACGCATGTTCGACAGTGCAAGTGCACACTAGCATTACAGGTGTTATTGCCACGGCGTTATATGTACTGACGAGACAGGGAGTTCGGGTACCGCATAGCCGCGGCTTCCTTATTGGCCGGTGCTCAGGGAGCAGTCATGAACTTGTTCCTCCAAAAACTCCGTCGTCACAGCGCATCACGCCAACCTGCTGTGAGTCGCTCCCGCCGTTGGCTGCACCCACTGGCCAGCCTTGCCAGTTTCATTCTTATCGCCGTTGTTGCGGTATATATCGACCAGCTGAATAACCACAACCGCGAGTTGAACCACCGCGACGCCGTGCTGCGGGAAATGGGTTCCATCAGCGCTAAAGTAGAGAGTGACCTCAAGGGTGACCTCCAAGCAGCCAAAGCGATGGTGGCAGCCGTCCGCCAGCACCCGGATCTGAACCCCGATTATCTGGATAAATATTCCGAAAGCCTGCTCTCGGGTGAAAGCCGCATTCGCAGCGTTGCGGTATTTCGCGGTGTTATCGGCGCCTATGTCTACCCACTCAAAGGCAATGAGCCGGTGCTGGGGCTGGACTTAAGAACGCGGCCCGACCAACTCGCCGACATGATGAAGGTACACAGAACCGGCGGCGCTGTACTCTCGGGCCCTGTCGAATTGGTTCAAGGCGGCATGGCGCTGATTGCCCGTCTACCCGGTGGCCAGAGTCAAGGCGCTGGAGAGCCGATGACGGTGTCAGCTGTGATTGATATAGAGCAGCTGCTGCGTAGCAGTGGCCTGAGTGAGGCAGGCGAGCGATTACAGGTAGCCATACGCAAATACGGCCCCGAGGGTCGCTTAGGTAAAACCGTATTTGGCGACGCCGCGCTATTTAACGACCAGACCCGCGCGGTGACCACAGATATCCGACTACCGCTGGATGAGCGCTGGCAAATCGCCGCTGCCCCCGAGAGCGGCTGGCTACAAGTGAACCTGCTTGACCCCTTCCGGGTTGTTGTCGCATCGCTGGCACTAATCATTTTTTGCTTCCTAAGCATTATTTCGTGGCTGCTTGCCAAGCGCTATGAAAGCAACCAACTATTGGTTCAGCTGTTCGAGCTCTCGCCGATTGGCATTGCATTAAACGACTACGAAACAGGCAAATTCATCGCCGCCAATCAATCTCTGTGCAAAAGTTTAGGCTACCCTCATGAAAAGCTAACCGAGTTGCGCTACCAAGATATAACTCCCCAGGAATACATGTTGGATGACGAGGCGGCTTTCATTGTTCTCACAGAAACAGGCCGCCTGGGGCCCTATGAAAAGCAGCTTATCCGCGCCAATGGCGAGCCCCTGCCTATCGAAACCAACAGCATCTTATTCAGCGACTCGCAGGGTAAACCGCTAATCTGGTCAATGGTTGAGGACATTAGTGAGCGGATGCACGCCGCCCAGATAATGGACCGGCAGCAACAGATGTTTAACTCCATGAGCCAGCAAGCAAGGATCGGCGCCTGGGAGCTGGAGGTGGAGAGCGGCCAGCTCACATGGTCTGAGGTAACAAGGGAAATTTGTGGTGTACCAGCAAACTTTACCCCAACTGAAGAGGCGCTTCGCAGGGTGTTTCCTCAGGAAGAGATGTGGCACCTGCTACAGCATTTGATCCGACGCGCCATTGTTAATGGCCAGGCATTTAGCGAGGAAGTGAAGCTCACCACACAACAAGGCCGCGAACTGTGGATTCAGCTCACGGGCCACCCGGTACTGCACAAACAACGCTGCACACACATTTTCGGCTCACTTCAGGACATTGATGACCGCAAACGCGCAGCCGAAGCATTGATACGCGCCCGCGATGAAGCGGAGCAAGCCGCTCGCTCGAAAAGTGAGTTTTTGGCAACCATGAGCCACGAAATTCGCACCCCGATGAACGGCGTCCTCGGCATGCTGAATTTGCTGGCAAACTCCGAACTGGACTTCGAACAGGAGCGTCGGGTGAGCATTGCCCGCAGCAGCGCACATTCACTGCTCTCTCTCATCGACGATGTCCTGGACTTCTCCCGCATCGACGCCGGCAAAATGACTCTGGAAGACAGCAGTTTTGCGATACGCGAAGTCATCGAAGAAGTCTGCGAGAGTATGTCGTTGCGCGCACAGGAAAAAGGCCTGGAGCTCATTGTTGACCTTAGTGAGATCAACATAGACATGGTCTCAGGCGACGCCGCAAGGCTGCGCCAGGTCCTGACCAACTTACTTGGCAACGCACTAAAATTTACCGAAAGTGGCGAGATCGTTGTTCACGCCACGCTCACCGAGCATCAAAACCAATGGATATTTGACTGCTACGTTCGCGACACCGGCATCGGCATTGCCAGTGAAAAATTAGACAGCCTGTTTAGCGCATTCACCCAGGCGGATGCCAGCACCACGCGCCGCTACGGCGGCTCCGGACTTGGCCTGTCGATTAGTCAGAAAATCTGCCAAGCCATGAATGGCAGCATTGCCGTGAGCAGCAAGGAAAACAAAGGAAGCACCTTCCATGTCCAGGTGATGCTGAATTCATCCGCCGATGCGTCATTCGATGAGGCCTATGCATCGGGCAGGCATGTATGGTTGATAGAGGACAATATAAACAGCTGCAAAAGCCTGGAGCGTCAGCTGCTGCGCTGGGGCGCAAAAGTCTATTGCTCCACATCCAGTGAGTCGGCGCTCAACTCTGCCGAGAGTCATGATATTCCGCTGGAGAAAATCGACCTGGTTATTATCGACCGATACATGGATGGCCTAGATGGCACCGAGCTCGTTCAATTCCTGCGCCAGGAAGAACATCTAAGCAGCCAGCCTTTCGTATTGCTGAGCAAAATCAGTAGTCAGGGAACCGACGCCCACTTTCGCTCGCTGGGCTTCGATGCGTGGTATCCCAAACCCCTCACCACCAGTAATTTGCGCGAAGCACTAAAACTGGCGCCCCTGGGAAGCTACTTACAAAGCGATAGCAGCGACCGTACGCAGGAGGCACCGGCTAGCAGCCTATTACAAGGCAGGCGCGTGCTACTGGTCGAGGACAATGCGGTAAACCAAGAGGTAGTGCGCTGCCTGCTAGACGAGTTGGGCTTACAGGTCAGCATTGCCGATAACGGCAACAAGGCCATCGCTGCGCTGAAACACCAGCAGGACAAGCAAGCGCCGCCCTACTCGGCAATTTTAATGGACTGTCAGATGCCGGAAATGGATGGTTACGAGTGCACTCGCCAAATCCGTGCAGGTCTGGCAGGCGAAGCGGCACGCGAGTTACCCATTATCGCGTTGACGGCCAATGCCCTCAGTGGCGACCGGGAAAAATGCAGCGCCGCCGGTATGGATGACTACCTCAGCAAACCGATTGACCCCGACCGGCTGCATAAAAAATTGCTCAGCTGGTTGCACGCCTCGCGCAGCGACGACCCTGCCAACCCCGCATCAAAGAATCATACAGAGGCGCTGTGGAATGCCGACAAAGCACTGGAAGGAGTCATGGGGCAGGAGCGGACCCTGAATAAAATGCTGTTGATGTTCAACGAGTACAGCATTGCGCAACAGCAGGCATTACGCAGCGCAGTCACCGCAGCAGATACCGCAGAAATTGCCCGTATCAGCCGCGCACTGAAGGGCAGTAGCGGACAGCTGCAAGGCGACGCACTGCGCGAGCTGGCCTCATCACTGGAACTTGCCGCCAGCAATAAGGACTGGGAAAAAATCCACTATTTCTATCCCCAGCTCCACCAGTGCTGGCTGCAGCTATGCGCGTGCTTTGAACAATATCTGCTACGCAACACCAACAAAAGTCGCGCGCTAATAGAGGGTTAACCGCCGCGCCGACGTATAATGTAGGCATGACCAGCAACGTTCTCACCGCTGCTAAAGGCGCCGACCTACTGCAGAACATCGACCAGCTACTCAGCCAGCACGAAGCATTGTGGCGCGCCGGCGCGACCGCCGAGCCAGCGCCGCACTACGACGAGCTGTTCCTCGCGCTTCGCACACTCTCGGTAGAGGATGTTGCTCAGCTTCAGAGCGATGACCTTATGCTCTTGGAGCGATTGTCGCCACACTTTGCTGATGCCGAAGACATTCTCGCCATTCTGTCTTACTTTACGCCGCCCATCGCGCCACCACATATCGAGCCGCCCAGCGGCATTGGTGGTAGAAAGTGGCAGCAAATACAGGCTTTTTGTGGTGGGCTAGCATCACTGTCGGGAAACGTGATCGAGTGGTGTTCCGGAAAAGGCTACCTCGGCCAGGCACTGCGATTCCACCCGCAACACGCACCCTCGTCTGTCATCGGCCTGGAAATTGATAGCGATCTTGTTGCCAGTGGCAACCACAGGCACACCAACACCCATCAACGCATTGTGCGCTGCGATGTATTGAGCGAACAGGCAGAGTCGTTTGTGGCCGACGCCAACGCCATCATTGCACTGCACGCCTGCGGAGGGCTCCACCAACGCATGCTGAAAGTTGCCGCGACGACGAGCACCGCGCAGATTGCCCTCGCCCCGTGCTGCTACCACCGGTTTATTGAGCAGTACGCGCCACTGTCCAAGGCCGTTAACAACTCGCCCCTCTCAATCACAACACAAGATTTGCGCCTGGCGGTTCGACAAACCGTCACGGCCCGGCGCGGTGAAACGCAGGCGCGACGACAACTTCACCACTGGTGGCTTGCAAGCCAACAACTTTCCCAGCAACAGGGGATAGCGCTGGACCAATACCGCGCCCTGCCCCACAGTGCTGCCAAAAAAGGGTTTAGCTACTTTGTAGAACAACAATGCGCCGCCAATGGCATTGCAACACTCGACATGAGCGACGCTGATACCGCCCTGACGCACGCAGCAGGCCTGCAGCTTGCGCAAGAGCAGCGCGGCCTCGCTGCCATGCTATTCAGGCGGCTGCTGGAATTGCGCTGTGTGTTAGACAGCGCCCTATTCCTGTGTGAGCAGGACTACCACGTTACGCTCAGTGTCTTTTGCCCGAGTACAACCACCCCAAGAAACTTTTTATTATCTGCCCGGCGCAAGAACGAAAGCTAAGCATCAAAGAGCTTAGTCACGTAAATAGACCCCGCTATTCCCGTAGCCATCCACCACTGCCACCTGCACGATGTCCGCTCCAATGTCCACGCTTGAGCGAGGCACCGCACGGCTATCGATCGTCCAGCGATCTGTTAGGTCTTCGGTATTGCCGAAACTGTCGACGGCAATAATCGACGAAATTTTGCGAATTGGCGCGGCCTGATCTTCTCGGACAAAGGGGTCGATAACACGGCGAGTATCAGGTAGCACGGGGTAGTGCAGCGTTAAGCTACCCTGCTCTTCCATCAGGGCGAGGTTTGTCGCAGGACTGACCTCAAAAGCCAGCGAGGCCAGGTGGTAATCCTCCCCAGCTAGCGAGGGCGACAATGCTGAACCCGATACGACAAATCGGTAGTTTCCAGCCGGCCAGTCTAAGGGCGCTTCGAAATCGACAAGCCAAATGTGTCTACCGCTGCTCAAGCGGTACTTTAGCTGCATTTCAAAGAAGGTATTGAGGGCATCGCCATTCGCGCGGGTAACCGACTGCCATGCGCCGTTACGCTCTACTTGCATCAGCACTGAGGGCGTACCTAGAACAGGATCCCCTCCCTCAAAAACAAACTCAGTTCGCTCAAACCGAGATATGGATCGCGGTTGAGAAATACTGCTACCCGCTAGCATGCTGGGCAAGGCTTGCGCATTGACTTGCGAATCATAGTGCTGGCGGTAGTGCTCATAGCGCACAACCAGCTCATCAATCGGCGCCGCGCTGCGGTCTCGAAGCGACTCGAGTAGCTCCACCGTTACATCAAGAAAGCGCTCGCCCTGCTTCCAGCCCCAAAAAGTCGTGGTAGATTCCGCGCCTCCCAATGTTGCCCAGTCCTCCTCTTCGGGCGGCAAGATATAGCCAATATGGTCACCGGCATAACCCCATATAAAGGTGTCGTCGTAGCGATAGCGTTCCCCACCTCCCACTTCAGCAGCCGCATCGAGTAATCGCAGGCCGTATTCAGTAAGCGGTTCACCCGGCTGCATCAACAGTGTCAGCTCGCCAACTTTTTGAGCGGCAATGATCGTGTCCTGCGGGTAAAACGAGGCGTTTTCGGCAACGCCATTGTCGGCGAGGTCGTAGGCATCTGGCGGCGGTGAAGGCAGGCAATACGGAATCTGCTCGGGCAGGCCATTCCCCTCATAGCCCGGCACGTCTTTCAGACCAGCACCAACGAAGGGGACCGCAATGTCGTTGCCGCACTGCCCCGCACCCCAGGCGTAGGGAAACTCCTCAGGGCGATAACCCAGCCTGTCGCGATCAAGGATAATCCGCTTAGACACACTGCGAAGATCAGGGGATAGCTGGAACTGTTCAATGCTGTCGGCTATCACTTTTATTTGCGGAGCAAGCCGGCGCCCATAGCTTTCAATACGCTGCAGCTTATTGCGATGAATATTACTGCGCGGACTGATATCGCCGGCCGCATTCTGCACCAACATCGCCAGTGGCAACGCCATCAGTTGCTCGGTTGCTCTTTCTACTGACGCCAGCACATCCCCTGAGAAATATTGATTCTCCACGTCAAAAGCAATGCCGTGAGCCGCCCAATTGATAATTACCGCCATGGGCTCAGGCTCAGTGTTATCCAAGGCATCGATGCGAATCACACCAAGGCGGCGGTGAAGCGCTTGCAACCTATCCTCGTCGTAGCTGGGTAAACGCCCACGACGAAAGCCGTTCATTCCCAGCGCTTCCTGAGCACTACCGTGGCCAATACGCGCCAAGCGCATATTGTCATCGTCCAATGCCGTCACCACTACCGTTGCCAATTGCGCAACGACTCGGCGGTAGACTTCGTGCTGGTACAGATCCATCGCCAACCAAAAATAGCGTGCAGAGTGGTTAGCGAGTGCCCCAGGCCCATCGTGGCTGTGAGTCGCAGAGAGTACTAAGCCATCACCAAGCGCGATTCCCGTTTGCCGTTGCACTTCGGCTTTTACATCTTCGGCAAGTTCGTTAAGTGCGCCGATGAAATCGGTTTTCAAAAATACGATGTAGTCGCGACCATCGTGCAGGGCAATGGCTTTGGCAACCAGTGAATCGTAGTAGCCTCGGCTCGGCGGCGAATAACTTGCGTAGGGTGAATGAGCCGCACGCAACTCATCGGGCAAAGGCGCCAGAGGAGGACAGCTTTCAGGGTGGTCGGGCTCGCAGCCGTCAGCCATGTATGGAATGAAGTCGACCAGCTCATCAAAGAATGTTTGATAATCACCTGAGGCAAAGCCTTCGGCCCCGGGGATATAGTCGCCAGCAACAGGCGGCCTTAGGTAGCCACCTAGCGGAGTACCAACGGGAATATCAATCGCCACCTTGGCGATACCTGCACGCAGCGGCATAACCGAGTGAACCTGCGGCTGCGCTTTGGCCTGCGGCTGCGGCTGCTCGAGCCCCGCCTCAGCCCCCACAGCCATCATCACTTGACGCAGCGCATTGGCTGAATTTTCTTGCAGGCCAGCTAATACCGCATCTCCCGCCTTTTGGAACTCGCCATCGCGCATGTGCTCAACGGCCGCACTGAAAGCGCGGGTATCGATAGGCAAAGTCTCACCGCCAACTACCACTGGTTCGCCGACAATAGTCACGGGGGCAGGTAACGGTGGGCAGCCTGCCGGCCCCCGTACCTCCCGCGCTATCCACGTATCGAGTAACTGTCCTTGGCTATGTAGAAAGTGCGATTTTTGACATTTTGCATGGGGCGCCGCACGAGGGTAGCCATGGGGGTCGAAATCATCCCCCCTGGGCGCGACATTACCGATAGGCGGGCTTTGTGTTTTCCCTTCATCGAGCTCAATAAAACCAGACTTACTGCTGCGGCAAGCTCCCTGGCAACTGCCGCTGTCGTAACCCTCGCCATCTCGCCCAGCGAGCGCGAAGCCCCAAAATGCATCGACGTCTGGGTCGCGCTCTGCAAAGAACGCCTCTCGAGAGGCAAAGGTATATGTTGCGTTGTCGCCTGGGCGACGCGGGTAAATATCAGCGACCTCAACGCCAATGGTTCGCGCCATCACCTGGGCGCTCCAGTGGGTAACTTGGTGGTCCGCAAAAGCCGGTTGCAGCAGGACTTGATTGTCAGGCCCATTCAAGGCGCTATTGTCGGCGATATGGTGGGCATACCCATTATTTTCAGACCGATCCCATAGCATCTGGATGAGTGCAAACCCTAAGTCGCGATCCAAGTCATCCTGGTAGGAGAGATAGAGAGGCGTAGCGTAGGACGGCAAGCCACCCGGCTCGTATTCTGCGTCAAAATCAACGCTGCGCCTCAGCAGGGTTGAGTAGTTCATGCCGACGACACCAAATACTCCGCGTTGCACATCCTTGGACATTGCAACGATCGGCCCTCCGGTGATCCCGCCTTGCGAGTTGCCGTCGTAGAAGATCTCTCTATGATCGAAAACAGGCCGGCCCTTGGCATCCTGAAATACGGCCTCTGCCGCAAAACCAGCCGGGTGACGCATAGCCCTGGCAAGGAATAGAAAATTCAACAGCCCCTGTTGGGAAGCATCTGGAATCACCGCAAAATTGGATAAATCTACCAGCGCCGCCAAAACATTAGGAACATCCCCTGTCGAGAAGCCGAACAGGTCGACACCACAAAACAGGAAATTGTATTCACGACTGAAATTCGGCACGTGATCGTATGTCACCGCCTGGTGGCCGTCCAATAAGCCATGGCCGTATATCCCACCCCTTGCTGGGTTTTCCGAGCTGGCTTGCTCAGGGATTTGGCAGGTAAATCGCGTTGTCATTTCACCGAGACTGTCGGGTAAGCCATCCCCGTAGCTCGCCCCGGCGGCGTCGAAGGCGGGCGCATCGAGCGGGTCAAAGTACAGTCGGTTGGGCTGCACTGAGCCACCATCTGCAATACCCACTCCCTCAAACAAGGTCTCGCAAGCTTCGCGCATTTCCTCCGGGAGCTGCACACACAATTGCTCGGCATAGATGCTGAGCTGGTCCAGTGGTGCGGGATCGGTGGGAATAACAAAACTCGGCACGGTGATCGTGCCCTCGATACGCCTAGCAATCCCTTCTCTGGGATTCTCCGTAACTTTGTCGATCGTGTAATCTGGCGCTAGACCTAAATCGGTGATGTTCCCCTGGGCGTCTTCGAGCTGACCGAGCTGTTTAAATGCTTCATCACGCATATGGCGTAATCTGCCCACATTGTTTTCCGCACTGGCAACGGTAAAGTCCCACGCTAGGTACAGCTCATCATCGATACCTACCCCCGCTTGCAGCAAAACGGGACGGACGTTTTCATCCCACTGCTGACACCGCGCTGACAACACTGGAACGCCAGCGGCTTTACTATCTCGACAGGCCCGGAAAGCGGCTTGTGCCCTGAGATAGGGGTCGCCGTTTTGCTGGCTTGGCAAGCGTTTCAAAACAACAACATATCTCTGCCCTTCATCAAAATTCCGTGCGGGCCGGATGAGCAGCGCCGCTCGTTTTTCTGCCAAGGGGCTGCTATTTTCCACACCCTCACTGGGTAGCAGTAAGCCGGCGTTCAAATCCACCTCTGCCCACACCGGGTGTAGTTCGCCACTATCAGCATTGATTACCAATACAGAAGACTGATCGACCTCCAGTGACTCAGACAAATGCGTTAGTCGAGGCGCACCGGGTACCGTGCCATCGTCATTGCTTTGCAGGTTCGGCACGTATGTCATGATCATTTGCCCTGGCGAGAAACCATCGTTTCGGTTCCATTCCCTCGGGTCAATCGGCTTTCCAGCGATATTCCTCGGCATTGCGAGAGGATTGAAGTCCACTCGGCGCCCACTACCACCACGGGAAACGGATTGCGGGCTGCCATTGCTGGCGGGGACAGTAAAATGATCGCTTGGGAAAGGAAACAGACAGTGGGCGGGATCAAGCAGATCACAGCCGCGCGCGGTGGCCTCAATCAGTTCGCCAATAGCAGGCAGGTCATCATTATTATTGCTACCTCCACTGCCGAAAGCCGCACATACACCCGGGGCTAATCCGCTATCAATACAGCTGTCATAGATAGGTATCTCCGGGTCTATCTGGCTGCAAAGCGGTTCGGCGTCAGCGCCGCCTTGCTCGCGACAGCGCGCGGCGTATTCGCGCTGAATATAGTCGACTCGAAACCCGGCCATACTCAGCAAACAACGCTCGGAGTCGGCCCCTTCAGTTGAACACGCCGCTAAATATGGCGGTAAATATGCATCGGCTTGGTCCGCCTTATCAAACAGCGGCAGGTAGCCCTGCATTCGCAGTAGCGGCGCCGTGAGTGGCCCCAGGGACACGAACTCCTCATAGCCAGTGAATGGTACCAACATACCGGCGTCACCCGAGGCATCCACATAACTGAACTCTTCTTCGGGGATAATATAGCCAAAGCTATTTTGCGTGAGCCCGAGCAGCATAGTGTGCGCATTTTGCGACGCCAGAGAGCGAATAAATTCGCCAAATGTTCCGGTTGTTTCACCTGGAATCGTGACAATCTCCAGGCCACTCTCTTCACCACCCAAGGTAATTCGAGTCACATCGGTCGTGGCGTAGGGCGTTGCCTGCGGCAGGTATTGAGCTTGCGCCCCAAGCTCTGGCGGCAGCTGCTCATTTACACCAGTGAAATCATAATACTGGTTAAAAGCGCCCAGCCCGCCTGCTGCGACAAAAACCGGATTGGTAACTGGCAGCACGACTTGCTGACTTTGCACACGCAAGCCGCTGCGAATTTCTCGAATGGCCTCGTCGCCCTGTACCGCAGCGGCCATGCCCTCTCCTCGACAGTGAACGCGACCATAGTCTGGCGATGCATCGCCATAGCCCTGTGGCTCACATCCGGGGCGGCTGCCCGACGCCGAAGCATCGGCAATCGGGCCATTGAAATACAGCGCGGTACCGCCCTCTTTTTCCAGCCAATCCGTCACTCCGAGGGGGTAGTCGGGATGGGGAATACGAGGGTCTTCATTGATAGCAGTCGGATGGGCATTGAACTGCATAAGATAGCCAATATTTTCACCGCTGCGCGCATCGATCGCCGTCAATAGGGTGGCAAGGGTGTCGCTATCAATGTCTGGATCCGTCTGCTTGGGACGGCGGTAATTATTAAACTCTGCAAGTTCTGCCGTCTTCACTGTCACAGCAACTTCTGTCGCGGCTTGTTTGGCTTCCTGTGCCGCCAGTGACGCCTGTCGGTACAAGGTATTGTGAATCCAGTCCTTGGGCACACCGCCCCACAGGCCTTGAAGATCTGCACCCGCATGGCTATGCGTCTGGCCGAATACGACATTGTCCTCAGATATACCAGACGCTTGTGCGACCACCTCGCGCATTTCCTGTTGAATAATATTCCCGGCGCCGACCGCATCAACAACCACAAACATCACTTGCTCAGCAGCATTTTCACCCTCTGCAGGCTGCTCGACATACATGGCGCGCACCCAACTGCGCTCAACACATTGCGAGGTGTCAAAGGTCTCGGGGTCGTAGCGACTCTGTTCAGACAACAAGCATGGCTGCTCTGCTGGTGCTGTAAGGCTTTCCCCAAACCCACCAAAGGGATCAGGTTGATTCTGCAGTGGGTTAATACCAAAGCCGCCGAGATTAAACTTCTGTAGATGCCGCGTTTCCCCCAACCGAGGTTCATCAATACCTGCAATGTGTTCAACACTCGGATCAATAGCCTGCTTCGAGGCGCCAATGCGCAACCGCCCACGGAGGAATTCATCGTCATAGATGGTTGCTATCGCTTCAGCGACATCGACCCTTGCAAATTCTGCGCGACTAACCGTTACCCTAAAGCGCTCATGCTCTTCCAATACCTCGTCATTAACGACCGGCACCGCAGCGACGTAGTCGGTTACTCCCACTGGGATCTCAACATTCTGCGGGGCATGCGCAAAATCACTGTCCGAGGTTGTGATATCAGTGAAAACCAGCTCGACAACCACTCGGACAGGGCTTGCCTGACTTAAGTGCAACGGCAGCAAAAGTGCACCGCTGTTTTCATCAGCCGCAGCATCATCAATGCTCAACCTAGGCCTTTGGCTTTCGGAGCACCCCTGCAGGAGTTCGCCGTCATCATCGGGTGTTGCAGGGCATACATCTAGCTCATCGGCGGTGCCGTCGTTGTCGTCATCGGAGTCAGCGTTGTCACCGATACCGTCGCCATCGGCATCACCGGTCTCTTGCGGATTATTGGGAAATGCATCATCGGCATTGTGAACACCGTCGCCGTCACGGTCGTCATCGCTATTGTCGCCTACCCCGTCACCATCCAGGTCGGCAGACTCAGTAGCATCTAGGGGAAACTGGTCATTGCCGTCAGCAACACCGTCACCATCAGTATCCGCATCATTCGGGCGGGTGCCGATAGCGGCCTCTTCTTCATCGCTTAGGCCATCATTATCGTCATCGCTGTCACACACATCGCCATGACCATCATCGTCATTGTCTTGCTGCGAACCATTAGATAAAGATGGGCAATTATCCCGTGCATCGGGGACACCATCCCCGTCGCGATCAACTCTTGCCGCTTCATTGCTACAACCAAATTCATCCACGGAGATACCAAACCCAGTGCGGGGGCAACGGTCGCGATAATCACTAATGCCATCGGCATCACTGTCAGCACCGGCATCACCATTGTATTGACCATCAGCTATGTCCCGCTCGGTGAGCGCTAAATGTCGCCGGGCGAGCTCTTCAGAAACCAACTCTCGCACTCCGTTGCCATTGGCAGTTCGCGCCCAGCTGGCAACCGACGTGGAGTGGAAATCGCTACGTTTAAAATCTGAGGGGTCAGCGGTCAAATCAGCCGCGCCATCGCGTACTCGCTGCGAAATGTAGATGCCATTCTCGGGAATACCATCGGCGTCCAACGTGAGGAAAAACCGCGCCAAATTCACCGCTGAGATATCATCTCCAGCGCTCAATGCAAGCATGCTAATGATCGGTGCTCCGCGGACACTACCCAAAGAAATTCCGCCGATGCGAAAGTGGATCACCTCTTGCTTGAAATACAGAAACCCGCCGCTGCTGTCAGTCAAGGATTCCCGATCATCAGAGGAACGCCGATACAGTACTCCGCCCACTGGAGAGTCAACCAACTGACCATAGAGTTCACTTTCGGGCGCCGAAGAGCGGCCACCGCCCCCGCCACCACAGGCAAACATAAAGAAAGAAACGACGGTCAGTAGACCAACTCGGCAAACAACGCGCATTACGGCACCTCCTTGGCAATGCAACACGGGTTCTTCTGCCTAGGTATTTGAGGCTGGACCACGATGAGGGCGTAGTGACGGTCGTTCCACGTGTTGCGATATAGCTCTCTCAAACGCGGGCGCTGGAGAGCACTTTTTTATTAGGAATAAGGAAGTTACTGGCTACAACAGAGGTGGCACAAGCGCATCGGTGACAACGCGCAAATACACAACTTATAAAAAATAGGAACTAATTGATAAAATTCAAAAGCTTAACGGCGAGCACCCCAAATGCACAAAAACCAACAGAGGGGCATTAGCGGCAGTTGGTTCAAATAATCAAACTAGCAGACTTAGTGGCGCGGCGCTTATCTGGCCGTGTAATCTTGACTAACTGCCCGCCCATCACCATTCGCTTGCAGATAGCGCTGACTATCCACCCACCCCTTCTCGGTATAAAAACCCCAGTCGCGGATTTTCGGTCCGGTCAAAAACACTGTGACGCTATCGGCTGAAAGCAGGTCCAGACGATGCGGCGCGCGAGACATTCTGGCGGTGACCGAGCCGGGCTCTAGCACACGTGTCTTGCTGGGAAGGGTCTCAGATATGCGCCCTCGCAACACAACTGAGATATTGAATAGCCAGGGGTGGTCATGGAGATGACTGTCGGGATCATCTTCTTGGACATGGTGAAGGTATACATTGAACAAGCGGTTTTTAGGCAGCAGGTGCCAGCGCGTTAGGTAGCGCTCACCAATGCGCTTTGAAGGAGATGTGTCCATACGGCGTTCAGCTCGTCGCTGCATGGCGGAGAGTAATGCTTGAGGTAACTTCATCAACTGCAGGCCAGTATACGGTCAATCACGAGAGCAAATTATAACAGCCGCCGGGGCATCAGACATTGTCCAGCGCTTGCAGCAAGGGTTGAAGTGCTGCACTGCTATCGTAGTCACTGCGCTCCCCGCGCATTAGCGCTGCTTCGGTCAACGCGGCCAGCAGCATTCTGGCGTAGAGTTCTCTATCGCTGTCGGACAGCTCACGCTCCGGCCACATCTCGTCAAGACGTCGCTGGGCCTCCAGCACCACAGCACTGCGGCGCAGTCGTTCGCGACCAAGAATGTGGGGCGCGTCCAACAGCACGACCTGTACAAAGCCCGGCTGGTCGCAGAGAGCCATAAAACGCTGCCATGATTCTGCCAGCCCGGCGTCGCCCCCATTTTCCGACGGCGCCTGAAGCGTCGCGAGCAGTTCTGCCTCGTAAGACTCGGTGACCGCTTCGAAGAGTGCTTCCTTGTTGCCAAAGTAGTGATAGATGGGTCGGATAGTTGTTCCGGCCTCTCGGGCAATATCCTCCAACGCTGTGGTGGAATAGCCTTTTTCACCGAATTGTTGACGAGCACAGGCTAGGACTTTTGACTGGGTTTCTTCCCGTCGCTGGGCCTGCGTGCGGCGCTGTTTTTGAACCAATACTCTACCCTCTTAATAGCGGAGCACAGTGTAGCTTGCTTTTTGCAAAGATGATATGTAGCGTTATTACATATAATTATTTGATCGAGTCTGCCATGAATCCGACCAACCCCTCCCTCGACAGCCGCACTTCGCTGGAAAAGTGTTTCTCCCCCGCCAAGATCAATGGCCTCGAGTTAAAAAACCGGCTTATTAAAGCAGGCACCTTCGAAAATATGACCCCGTTGGGCGTCCCTGGCTCGACGTTAAGTGCGTTTCACCAGCGCCTGGCGGATGGCGGCATTGCCATGACAACACTCGGCTATTGTGCGGTGACCGCCGACGGCCGACTCAATGAAAATATGATGTATATGCACGAGGGCATCCGCGCGCCCCTCACGTCGCTGATTCATTCATTGCATGAGCGCGGCACTGCAGTGTCTGGGCAAATGGGGCACTGCGGCGGCTTTTCCAAGAACCGCGAGCTACAACGCCGCCGGCCGCTGGGCCCCAGCTTCGCGATTAATGGCTTGGGCCTAAGTCAGGGCATGTTCTTCGCCGATGCGATGTCCATCCAGGATATCGATGAGATGGTGGATCAGTACCGCGATGCAGCGCAATTTATGAAGTCTGTGGGTTTCGACGCGCTGGAGATCCACTTTGGCCACGGCTATGGCCTTTGCCAATTTATCAGTCCAAAAACCAATAAGCGTAAAGATGAATATGGCGGCAGTTTGGAAAACCGCATGCGACTGCCACTGCGGGTACTTGCTGCGGTTCGCGAAGCGGTTGGCGACGCCTTTCCTATACTCGGCAAGATCAGTATGTCAGAGGGCGTGCGCGGCGGGATTCATTACGATGACTCGGTTGTAATTAGTCAAATGCTCGACCAGGCCGGTATTGATGCCATTGTCTGCAGCGGCGGCACCAGCACGATGAACCCAATGCTGATGTTCCGTGGCGATAATATGCTGCCCACAATGCTTGCGACAGAGAAAAGCCTGTTGATGCGGCTTATTCTACGGTTGGCAGGAAAGTCGATGTTTCGCGATTATCCCTACACGGACCTCTATTTTCTCGAGCAAGCAAAGCGCATTCGCGAGGCCGTTAATTGCCAGCTAGTGTACATTGGCGGCGCAACCGGGAATGATAATTTCGCCGACTTAATGGATGCGGGCTTTGACTTTATTCAGCTTGGACGGAGCTTATTGAGCGACCCCGAATTACCGAATCGCTGCGCGCGCGATGCCGGCTTTAAGAGTCGCTGCGTTCACTGCAACGAATGCGTGGGAACCATCGAGAGTCCCCAGGGTATTCACTGCACCCGTTACTGAGGATGTCAGCCCCGCTTATTAGCAGCGACGGCATAGATAAATACGGGTAGCGCCAGTAGCGGAATCGTCCCCGGAATATAGAAACCGTAGACAATGAACGCCTCCAAGGCGGTTTCGGGGACGATTAAGCGCTTGGTAACAAACAAGGCATTGATCAGCGGCCCGATGATATTTGCGTAGCAGCCGACAATTAGCCCCCAGCGCGCCGCGCTAAGCACACTACCCTCGCGGTATATTGCCGGCCAAGCAGCGGCAATGGCAATGACCAACAAACCGTTCAGCAGCCCCTCCATGTGCGCGAAGCGCCACACGCCGTAGGCAGGCGCGTCCTGAGGCCCCGTCGCGGCAACTGAAAATCCAATTCCCGCCAAAAGCCCTAAAAAAAGGATAATCAGGCCGTGAAATAAAACTTGCCGCTGTTGCTGAGCACCCATGTTATCAATCCTTATTTTTGTTATCTCAGGCGTAAACTGTGTAGTGATGGGCAATGGTAGCGGTAAACACTTCGGGGGGAATCGTCCGTTCCTATGACTCACCGCAAGGGGCAACTTCCAGAGAAGATATGCGTTGTTTGCAACCGTTCCTTTTCATGGAGGAAGAAGTGGCAGCGCGACTGGCCTTCGGTCAGGTATTGTTCAGAGCGGTGTCGGCGGTCGAAAACACAGGCTACTCAGAGAAAAACACATCCAGACGAAATGTTAAGCTAGCCTCGGCATCCCAGCCCTCATCTCGCGCAAAATACAACTCGGGGCTGACCGTGAAATACACCCAGTCCTCGTGTATTTGGTTACGGTAGTTCGCGCCGAAAAAATACGCCGTCAGGCGACTGCGGTGCTCATTGTTTGCAAAGCCACCCAGGCGGTATTCCATCGACTCGCGTTCATTGATGCGGTACGACAGCGACAACAGCTGGACGTTTTCAAAAAAATCGTTCCGATCCTCAAACTCCAATCCAGTGAAGTAGCGCAGACGGTAACGCTCTCCCAGCGGCCGACTCATCGTATATTCCGTCGACTCCCCCCAACCCTTATCACGGAACCACCAAAACTCCTGCTGGAACTCACGCTGCCACTCGCCCCAATCGGAAAATGGCCGTCTCAAGCGAAGGCGAGCAAAGGGCACCAGTGGGGTTCGCACACGAATACCAATACGGGCACTCCGCTTCCAATGGTGCCACTCTGACAGAGGGGATATTTCAAGACCGGTAACCGACTCTTCGCGGCTCGGGCGCTCGCCGCTTGAGCCGCCACGCACCCGCTCTTCTAAGGGGTTGTTTGCATCGGCATCACTATTAAAGAACAGCTTCGTCTTTCGCTTTGTATTGGGCAGGTCCACCTTCGCACGAAGGCGTACATCGCTCTCTAGCTCCCCTCGCTCGCCAATAGTCTGCCTCAGCTGCAGTTTTAGATAGCTCTCGTTGCTGTAATCTTCTGCGGTATCTTCATTGCTCAAATAGCGATCGACGCTTTCAGCGAAAACCACCCAATTCTCCGACCATTGATCCCTGGTCGCTTCCGCACTTTCCATTGTCCGTTCGATAAAGCTCGGGGGCGAAGGGGCTTGCAACGGCTCTGCCACCACCACTGCTGCAGCGCTGCAGAACAGGAAGGTGAGCAGGATATACAACGCGGTTTTCAAAAAGGTATTCCTCGCGGCCATACCCTGACTATAGCGGCCGCTTCGCCTGTCGGCATCGTCCAGGCAAAAAAAAGGCACCTTACGGTGCCTTCAACGAATCATGTTAGTTATCAGATGTCGTCTTTCAACGCCGCCTGACGAGCCAACTCGCGATCCATAAACTTAATCCACTGCGACGCATAGCCTTTTGACCGCTCGTCTTTCAACGCTTGTTTGAAAGCTTTACGCGCACCTTCATAGTTCTGCAAGTTAAAGCGGGCCATACCAAGCACAAGGTTCGCAGTATCTGGACGCTTTAGATTACCTTTCTTAAAGGCATTTTCTATCGCTTTCGCAGCCTTTTCGAACTCGTCGTTGTCTAGGTAGATGCTACCTAAGCGTGACCACAGCTCGCCCTTATCAGACTTGGCTGCGGCTTGCTCCATTACCGGAATCGCACGCTTAACTTCTTGCGACTGGCGCCATGAGTTGCCAAGCAGCTCAAGGTTTTTGGAGGTAGCAGGAATCTCACCCGACTTAATACCTTTATCCAATACCTTCGCTGCTTTGTATGGCACTTCCTGAGAAAGGAACAAGTAAGCCATATTGATCAGCTCTTTGTCTTTCTCCAGCAAGCCTTGCTCATAGGCCGCTTCCATGGTGGCGGTTGCCGCCATTTCGCGCTTCTGCTCGTTATACATGGCAGAAAGTTGCAGCCAGTAGGCCTTCTTCTGATAGTGCTTCAGGGTCTCTTCAAGAATATCAACAACCTTGTTAATGTTGTTTTTCTCATAGTAGAGGTAGCGCTGAAGCCCCCACCACTGCTCCTTGGGTACCTTGCCACGAGACTGGTAATCGTTAATCGCGACTTCAATGTACTTGAGTGCGCGATTCAGATCTTTCAGCTGGTAGTAACCTTGGGCAAGCAATGCATAAGCACCGGCACCGGGGTCTTCCTGCAGCTCTTCTTTCGCCTTAAACCACTCAAGCAGCACTTTCACGCCGTTTTTGTAGTCTTCTTTAACAAAGTAAAGCTGGGCGATGGTGTATTTGGTATTTAGCTCCATCGCCTCAGGAATATCAGGCTGCTTTACAACATTACGGTAGGCCGTTAACGCCTGCTCATACTTCTCTTGCGTGAAGTAAATGAACGCGTACATGTTGTAGAGGTTTGCCAGCTCGTAGCTATTAAGTGAGCCCCGACCTTCTTTGTCACGAAGGGCATCGAGCAATTTAATGGCTTCAGAGTAGCGCTTCTCGTCGGCAGCAACCTGCGCTTCGTTCAGCTTTTCAAAGATTTTTGCGCGGATCGCCGGCGTGCGACGCGTGCTGCGGCGCGGCTTTTCCTTTTCCGCTGCGTGGACGACATTTACGCCGTCCATTTGCAGAGCAGGAGCTACCAGATTACTAGCAACCGGGGTCGCCAGCACTGCAGCCACACCCAAGCTGAGGGAACATGCCAGCTTGACCAGCACCGGGCGCACGACTTTTGTGCTCACGTGATAATCAGACATCATTTCTCCAACTCAAAGGTGAAGCGGTTCTGGATCCCCGGCACTTCGATCGGCTCGCCATCTACCACCCGAGGCTTATATTTAAACTTCTGGGCAGCTTTGATTGATGAGCGTTCGAAGTAACCCGGAGGGCTACAATCCACGGGGGCGATATCGCGCGTGGTACCGGCTTTCGTTACGGTGTACTCAACCGTACAGTAGCCTTCAACACCTCGGCTTTGCGCGCGGCGCGGATAAATTGGCGCAACTTTAACGATAGGCAGATATTCACCATCGGACGCCGACAAACCACCAGCAGTGTTGGTCATTTGCAGGCTCTGTTGAGGCGCCATATTAACGACCTCAATGTCCGGGTTCACATCTTCCATCTCCGGTTGTTCCATATCCGGCGGCGGCTCTTCCGGTTGCTTAGGCTTATCCGGCTTTGCGTCTTTCATTGTTTCGATTTCGGTGTCCGGCATCTGAATGTCGGCCAACTTAGTACGCGGCTTTTCGTCCAACGTCTTGTCAGCTGACTCGATCAGATATGGCATTATGATGAACAGCGCTGCTGTCACCACAAATGCCAATGCGGCACCGATCAGGAGTCGAATATTCATAATTGATCAGCTGTCTTCAGTGGCCAATGAAACATCGTATACGCCGGCCGCTCGGCTGGCGTCGATAACCGCAGTAACCGTTTCGGTATTCGAGGCTTTATCAGCCTGAATAACAACAGCACCTTTGGGGTTCTCGGCATGCATACGCTCAACAACCGAGCGCACTGCTCGTTTGTCGACACGACGCTTGTCGATCCAGATTTCATTAGTACCAGTAACAGCAATCAGAATATTCACATTTTCTTTCTTGCTGGCCGTTGAGGCCTCGGGGCGATTCACCTCGACACCGGCTTCTTTGATAAACGACGCTGTGACGATAAAGAAGATCAACATGATGAAGACCACGTCGAGCATCGGCGTCAGGTCGATCTCGGAGGAATTTTCCTCTGCACCTGCTTTGCTATGCTTTCTCATAACTGTTCTCTTAATGATCGGTTGTCAGATGGTCTTCCAAAAGCTCGCTTTCGCGCTCCGCAATACCTTTTATATAGGTATTGATGAATACGCCTGACAGAGCGGCAACCATTCCAGCCATCGTCGGAATTGTTGCTTTTGAAACACCGCCGGCCATCGATTTAGCATCGCCACCACCGGTCACTGCCATGATATTAAAGACCTCGATCATCCCTGTGACCGTGCCCAACAGACCCAGCAGCGGACAAAGCGCCACCATGGTCTGAATCATTGGCAGACTCGCGTTGATCTGCAGAGAAACCTCTGAGATCAACTTTTCGCGAATCTGCTTGGCATTCCAGGATTTGCGCTCACTGCGCGCTTCCCAGGTGTTGATAGCGTTGTTCACGTCTTTCGACAGCCCGAACTTGTAATACCAAACCCGTTCAATAGCGAGAGTCCACATGACGAAGGTCAGGAGGGCGATGTAGTTCAGTACAGGCCCACCGGCTTCCATAAATCGCCGTATGATCTCGATCCATTCATTCAGTTGGTACATCGCTTAGTTACCCCGCGCGCCCTTCTGTGTGTTCGGCGATAATGCCAGTCGATTGCTCATCAAGCACGTGCAGGATTTTCTTAGCGCGGCCGCTAACAAACGTGTGCAGCAGTACAGTCGGGATGGCGACAACCAGACCCAGTACGGTCGTTACCAGAGCACCAGAGATACCACCGGCCATTGCCTTCGGATCGCCCGCACCAAAGATGGTGATAGCTTGGAAGGTGATGATCATACCGGTTACGGTACCCAGAAGACCCAGCAGCGGTGCTACCGCAGCGATGATCTTCAGCAAGTTCAGAGAGCGCTCCAAACGTGGTGTTTCTTTCAGAATGGCTTCTGACAGTTTCAGCTCCAGTGTCTCCGCATCCATACTTGGATTGTCTTCGTGTACTTTCAGAACACGGCCGAGGCTGTTGTTGTCATTAGCAGTTTTGCTCTTAAGCTGGCTGTTGACCTTCATATCTTCGATGGTCAGAACAATCAGGCGCCAGATAGCGATCAGCATAGCCAATACACCTACTGCGGTGATTACATAACCAACCACACCACCTTGGTGCCAGCGCTCAGTCAGCGTTGGGCTATCGATCAGTGCAGCAAGGTATGAACCGCCTGAAGGACCAGTGGGGTCAACACCGAAAGGCGTTACGCCTGAAGTTGTTGATGCCAGCTCGTTAGCCCAACCCATGTAGGGGCCTTTAGGCTGACGCGCCAACACAGCAACAGTGCCATTTTCTGAAATGTACTGCAGGTATTCGCCGTCGCTGTTTACGAGGTTGAAGGTACCAACACGCACGACTTCTTGCTGCGTTTTCTCACCAGCAGCCGTCGTCACTTCAGTTTGGAATTTCACCACTCGGCCTGACTCAGTCATTTCGCGCTGAAGTTCAAACCAAATACGCTCAATCTCTTCGATGCTGGGCAGCTCTTCAGCGCCTGACATCTTCGCGATCAGGTCATCAACGAACTGCTCACGATTGGGGAATTGAACACTGATGATCGACGTCTGAAAGTTAGAACGCAGGTCGCCGGCGGTAGAAGTCAGGTGACCAAACAGCTCGGTCAACGTACCCAAACGCTCTTTCAGCTGACGCTGTTTCTCGGTCAGAACGGTTTCGTTTTCTTCGAAGGTGTTTTCCAGCTCAGAAGAGCGCTTCTCTTCATCGGCCAGAGTTTTTTCAGCTTCTTTCAGCATTTTCTGCTGGTCGTAGCGAGCGTTTTTGAAACGCTGCTCGCGAGCTTTTTGCTCACGCGCGTCGCTGGCGCGACCTTGCTTAACCATTTGCAGCAGTTCATCCAGTGACTTGGCTTCTTGAGCCATCACAGGGCTTGATGCCAGAGCGATAGTGCCACCGATAGCCAGTACGGCAGCTTTCAACAGATTACGTTTCATTATTTAGCAGCCTCCGGAGCCGGAATCGGGAGTTTCATGATATCGATGGACGCCTGCTTACGAGCAATACGCAAGCCTTTCTGGATAGCGCCACGGTAGTCGCCAGCATCCAGTTCAGTCCATGTGCCTTGGGTTTTGTCCCAAGCGCCCGACACTTTGCCATCGGTAGTTTGGTAAAGCAGACCGATGCGGCCAATACGGAGGAAGTTAACATCGCGCTCAGCACCGTTGACGGTCGCTACGCCTTTGTAGCTGTCAATTTTGCGGCCGTACTCGTTCTCGATTTTGTAGGCTTCAAGAACCTGACGGAATTTTTCAGCGATGGTGATATCAGAGCGATCCAGGTTGTTGCGCAGGAATTCGATACGCTCTTTGCGCTCCTCGAGGTGGAAAGGAACATCCAACTCAACGAATTGCTCCAGGCCGTCGATCATACGCTGAATCAGCGGGTCGATTTGGCGCTGAATGATAGTTGCTTCGTCAACCGCTTTTTCCAGGCTTGCGATACGACGCAATTGGCCAGCGATCTGTTTTTCCAAACGCGCGTTGTAGACGCGAAGGCCGTCGACCTGCTTCATCACTGTTTTGTAGTCTTGAAGCAAATCGCCAGTTTCTGCAGCCAGGCGGTCAATACGAACCTGAGAAGCCTTGGCAGACTTGGTGCGCTGTTCGCCAACTTTGACGATAGCACTCACAGGAATAAGGGGTTTAGCGGGCTTTGCGGGCGCAGCAGCGGCATCTTGCTCAGCTGAATAAGCAGACGATGCAGCCAGCACACCTGCAGTCGCGGCGACCGCCAGCGCGATTGATTTCAATCGATGCATTTTCATGGGAATTGCTTTTCCTATTTGGGACGTTTAGTGAAAGCAGAGCTTATTATCTTCTGTCAGCCGTACGGCCAGTCGCAAGACCGTGCTTTCATACAGCGGGACTTATTTTAATCACGGGCTTTCGCAAGAATCAACGAGAAAGCTAAATGTTTCGTAATATAAAAGTTAGGGAAAATGCGTAAGGAATAATTGTTACCGATACGTAGTTTATGGTAACAATTTCGAACCACCAAGTAACACTCTCGCAATGAAAGTGACTAGCACATCCCTTTTGAAAACACCAACAAATCCCTTACCGGACGCGGCGCTGATAATTGACGAAGGCATAGGCTGGGGCACCTTCTTCCGCAGCGAAGTTTTGCCTGGACACCTCACCCCAGTCCCGCTCATCGAGCTCGGGGTAAAAGGCATCGCCATCGACCTCTGCGGCCACTTCCGTGACGTAAACGCGGTCGACACTACTCAAGCTCTGACGGTATAGCGTCTCACCGCCGATAACGAAAATCTCATCAAGACCATCGCGCTCAGCGCTTTCACGAGCAACATCCAGCGCGTCTTCAAGTGATGCACAAACCTTGGCACCCGTCGCACCGTAGCCTTGCTGGCGAGTCACAACAATATTTTCACGCCCAGGCAACGGGCGGCCGATAGACTCCCAGGTTTTGCGACCCATGATAATGGGCTTGCCCATAGTCAGCGCTTTAAAGTGCTTCAAGTCGGCAGGCAGATGCCACGGCAAGCGGTTTTCTACTCCAATGACGCGCTGGCGATTCAAGGCGACAATGTGTGCAACAGCTATCGGCATTAACACATCCTTTTATATAGCAATGGGAGCCTTGATGGCTGGGTGGGGGTCATAGCCTTCGAACTCGAAGTCGGCAAAGTCATAATCGAAAATCGACGCCGGACGACGATTTATGCGCAGCGTTGGCCGCGCGCGAGGCTGGCGACGCAATTGCTCTTCGACAATCTCATCGGTGAGATGGTTTTGATAGAGGTGGCAGTCACCGAAGGTGTGCACAAACTCACCAACATCCAAATCGCACTGCTGCGCAATCATATGTGTCAGCAGGGCATAGCTGGCGATATTAAAAGGCACCCCGAGGAATAAATCGGCGCTGCGCTGGTAGAGCTGGCAAGACAAGCGGCCATTGGCGACATAAAACTGGAACAAGGTGTGGCATGGCGGCAACGCGGCACGCCCAGCACGCACATTGTCCTGAGGGCTCACCGACTCGTCGGGAAGGTCAGCAGGGTTCCAGGCATTCACCAGCAAACGCCGCGAGTCCGGTTTGCGACGGATCATATCCACCACTTCACTAATCTGGTCAATGGTCGACCCATCAGGGCAGGCCCAGCTTCGCCACTGTTTGCCATAGATCGGCCCCAGGTCGCCATCCTCCAGCGCCCACTCATCCCAGATCGTCACCCCTCGCTCTCGCAGCCAGTTGTTGTCACAACTGCCATTTAAGAACCAAATCAACTCATAAATAATGCTGCGAAGGTGCACCTTCTTGGTGGTTAACAACGGAAAGCCCGCCTGCAGATCAAAGCGCAGCTGGCGACCAAATACCGAGCGCGTTCCCACTCCGGTGCGGTCACCTTTATCCACACCGTTGTCACGCACATCGCGCAATAAATCTAAATACTGTTGCATAACCCTATCCTTGCACTCTGTCTCGGCGGTAGGCGTAGATCAACACCCCCAAGCCCACCGCAATCATCGGCAGCGACAATAACTGCCCACGCGTTACCCAGCCAAGCGCATCGAAGCCGATATGGCCATCTGGCTCGCGGAAAAACTCCACGACAAATCTGAAAATCCCGTAGCACAGTACAAAGAGTGCGCCGGGCGCCAACCGGGGGCGCTGCTTGCGGGTATAGAGGAACACGATCAAAAACAGCAACACGCCCTCTAACGCAAACTGGTAAAGCTGCGACGGGTGGCGCGGCAACTGACTGGGGTCGCGCGGAAAGACCATCCCGATCGCACTGTCGGTTGGCCGCCCCCAGAGCTCCTGACCGATGAAGTTGCCAATGCGCCCAAGCCCCAAACCTATGGGAACCAAGGGAGCAATAAAGTCCCACAGCGCATAGATCGACACATCAATACGCTTGGCGTAGATCGCAATGGCAAGCACGACACCCAAGAACCCGCCATGAAACGCCATACCCCCTTCCCAAATACGGAAAAGCCAAAGCGGGTCAGCGAGAAATTGCTCGAAATTGTAAAACACCACATAGCCAAACCGGCCACCGAGAATAACCCCCAGCGCCCCATAGAAAATCAGATCTTCCAACTGATCCTCCTTCAACGGACTCCAGGGCTGTCTGCAGCGCATTTTGCCGATGTACCAAGCCGCGGCAAAACCCGCTAAGTACATCAGGCCGTACCAATGTATCGCCAGTGGCCCCAGCTGAACGGCAACAGGGTCGATGTCTGGATGCCTGAGCATATTAAAGAGCTCCGTATATAAAGTGGCTGCCAACGGCGAGCAGAAATAACGCAAAACCTTGCTTTAGCCGACGAGCAGGTAGTTTCTGAGCCAGATTAGCGCCCAATTTAGCGCAGGGGGTACTGCACAGGATGATTGCAAGCAATGCCGGCCAATACACAAAACCACTAGACCACTCAGGCAGCGCTGAGTGCCCATAACCGGCAACAATATTTGTCAGCGCACCGACAATGGCAATGGGTAAACCGCAGGCTGCGGACGTTGCCACCGCGCGCTGCATCTTCACATTGCACCATGTGAGAAAGGGCACGGTGAGTGAGCCACCACCGATGCCAAACAGCGCCGATAAGAAACCGATAAAACCGCCGGCCAGCGCCGTTTGCGGGCGAGCCGGCAACTGCCGGTCGGCGGGTGGTGATAAGCCAAATGCCATTTGCGCAGCAATCAACAGAGCAAAAATACCAAACACTAACTTGAGGCGCTCACCGGGCAGGGAGGCCGCAAGGGCAACACCGCCCACTACGCCAATCGCAATACCGGGTGCCAGTAGCCGCCAGGTTGGCCAATCAACGTTGCCGTGACGCTGATGCGCCCTTACGGAGCTCACAGAAGTGAATACAATGCTGGCCAGCGATGTCCCCACCGCCAGCTGAACCGCAACCAGCGATGACACCCCCTGCAGCGCAAAGCAGTAGATCAGCGCCGGCACTATCACCAGGCCGCCGCCCACCCCAAACAGACCCGCAGACAGGCCTGCTAGCGCACCAACAGCGAGATAGATAAGAACAACGGTCACGCCAGCTCTCCGCCACAAAGCCTGCTATTATGGACAGCCCTGATTTCAAGTGCCACCCGCCATGTGTTTAATTTTACTGTCTTGGCAACAACAGTCAGCGCGCCCCCTGATCGTCGCCGCAAACCGAGACGAATTTTTTGAGCGCCCCACTCTCCCAGCGCACTTTTGGCCAGAGTCACCCCACATTCTGGCCGGCAGGGATCAGCAATTTGGCGGCAGCTGGCTGGGTTTAAGCACCAACGGGCGCTTCGCCGCCATTACCAACTTACGCAATCGGGACGTCGGCGATCAAAGCCGCGGCGAGCTGGTTCGCCGCTTCCTCGATAGCAGCGAGCGCTGCTCAACGTTTTTCGATGAATTAGAGACAGAGAAATACCAGTACCGCCCCTTCAACTTTATCGCATTTGACGGCAGCACCCTGGCTCACAGCGACAATGTCTCTTCGGGCTGGAACAACTTAGAAGCGGGGATACACTGTATTGGCAACATCCCACACACGGCGCACAGCGCAAAAACGGATCAGGCGCTCGCCGCCTTCAAGCCGTTAGCGGCAGGGCACGACGACCCAACACCCTTGCTGACATTCATGCAAGACGACAGCCCCACTGTCGACAGTGACGACGAGCTACAAAAGATGTTGTCCTGCCGCTTTGTGCGAAGCTCAGTCTACGGCACCCGTTCCACTAGCATCGTTTTTGTTCGCAAAGGCGGCGCGGAGCTGTGGGAGCAAGGTTACGACAGCGAACAGCGCCCGGCCGAACTTCGCCACTTTCAGGTGTAATGCTCAGGCTCGCGGGCAAGCATTCAGGGCCCGGGGGGCAATAACTTTTCCATCCCGGATTCGGCCAGCGCGCTGCGCAATAAGGCGCGGACTTCATCAGCCGTATCGGCAGCCATCGCGGTTGTTAGCAGGTTTTTCAAGTCACTCATCGTCGACGCTCTAACCACCGCTTTTACACGCAGCAAGCTGTTATCGTTCATCGAGAGCATGTCGTAGCCCATCGCGGTCAATAGCAGCACCGCTCCGGGGTCGCCTGCCAGCTCGCCACAAATACCCACCGGCTTACCTTCGGCATGCGCGGCATCCACTACATTCAGCAAGCTGCCCAGCACTGCTGGGTGGTAGGCGTGATAGAGATCAGCCACGCGGGTATTATTGCGATCCACCGCCAGCAAGTATTGCGTCAGGTCATTCGAGCCGACCGACAGGAAATCGACACGACGGGCAAGTTGACGGGCTTGGTACACCGCCGCGGGCACCTCCACCATCACGCCAATAGGGGGCAGGCTGATATCCCAACCATCCTCAACCAGCTCATCATAAGCGCGACGCACCAGCACCAGGGCCTCATCCACCTCTTGGACGTTGCTGATCATCGGCAACATGATGCGAAGGTTATCCAGCCCCGAGCTCGCCTTGAGCATCGCCCTGACTTGCACCAGAAATATTTCGGGGTGGTCCAACGTAACGCGAATGCCGCGCCATCCTAGAAAAGGATTTTCCTCGTCAATCGGGAAGTATGGCAGCGCCTTGTCGCCACCAATATCCAGGGTGCGCATGGTGACCGGTAGCGGTGCAAACGCTAGTAATTGCTCGCGATAAATAATCCGCTGCTCTTCTTCACTGGGGAAGCGTTCTCGCAATAGGAAAGGAATTTCTGTTCGATACAGGCCAACGCCCTCTGCCCCGCGATCGAGCGAGCGCGCGACATCCGCCATCAAACCGGTGTTCACCCACAGCGGCATGCGATGGCCATCACGCGTTTCGCTCGGCAAGTCACGAAGTGCCTCCAGTCCTTGGCTCAGCGCCTGATCCTCTTCAAGCAAGGCCCGAAAATGCTCAGAGACTTCCGGCGTTGGGTTGTAGTGTACATAGCCGCTGTAACCATCAACGACCAGGCTGGCATGCTCTATCTGGGTATAGGGCAAATCGCTTGCCCCCATCACCGTGGGGATACCCATCGCTCGCGCGAGAATCGCAACATGGGAGTTGCTGGAGCCTCTCACCGACACCATGCCCACCAGCTTTTCTCTGGGAACCTCCCCAAGCATCGACGCCGTTAGTTCTTCGCCGACCAGGATTGTGTCAGCGGGGTAATCGGTATCGCGCTCGTTACTCGCCTGCAAGTAACTCAACACCCGCCGCCCAAGGTCTTTAATGTCGGTTGCGCGATCTTTGAAATACGGGTCGTCCATCATTTCAAAGGTGTTGATGTGGCCACTGACAACCTGAGCCAACGCCCCCTGCGCCCACTCGCCCTCGCGAATTTTTGCCTCCACTTCAGACAGCCAGACGCCGTCATCGAGAATTCGCAGATAGACATCGAACAATGCCAATTCTTCCGGAGACAGTTGCCCGACAAGCTTGCCGCTGAGCTCGCGAATATCGACGCGCACCGCATCGAGCGCCGCCTCAAAGGCCCGCAGCTCTGCGTCGGCGTCCTCGCTGCGGCGCTGAGGCACCGAATGCAACTCAGCACTGGGAACGATCACTACCGCGCGACCAATGGCCACGCCCGGCGCACCCGCGATCCCTTTAAACAAGGCAGAAGCGGTCACAGAATCTTGCGTCTTTGAAATTGAACCGGTTGCTCGCGCATGGGCCAACACACCTGCCAACTGCGCGGACATGGTGACCAAAAACGCCTCTTCTTCTTCGTCGAAGCGGCGGCTATCCTTCTGCTGCACAACCAACACCCCCAGCACTTCGCGCTGGTGGATAATGGGTGCCCCCAGGAAAGAGTGGTATTGCTCTTCACCAATACCCGGTAGCAATAAAAAGTTGGGGTGTTTCTCGGCGTGGTCGAGGTTCAGCGGCTCCTCGCGGCGCGCCACCTGGCCGACCAACCCCTCGTCGGCCGCCAGGCTCGCTTTCCCGATTAAATCTGGGTTGAGGCCTTGGTTCGCCATAAAGATGAGACGACCACTCTCGGGGTTGCGAAGGTAGACCGTGCACACCTCGGTGCCCATCACCTCAGCAATGCGCTCGACAATAATATCCAGCGCTGCCTGCAGATTACCCGCCGCATTAACCGCCTGAACTATTCCTCGCAGCGCCGCCAGCATCAGCTTGAATGACTCCCTTGGGTATCTCGCAGTAGACGAACATGCCTGCCCGCCAGCTCTTTCATCGCGCGGCGGTACACTTCACGCTTAAAGGCCACCACCTGGCCGAGTGGATACCAGTAGCTCACCCACTGCCAATAATCAAACTCTGGCTTGCGGCCACAATTAAAGCGGATATCGGCCTCATTACCGACCATTCGCAACAAAAACCACTTTTGCTTCTGACCGATACACAGCGGCTTATTGTCTTTACGAATCAGCCGTTTGGGCAATCGGTAGCGCAACCAACCGCGCGTGCAAGCGAGAATTTCAACATCGCTTTCTCTCAGGCCAACCTCTTCATACAGCTCGCGGTACAGGGCCTGCTCTGGGGTTTCGCCGTCGTTAATCCCACCCTGGGGAAATTGCCAGGCGCTCTGACCAACACGGCGCGCCCACAACACCTGACCGCAGTCATTGGCGATAACAATGCCAACGTTGGGACGAAATCCATCCGAATCAATCACATGCTCACCTGTGTTAACGTTTTTTTCTAATTTGATCTATTGTTCCACAAATTCGTGGAGCTGGGAATTCGCCCCAGCGGCTGCAAATTCGCGCAGTGCTGCCAATGCCAGAGCAGACAAGGCAAAAGCCGATGCAAAAGCCACGCCGAGAAGCTATGCTTGCCGTTTTTGCAGTCACGCCCAGCCAGTGGGCCTAGTTAAGTAAGGGTTTACGATGACCTTGGCGATATTCGACCTCGACAACACCCTGATTGCCGGTGACAGTGATCACGCCTGGGGGGAATTCCTCGTCGAGCGGGGCCTCGTGGATGGTGACGAACACCGTCGGCGCAATGATGAATTCTATCAACAATACCAACAGGGTGGCCTCGACATCGAAGCCTACCTGCGCTTCGCCCTTGCCCCCATCGCCGGGAAATCACCGGCAGAGCTATCCGCCCTGCATCAAGACTTTATGGCGAGTTACATTGCCCCCATGCGCCTGCCGCGAGCACAGGCTCTGATCGACAAGCATCGCCAGCAGGGGCATTGCCTAATGATTATTACCGCCACTAACCGCTTTGTCACCGAGCCCATTGCGCGCGCCATGGGCATTAAGGTGATGTTAGCCAGCGAGCCTGAGCTCCGCGATGGACGCTACACCGGAGACAGCACCGATATACCGTGTTTCCAAGCAGGCAAGGTTGTGCGCCTGCAGCGCTGGCTACGCGAAAATGGCGAGACGCTCACAGGCAGTTATTTTTACAGTGACTCCCACAACGACCTACCCTTGCTGAAGCACGTCGACAACCCCGTGGCTGTCGACCCCGACGATACCTTGCGCGCCGCCGCCGAAGAAGCCGGCTGGCCAATTGTGAGTTTACGCTGAGCAAAAAAACGGCGGCACACGCTATTGCGAGGCCGCCGTCATCGCGTAGAAGGCGAGATTAGCCTTCACATTGTGCGTCGTAATCGTCGTTGCTAAGCAGGTTATCCAGCTCGCTAACGTCGCTGGGCTTCAAGCGGAAGAACCAACCGTCGCTGTAGGGGTATTCGTTTACCGTTTCGGGGCTTTCTTCAAGCGCGTCGTTCACGGCAACGACTTCGCCCGACACCGGCGCGTAAATGTCAGAAGCCGCTTTCACTGACTCGACCACCGCCGCCTCTTCACCGGCACCATATTCCGCGCCCACTTCTGGCAGCTCTACGAAGACTACGTCGCCGAGCGAGTCCTGCGCGTGATGGGTGATGCCCACAGTAACAGTGCCGTCTTCTTCCAAGCGAGCCCACTCATGGCTGCTGGCATACTTCAGTTCGCTGGGGGTGTTGCTCATGGAGCGCTCCTGGCTGACAAGGGATATTTGCAGCGCATTTTACCGCCGCTGCCGGCAAATACAAAGGCCTCAGCGCCCGCGACTGGCACGAATGCTTAACATCACCGGTATTAAACCCGCCAATACCAGCGTCAGCGCTGGCAACGCCGCCAACTGCCACTGTCCTTCAGCCGTCATTTCAAATATCCGCACCGCCAAGGTGTCCCAGCCAAATGGCCGCAACAACAGCGTGGCAGGCATTTCTTTCATCACATCGACAAACACCAACACCAGAGCCGTCAACACGCCCGGGCGCAACATCGGCAGATAAACCTCCCAAAGCAGGCGCCAATTCCCCGCGCCCAGGGTTCTGGCCACCTCGGGCAAACTCGGTTTTACTCGCTCTAACGCCGAGTCCAGCGGGCCACTGGCGACCGCCAAAAAACGAATCCAGTAAGCGGCCAGTAGGGTCAGCACGGTTCCCATCAACAGGGGCCTGGGGTCGAGCCCCAGCCACGCTTGAAGCGGCAGCAGCCACTGTCGATCAAGCCAACTGAATGACAGCATAATCCCCACTGCCAACACTGACCCGGGCAACGCATAGCCCAGCTGCGCGGCGGCAAAGATGCTACCCCAGCGACCGCGACTGAAACGGCGGCAAAAGGCCAGCAGTAGCGCCAGGGTAACGGTCAGCGCAGCAGCCATGGCAGCCAACCAAAGGGAGTGACCAAGCAGGGCAAAAAAACGCGATGTCAGCTGGCTTACCCCCTCGCCCACGGCCCAGTCCAGCAATTGCAGCATGGGCAATACAAAGGCAAACGCCAAAATCAACGCGCAATAAGCGCTCACCAGGCCAGCTAACACCGGCGGCAGCGGAAAGCGTCTTAGGTGCTGCAGCTTCGCCCCCTGAACAAACAGCCCGTGTCCACGCGAGCGCCGCTCAGCAAACAGCGTCACGCCAACGAAAAGTAGCAGTAACGATGCCAACTGCGCAGCAGCTTGCAGACTAAAGAAGCCGAACCAAGACTTGTAGATGGCGGTGGTAAAGGTGTCGTAATTAAACACCGCAACCGTGCCAAAATCTGCGAGGGTTTCCATTAATGCCAAGCCCACACCGGCAGCAATTGCCGGTCGCGCCATCGGCAGTGCCACTCGGAAAAAGGCTTGGCGACTGGTGCAACCCAATACTCGTGCCACTTCCAGCGTCTCGCTACTTTGAGACAGAAAGGCGCTGCGCGCCAGCATGTAAACGTAGGGGTACAAGACCAGGGAAAATACGATAATTACACTGGCCCGATTGCGCACATCGATGCCCCAACCGGCGCCTAACAGCTCCCGCAGTTGCGTCTGCAATGGGCCGCCAAAGTCGAACACTCCCAGTACAACGAAGGCCATAACATAGGCGGGCACTGCCAGCGGCAACATCAACAACCATTCAAATGCCGCGCGCCCAGGAAACTGACACATGACCGTGAACCACGCCAGACTGACGCCGATCACCGAGACCAAAACACCGACACCAAACATCAGGAACAGGGTATTTGCCACCAGGCGGGGCAATTGCGTATCAACCAGATGCTGCCATATCTCGACTTCCGGGCTTAACCAGCTGCTCGCCAATACCACAACGGGCACCAGCACCGCGCAGACCAGCGCCACCCCCGCCACCCTGAGTAGCCACAGTGGCGTCGGCCGCAAGCGCCGCTGATTCGCCACGCGGGCACGCTGGGCAAGTTGCATCTAGCGGTAACCCACGCGGTCCATCATTCGGATAGCTTCCGCCTGCAAGCGACCCGCTTCCACAACGGGGACTTGATCAGCCTTAAAATCGCCCCAGTGCTGAAGCAGGGATGAAGGAGGCGTGTTGCGATTCACCGGAAATTCCTGATTCAACTCTGCAAACGCATGCTGAGCGTCCGCCTCGGACAACCATTCCAACAATGACATCGCCAATGCTTTTTGCTTGCTGGCCGCAGTCACGCCAGCACCGGAGATATTAACGTGCACACCGCGGTTAAACGGCGCTTCACCGGTTTGGTTCGCCCAAAACAGATCCACCGGCAAGGAGGGATCATCTGCCTTCATGCGCGCCAGGTAGTAGGTATTCACAATACCCACATCGCACTGACCGGCGGCAATGGCCTCAATTACTTTGTTATCACTGGAGAAGGGCGGCACCGCCAAATTATCAACCCAAGCCGCCAATACCCGCTCGGTGTTCTCAGCACCATCGGCGCTAATCATCGTGGCAACCAGCGACTGGTTGTACACCTTCTTTGCCGTGCGCAAGCACAGGCGCCCCGCCCACTGCGGCTCTGCAAGCGCCTCATAACTACTCAACGCCTCGGGCTTTACACGCTCACTCGAGTACACAATGGTGCGGGCGCGAATGGAGAGCCCCGTCCAGCGACCCTCTGGGTCACGCAGAGATTCAGGCACATTATTGTTTAGCACCGACGACGTCTGAGCAGCCAACAAGCCCTGCTGCGCGGCTTGCCAGAGATTGCCAACATCAACCGTTACCAAAATATCAGCCGGCGTATTCTCTCCCTCGGCACGCAAGCGCGCCAGCAGCGGCCCGGCAGAGTCCGTCACGTAGCGAATATTCACGCCCGTCTCAGCAGTATATTGGTCGAAAATCGGTTTAATCAGCTGCTCTATGCGCGAGCTGTAAACAACCAATTCAGGCCCAGAGGGCTCTTCGCTTCGGCCACAGGCCACCAAAGAAAGTAACAAGCTAAACACTAGCGCCGAGCGAAATATCATAATGGGCAGGTCCTTAACGGTAAGAAGGCAAGAAATCTTCAGCATCAATGATAATAATTATCATTTAATGACTCAAGTTTTACTTCTCGGGGAAATGGGTCAGCGACGCGCCAGCCCCATCGCGCGAGCAACAATCTGGCGCTTGATAGGCACTGCTCGATCTAACCAGCTCATGCCCGCATTTCTCAACAGGCGCAATGGCAGGGCTTGGCTGGCAAACAGATTTTGAAAGCCTTCCATCGCCGCCATCATCGCCAGGTTTTCACCCTTGCGTCGCCGTTGATAACGCGACAGCAGCAGCTCATCAGAGAGTGGCAGGCCGCGCGCCAAGGCACGCTGACATTCTTCGGCGAGAACCTCGGCATCGGCGAAGCCCAAATTAATTCCCTGCCCAGCCAGCGGGTGAATGGTGTGCGCGGCATCGCCAATAAGGGCGATACCCTGCTGAAAATAGCGCTGAGCGTGGCGCTGGCGCAGCGGGAAACGGACGCGCCGGCTGGCCGCATTGATACGCCCGAGCCTTCCTTCAAAATGCTGGGCCAGCGCCAGGCAAAAGGCGTCGTCATCCATCGCCATTAGCGTATCGGCCAGCTCGGGCTTTGCCGACCAGACGATTGAACTAAAGTTTTGCGCGCCATCGCGGTCGGGCAGAGGCAAAAATGCCAGCGGCCCCTCTGGCAGAAAACGCTGCCACGCCGTAGCGCGATGGGGCTTTTCGGTCTCCACGGTACACACAATCGCGTGGTGCTGATAATCCCACTCGCGGGTTTGAAAACCACCCCAGTCACGCAAACGCGAATTGGCGCCGTCTGCAGCAACAATCAACGGCGCCTGCAATAGCCGCCCGTCATTTAACTGCAACTGCCCTTGATCACCACTTCGCACCCAGGCCGCAACAGGACTGTTAAACAGCAGGCGCACGCGGCTGTCTCGCAAACGGTTGTGCAGCGCAGCGGTTACCAAGCGATTCTCGGCAATATGCCCCAGGGCCAACTCACCGACCTCATCGGCCGAAAAATGAATTTCACCGGTGCCCTCAGCATCCCAAACAACCATTTCCTGATAGGGGCACACCCGCCTTTCTACCACCGCAGACCACGCTCCCAGCCGCTGTAGGAAGCGACGCGACGCGTCAGTCAGCGCACTGACTCTGGCGTCATAGTCCATTACGGTTTCATCAAGCGGCGGCCACCCTTCGCGCTCTGGCTGGGCATCGATCACGACAATATCCAGCGGCTGTTCCGCCATCGCCAGCGCGAAGGCAGCACCGGCCAGCCCGGCACCGACCACAATAATGTCAAATTTTTCCAGTCGGTCTGTCACAGCGGCAGCTCCATGTCTCGGCCTTTTATCACACCCGCAGCGCGCGCGGTAAAGCGCGACTTTATCGGCTTGCTGGCATCGAGCATGACCAGCCCCATATTCCTCGCCAGGCTCAGTACAGGCTGACGGTTACTAAATAGTTTGGTTAAGCGGTCAGAGAACAAGGTCGTCACCTGCTGGTCGGTATGCTGACTGCGCAAATAGCCCTGCAAGACCGACAGCTCACCCGCACTGAGTCCCTGTGCAACCGCTGCGGCAACACGCTGGGCCAGCGCATCGGCGTCGCGCAGGGCGAGGTTAAAGCCCTGCCCTGCCACGGGGTGAAGTGAATGCGCAGCGTTGCCCATCACCACAATATTTCGCCGTACTTGTTCCTCAGCAAAACTGAGGCGAAGCGGGAAGGCCACGCGCTGTCCCACTTTTAGCAAGCGACCTAAACGGTGGCCAAACTGCTGCTGCAAGCGCGCCAGAAAGACCTCATCAGTCCAATTCATCGCCGCGTCGGCGTCATCCTCGGGAAAGGTCCATACCAAGGCAGAGCGCGACTGACCTTGCTCGTCTGGCAATAGCGGCAACATCGCGATAGGCCCTTCGGCAGTGAAGCGCTCGTAGGCGGTTCCGCCATGCGGCAGCTCGGTGGCGATATTGGCGATCACGGCCGTTTGCGCATATTCATCAACACGGCGATGAATCCCCAGGCGCTGGCACAGTCCCGAATCGGCCCCGTCGGCGATGACCAGCAAAGACGCGCTGCAGGATGTTTCCCCGCCCTCGGCTTGTAAATCCAGCTGCACTTTGGCGGCCATTGGCGTTACCGCCTCGACACTGGCCGGGGAGATAAACTGTACATTGGTATGACGCCGCAGATGGTTAAGCAGTACATTGCCCAGCCACGCGTTCTCAATAACATAGCCCAGCGCGGGCCACTCCAGCTCACCGCAATGCATCAGCGCACTGCCAAAATGGCCGCGATCAGACACCTGGATATTCAGAATATCGGCAACGTGGTTCTCCAGCGTCGACCAAAGCTCCAGGTTTTCAAAAATTTGTCGGCTGCCGTATGACAGTGCGGTGGACCTGGCATCAAAACTGGGTCGATAACTCGGCCCCGTGTCGCTAAGCGGAGGCAGGGGAAAGCTCTCAACCACGGCAATTTTTAACTGGCCCTGGCTGTGTTTGTGCAAGCTCAGGGCAAGGCTGGCGCCAACCATGCCGCCACCGGCAATCAGCACATCGTAGTCAACGTCCATCGCCCGCCTCCGCCATCAGGGCTTCGATGTCTTCAACCGACTTAGGCACTGACGCCGTCAGCACCTCACAGCCGGACTTACTCACCACCACATCGTCTTCAATACGAATGCCAATCCCGCGCCAACGCGGCTCGACGGCGTCGTTGTCGGGGGCAACATAAATACCCGGCTCAATGGTTAACACCATACCTTCTTCGAGCACCCGCCATTCGCCGCCGACCTTGTAATCACCCACATCGTGCACATCCATACCGAGCCAATGCCCAGCCCGGTGCATATAAAATGGCTTATAGGCCTCGGTTTCTATCAGCTCAGACAAATCACCCGTTAACAGCCCGAGCCTCAACAGGCCTTCGGTAATCACCTTCACTGTCGCTTCATGTGGCTGATTCCAATGATTACCCGGCTGCGTGGCTTCTATTGCCGCCAATTGCGCTTCCAGTACCACCTCGTAAAGGGCGCGCTGTTCATCATTGAAGCGGCCATTGGCCGGAAAAGTACGCGTGATATCCGCGGCGTAACCCTCGAGCTCACAACCCGCATCAATCAGCACCAACTCGCCATCGCGGATCACGCTGTTGTTTTCCACGTAATGCAAGATGCAGCCGTTTTTCCCCGCACCGACAATACTGCTGTAGGCTGGGAAGCGCGCGCCGGCCATTGCAAATTCATGCTGAATTTCGGCTTCAAGCTGGTATTCATAAACCCCGGGGCGGCAGTAACGCATCGCTCGGCAGTGAGCCTTTGCAGATATCTCGCCAGCGCGACGCATAATCCGCAATTCCGCCGCGCTCTTATACAAACGCATATCGTGGAGCAAGTGGTCGAGGTCGAGAAACTCGCCTGGTGGCTGGGCGCCGCTGCGCACTTTGGAGCGAATAACATTGACCCAGTTCATAACCTGCTGATCAAATTCTGCGTGCCGCCCCATCGCGTAGTAAACACGCTGCCGACCTTCGATTAGCCCGGGTAAAATATCGTCGATATCCGCAATGGGGAACGCATCATCGGCGCCATATTCCGAGCAGGCGCCCTCGGGGCCAGCGCGATACCCGTCCCACAGCTCCATGGCGGGGTCGCGCTCGCGGCAAAACAGAATGTATTCACCCTGCGGGCGCCCCGGCAACAACACCAATACTGCCTCGGGCTCGTCGAATCCGCTCAGATAAAAGAAGTCGCTGTCCTGCCGAAAGGGGTAGTCGGAGTCTCGGCTTCGCGTGCGCAACGACGCCGACGGCACAATGGCAATGCTACCCGGCTCGAGCAGGGCCATTAAATTCTTACGGCGACGCGCAAATTCCTGCTTACTGATGCTCATAGTGTCCCTGATGTGTATGATCTTGAGGAGCTTATCACAGCTGTTTTTACGGGAAATTGATCTACTCGGTTGTCAGTGCAATCGCTCGCCCTTGGGCTTCTTCGTCGCCGGGGTGGCGGCGTTACACTCAAGAAAAATGGTCATCGCCACGACTCGCACATACTCGCAGATCTCCACGTAGTCTTGCTCGCCGTCTTCATCGTCGGCCTGATCAGCAGAAATTTGCGCAATGGCCGCCAAGTCGCTCAATGCCTCGCGGCTCTCTTTAGACAGCGCATCCAAGGCATCACCCTCGCTCTGCCGCTGCTTGCCGGCCATCGCAAAGCCAGTGAGAAAACCCTGCACCCACTGACCGAGGCTGACAATGCGCTGCCCCAAATCCAGCTCGTCTCCCGGCAGCATCAACTGCAGTGCCAAGTCCTCACTGCCCAGTGCTTCCAGCGCGCTCTTATAAACGCCGAATAAGGCATCGGCATCGTCAGGGTTGGGCATCTCGATATCCAGCAGCTCCGTACAGTGCTTTAACCACGCCTGGCGCTCGACTCGCCCACCCACAGACAAAAAGCCAACGGCATAGCCGTGGAGCTCCGCCGGGGGCTGCAAAGCACCTAAATTAAGGAATAGATTAGCGAGATCATCGTGGTCAAACTCGTTAGACATTGCGCATTCCAAGGGCATCAAAGACTGGAGGCGCATGGTAGCGCTGATCCGCCGCAAAATCGAATACCCGCCGCGGTTCACACCGCCGCGTATAACCGTTGACCGAGCGCTGGCACCCACTCTACTATGACGACATCATTCCCGGCCGTGGAACTAGGCAATAATGGACGATCGACAGCTGCAGGTTTTGGAACGAAAAGTCGATGAGCTCATCCAACTGTGCGAACAATTGGATGCAGAGAACCGCACTCTCAAATCCGAAACACAAAACTGGAAGATTGAGCGCGAAGCGCTGATCGAAAAAACCGACACGGCCCGGGCAAAAGTCGACGCGATGATCCAGCGCCTGCGCGCATTGGAAAAAGAATGCTGATGACTCGCCCCAGCCACATGGAGACGACAAGGTGAGCAAAGAAACGGTCATCGTTAAAATTCTCGACAAGGAGTATCAGGTTGCCTGCCCGAGTGACGAGCAAACAGGCTTGCTGGAAGCGGCCCGCTACCTCGACCAGCAGATGCGCCAAATACGCAACTCCGGAAAAATTATTGGCCTGGAGCGCATCGCCGTGATGGCCGCACTAAACATTGCCTACGAGCTACGCGAAGCCAGCAAAAGCGGCGTCAGCACGGAGCAAGAGGCCACAGTAAGCAAGCGCATTACCGATAAAATTGACGACACCCTCAACCGCTGCCGCCAACTCGATATCGGCTAACCACCCTGTTAAGCGCGTGGGCCTATCGGTATACTGTGAATTCCTGGGATATGCGCTAGGCCGTCAGACCCCTGAGCCGATGCTTTAAAACCCGGAGCGAACCAGCCAGTATTTGTGTGCATGTCCGCGTGACGGAAAGCCTAAAAATGCTGCGGTAAGTTCCACCTTGAACCGCTGGGTTCAAGGGCCACGCGGCCGGCGGTATCCTGGGTCCTACCTTTTCAGGCAGCGCCTTCAACCACAACCCGCCTTCACTATGGATGCATCGAGCAAAAACCAGCTCCGCCAACGTCTTCGGCAACAACGGCGCGACCTACCGGTCGCCACTCAACGGCGTGCTGCCAAGCGCCTGCTTCAACAGCTGAGGAAACTACCCGAATTCCGGCGCGCTCGACATATTGCTCTGTACAGTGCCAGTGACGGCGAAATCTCCACCAACGAGGTGCTTCGCTACTGCCAGCAACGCGGCAAGGTGTGCTATTTACCGGTTATTCACCGAGACACCAAACAGGCGCAAATGCGTTTCCATCGCCACGCCCCAGGGCAAACCCTGCGCAGCAACACCTTTAACATCCCCGAACCCAATGCCCTGCGCCGCCGACAGATAGACCCTGCCCGCCTCGATATGATGCTGCTACCACTGGTCGGTTTCGATCGCCGGGGCAATCGCTTGGGCATGGGCGGCGGCTACTACGACCGAGCGCTGGCCTTTAAACAGCGCCGCAATACGGCAAACACGCCCCTACTGATCGGCCTGGCCCACCATCTACAGGAAGTGGAGCGCTTACCGATACAGCACTGGGATATCCCCCTCGACTGGGTCGCCACCGACCGCGAAATTTTTGCCGCGCGTTAACTGAGAAACTGCTGGTACGCGAGGTTGTCGGTCTCTTCATGGAAGGGGTACGCCAGTTTGTCGAGAAAAGCCTCCACCGCTTTCCGCTCAGACTTATCCGCTTGCAGGCCCACCAACACCCGGCCGTAAGCCGCGCCGTGATTGCGGTAGTGAAAGAGCGAAATATTCCAGCGATTACCCAAACGTGTCAGGAAATTCATCAAGGCGCCGGGGCGCTCAGGGAATTCAAACCGATACAGCAATTCATTGGCGACCGCGCTGGGGCGATGACCACCGACCATATGGCGGATATGTAGCTTGGCCATCTCGTTGTCGGTCATGTCTTCGACCCGGTAGTCCAACTTGCGCAAGGATTCGACGACCTCCGTCCGCCCTTGCCCGCCGGCCGCAACGGCAACGCCAACAAAAATTTGCGCGTCGCGATCGTCGCCATAGCGGTAGTTGAACTCAGTGATATTGCGCTTACCCAGGGCAGCACAGAATTTTTTGAAGCTCCCGGGCTGCTCGGGAATGGTGACACTCAAGATCGCCTCGCGCTGTTCACCAATTTCTGTGCGCTCCGAGATATAGCGCAAGCGATCGAAATTGGTGTTCGCGCCACTGTCAATCGCCAACAGCGTCTGGCCTTCACAGCCGTGCTGTTCAACATATTTCTTAAGACCGGCGAGCGCCAGTGCCCCTGCGGGCTCGGCAATCGAGCGGGTATCGTCAAAGATATCCTTGATCGCTGCGCAAATTTCATCGGTATTTGCCGTGACAACCTCATCGACGGTTTTACGCAGTACCCGGAAGGTTTCCTTGCCGATTTGTGCCACAGCAACGCCGTCGGCGAAAATCCCGACCTCTTTCAAGCGCACTCGACGCTGCTTTTCCAGAGCGACTTTTAGGCAGGCGGCATCTTCGGGCTCCACCGCAATAACGCGGACATCCGGGCGTACATATTTGATGTAGGCCGCCACCCCAGCAGCGAGACCGCCGCCACCTACCGGCACGAATACCGCGTCGAGCGGCCCGGTAACTTGCCGCAAGATTTCCATGCCAACGGTGCCCTGCCCCGCAATAACATCGGGGTCGTCATAGGGGTGGACATACACCATGCCTTTTTCCTGCACGAGCTTTTGGGCATAGGCCGAAGCCTCATCGTAGGTGTCCCCGTGTAACACCACCTTGCCACCGCGCGAACGCACCGCATCCACTTTGATCTGCGGTGTGGTTTTAGGCATCACAATTGTTGCCTTCACCCCCAGCTTTAGCGCTGACAGCGCCAAGCCCTGAGCGTGGTTTCCCGCCGACGCGGCCACCACGCCCTGGCGGCGCTCGGCCTCACTGAGATTGACCATTTTGTTATAGGCGCCGCGCAACTTGAACGAAAACACCGGCTGTAAGTCCTCGCGCTTGAGCAGCACGGTGTTATTCAGTCTTTTCGACAGCAGACGTGCCTCGTCCACAGGCGACTCGATAGCAACATCGTAGACCCGGGCATCGAGAATTTTCTTGATGTAACTCTGTGGCATGTTGTCGGAGACTCCAATTGCGGCCTGCTGGCGGGATGATCGTATACCAAACGGCAAGTCTAACGCGTCGCTGCGCGCTCCACCATGCTGCGAGCAATTCAGAGGCACAAAAAAGCCCGCCGTAGCGGGCTTTAATTCACTCGGCTGCTCTTATCCGCCGAGGCGCCAACCAAACCGCACCTGCGCCGACGACGCCTGCGGCTCGCCGCCGAGAGTCTCCGGAGTAAAGCTACACTTCATAATCGCCTCTAGCGCTGCATTATCCAATCGCTCTACGCCACTGCTCTGCTGCACCTCTCCACTGACGACCTGCCCCTGCGCATCGATGGCAAATGTCATCGTCACCGTGCCTTCCTGCTTCAAGCGGATCGACGCACGGGGATAACGCGGCTTGCGGCAACTACTCCAATCCACGCTTGCCGGGATGCGCTCGGCATTTGCCTTGGGTTTAGGTTTTGCAGCCACTTTCGGAGCGACGGGTGCCGCGGGCTTAGCCTGAGCGGCCAAGGCCTTTTTACGGGCCAATTCAGCCTGCCGGGCGCGCTGCTCAGCCGCCTCTGCCGCTTCCTTGGCTGCCTCTGCCGCCGCTTGCGCCTGAGCGAGCGCCATCGCCTGCTCTTCCAGCACCGCACTCTGCTCTTGCTGTCGCAAGGCCTGTTCACGCTGGTTGAAGGTTTGCTCTAAACGCTGTTCCCATGCAAGCAGGACATCCTGCTCATCATCCGCCAGCTCGGCATCTGCCAGCGAGGCAAATACCTGCACCGTTTCAACGGTTGCCGACTCATCGGCAGCGCCATCCCCCAAGCTCATTAACCACGCTGCCAGACCCGCCGCTGCGCACACGGCAAACAGCACCACAGCAATAAACATTTCCGCCGACTGCACCAAACTTTTCTTTGGTGCACTGCTGGCCGATACGTCGCTATTCATCATTGTATTCATTATTGTCGTTATCTCTGCAGCATCAGGCGGTCAAACCAAACAAGCGACCAATACGCTTGAATACCCCGCGGCGGTCACTGGCTGGCTCTGGCGCTTTTTCAGCAGCCAGACGCAGTGTCTGCTCTGGATTCTTTTGCAAAATATCGAAGCGCCGCACCGCCAAATTAACACTGCCGCGCAGCATGCCCTCGCTAATAGGCTTGCTCAGGAATCGGTAGATTTGCCCGCGATTGATCAATTCAATGCCCAAGCCAGCATCAGCTCGCGAGGTTAGTACTATCGCCACCAGTGACGGATGATGCTGGCGCAAAGCGGTCAGCAGGTGCGTCACGCTCTCGCCACCAATAGACAGCTCGGTGATGATCACGCCGATATTTTCTGACTCCAGCGCTTCAAGTGCGCCGTCCAGATCAACCGCGGTAAATACCGGGCGATCTTTGTGCAATACACGCTGCAGAACGTCGCGGGTGGTGCTGTCTTCGTCCAGCACCAGAATGCCCGTTTCACTACGAAGCGCCTCCGGCCCTGCGGCGATATCAACCACCGTTTTCGCAGCGGGAGCGGACGGCTCAGGCGCATCGGCGGTTTCGCCCGGCGCAGCGGCCTCAACTCCTGGCTGAGCCTCATCGGAAGCTTCTTCAGCCTCGCTGTGATTCAGCTCAGCACTGACATCCTCAGCCACATCCACCTCTGAGGCCTTCACCGCCGCAGCGATGGTGTCGCGCAATTCGTTATTCGACCAAGGCTTGTTGATGAAACGGAAAATTTCGCCGTCATTTATCGCACCCAATATGGCGCTTAAATCCGAGTAGCCGGTCAGCAATACGCGGATCGCTCTCGGCCGGAGCTCGCGCGCTGTGCGCAGAACCTCGACACCCGTCATTTCCGGCATACGTTGATCAGAGACGATAACATCGACATCTTCTTGCTCTAACAATGCCACCGCGTCCGCGCCACAATTGGCGGTAAACACTTGGTAGCGACTGCGAAACAAAGCCTTTAGGGCGACGAGAATTCTCGGCTCGTCATCCACGAATAAAATCTTTGCCTTACTTTCAATGCCTTCAGTCATCACGTACTCCTCAAACCGCGCTGTCACTGAGAATAATGCTGTCTTCGGTCACAACGGCTTGTTCTGGAACGGCCTTGCCCGCTATGGGCAGGCTGACAACAAACTCGGTCCCAACACCCGGCTCCGACTCCACTGAGATGCGGCCGCCGTGGTCTTCGATAATGCGGAACACGATGGACAAGCCAAGGCCCGTGCCTTCACCGACAGGCTTGGTAGTAAAGAAGGGCTCAAAGATATGCGCGGCGGTTTCGGCATCCATACCGCAGCCACTGTCGCGCACGCGCACCACGGCATTGTCGCCGTCAACAGCGGTGCTGAGTGTCAGGGTTCCCTTTCCATCCATCGCCTGAGCGGCATTATTGATTAAATTCAGAAATACTTGGTTTAACTGAGACGGCGCACAACTAATATCGGGTAGCTCGCCAAAGTCGCGCTGAACGTCCAGGTCTTTGATTTGGTTTTGGCAAATCTTCAAGGAGGTTTCTATCCCCTCGTTCAGGTCGAAGAGCTCGGTTTGCGAGCGATCTACCCGGCTGAAGTTTTTCAGGCTCATAACCAGTTCAGCAATTTGTTCTAAGCCGTATTGAGCATCGCCCAATAGCATGTCGAACTCGCCGCGGCTTTCCTCATCGATAACATCCTCCATGGAGGACACCAACTCCCGCACAATTGACACGTTGCTGTTGGCGTAGCCGAGGGGCGTATTAATTTCGTGGGCGACACCCGCCACCATTTGACCCAAGGAGGCCATTTTTTCAGATTGGATCAGTTGCGCCTGCTGCAGGCGCAAGTCTTCCAAGGCGGTGCTTAAATCACGGGTGCGCTCGGCGACGATGCCTTCCAGGTTGATATTGGCATCCTGCAGTTCCATGTTCACTTGGTCCAGCTCTTGGAATGAGCCGCGCAAACGCCAGGCGATCAAACCAAAGGCCAGCAGCAGCGCTGCCGCGTAGACAGCCAGGGTTTGGCGGTTGCGATCTGCCGCTGCCTGCAACTGAGAAAAGTGGTTCTCATAGCGCGTCTTGAGCGTTGCCAGTGCACCGGCAGCGCCGGCTTCTGCGATCTCGTCCAGTTGCTGATTCAACTCATCTCGAGTGAAGCGCAGACCGTCCACCGTATCGAGCAATTGCGAAAGCGCAGCCAATGCCTCGGTATCCTCCAGAGCACTGGCCTGAACCGCAATACTTGCGCTCAACTGGTCTAGCAGCTCAGCGTTTTCTGCTGTTGAAATAATGCTGTACTGAGTCGCCTCGCGAATCAGCCGCTTGATGTCGCGCCCGAGGGCGGCTTCCGACTCTATCGCCGGTGCGCTGAGCACCGAAACACCACCGCTGCGCATCGCCGCGAACAGTAGGCGCAAGCGACGCAGCGTTTCCTGGTAGGGCTCCAATGCATCCAACTTGGCTTTCGTGCTGCGCAGGAAGTCGTTTAACGCGCGGTCCACAAGCGGCGCCTGCCCCTTGAGACCCGCCTGACCAAAACCGATCTGGCGCGACTGCTCATCGAAACGCTCCGCAGCGGCCAACATGGCCAGCGGCTCACTTTCTAACTGCAGCGGTGCACGTACGATGGCCCGATTGAGCTGTCGATCTGCGGTGTTTACGGCTTCTAACTGCTCCATGCGTACCACATGCAGCCCGGTTTCCAGCGGTGTTCTCAAGGTAACCCACAACAAATAGCCCAGCACGGTAAACGCCAGCAAAATAGCCAGCGGCGCAAACACGCGCTGAATACCCAGTTGGCTCACTGCTGATGTTGTCGACCCTCGAACCGCTCCTTCTTTTATTTTTCTTATTCGGCTCATGCCGTCTCCTAAAGCAACCCTTCTCCCGGGAATCCCGGAAGTACCGGCTTGGCCAGCCAGTACTACTCTAACGACCGATTTTGTTGTTTCTATAGTCTTGCTAGAGTCGCCATTTTTATGATGTGTAATAGGTTGGCGATCGTCGAGGATAAAAGCTCATCACCAAAATGTCTAGGCGCCCGGAACCACCTTGCCGCTCGCATTCGCCACGGCGCAGTTTTATACTTGCCGCTCTCCGTTCTCAGCGCAGCGAATCCACCATGAATCAGCAGCAATTGAAAGAAGCCGTGGCCGCAGCGGCCATTGAGCGCGTTAAGCCCGCCATCCTCGACGGCGAAATCATCGGTATTGGTACCGGCTCAACCGCCAACTGCTTCATCGACCAGCTCGCCGTCCTAAAAGATGACATAAAAGCGACCGTAGCCAGCTCTGAAGCCTCAGCACAGCGGCTGCGCAGCCACGGCATTGAAGTGGTTGAGTTAAATAGCTGCGGTCAAATTGCGGTCTACGTGGACGGCGCGGATGAGAGCAACCCGCGCCTTGAATTGATCAAAGGCGGCGGCGCCGCACTCACCCGAGAGAAAATCGTCGCGGCAGCGAGCAAGCAATTCATCTGCATCGCTGACGAAAGTAAATTGGTCGACCAACTGGGCGCCTTTCCCCTGCCGATTGAAGTTATTCCGATGGCGCGCAGCTATGTGGCCCGCGAGCTGCTGAAGATGGGTGGCAATCCGGTCTACCGCGAAGGCGTTGTCACCGACAACGGCAATGTGATCATCGATCTCTACGACTTTATGATCGCCACCCCACAAAAAACGGAAGAAACCATCAACGGTATCACTGGCGTTGTCACCAACGGCCTGTTTGCCCTGCGGCCCGCCGACGTACTGCTGCTTGGCACCGCCGACGGCGTTAAGACGCTACAGCGCGAGGACTAGGGGCAACGATGTTTAACAATATTCTGGTTATCTGTATCGGTAATATTTGCCGCAGCCCAAGCGCGGAATACATGCTGCGTCAGAAGCTCGCCGAGGTGAAACCCAATATCACCATTCACTCGGCCGGCCTTGGCGCGCTGGTGGATAAAGGCATCGACGACACCGCAGCGGCACTGCTCAGCGAACACGGCATCGACCCCAGCGGCCACCGTGCTCGCCAAGTCGACCGCGACATGCTGACCCAGGCCGACCTCATCCTCACCATGGAATCGCGACATATTCGCGGCATCAATAAAATTGCTCCACAAGTTGGCGGCAAAACGTTTTTATTGGGTAAATGGTCGGAAAATCAAGAAGTGCCCGACCCTTATCGCAAGAGCCGGGAAGCCTTTGAGCACGTCTATAAACTGCTAGACCAATTCACAGACGATTGGTTGAAGTATTTATAGCGTATCGCGCTAGGGGTGTGAGGCCTTAACGCTTTCCAACATGCGCTTAACGGGCTGCACTTGGTTCATTGTATAAAAGTGGATACCCGGTGCGCCGCCCTCCATCAGAATCTGGCACATTTCCGTCACATACTCTTCACCGAAGGCAGCAATGCTCTCCAGATCCTGGCCATAGCCATCGAGTTTGCGCGCCAGCCAACGGGGAATTTCAGCGCCGCAGTTGCGTGAAAAGCGCGCCAAATTCGCATAGTTGGTGATCGGCATAATGCCCGGGTAGATCGGCTTATCGATACCGGCCTTTTCGCAGGCATCCAAAAAGTAGAAATACGCGTCGGCATTAAAGAAGTACTGGGTAATGGCGCTGTTTGCGCCGGCATCCAGCTTTTCTTTTAAGTACGCCACATCCTGCTCGTAACTCGGCGCGTCGGGATGAACCTCCGGGTAGGCAGCAACTTCTAACTCGAAATGGTCGCCGGTGTGCTTGCGGATGAACTCGACGAGTTCGCGGGCATACACTAAGCGCGTTGCCCCCATTCCGGAGGGAATATCACCGCGCAATGCGACGATGCGACGCACACCCGCCTGGCGATACTGTTCAACCAGTGCCAAAACCTCCTCTTCCTCGTCACCACCAAAAGACAAGTGAGGGGCGACATCAATGCCCGCCGCCTTGGCATCGAGCACGATGCCCCGGGTATTGTCTCGGGTAGATCCGCCCGCACCATAGGTGACGGAAAAGAAGTCTGGCGCCAGACTATTCAACTCATTGCGGGTGGCAACAAGCTTTTCGCGACCGGCTTCGGTCTTGGGTGGAAAAAATTCAAAACTGTAGCGATTGGCCATGCACACATCCGCTTATTATCTGTCACGCGTATTAACGCCCCGCGCCCAACAGGCGGCGCGGGGTAAACGGCAGCGGCGAAACCGCCACCTCGGGCTTAGTACTTGTAGCTGTCCGGCTTGAAGGGGCCGTCAACGCTCACACCGATGTAGTCGGCCTGATCCGCTTTGAGTTTGGTGATCACGCCACCAAAGCCCGCCACCATGTGCGCGGCAACCTCTTCGTCCAGCTTCTTAGGCAGCACCTCAACGGTGATAGCAGCTTCGCGCAGCTCTTTTTCTAGATCGGCAAAGCGGCGCTCGTACAGGTAAATTTGCGCCAGTACCTGGTTGGCAAACGAACCATCCATAATGCGGCTGGGGTGGCCAGTGGCGTTACCCAAGTTAACCAGGCGACCCTCTGAAAGCAGGATCAAGTGATCGTTGCTAGCGCGGTCGCGATACACAACGTGCACCTGCGGCTTGATCTCATCCCACTGCCAATTTTCACGCATGTAGGCCGTGTCGATTTCATTGTCGAAGTGACCAATGTTGCACACTACGCAGCGGTTCTTCAGCGCCGCCAGCATATTCGCATCGCAAACGTTCACGTTACCGGTTGTCGTTACCAGCAGGTCGGTAGTGCCCAGCAGTTCGCTATTGATGCTGCTTGCCTCACCCGTGTTCACACCATTGATGTAAGGCGACACCACTTCAAAACCATCCATACAAGCCTGCATGGCGCAGATGGGATCGATTTCCGTCACTTTTACGATCATGCCTTCCTGACGCAGTGATTGCGCAGAACCTTTACCAACATCACCGTAGCCAATAACCAGCGCTTTTTTGCCCGACAGCAGATGATCTGTAGCGCGCTTGATCGCATCATTTAAGCTGTGGCGACAACCGTATTTGTTGTCATTCTTCGACTTGGTCACCGAGTCATTGACGTTGATCGCGGGCACTTTCAGCTCGCCCTTTTTCAACATATCTTGCAGGCGGTGAACCCCTGTGGTGGTTTCTTCAGTGATACCGTGGATCTTGTCGAGCATCGCCGGGTACTTCTCGTGGAGAATACCGGTCAGGTCGCCGCCATCGTCGAGTACCATGTTGGCATCCCAGGGCTGACCGTCTTTCAAAATGGTCTGCTCAATGCACCACTCATACTCTTCCTCGGTTTCACCCTTCCAAGCGAAAACAGGAATGCCGGCCGCGGCGATCGCCGCTGCAGCGTGATCCTGAGTGGAGAAAATATTGCACGACGACCAACGTACTTCCGCGCCGAGAGCGGTGAGTGTTTCGATCAACACCCCGGTTTGAATGGTCATATGAATACAACCGAGAATTTTGGCACCCACCAAGGGCTTGCTATCGCCATATTTTTCGCGCAAAGACATCAGCGCAGGCATTTCACCTTCTGCGATACTCAGTTCTTTGCGACCCCATTCGGCCAGGCTGATATCGGCAACTTTATAGTCGCTGAAATTTTCTACTGCAGTTACTGTGGCAGTCATATTGCTATCCTCAAATTAATTTCGCGAGTGGCTTTGCTTCTTACACCGCCGCTTTCAGCGCCTCGGCGCGATCGGTTTTTTCCCAGCTGAAGGCCGTGCTGGTTTCGCTGCGGGCTTCACCGTTTTCTGTCCATTGGTACGTATGCTCGTATGGCTCCCGACCAAAATGGCCGTAGGCCGCTGTGGGCTGATACATGGGGTGAGCCAAGTCCAGCATATTGGTAATGCCGTAGGGGCGCAGGTCGAATACCTGGCGCACTGCCGCCACCAATTTTTCATCACTGACTTTGCCGGTGCCGAAGGTGTTCACCGAAATCGAGGTCGGCTCCGCGACACCAATCGCATAGCTCACTTGAATCTCGCAGCGGTCAGCCAGACCCGCGGCGACAATATTCTTCGCCACGTACCGGCCAGCATAGGCCGCACTGCGGTCCACTTTGGAAGGGTCCTTACCCGAGAAGGCACCACCGCCGTGACGCGCCATACCGCCGTAGGTATCAACAATGATTTTACGCCCCGTCAGCCCACAGTCACCCACTGGGCCACCGATCACGAAATTGCCAGTGGGGTTGATGTGGAATTGCGTACCGGCGTGCAACAAATTGGCAGGCAACACATGCTTGATAATCTCTTCACGCACGGCTTCCTGAAGATCAGCCTGGCTGATATCAGGGTTGTGCTGGGTCGACAACACAACGGCATCCACGGCCACCGGCACGCCGTTCTCGTAACGCAAGGTCACCTGACTTTTTGCATCGGGGCGCAACCACGGCAGCACACCGTTTTTGCGCAGATAAGCCTGGCGCTCAACCAAGCGGTGGGAATAAAACAGCGGTGCAGGCATCAGGTGCTCGGTTTCGTTAGTGGCGTAGCCGAACATCAACCCTTGGTCGCCCGCGCCCTGATCTTCAGGCTTGGCGCGATCCACCCCCTGATTAATATCGACTGACTGCTTGCCAATGGCATTTAGTACGGCACAACTGGCGCCATCAAAACCCACATCGGAGCTGTTGTAGCCAATGCCGGTAATAACGTCGCGAATAATATCTTCCAGATCCACGTAGCACGAGGTGGTGACTTCTCCGGCAACCACTGCCATACCCGTTTTAACCAGGGTCTCTACGGCAACCCGGGCATGCTTGTCACGCGCGATGATCGCGTCGAGCACCGCATCAGAGATTTGATCGGCAAGTTTGTCTGGGTGTCCTTCCGATACCGACTCGGAGGTGAACAGGCTGTATTCAGACATTGATAGTCTTCCTCATTGTAATGGCCCTGTGGCCAGCTCGTTATTTCTTGCCCGGCTTTATAAACTGCCGAACTTGCACGCGAAAACCGTTTAACTGGGCCAGGTAAACTGACGGCCCCTCTTCCAAGCCGCAGGCCAACGCCCACTCACTTAATTCTTCCTGCGCGATGCCCAGCCACAGATCACCGCAGGCCTCTCTGGCCCAGTTTTGATCGTGAGGGCAGAGTTCAGCCAGGCAAAATACCCCGCCCGGACTCAACATGCGCTGTACGTCGTTAAAAATATCTGACGGCGAAGGCACATGGTGGAGCACCATATTGGCCACCACACAATCGGCTTCACCCTCGGGCAAACGCCGGCTGCGGCTGTCGCCCAGCACAAACTCTATGCCGTTGAGCCCTTTGTCAGCAGCGGCGGTGCGCGCTTTGTCCAGCATCGGCTCACTGTTATCAAGCGCGATCACCCGCGCGTAACGGCCGGCCAGTTCAGCCAGAAAATCGCCCTCTCCCGGCCCGATCTCGACCGCCAGGCGCCCACCCTCGGGCTGACTGGCCCGCAACAGCTCGGCGCAACTTGGGCCGTATACGCTGTAGGCGACCATTTGCTCTTGCTGCTCACCGAACTCACCGGCGTGCTCAGCGAAAAATGCTCGCGAGCGCTCCGCCCGCTCGGCGACCACTTTTTCTAGCTGCCGCTGTTGCCCCGCATCCAAGACCAGCTGCTCGGCAGCATTGAGCACCGCGGTGTGCAGCTCGGCCACACTGGCGTGCTCGGCCTGCCAATTGCGGCGGTAAAACAAGCTATTACCTTCGCGACGACGAACAACCAAGCCCGCAGCGGCGAGTATTTTTAAATGGTGGCTCATGCCCGACTGGCGAACATCTAAAATCTGGCACAGCTCCTGAACGCTGTAGGCATCGCGACTCAACACACGCAGCACTTGCAGACGCAAGTTATCGGCTCCCGCCTTGCAGAGCTGGAGAACCATGGCGCCGATAGCCGGCGCGCTCGGTGTTGCAGGGAGAGACTCAGAGGAATCTGCCGCCACCACATTGCAAGAGTGTGCATCCATGGCGAGGCAGTGTAGCAGCCTTAATGGCTATATCAAAATATTTTGATATAGATTTCCATTTGGTAATTATTGCACCAGCGGCCTCGGCATTGGCGCCGCAGAGGGGAGGGAGTGCCGCAGGATTCGCCACACCACTTGACCAAACTGTCGCGGCAGCGAGCCGGTATTGTAGTGCTGACCATATTTCTGACATATCGCCCGCAGCTCTACCGACATTTCCTCGTAACGGTGGGCCGGCACAGTGGGAAACATATGGTGCTCGATCTGGTGACTAAGATTGCCTGACAAGATATGGAACAGCTTGCCACCACTGAGGTTCGACGAGCCTCGCAACTGACGCAAGTACCATTCCGCTCGGCTCTCGTTATCCAACACCGAGCGCTCAAACACCTCGGCATCAGCGGTAAAGTGGCCGCAGAAAATGATCATAAATGTCCAAAGGTTGCGGATCAGGTTGGCAACCAAATTACCGCTCAATACCGTTAGGAAAAACGGCCCGGCAAGCAGCGGGAAAAACACATAGTCTTTAAGCAGTTGACGCCGAGTCTTCTTCCAGAGCGGTCGCAGCTCCTCCTTTAACTGCGACCAGGACTTCCGCCCCTTGGCGACCTTGCCCAGCTGCAGCTCCTGAATTGCCACGCCCCACTGAAACAACAGCGCCAGCAATACCGCGAATACCGACTGAAACAGGTAGGAAAAATGCCAACGCTGCTCGGGGAAGAGCCGCAGCAGGCCGTAGCCCACGTCATCATCAAGCCCCTTGATGTTGGTGTAACTGTGATGCTTGTAGTTGTGGCTCTCGCGCCAGTTGTCTGACGTGCCGACGATATCCCACTCATACGTCGCGCCGCGCAGCGCAGGTTCGTTCATGAAGTCGTATTGGCCGTGCATCACATTGTGGCCAATTTCCATGTTCTCCAGAATTTTTGCCACACCCAGCAATACGGTGCCCAGTATCCATGCGGGCGGGAAAACGCCGATAAACAGCAGCCCTCGCCCCACGACCTCCATGTATTGCTGCACGCGAATCAAGCGGCGAATATAGCGGGCATCGCGCTCGCCCACGTCGGCGATCGCGCGCTTTTGCAATCCGTCGACGGCCTCGCCAAACGCGGTTAATTCCTCTGGGCTCAGCGCCCGACTTTTCCCTTGACTCACAACGCTCACCTATATGTCCAATTCGATGTTGCTGTTTGCGCGGCTGACGCACAGGCGCACAGACCCCGCCCCGCGAAGCTGCTCACCGTTTAACTGATTTTGACTTTCCCCACTGCGCTGACCACAGCTGCAGCTGTTGCAAATACCCATGCGGCAACCGTGAGGAGGCTGGTGCCCCGCCTCCTCTAGCGCGTCGAGTAATGACTGTTGAGAAGAAACCGTGATCGTTTGCCCACTGCGAGTTAATGAGACCTCAAAGAAACGCTCCTCGGCCACCGCCTCGTCGAGCCGTTGCGGCGGACTAAATGCCTCGGCATAAAAACCACCCGCCACGTCAGAAAATAGCTCGCGAGCCGCTCCCACAAACGCACTGCCACCACAGGCAAATACACTGGCATTTGGATACCGTTCACACAGCGGCGCCGCCACCTCCGGGCTCAGACGCCCAGTCGAATAAAGCGATGAGGAATCACCGGCGTTGCAAAACCGCCTCACGGAAAACTGGGGGTGCGTCTGGCAGAGCGCGCCCAGTTCCTCGGTAAAGCAGAAACGCTCGACCTGCTTCTCCCAATACCACAGCTCGCCCCGAAGCGCGTCACCGCGCCTTGCCTGCTCGGCAATCAGGTTATAGATCGCGGTAATACCACTACCCGCCGCGAGAAACAGCTGCGCCGACGCCCCTGCCAAACCCTCCGCGAGTTCGCCATAGGGCTGGCTTAGCTCAAGCACATCGCCCACGCGCAAGTGATCGTGTATGTGATTGCTGACAAGCCCGCCCGGCTCGCGACGCACCGAGATGCTGACACAACCACCCTCAGCGGGGCGCGACAGACTGTAACTACGGGTGCAGAGGCGGCCGTCAATCTCGACAGACACATTCACGTGCTGACCAGGCTCTGCCGATTGAAAATTACGGTTTGGCCGCAGCGCGATACTCAGCGTCTCTGCGCCTTCCACGCGCAGGCCATGCACGCGGGCAAATACCCGCCGCCACGCCGTAATGCTGCCGAACTCTCGAGCCCAGAAATCAAATTGCGACTCGCTTATCAGCGCCCCTAGCATTCCTGCCACACGCGGCATGCGCTCAGGGAAACTATTCAAAGAAGAAACCACACTCGCCATTGCTTTCATCCGGTGGTGAATTTTCGACCAATATACACGTGTATTTATAAGTGTCAATACAAGTGTATATTCATGTGTATATTTACTTGTATATACGAACGTCAAACAACGCACTAGAATGAGCACTTCAGGCCAGCAGAGCCAACCGCGAACACGGCAGAGACATGGGTATCAGAACACGACGCAAGAACAAGCAGGAAGCCGAGACCAGCAGTCGCCGGACACAGGTTACCGCGCAAGATTTAATGGATGCCGCCGTGCGGCTGCTGGGTACTCACCGCAGCGTTTCCACGCTGAGCCTTAGGGAAATTGCGAGAGAAGCCGGGATCGCCCCCAACAGTTTTTACCGTCACTTTCGCGATGTTGATGAGTTGACGGTTGCGCTTATTGATCAGGCAGGGCGCGCCTTACGCGGTATTATCCGCGAAGCGCGACAGCGGCTTTCCATGGAGCGCAGTGCAATTCGCACGTCGGTCGAGGCGTTTATGGACCAGCTCGACGCCGATGAAAAATACTTGCAGGTGCTGCTGCGCGAGATGTCCACGGGCTCGGACGCCTTCCGCCAAGCCGTCGAACGGGAACTCACCTATTTTGAGGACGAATTGCGCGACGAGCTTGAGCGCATGGAGAAACTCACTGGCCACGCCACCTTTGAACCTGCGCTCACCGCAAAGGCCATCACCCGCCTGGTTGTGGCCATGGGCGCCAGTGCCGCCAGCCAGTCGCTTGACCAGCGCGCCGAGCTCATCGACCAAACGGTCATCATGATTCGCATGATCATGGTCGGCTCACAAGCGATGGCAAAGAAAGCTTAGGCCCCTCGACAGCCCCCAAGCCAATACAAAAAAGGAGCCTTTCGGCTCCTTTTTCATTCTTGCTACTTGCTAATTGGGGTCAGCACAATCGGCAAATCATCAACCGGCTTCGGCAGTGGCACGGTTTGCATCTTGTCGCTGAAGTTATCCGCCAGGCGGAACTCGTAACGGCGCAAGAACTGGTGGAGGAAATTCTTCACCTGCATCAGCGCAAAGTGCATACCGATACACTTGTGGCCGCCGCCACCAAAGCCAACAAAGCTAAAGCTGTGACGCTTGTGCTCATTGCGCGGCTCCAGCCAGCGGTCGATATCGAACTTAAGCGGAGCGTCCCAGTATTCACCCATGCGGTGGGTATGCTGCGGCGCCATAAACAAAATGGTGTTCGCAGGAATTTTAAATCCGCCCAGCTCACACTCATTGATAGTGCGACGCTGCATCATCATCACCGAGGGGTGCAAGCGCAATGCCTCTTTGGTCGCCGCTTCAGCAAGTGGCATTTTCTCCAGGTCTTCATACTCCATGAAGTCCTTGTCGATTGCCTGGGCTTCCTCGCGCAGACGCTGCTGCAACTCGGGGTTTTGACCCAGGTGGAACAGCAAGTGGCTGAGTGCGCTGGTCGTTGTATCGTGGGCAGCAAAGAGCAGGAAGCTCATGTGCGCAACGATATCCTCATCAGAGAAGTACTCCCCTTCTTCAGTCTTTTCCTTGGTGAAGAAGGTAAAGGTATCGATGCCATTACCCGCACGACGCTCGCCAATCAGCTTGCCGAAGAACTCCTTGAGGAAGCGCTCCGCTTTTTTACCTTTCGCGTATTTGGTGCCGGGGATTTCTTTGGTGATGATACCCATTAAGCCATCGGCAATATCCAAGAACGCGGTATTCAGCTCATCGGCTCGGGCGTCGTCTTTGTCCAGGCCAACGAAAATTTCCGAGGCTACGTCCAGCAGCGTTTGCTTAATGGCAGGGAAGAACAGCATTTCCTTGTTCTTGCCCCACGCTTCAACCGCCTCGCCAATCATCGGCCCCATCGTGCCGATATAGCCTTTCATCGCGTCATTTTTGAAGGCCGTTTGCATCATACGACGCTGAAAACGGTGCTCCTCGTGGTCGCGCAGCAATAGCGCACCCTTATAGAAGCGCCCGAGAGAGCCCATGTAACCCATCTCGGCAGAGAAATTTTTATCGCGATCCAGGTAAACCTCTTTATAGAGGTCGGGGCCAACCAGCAGTACGCCTTTAAAGCCCGCCAGACCGAAGCGAGAAACTGGTCCGAACTCCTTGTATTGTTTATCGATCGTGCCGTAGAGGTCTTTCACCAATGGAAAGGTGTGACCAATAATCGGCCACCCAAACGAGCCGGGAATGTGATCCAACTTGTCGTTATTGGGAGCGAGTTTGTAATCCGTATTGACTGCTGTGGCCATGCTTCTGCCCTCCGAAGGGGGTCCGTGTAGTGAATTATTTTGGAAGTCATCATAGAAGCCAGCTCGATACATATCAAGCGTTCGATATGAAATATTCGTCATCTTCAGGTATAGTTCCGCTCAGCGACAATTGAGCACACCCAGAGGTACGCCCCACAGTGAGGAAAGTAGACCACGACAGCCGCCGCGAGGAAGTCGCCGAAGCGGCCGCGAGACTCATTGCCAGCAAGGGGCTCGAGGCACTCACCACCCGCGCACTGGCAAAGTCACTGGGGTGCTCCATCGGCGTGCTCTCGCACTACTTCAGCAGCAAAGAAGAAATTGTGATTGCGGCGTTTCGCTGGGCAGACCAGCGCATTGACCTGCGCATGCAAGAGGCCAGTATCCAGCAGGACAACCTGAGCCTGGATCAGTTCTTCCCCATCATCAAGGCAGGCCTCCCCCTAGACGAGGAGTCCGACCTCGAGTGGCGGGTGCGCTTAAATTTGCACACCTTCGCCCTCACCCACAACGATAGCCTGCAGGCCGAGCTGGAAAAGAACACACAGAACCGCGAATTAATGCAAGGGATGATCACCTCGCTGCAGGCGCAGGGTGAATTGCGCGACGATGTCAGCGCAGAAGACATCACCAATATCGCCTTTGACCTGGTGATCGGCATGGCCAAGAACCTGGTGATGAGGCCCTTCAACGAGCGGGAAGAGCGGTCGGCCTATCTGTTTAGAATGATTGAACAGCTGCGCCCGGAGAAACGCCGCCCGGACGCAGCCAGCGCTTAAGCGCGGCTTTTCTCGATAACCTCGGCCGCGTACCACTGCAGCATTGCCACTTTCTCGTCGACCGTTTTGTCGTCAGGCTCAGAGGCATAGACATCGCGGAAGGCAACCAACACCTCATCAACGCCGATATCCTCCAAGCGTTTAATGCCATCGGCACTGTAGGCCTCAGCAGTCATAGCTTGAAACTCGAAGGGCAGATGATCGCGACCATACTCAACGCGAAATTCATTGATTTGATCGATCATTGCCTTGATCGAGTCTAAATCACCACCGGCCGCAATCCAGCCATCACCCAGGCGAGCCGCGCGGCGCAGTGCAGGCTTAGAGTGACCACCGACAAGAATCGGGGGGCGCTCGCTCGGCACGGGGCACAGCTTAATTTCCGGCAGATCGAAGATTTCACCCTGATAACCAAAATACTCGCCGCTCATCAGGCCGTTGATGATCTCAATCATTTCGTCCATGCGCTTACCCCGGCGCTCCCAGGGGACATTGGTGACTTCGAAGTCTTCGGCCCAGGGGCTAATACCGACACCGTAGCCAAAGCGGTTACCGCTGAGAATAGCCAGCGTCGACAACGACTTAGCGATAAGCGCTGGCTCGTGAACAGCCAGTTTGTGCACTGAGGTTGTGAAGCGAATATTTTCGGTTTTCGCTGCCAGGTGAGCCGCTAGCAGAAAGGGCTCCATAAAGGGAACACCATCGAGGAACTCTCGGCTACCGTCGTTGTTATAGGGGTACTTAGAGCTCGCTTCTTTGGGATAGCAAATGCTGTCAGGCATGGTGATGGTGTCGAAACCCAGCTTCTCCGCTTCAATACTCAGCGGCACATACTGTTCAACCGGACACATACTGTGGTGGTAGGCAAACTTCATGGTGGCATCCTTCTTTGCTTATTGTTCCCCGCCGATGCGGTATCGATCTTCACTATAGTGTGGCGAGTTCGCCGCCTATAACCTCCGAACGGACGAGTTTACGTATTGGTATGGCGACTGGAGGCAGGCAGGCTGAGGATAGTTGCTGGCGGTATAAGCTCGCAAACCGCCAGCGCCAAGCCATCGCCCACGAAACAGGCGCTGTTTTTTGCTAAGCTAAGGCGCTATACCACCGCCGCATGCAAGGAATATGACACTGACCGCTGTTAAAGACACCCGAAGCCACCGCACACGTGACAGCCTTATTCGCGCGGCCGAAAGGCTCTTTGCCGAACAGGGTGTAGATGGCGTCTCGATCAATACCATTACCCGCGCCGCCGGCCAAGCCAACCGCAATGCGGTGCAGTACCATTTCGGCAATAAAAATGGCCTGCTACAGGCGATTTTCGACAAGCACGGCCCCGCCCTTGCCGAGCGCCGCGCCGAATTGGCGGACCAAATGCTGGCTGACGGTGTTGCCACGCCACAACTGGTTGCCACCGCCATTGTTCAACCGCTGATCGAGAAGCTGGACGACAGCGACGGCGGCGAAGCCTATATCCACATCAGTGCCGAACTGATTGCCACCAATACCCTGGGCTACGACTTGGCGGATAAGCACTCCCTGCAGTTGGCGCGGGAAACTAAAATCGCAAAGCTGGCAGCGCAGGAACTTACCGAGCTCCCCCCCGAAATTGCCCAGCAGCGCATTTTATTGATGAACGTACTCGGCTTTCACGGCGTGTCCGACCATGCGCGGGTGCGCAAAAACACGGGGTTTAACCCACTGATCCGCGACACGGACTTCATGGCCAGCAACCTTATTGACAGTATGGCGGCCATCCTGGAAGCGCCACCGTCGCAGCACAGCCTGGACATTCTGGCCAAGCGGCGACAAACCACCCAGCACGGCGCCCCGTCATGCGCCTAACCTTTCTCGGCACCAGCGCCGGCACCCCCACTCGGCACCGCAATGTCACCGGCCTGGCACTGGCCATCGACGACGCCCGCGATTGGTACCTGTTCGACTGCGGTGAGGGCACTCAGCACCAAATACAGCACACGCGATACAGCAGCGCCAAATTGCGCGCCATCTTCATCACCCACGTGCACGGCGACCACTGTTACGGGCTGCCAGGCCTGATCGCCAGCGCTAACATGAGTGGCCGCAAAGCCCCCCTAACCATTTGCGCGCCCGACGGTATCGAACAATTTATACGCGCCACCTTCCTGCACACCGACATACGGGAACTGCGCTTTCCCTTGGAATTTGTGCGTAGCGATGCGCCGGACTTCCATTTTGACGATGGCCATCTGCGGGTCAGCGCTCACGCGCTGTCTCACCGCGTCCCCTGCTTTGCCTACCGCGCCGAGGAAGTCCCACCCCGCCACCTGATTGAAGAAACGTTAGACGCCAAGGGAATTCCCAGAGGGCCGCTGTGGAACCGACTGCAAAAAGGGGAAAACATCGTCTTGGATGACGGCCGCGCCGTGCTCGCCGACGATGTTAGCCAGCCGGCCTGGTCACCGCGCAGCGTTATAGTCGGCGGTGACAACGACCAACCCGCCCTGCTACACGACGCCATGTGCAACAGCGACGCCATGATCCACGAGGCAACGTTTACCGAGGACGTTCTGGCCCGGGTGGGACCGCAATACATGCACAGCACGGCGGCCATGGTGGCCAAAGCCGCCGAGCGCAGCGAACTGCCGCACCTACTGCTAACGCATTTCAGCCAACGCTATCGCCTCAAGGGTGGGGAAAGCGTTGAACACAGCATCGACGACCTGCGCAAAGAAGCGCGCCAGCACTACAGCGGCACATTGATCATGGCCGAAGACATGGAGAGCTATCAGCTGGAAAAAAACCGCGACATAACGCCGCTTTCAACCGACCCTAAAAGGCCCTAGGGCATCGCCTCTAGCGCAGCACGCTGGCGCTCCTGCTCTTCGCGAAACCACTGTTTGTTGTGCTCACCGGGCACAAGCAAGGTCGGTGGCGGCGTTTGCGAGAAGGCAGCCAAACTTGCCGCGACAACATCCTCCGCGTTCGACCAATACTCCTCGGGAATCGAGCGTTTATCAAAGCCCGCCAGCGCCTCACGCCCGTGAAAGTCGCTGTGGGTGTAACCGGGGCACAGGCACTGCACGGCAATACCGTGACGGTGATTTTCCTTGGCAAGAGACTGACTAAACGCCACCAAAAACGCTTTTGAAGCGCCGTATACCGCAGCGCCTTTCATCGGGATCAAACCCGCCATGGAAGCAACATTAATCACCCGCCCGCGACCGAGTTCCTGCATGTAGGGCAGCGCGCCACGGCACAGCGACACACTCGCCTGACAATGCAGGGCCAGCATCTCCAACTCAGTGTCGAGGTCACTGTCCACCAGCGCATTGTCGGTGGTGAATCCGGCATTGTTAATCAGAATGGTCACCGGGCCTTTTTGCCGGATGGCCTCCATCACTTCGGCCACGCCCAGCGGCTTGCAAAGATCGACGGCAATACAGTGAATCTCACAGTCGACGCTGGCCAGGCTCTCGGCAACACGCGACAGTTTTTCTGCGTCGCGCGCCACAAGAATCATTGATGAGCACTGCGGAGCGAGCGCCTGCGCGAAGGCTCGGCCAATTCCGGCAGAGGCGCCGGTAATTAATGCAATATCGGAATTATTCGCGCTGGCCATAGTCCATCTCTTAACATTGTTCAGGGCGTGAATTCTGCACTGAAGGCGCGCCGAGGGGAAGTCGAATCCCGGGAACGCGAGTTACCAAGTGTTCATGTCAGCACGACGGCAACACACCCCAACAGGAGGCAATATGCGCAACTATCTCACCTGCTACGCCGCCGGCAGCCTCGGCGGCTTGGCCAACAGCCTGGCGCTTTGGCTTTGCGGTCTGTACGGACTAACCGCCGCCGCGGGGGTCAATATTTCGCCACCACTAACGCCGGAATGGCTCTACCCGCGCCTGGTGTGGGGAGGCCTGTGGGGCCTGCTATTCGCCCTGCCGCTCTTCAGCGGAGCGTGGTTGCGTCGCGCCTTGCTGATCAGCCTCGCCCCCAGCGCCGTCCAGCTTTTCATTATTTTTCCGTATCACTCTCCGTACGGCCAAGCGGGGCTTGCCCTCGGCACGCTAACGCCCGTTTTTGTGCTGGCATTCAACGCGGTATGGGCAATTACCTGCGCGCTTAGCTTGCGCCTGACTCGTTAAAATGAAGAGCCGGGCTGCTGCAAGAATTCCAGCTCTTCGGCGCTGGACGCTCGCCCAAGAACGGCATTGCGGTGAGGGTAGCGGCCGAAGCGCTCGATAATATCGGCGTGCTGGCGAGCAAAACGAAGATTATTCTCCACGCCCAGCGCCTCGTAGAGGGCAAGAGACTGCCGCTGAATCAGTTTCGATTCACTGTGCATATACGGCATGTATAAGAACGCCCGCTGTTGCTCATCGAGAGTGCGATCTGCACCGCCGGCAATGGCCTCTTGCGCCAATACCAGCGCTAGCGGGTCACATTGAAACGACTGCGGGCGGTCGCGATAAATATTGCGGGAAAACTGATCCAGTACAATGACCTCGGCCAAACGCCCCAGCGGCTGGTCACGCCACTTATATAGCTCGGCGGCCGCCGCAGCACGGTGACATTCACCAAATCGTTTGGCGATTAGCGAATCCAAATCTGCCGACTTGGCGAACCACTGACCGGGTGTCAATTCATCAAACCAAAATTCTATTACCGCTTGCCACGTTGTCACCGAACGCCCTCCGTTACATAACATGCCGCCATCCTCTGCTGCCAAGCCGCAGACAGCAAATATAAAATGCATAGGCACAGCGTTGCGCCTGTTGCGACTCATTAACTTACTGCAGAGGCAGCCCAATTACTGTTAACGAGCCACCAACAGCGGACAGTTAGCCACAAGGGCTGCTAAAATGCCGTCGAAAATTCCCTCAGCTGGAGAGCACCCGATGGCCAAGGCAAAGGCGGTTAATTTTGAATCTGCCCTCAAAGAACTCGAAACTCTCGTGCAAACGATGGAATCTGGCGAGTTGAGCCTGGAAGAGTCGCTGAAAGCCTTCGAGCTGGGCATGAGCTTGAGTAAAGACTGTCAGCAGGCGCTTGCCGATGCTGAGCTTAAGGTGCAACAACTCACTGCTGACCTCGACGCTACGGACCCCGCCTAATGCCCTTTGACACCTATCTTCAGCAATGTCAGTCGCGGCTACAGCGCGCGCTGCCGGAGCACCTGGCCCAGGCATTTAGTGAGTTCAGCGATCACGATGCCAGCGAGCAGCTGGCCCGCCTGACCGAGGCCAGCCAATACAGCATTATGAATGGTGGCAAACGCGTGCGCGCCACACTGGTCTATGCCACCGCGCAAACCTTACAGGCCGACATCGACGACGCCACATTGGACAGCATTGCCTGCGCCATTGAGATGATCCATGCCTACTCCCTGGTTCACGACGACTTGCCCGCCATGGACGACGACGACCTGCGCCGCGGCAAGCCCACTTGCCATATCGCCTACGACGAGGCCACGGCCATTCTTGTTGGCGACGGCTTGCAAAGCCGCGCCTTTGAACTGATCGCCGAGCTTCCTCTCCCTGCCACACACTGCGTGGCGATGGTCAAGCTTCTGGCGGCCGCCAGTGGCCCGCGCGGCATGGTCGGTGGACAAGCTATCGACCTCGCGAACGTTAATCGCAGCCTCGATCTGCACACACTGCAAACCATGCACCAGCTCAAGACCGGCGCGCTCATCCGAGCGGCTATCGGCCTGGCCGCCCTGGCCTGCGGAGCCAGCGCGTCACAGCAGCAACAACTGGACGATTATGGCAAAGCCGTCGGCCTGGCCTTCCAGGTGCAGGACGACATCCTCGACATAGAGAGCGACACAGCGACATTGGGCAAAACCCAGGGCGCCGATATCTCGCTAAACAAGCCGACCTTCCCCAGCCTGCTCGGCCTCGATGGCGCCAAGGACCTCGCTCGGCAGCTCCACCAGCAAGCCGTGGCAGCACTGAGCAGCTTTGGCGATCACAGCGACGCCCTGCACCAACTTTCCAACTATATTATTGAGCGGCAACACTAAGCGGGCCATCAATATTGGCCGCTAACAACGTATAGTACCGCGCGAACACCGTGTCGCAGGCCGACAATTGGTTTACAATTGCCCCCTTTTTCGCCGCTTTGGGTCAGAAATTGATGTTCCAGAAAATTCCCTCGCAGCCACCGTCAACGCCCTTACTCGATGGCATCGCCGACCCGGACGACCTGCGCGGCTTGGAAGAACAGCAACTCCGTCAGCTCGCCTACGAACTCCGCGAGTACCTGTTGTATTCGGTTGGTCAAACCGGCGGACATTTTGGCGCTGGCCTGGGCGTTGTCGAACTCACCATCGCGCTGCACTACATTTACAACACCCCCAAAGACCGCCTGGTCTGGGATGTCGGTCACCAGTGCTATCCGCATAAAATATTAACTGGCCGGCGCGAGCGCATGAATACCATGCGCAAAGCAGGTGGTTTAGCGGGCTTCCCCAAACGCGAGGAAAGCCCCTTTGACACCTTCGGCGTCGGGCATTCCAGCACCAGCATTAGCGCCGCCCTGGGCATGGCCATTGCTGCCCGACAACAGGGCATCGACCGGCGCACCGTTGCGGTCATTGGCGACGGCGCTATGACCGCGGGCATGGCCTTTGAGGCCATCACCCACGCCAGCCACACCGGTGCCAATATGCTGGTGGTGCTGAACGACAACCAGATGTCGATTTCGAAAAACACGGGCGGGCTGAACACGTATTTTTCTAAGATCTGGGCATCGAAAACCTACAACCAGATCCGCAGTGGCGGTAAATCCGTGTTGGAGAAATTCCCCGGCCCGGCAAAAGATATTGCTGCCCGCCTGGAAGAGTACATGAAGGGGATGGTCTCTCCTGCCACGCTATTTGAAGAGCTGGGCTTCAACTACATTGGCCCCATCGACGGTCACGACCTAGATGTACTTGTTCCCACTTTGCGCAATCTTCGCGAGCTCGACGGCCCGCAAATGCTGCATATCATGACGAAAAAGGGCAAGGGCTTTGCCCCGGCCGAGAAAGACCCGGTAGGCTTTCACGCTATTTCGAAAATCGAGGCCGACACCCCCGCCGCAAGCAAAAAACCGGCGGCCCCTGTTAGCAAACCCAAATACCAAGATATTTTTGGTCAATGGCTGTGCGACCAAGCCGAGGCCTGCGACAAACTGGTGGGCATCACGCCGGCAATGTGCGAAGGCTCTGGAATGGTTGCCTTCTCAGAGCGCTATGCAGAGCGCTTTTACGATGTTGCGATCGCTGAGCAACACGCCGTTACCCTCGCGGCCGGTATGGCCTGTGACGGCTTGAAGCCGGTTGTCGCAATTTATTCAACGTTTCTACAGCGCGCCTACGACCAACTGATCCACGATGTTGCCCTGCAAAATCTCGATGTGACCTTCGGCATCGACCGAGCGGGCCTGGTCGGAGAGGATGGCCCCACCCACGCAGGTGCCTTTGATCTCAGCTTCTTACGCTGCATTCCCAACATGGTCGTGATGGCGCCCGCCGACGAAAACGAAACCCGGCAACTGCTTCATACCGCCTATCACTACCCAGGGCCAGCGGCTGTGCGCTACCCCCGCGGCACCGGCCCAGGAGTTATACCAGCCACAGAGATGGCGGCCCTGGAGATCGGCAAAGGTCGAAAAATACGCGAAGGTGGCGAGGTCGCGATTCTGAGTTTTGGCACACTTTTAACAGCTGCCCAGGAAGCAGGAGAAAAGCTCAACGCTAGCGTTGCAGATATGCGCTTCGTTAAACCACTGGATACCGAGTTAATTGACCAGCTCGCTGCGACGCACTCGCTGATCGTCACCGTTGAAGAAAATGTGATCGCTGGTGGCGCAGGCAGTGCGGTAACGGAATACCTGCATCAGCGCGGCGTGAACGTCGCAGTATTGCAGCTCGGCCTGCCCGACACCTTCGTCGACCACGGCAACCACCTTACTCTGCTCAGCCAGCTCGGTCTGGACGCCGAGGGCATCGCCCAAAGCATTCAACAGCAGCTGCAAAGCTGAACTAGCGCGCGGCGACTTCCGGCATAGCCGGCCTCGCCGGTAAGGTCTCCCCCTCAACGGGCTCAGTAATCGCCAGGCGCGCCTGCAAGCGCTGGTAAAGGCTGTCGAGGTGCTGCTCATAGGAGCGCAACGGCATAAATGCGCTTGGCAGGTACGACTCAAGATCAGCGATCGCCCAGCGCTCAACCAAGCCCTGGCTCTGCAAATACAGCAACGATCGCAAGTGGCTTCCGCGAATCACCGAATTCGCCGGGCGCAAGCCGATTACCGGTTTGTGCATTGCCACCGCCTCGCTCACCATGCTCAAACTATCTTCCGTGCAAAAGACGCGCTCTGCTGCCCCTAAGTAGGCATCGGCGTTCGGACTACTTGCACCCTGATACACAATGGATGACAAGCAATTCTGCTCGTTGAGGTAGCCGCCGAGGATATCTCCCGCTTGCTGGCCGCTGCGGCGCGACGTGGTAAGCAGCCACTGAATGCCGTGGCGCGTGGCGACCGCCGCCATCGCCTGCCCCAGCTGATGCCAATCACTCTCCTGATAGCGCAGACCGCTGCCATCTCCCCCCACCAGCATCGCCCACAGCGGACGCTCAGCTTGCTCTGACAACAGGCTACCTGCACGGGTATTTTGCTCGGCATCGGTTTTGCAAAGTGCTACCCGGCTGGAAACATTGCACTGCTGCCAAGCGCTGCTAGCTGAAGCGGTGGGAAACGCGGTGACATTTGCCGAGACGGCGTTGGCGGGCAGGCTATAGCAATTTCCGATCACGACATTGCGACAGCGCCAATGCTGGCTCAGTGCAACATTCAGCGCCAATACATTGCCACCGAAGGACACAACAATATCCGGTGCGATATCCGGCAATTCATCACAGCGGTATGCGATAGACACCAGCCGCTGCGCCCAGGGTTGATTCATCGCGGCCAGTAGTCGCAATAGTCGGTTTAGCAACTTTAGCTTGGGGCGCGCCCGTATGGCGCGAATCTGGGTGGCACCCCGGTGGCCCCGAGCAAGCAACCGCGCTACGCCCTGGGCCTGCGAAAAATGTCCGGGCTTACCATCGTGAAGGACTAAAATGTGCTGCGACATCCGCGCTGACCCTCTCTGTTTGCGATGAGAGAGAGGCTATCGGCTGACAATGACTGAGCGGCGACAATACACTTACGGTTTAGTGACAGCGCCGCAACTCAATGAGAGTGAACAAGGCCTAGAACAAGTGCCCCAGTTTGCCGGACTTTGTTGCCAGATACTTGGCATTGTGAGGGTTTTGCCCCGTTTGCAAGGGCAGGCGCTCAACCACGTCGACGCCCTGATCCGTCAGCGCATTGACCTTGCGAGGGTTGTTGGTCATCAAGCGCACTTTGCTGATACCGAGCTCTTCGCACATGACTTTTAACAAGCTGTAGTCACGCATGTCTGCACCAAAGCCCAGGCGTTCGTTTGCCTCCACCGTATCGGCGCCCTCATCCTGAAGTTTGTAGGCGCGGATCTTATTCATCAGGCCAATGCCGCGACCCTCTTGCCGCAAATAAAATATGGCACCGCGACCTTCCTCGGCAATTTTCTCCATCGCCGCCTGCAGCTGGGAGCCACAGTCACAGCGCATGCTGAACAGGGCATCACCCGTCAGGCACTCTGAATGGATACGGGCGAGCACAGGCTGACCGTCGCCGATATCACCGAGGCTTAATACAACGTGTTCTTTGCCGAGTTCGGCGTCCTCGAAACCATGAATATCAAACACTCCCCAAGGGGTGGGAAGCTTGGAGGACTCAATAAAGCGGACCGCCACAGGCATCTCCAAGAAAAAATCCGGTCGCGCATTTTAGCAGCGACGCGCGCAGCAGGCGAGCCAGAATACGCAATTGGGGCAGCCAGGGCCTGTTAACACTAATTGAGT
>NZ_DBTD01000005.1:0-121162 GCF_002306875.1 Spongiibacter sp. UBA1325
GTTCAAAGCCGGCATCACTGGCGGAAAAATCGGTTCGGCAATCCGGCCGCTCCCACACGGATAACTCACTGTAAGAGCGAACCCGCATTGCTTCAATATGTTGCCAGGCCCCCAACGCACGCAGTAAATCTACCGACGCCACACTGATGGCAGACATACGTAAATCCGGCGGTTGGGCAGCCTCAAAAGGCTGCGGCGGACGCTGTTCTACAATCGCTACCTGATAACCCTGCTGTGCCAGCCCTAACGCCGTGGCGGCGCCCACCATGCCGGCACCATTAATACAAAAATCAAACATATAGGAACCCTGTGTATGTTCTGCGATTATGCCCCAACTCAGGGGTTAAATCTAACATGCGCTTTATATCAGTGCGTTAGCAATAAATCATGAAGTTTACGCTGTTACGTAAACTTGCCTTGGGCTGGATCGAAAAAGCGCTAAAATCCCGCTCAGACCGGTTCACAAGGGTGGCGATCGGGGTCTATAACAGTTAAAATACGCGGCTATTTTGACCAATATCGCTGCGCGCCCGGGATTAGCTTAATTATCCTGAGTATTGGCGCCAGCCCAACGTGATTATCGAATTGTTATGAGTAAAAAGCTGTACATCAAAACCTGGGGTTGCCAGATGAATGAGTATGATTCGGAAAAAATGGCCGATCTGCTCGATTCAACTCACGGGTATTCGCTGGCCGAAGAAGCGGAGCAGGCCGATGTTATTTTGCTCAACACCTGCTCTATCCGCGAAAAAGCCCAGGAAAAAGTATTTCATCAGCTGGGCCGCTGGAAGAATCTGAAAAAGACCAACCCGGATCTGATCATTGGTGTGGGCGGTTGTGTGGCCTCGCAGGAAGGCGACCACATTCGTCAGCGAGCGCCGTTTGTCGACCTCATCTTCGGACCGCAAACCCTGCACCGTCTGCCTGAAATGATTAACCAAATCCAGGCTGGCGAGACATCGGTAGTGGATGTCAGCTTTCCGGAAATCGAAAAGTTCGACCGCCTGCCAGAGCCGCGTGCTGAAGGCCCAACGGCATTTGTGTCGATTATGGAAGGCTGCTCCAAATACTGTAGTTTCTGCGTAGTGCCCTACACCCGTGGTGAAGAAGTGAGTCGCCCGGTGGACGACGTACTGCTGGAAGTCGCACAGCTGGCCGAACAAGGCGTACGTGAAGTTAACCTTTTGGGTCAGAACGTAAACGCGTTTCGTGGCGAGCACCACGACGGCTCTGTTTGCCGGTTTGCCGAACTGCTGGAACTGATTGCCGCCATTGATGGTATCGACCGTATTCGTTACACCACTTCACATCCGGTGGAATTTACCGACGACATTATCGCCGTGTACGAAACCGTACCGGAGCTGGTTGATCACCTGCACCTGCCGGTGCAAAGCGGTTCGGATCGCATTCTCAATTTAATGAAACGCGGCCACACTGCCCTTGAATATAAGTCAAAGATCCGCAAATTACGTAAAGTGCGCCCGAATATCAGCATGTCCTCTGACTTTATAATCGGCTTCCCTGGCGAAACCGATGCTGACTTCGAAGCCACCATGGATTTAATTCAGGCAGTGGATTATGACCTGAGCTTCAGCTTTATTTACTCGGCCCGTCCGGGCACACCGGCGGCAGATGCCGTGGATGATGTAAGCGAAGACACCAAAAAACAACGTCTTTATTTGCTGCAGCAACGTATTAACCAGCAGGCACTGCGCATTGCCCGCAATATGCTGGATACCGAGCAGCGCATCCTGGTGGAAGGCCCATCGAAAAAAGACATTATGGAGTTACAGGGGCGTACCGAGAATAACCGGGTAGTTAACTTCCCGGGTACGCCGGATATGATTGGTGAGTTTGTGGATGTTAAAATCACCGATGTCTTCAGTAATTCACTACGTGGCGAAGTGGTTCGTCGCGAGGCCGATATGGGCCTGCGCGTAGCCGTATCACCACAAAGTATTTTAGCCAAGCATCAGGCCGAGCTGCCTGATGAACTTGGTGTAAGCCAATTTCAACCTTCAATTTAAGAGGCAGTAAAGCAACTTGAGTAAACTGGTAAGTAATGAAGTCGTGCTGGAACCTGAAGATAATAAACGGTTATCCAGCCTGTGCGGTCCGTTCGACGATAACATCAAGCAAATTGAGCGTCGACTGGGCGTCGAAATCACCTACCGCAACAACTTTTTTAAGATTGTTGGAGAGCCTCAGCAAACCAGAGGGGCCGGTGAGTTACTTAAGTTACTGTACATCGAGACGCAGCCAATTAAAGGGCTGATACCGGATTTGCCGCCTGAGCAGGTTCACCTTGCCATTCAGGAAGCCAATTGCCTTGAGCGCGAAGAATCCGGCCAGTACGGCAAGGAAATCAATATCAAGACCAAGCGTGGCGTTATTAAGCCACGTAATCCGCATCAGGCGCAGTATGTGGCCAATGTGGTAAATCACGATATTACCTTTGGTATTGGCCCGGCGGGTACCGGTAAAACTTATCTGGCAGTTGCCTGCGCTGTAGATGCGCTGGAACGTCAGGAAGTGCGCCGTATTCTGCTGACCCGCCCGGCGGTTGAAGCCGGTGAAAAACTCGGTTTTCTACCCGGCGATTTATCCCAGAAAGTCGACCCTTATCTGCGCCCTCTCTACGATGCCCTGTTTGAAATGATGGGTTTCGAGAAAGTGGAAAAGCTTATGGAGCGTAATGTTATTGAAGTCGCCCCGCTGGCTTATATGCGTGGCCGTACGCTCAATGATGCCTTTATCATTCTTGATGAAAGCCAGAATACCACCGTAGAACAAATGAAAATGTTCCTCACCCGTATTGGCTTTGGCTCTACAGCCGTCATCACTGGCGATGCCACGCAGATCGACTTGCCACGCGGCACACCCAGCGGTCTCACCCATGTAATGAAGGTTCTCGACGATGTCGAAGGGATCAGCCTCACCTATTTTCAGGCCAAGGATGTGGTTCGCCACCCGCTGGTACAGAAAATTGTCGAAGCTTACGCCGCGTTTGACGACGAGACCGCTCGCTAGCAATGGCTGACGGCAACCCACTTGAACTGGAGGTGGACCTGCAAGTGGCCTGCGACCCGCAGCCGGGACTGCCCAGTGAGCAGCAACTGCGCGACTGGGCCAGCGCCGCACTCACCAATCGCCGCGATCAGGCGGAGCTGACCATTCGCCTGGTCGACGAGCAGGAAAGCCAGGCCCTCAATCGCGACTACCGCGGCAAAGATGCCCCGACCAATGTGTTGTCGTTTCCCGCCGACCTGCCCCCCGAGCTTGAGCTGCCATTACTCGGCGACCTGGTTATCTGTCGGCAAGTGGTTGAACGCGAAGCGCATGAGCAGGGCAAGGCGGTAAGCGATCACTGGGCGCATATGGTAATTCACGGTACACTCCACCTACTCGGTTTTGACCACATTGACGATGATGAAGCCGAGGAAATGGAATCTCTTGAGACTGCGCTGTTAAAGCAGCTCAATATCAATAACCCCTACGAGGCGCAGTAAGCGCCGGGCGACTAGGCCACAGCGAGGACAGCACACAAAATCATGAGCGAAGACCGATCTAGCAGCGATCCGGGTGACAAATCCTGGATCGAAAAAATTGCCCATGCATTTTCCTCTGAACCCAAAACCCGCGAAGACCTGCTCGATGTATTAGCCGTTGCTCGTCAGAATGAAGTGATTGACGACGACGCCACCAGCATCGTCGAAGGTGCCATGCATATCAGCGAAATGCAGGCGCGGGAAATCATGATTCCCCGGCCGCAAATGGTGGTGCTGAAGATCGAGCAACCCCTCAGCGAACTGCTGCCGATCATCATGGAAACCGGCCACTCCCGCTACCCCGTTATCGGCGACACACTGGACGAGGTCCTGGGCATATTGCTGTCCAAGGATCTATTGCCCCTGCTGTGGAAAACCGGCAACACCGACGACATCGACCTGCGCACCGTGCTGCGCCCCGCCACCCTGGTACCAGAGAGCAAACGCCTGAATGTGCTGCTGCGTGATTTCCGCGAAAAGCGCAACCACATGGCCGTTGTCATCGACGAATACGGTGGCGCCGCAGGACTGATTACGATCGAGGACATCCTTGAGCAGATCGTTGGCGACATTGAAGACGAATACGACGAGGAAGACGACCTGCCGATCCGCAAGATCGCCGATAACGACTTCGTGGTAAAAGCGCTCACGCCCATTGAAGAGTTCAACACCTACTTCAATGCAAATTTAAGCGACGACGAATTCGACACCATCGGTGGCTTGCTACTGCAGTCCTTCGGCCACCTGCCCAGCCGCAATGAAGTGGCCCAGTTGGAGCATTTCGAATTCAAAGTGGTCAATGCCGACCATCGCCAGATTCATTTGCTGCGCATGCGCGAGCTGGCCAAGGACGACGCGTAAAAACTTGAACTCCCCTCGCGCTTACGGTCTACAATAGCCGGGCAGCGCCGCCCAAGAGGGGAGTTTTATGCCAGACAGCAGCACACTTGCGTCACTCAATGCCATTGCCCACAGCATTATTAGCTACAGCGCATTGGTAATCGTGGGTTTAATCGGGGCCGGGCTTATCTACCTCGCCGTGCTCTACTACCGCGACGTCACCCAAACCCAGCACGCCATTCGCAGAAACTACCCGCTGATCGGTCGCTTTCGCTATTTCTTCGAACACCTCGGCGAATTCTTTCGCCAGTATTTCTTTGCCATGGACCGCGAAGAGCTGCCCTTCAATCGCTCCCAACGCTCCTGGGTATACCGCGCCGCAAAAAATATCGACAACACTGTCGCCTTCGGTTCTACGCGACCACTGAACCACAGCAACGAAGTGCTGTTTATGAACTGCCTGTTCCCCACGTTAAGTGAAGACGCCGCACCCACCCACAGCGTAACCATTGGCGAAGGCTATTGCCGCGAACCTTTTAGCAGTGCCGCCATATTCAATATTTCCGGCATGAGCTATGGCGCCATTTCCAAACCGGCAGTGCAGGCCCTGGCCGCCGGCGCGCGCCAAGCCGGAATCTGGATGAACACCGGCGAAGGCGGGCTCACCCCCTATCACCTGGAAGCGGGCTGCGACATCGTCTGCCAAATAGGAACCGCTAAATACGGCGTGCGCGATGCCGAGGGCAAACTCAGCGACCAACGCCTGGCCGATCTTGCCAGCCACCCGCAAGTACGCATGTTCGAACTGAAACTCAGTCAGGGCGCCAAGCCCGGCAAAGGGGGCATTCTGCCGGGCGGCAAGGTCACCGAAGAGGTCGCCACCATTCGGGGCATCCCCGTTGGCCAGGATTCCATCAGCCCCAATGGCCACCCGGATATTCGCAGTATCGACGACCTGCTCGACACCCTGGCGCGCATCCGCCGCGTTACCGGCAAGCCGGTGGGTTTCAAAATGGTGCTGGGCTTCAGCGATTGGCTGGACGAGCTAGGCGAAGCCATTCACCGCCGCGGGCTGGAATTTGCCCCCGACTTCATCACCGTCGATAGCGCCGACGGCGGCACGGGCGCAGCCCCGCAGAGTTTGATCGACTATGTCGGCCTCCCGCTGCGCCGCAGCTTGCCGCTGGTGGTCGACAAGCTCAACGAGTACCGCTTGCGCGAACGGGTAAAAGTGATCGCCTCGGGCAAAATGATCAACCCCGCCGAGGCAGCCTGGGCGATTTGCGTTGGCGCAGACTTTATCGTCAGCGCCCGCGGCTTTATGTTTGCCCTGGGTTGCATCCAGGCATTGCAGTGCAACAAGAACACCTGCCCAACCGGTATCACCACACACGACCCGGAGCTACAGCGTGGCCTTGTGCCCGCCGACAAAGCTGCCCGGGTGGCCAACTATGCCAAAAACCTAATGCATGAAGTGGGGGTTATCGCCCACTCCTGCGGCGTTCGCGAAGCCCGCTCACTGCAGCGCAAACACGTGTATCTGATAGACGAACGCGGCGTCCCCGAGCCACTGAGCCTGCGCTATCCGGACAAAACGCCGCGCCCCGAATACCTGATCGCCAGTACCGCCGACGAGGCACTTACCCCCTGACCCAGCGACCGATCGCGCCCCGGAGCCCCCACCGCCCATGAAACGGATTATTGCGCCGCTAGCCGGCGCACTTATCACCCTGTCTCTCGCCCCTTTTCATTACTGGCCACTCGCCATAGTGGCGATGGCGGCACTGGCCTGGTGCCTGGATGACTGCTCAGCAAAGGAAGGTTTTTTGCGCGGCTGGCTGTTTGGCAGCGCCAGCTTTCTTGCCGGGGTGTCGTGGATCTATGTCGCCATGTATGTCTACGGCAATACCTCCGCCCTGCTCTCAGCGCTTATGACCATCCTGTTTTGCCTGGGCTTGGGGCTCGTCACCGGGCTGTTCGCCTATGTGTACAGCCGCTGGCTGCGCGATGGCAAGGGCGGCCGGCTGCTGGGCTTTACCGCCGCCTGGGTGATATTTGAGTGGTTTCGCGGCTGGTTTCTCACCGGGTTTCCCTGGCTCTACCTTGGCTACAGCCAGTTGGAAACCCCACTATCCGGTTGGGCACCCGTTGTTGGGGTGTACGGTTTAAGCTTTGTGGTGGCCCTCAGCGGCGCAGCGGTAAGCCATCTGCTCACCACCAAACACAGAACCAGTCGCTGGCTGCCAATAGCTGGCTGCATCGCATTGTTCGGCCTCGGCGCATCCCTGCAAACGATTGAATGGACGCAAGCCACCCAGCACCCCCCCCTTCGCATTGGCGCCGTGCAGTCCAATATCACTCAAGAAAAGAAGTGGGCCTATAGCCATTACTGGGACACCCTCGAACTCTACGATGTTACCTCAGAACAACTGTGGCCCCAGGTGGATGTGGTGATTTGGCCAGAGGCTGCCATTCCCGCCCTGTATCGCAACGCCGAAACCTTCTTTGACTATATTCGCGAGCGCGCTGCCGCCTCGAACACCGCGCTGATCACCGGCGTTCCCACTAAACAGGGCGACGACATCTACAACTCGGCAATGGTCATCAATGGCGGCGAAGGCCTGTACCACAAACAGCGTTTGGTCCCTTTCGGTGAATACGTTCCGCTCGGTAGCCTGCTGCGCGGTCTGATCGGCTTTTTTGACCTGCCCATGTCCAGCTTTAGTCGTGGCGACGCCGACCAGCGCCCCCTCTCCGCCAAGGGTTGGCAATTTGCGCCATCGATCTGCTACGAGATCGTGTATCCCAACCTCGTGGCGCGTGGCGCAAGAGACGCAGACGTCTTATTCACCATCAGCAACGACGCCTGGTTTGGCGACTCGATTGGCCCCGCCCAACACATGCAAATGGCGCAGATGCGGGCACTGGAAAATGGCCGAGAACTCATCCGCGTTACCAGCACAGGTATCACCGCCATCGTCGACCACCGCGGGCATATCACCACGCGCATTCCGTCTTTCACTCACACCACGATGACCGGCGAGGTAAACGCCCGCAGCGGCCGCACACCGTTTAATTACGCCCAGTCCACACCCATTATCGCCCTGTGCTTTGCACTGGCGCTTACCGCGCTGCGCCGCCGCCCACAGCAAGGCAGCTAAATGCTTGCGAATTCGCATGGGCGACGCCGCGACAAGCTGTTAAAATGCTGGGCTTTGTATCGCCGAGCCCCGCGCTTGCCAACCCCAGAGACCGACATCGCCAATGGACCAACATTACACCCCCCGCGACATTGAAGCTCGCGTACAGCAGTACTGGCAGGAACACGGTAGCTTCACTGCCGTGGAAGATGACAGCCGCGAAAAATACTACTGCCTGGCCATGTTCCCCTACCCCAGCGGCAAGCTGCATATGGGCCATGTTCGCAACTACAGCATTGGCGATGTTATTTCGCGCTACCAGCGCATGTTGGGTAAAAATGTTCTGCAGCCAATGGGCTGGGATGCCTTCGGCCTGCCGGCAGAAAACGCCGCGGTGAAAAACAACACCGCGCCGGCAAAATGGACCGTCGAAAATATCGACTATATGCGCGGCCAACTGCAGCAGCTGGGCTTCGGCTACGACTGGAAGCGCGAATTCGCCACATGCAAATCCGACTACTACCGCTGGGAGCAGTGGTTCTTCACCCGCCTTTACGAAAAAGGCATGGTCTACAAAAAAACCTCTGCGGTGAACTGGTGCCCGAACGACGAAACCGTACTGGCCAATGAGCAGGTTATCGATGGCGGTTGCTGGCGCTGTGACACCCCGGTGGAGCGCAAAGAAATTCCTCAGTGGTTTATTAAAATCACCGAATACGCCGAGCAATTGTTGAACGACCTCGACCAGCTGGACGGCTGGCCAGAGCAGGTGCGCACCATGCAGCGCAACTGGATTGGCCGCTCTCAGGGCGTACAAATGCGCTTTGACCTGGGCGAAGCCGTCGCCGGCCACGACCACTTTGAGGTCTACACCACCCGCCCCGACACCCTAATGGGCGTGAGCTATGTCAGCCTGGCCGCAGAGCACCCCATTAGCCTGGCGCTGGCCGAGAACAACGCCGAACTGGCGGCCTTTATCGACGAATGCCGCCACAGTTCAGTTGCTGAAGCCGACATGGCCACCATGGACAAAAAAGGCATGGCCACCGGCATCAACGCTCTCCACCCCATCACCGGCGAGCCGGTACCGGTGTGGATCGCCAACTACGTGTTGATGGACTATGGCACTGGCGCCGTCATGGCGGTGCCGGCGCACGACCAGCGCGACTTTGAATTTGCGCAGAAATACCAACTGCCTATTCAGCAAGTGATTGCGGCGGACGATATCGACCTCAGCCAAGCGGCGGCCACTGAGAAAGGCCCGCTTATCAACTCCGGTGAATTCGACGGCTTGAATTTCGACGAGGCCTTTACCGCCATCGCCGACAAACTCACCGCACTCGGCAAAGGTCGCGTCACCACGAACTACCGCCTGCGCGACTGGGGCGTTTCCCGTCAGCGCTACTGGGGCGCCCCCATTCCGGTGTTCAACCTGCCGGACGGCGGCGAGATCGCCGTGCCCGCGGACAAACTCCCCATCCTACTGCCCGAAGATGTGGAAATGGACGGAGTGCAATCGCCCATCAAAGCCGACCCGGAGTGGCGCAAAGATGAGCTGAACGGCCAGGCAGTCGAGCGTGAAACCGACACCTTCGACACCTTTATGGAGTCCAGCTGGTACTACGCTCGCTTCACTTGCCCCGACTATGAGGACGGCATGCTCGACCCCGTTCGCGCCAATTACTGGCTGCCCGTCGACCAGTACATCGGCGGTATTGAGCACGCGATTCTCCACCTGTTGTACGCACGCTTCTTCCACAAGCTGATGCGCGACGAAGGGCTGGTGCACTCCGACGAGCCGTTCACACAACTGCTTTGCCAAGGCATGGTGTTGAAAGACGGCGCAAAAATGTCCAAGTCCAAGGGCAACACCGTCGACCCGCAGGCACTCATCGAAAAATACGGCGCCGACACTGTGCGCCTGTTTATCATGTTTGCCGCCCCTCCAGAGCAAAGTCTGGAATGGTCTGACAGCGCAGTTGAAGGTGCCAACCGCTTCCTGCGTCGCCTGTGGAAACTGGTAGCCAACCACCTGGACGCTGGCACCGCACCGACGCTCGACACTGGCAGTCTGACAGCAGACCAGCAGGCCCTGCGTCGTAAAACGCACGAAACCATTGCCAAAGTCAGCGACGACTTCGGCCGGCGCCAAACGTTCAATACCGCCATTGCCGCCGTCATGGAGCTGGTCAACGAACTGTCGCGCTTTGAGCGCAACACCGATCAGTGCCTCGCCGTTGAACGCGAAGCCCTGGAAGCCGCCGTTGCCCTGCTGTCGCCAATCGTGCCGCATATCAGCCACGAATTGTGGCAGCAACTGGGGCACAGCGAAGCCGTGATTGACGCCTCCTGGCCAACCGTTGACGAATCGGCCCTGGTTCGCAGTAGTATCGAAATGGTGATTCAGGTAAACGGTAAAGTGCGCGCTAAAATGGAAGTACCTGCCGACGCCGATGCCGACACCATTAAAGCGATGGCCAAGGCCCAGGAAAATGTGCAGAAATTTATCGACGGCCTGACTATCCGCAAGGAAATTGTCGTACCCAAAAAACTGGTGAATATCGTTGCGAATTAATGCGCTCGTACTCATTGCTGCCACGTTGCTGCTAAGCGCTTGCGGCTTTGCCCTGCGCGGCAGCACCGGCATTGCCAGCACGCTGCAACCGATTTATGTCGGCGGTAGTCGCGACAGCCAAGAGTTACAGCAGGCCCTGCGCCGGCAACTGCAAATCAACCAGGTGGGCACCACGCGCAAACGCGGCCAAGCTCAGCTTATCGCCGAAGTTCAATTGTTGCGCTACGACAAGCGCAGTATCGCTCTCGACCGCGAGGCGCGCGATGCCGAATACGCCCTGTTCGAACGCGCCCGCCTTAGCCTGTTCAGCCCCCAGGGCCAGCTGCTCAAAGGCCCCGTTGTATTGGAACAGCGCCGGCTCGTCGTAAACGATGCCAACAACCCCGTCGGCGAGGAAACGGAATCCAGCATTGTGCGCGCCGAAATGCGTGAACAACTCAGTATCCGTCTCGCCCAGCAGCTTGAATACTGGTCGCGACAGCTACCAGCGGACCCCGCCAATGCGACTGCGCCCTGAGCAACTTGCCAGCCAGTTAACCAAGCAGCTGCTGCCCGTGTATCTATTGAGCGGCGATGAGTTGCTCACTCAGCAGGAATGCGCCGACGCCATCCGTCAGCACTGCCGCCAACAAGGCATCGCCGAGCGCGACGTTCTGGAGGCCGAGCGCGGTTTTGACTGGAATGCCTTGCTGGAAGCGGGCCAATCCCTATCACTATTTGCCGACCGCAAACTGATAGAGCTGCGTCTCGGCGGCGCGCGCATGGACCAGAAAAGCTCCGCTGCCCTGCAACAGTATTTAGAACACGCCGACGGCAGCAATATTCTGCTTATCACCTGTGGCCGTCTCGACAGCCGCAGCCTCAATGCCAAATGGGTAAAGGCAATCGACCAAGCGGGCGCCGTCATGCAAATTTGGCCGGTAGACCGCCGCCAGCTCGGCGGCTGGATACAGCAGCGGCTTAAAGACAATGGTATGAGTGCTGACCGCGAGGCCGCCGAGCTGCTCGCCGACCGAGTGGAGGGTAATCTGCTCGCCGCAGACCAAGAGATTCAAAAGCTAAAAATTTTACTCGGCGAGCAGGCCGTCAGTGTTGAGACTGTCGCCGCCGCCGTGGCAAGCAGCGCCCGCTACGATGTATTCAAATTGATCGACGCCGCCCTCGCCGGTAACGCCGCCTATGCGCTGAACATGTACAACGGGCTGGTAGCCGAAGGCAGCGAAGAAATTCCCATGCTCGGCGCCATCAGCCGCGAGCTGCGCAGCCTCTACAACTGCGCTGCCGCCATTGAACAAGGCAATGGCATCGATCGTGTACTCGACGGTGCGCGGGTGTGGGACAAGCGTAAAAATCTTTACAAGCGCTGCCTAGGCCAACACAGCGTCGGCTCACTTTCTCGCCTGCTGCAACTCGCCGGCCGCCTGGATGCCGCGCAAAAAGGCCAGAGCGACGAATCACCTCGCCTGCTGTTCACCGAACTTATCACCGGCCTCGCTGGCCAGCCAATTATTGCTGGCTAAGCGCGCGACTTATCGCCCGCTCAACATCAGCCGCTTCCGGCATCGGCAATTGCACACTGCGCAGCGTCGAGGGGTCGCCCGCCATTGCAGGCAAGCGGTATCGCAATACCAAACCCGGGCCGATATAGCCCATCTGCCGATACGGTCGATGGTAGGGGTTGGCTTCGTCCTCGGCGCGAGCGCGCGGGCACTGCCAAAGCGACGCGTAGTGGACGAGGTAGACCGCATTAATCTGGTCCGTCGCAATCGATAGCGGCACGACGCTATAGCGGTCAAAAATTCGCAGCCCCGCAAGCACAGGTTCGCCCTCGCCTTGCCGCCATTCCAGCTCGCTGCGCGTGACATAACCGCGCCGCAGCACTGCCACCACCACAACAAACATCAGCAGCCACGCCCACCACGGTAGCACCACGGGCTGAATCAGGGAGACCAGCATCAGGCTCATCCCGAGTGATAAGAGCCCACACAGCCACCACGGCGACTGCGCCCGCTGAACTCGTCTCATAAGGCCTCCATTCATCAATTGTGCCAGCGGGTTATTATAGCCATTGTGGGTGCTGCCGCGACGCGCGCCCTACAAGCCCTTTGACAAACTCACGGGCCTTCTCAGTATTTTATAAAACAAGAACACCGCAGGCGGAGAACCACCTGCGGTGTTTGGGTGAATGTGCTTCCCTGCCGACATCCGTGCCTAGAGCAGTCCCTGCCAGTGGCGCATCCCTATCTGGCCACTCGAAATTTACGCTACAGGCCCCGGCGACTTTGGTTGGGTAGCTCAAGCAGCTTAACCGTGCCCTCGGCGGTGCCGTCTGTCATGTAGGCATGCAGGGTGGGTGTCGCCGAGTTGTCATAGGCTGAGAAAAACAACTTACCAGCCACCTCGCCGCTTACTAAGGGCGCGTTTGCATAGCGAGCCAACAGCGGCCGTGGCGCTGAAGACAGATTATCGCCCTTCGTCAGGTCGTTAGTTTCCAGCGCCAGTGAGGTGCCTTCGGCGCTACCGTCGGTTTTCCACAGCTCTTCACCAACCGCCGTGCCGTCAATAACGGTGTCAGCCACGAAGTAAATGGTGCCCTCAACTTCGGTGAACAGCTCACCGAACTGCGTCCGCGATTTCACGCCCGTGTAGGTGGTCATAGTGTCGCCGGGGTGCATGGGCGTAAAGGTGAACTCCCCGTCTTCAAGCGCAGTGCGATACACGTTGTTGGTGGTCACAACGAACAAGCCCAGCGAGGTGGCGTAAAAATTCGAGGCAAACAGCCCCTCGGGGAAATCACCACTCTCATGCAGCGTGGTGCCGTCATAGGCGTAGACATGGCGGGTGAAGTTAGCGGCATTGATACTGCGGTCAGCGTAGAAGTACAGCGTATCGCCCACCACCGTTACATTCCGAACGAAGGTCACATCCTCACCCAGCTCGCGGCGCACATCACTGCCGTCTTCCGCCACGCTGTACAGTACCACTGAGTTTTGGTTGTTGGGGTCACTGCTGGCCAAGAAGAACAGCCGTCCAGCGAAGCTTGTCAGGTTGTACCATTGAATATTCGTCGGGTAGAAGTCGCCATTGCTCAGCACATGGGGCGCATTTTCTGGCGCTTCAGCGCGCTGCACCGCCAGCGACTCGGTCGGTTGCTTTACGGCCACACCACCAACCGGCTCACCTTCAACAAACACCAGCTGCGTACCTTCCTGGCTGCCATCGCTCACATACAGCGCAGGAACATTACGGCTATCTGATGTTACCCCTCGGCCAAGGATAAAGATTGAGTTGCCGACCGTTTGCATGCCTTGAATGTTTTTTGAGGCCACGCCACCCACATCAATCTCTGTCAGCGTTTCCGCGTCGAGATCGTAAACAAACAACTCCCGAGCGAAGCCCGTTGTACCCGCGCTGAACGCCAGCTTGCCATCCATCCACTGCAAATCCAGCGGACCGCTACTGCCTTCGATATCCACTAGCACTGATGTGCCGACCTCGGTGCCGTCACTGACCCGCAGCTCACGCCCCTCGTTGGGGGATTGGGCACTAAAATAGAACTTTCCATCATCAAAAAGTATCGGGTTTCGACCGTCGTTAAATTGTTGTATAGCCGGCTGCCCTTCATTGAAGTCCTTCAGCAAGCCCGTGCCCTCAGCGCTGCCGTCAGTGGCGTACATGTCGAACTGACTGGGAATTGACGTGCTGTTCAAAGGAAAGAGCAGGCGCTCAACACTTCCCGGCGTGCCCTCCGGCACACTGGTGGTACTGCCACCACCACTACCACCGCCACAGGCAGCGAGGGTGAACATTGCGCCCGCCAGGGCTGCTTGGAAAAAAACGGGTCTTTTCATCGTGCTTAAATCTCTCAGTCACCTAACAGGAACACTTGTCGTCGGATGAAATTTAAGCAAAGCCATAAAAATAAAACTTCACTCTGATGGGCGAAGCCAACAGAATGACAGGCTGCGACACTATGATCTGCCCCTGTCTGAACGATGCCCCAATGAAAGCACCTGCTAACGACTACTTACCCGACCTCCCGCTGGAAAGTCAGATCACCCGCGAACGGCACAATTTGTTTATGGCGGAAGTGGGGTCTCGTATTGTGGTTTCCGCAGCCATAGCCCTGGCGTTGCTGCTGCCGTTTAACGGCGCCATGAGCCGGGCTGATGCACTGTTGTGGGCGACGCTGGTGCTAACAACCAGCGCCGTCTCACTGCTGGTCGTCAGCTTCTACAAACGCCACCGCGACAGTGAAAGTGGCAAAATCAAGAAGTGGCACGCCATCAATATTGGTATGGCGCTGATGTGGAGCGGACTCTGGTGCGTTGCGCCCTACCTATTTTTTCACGGCGCCAGCACCGAGAAAATTTTAGTCTTCCTGCTTGTTATTACCCTGATCAGCTCCACGCCCTCGGTGTCCATGGGCGTGTACCCCGATATCTTCATTAGTTTTATTACGCCGCTGTTTATCTCTCTGTCGCTCTATCTGATCCGCTTTCACGCAGAGCAAAGCTGGTTCATCAAAGGCATCCCCTTACTCACCTTGTGCTCACTGACCGCGTTCAGCCTGTTCATACACAAAGCCCAGCTCAACAATATTCGTTTGCGCATCGAGGCCGATATCGCCCGGCGCGACGCCGAGCGCGCCAATCGCAGCAAGAATCAATTTATGGCGGCGGTCAGTCACGACCTGCGCCAGCCACTGCAAGCCGCGTCGCTTTACGCCTCGCTGATTAACGAGCAGGGCGATGCACCGAGCCGTGAGCTCAGCGAAAAAATCCTCACTGCCATCGCCTCCGGCGGGGAGTTGCTGGAGCAATTACTGCTGTTATCCCGCCTGCAAAGCCGGCACTTCTCCGCCAAACCCCAGCCCTTCAGTCTGGATGAGCACCTCGCCAAGCTCATCAATGAGTGCTTACCTCAGGCCCAACAAAAAGGCCTGGCACTACACAATGATGTGCAGCGCCAATACTGGCTTAACACCGATCCACTGTTATTTGACCAGCTATTGCGCAACCTGATTGGCAACGCCGTTAAATACACCGAGCGCGGCACCGTTCGGCTTAGTAGCCACCACACAGAAAAACAGCTCGAACTCACCGTTAGTGACACCGGCATCGGCATTGACCCGATGCGCCACGACAGTATTTTTAAGGAATTTACCCAGCTAGCCAGTCGATCCAATGACGCCGAAGATGGGCTGGGCTTGGGCCTGAGCATTGTCCGCCGCGTCTGCGAACTGTGCGGGCTCACATTGCACGTGGACTCCACTCCCGGCCAAGGCAGCCGCTTCACCGTCGCACTGCCGCTGGCGGAAAAACCCAGTGCGGCGCCGGCAAGTGAAGGGGCTCCTCTACCGCCTGGGCGCCAGCTGCGCATTATTGTTGTGGACGACGACCCACGTATCACCGACGCATTGTCGATGGCGCTGGTGGAATGGGGCGCCGATGTCTACGCCTTTAATAGTCTGGCAGAAGCGCTCGCCGACCTGCCTGGCGCCGGCGAGATGAACCCTGATGTCATGATTAGCGACGGTCAGCTCGCCAATGGCGACACCGCCAACGATGTATTTGCTGCACTAACGTCGAGATGGCCACAGCCTGTGCCCAAAATCGTGCTCAGTGGCAATAGCCGCGGGCAGCATGAACAAACATTCAACGCCGACGCCCTGCTACTCAAACCCGTTGCCCTGCCCGAGCTGCTGCAGCGTATCGCCTCGCTGTGCGCGCCAGATACGTTTACAAGAGCTTAAGAGAGCGGGCTTTTTCCAGGCAGGCGGTACGGTTGGGCACATCCAATTTATCAAACAGCAGCCGCAGATGGGTTTTCACGGTGTTCAAACTCACCGACAGACTGCGCGCAATTTCCTTATTACTTTGCCCCTGCTGAAGCAGGGCCAATATCGCCCCCTGTTGGCGGCTGAGCTTAATACTGGGTGCGGCGGTTTGACTGGCCAACAGCCGGTAGGATTCCGAAAAATAGCCTTCGCCAGCCATGACCTTCGTCACCGCCGTCACCAACTCGGCGGCGGCCTCAGACTTGTCGACAAAACCATCCACCGACAGGCGCTGGGATTTTTCCACCACGTCCTCATCGATGGCGCCAGAGCATAACAACACCCGCAGCGTGTGCCGCGAACTCGCCAAAATCCGCAACAGCGACAGTCCATCCAGGTCCGGCATGGCCACATCGACGATCAACAAATCGGCAGCGGCCAACGCCGCCTCATCGCCCAATAGCGCCTGCGCACAACCGTATTGCCCCACCTCACAGCCGGGCAGTTTCGCCTGCAGGGTCAGCGCCAGGGCCTCGGCAAACATCAAATGGTCATCAACAATTAAAACCTTCAAGGAACTTCTCTATTGTTATTGGCGACGACATAGTAGCCCAGAATGCACTGGCAAAATAAGCCGGGGTTCACCCTTATCCGGCTCGGCACCGCACATCATTACGAGCCGTTAAGTTAACCCATGGCTCCTGTAATGATAGGCTAGGCGCAAATAATGGATAAGACCTATGGCACTGATACACAGCATTTCTCACAACGGCATCGAGGGCATACGCCTGGGCCGTGTTAACCGACACGGCGACTACCACCTTACCGCCAGTTGCATCGTCTACCGTTTGGGCGACACCGTCATCGATACCGGGCCGTCGCGCGAGCGCGAGGCATTGAGCGGGCACTTCGCCGACATTGCCGTTCGCCAAGTGGTGCTGACCCACCACCACGAAGACCACAGCGGCAATGCCGACTATTTTCAACGCGAACACGGCGCCGCGCTTTACAGCCACCCGAATAATCACGACAGGCTAAAAGCGGGCATGCGCCTGTCGGCGATCCGTCGAATGACCTTTGGTAATGTTCCCGCTTGCCAGCCCGCAACCCTGCCTACGCATATCGACACCAGCAGTGGCCACCGGCTGATTCCCATTCACACCCCCGGCCATACCTCCGACCTGGTGTGCTACTTAGAGCCCAATGAGGGCTGGCTATTTTCAGGCGATTTATATGTTTCCAGCCGGCTGAAATACATGACCATTGAAGACAATGTGGGCGAGTGGATCGACAGTCTGGAGAAAGTGCTATCACTCGACTTCGACACGCTGCTCTGCTCTCACCGCGCGGTGGTGAGCAATGGCAAAGCCGTGCTGCAGGAAAAACTGGACCATATTCGCGGCTTTCGCGATGAGGTGGCAGCCCTGCACCGCTCTGGCCTTAGCGAGCGCCAGATAACGCGCAAACTGCTCGGACGCGAAGACGCCAACGCCCTGCTCTCACTCATGCATATGAGCAAGCGCAATATGGTCAGCGCCAGTTTGGCCAGCCTCGGGCTGGCCTAGCGCCGACTAACAGACCTAGCTTTCCACGCGGTGTAGCGCACACACCTTATTGCCAGATGGGTCACGCAGATAAGCGAGGTACAATTTACCAATTGCGCCCTCGCGCACACCCGGCGCATCTTCACAAGATGTTCCGCCATTGGCCACGCCGGCAGCATGCCAGGCATCGGCTTGTTCCGGGCTGCTCGCGGCAAAACCAATGGTGCTGCCATTGCCATGACAGGCGGGCTCACCGTTAATTGGTGGCGTAATGGCGAATACACCGCTGGCGGTGAAATAAAAACAGCGGCCGCGCTCGTCCATCATTCCCGGCTCATAGCCCAAGGCACCGAGAATCGCATCGTAAAAACGCTTTGATGCAGCAACATCATTCGCACCAACCATTACATGACTGAACATATCTCTTCCTTACTGTTGAGCAAAAACGGCTAGCACTATAGCGCGTTATTCCCATTCGGTGGATGCGAAGGACGGACAAGATAGCGCTTATTGCTCGCCGACTTTGGCCATCCAATCCAGCACATCGCTAAACACTTGCTCTTTGCCCAGTTCATTAAAAATCTCGTGGTACATGCCGTCGTAGATCTTTAGCGCCTTATTGTCACTGCGCAATTTGGCGAAGAACCGCTCGCTGCCCTCGCAGGCACTGATGGCATCAGCGCCGCCATGCATCACCAGCATCGGCAACTCAATGTTCGGCGCATTCTGCATCACCTGCTGCTGGGCATGAATGAACGCCAAAAACATACTGGGGGTCACTTTGCCGTGGTTATAAGGATCGCGCTGCTGGCTCTCCCCCACGCTGGCATCGCGGCTCAACTGGGCGACATCAATCTCGTTACTAATAGGCAGGCTGGGCCACAGTGAGGCGAGTACGCGGCTCAGCGCCAGCTTCCAGGGCGCGGGCGCAAAACCCAACTGAAAAGCGGCGCAGCTTAAAAATACGCCATCGATACCCTCGGGGTTTTCAGTCGCAATACTGGCTGCGATCAAGCCCCCCAGGCTGTGCCCACCCAGAAAATGCACGGCAGGCTGATGACTCTGGGTGTGCCGGATCGCGGCCTTAACATCGTCACAATACTGCGAGAACCGCTCGATATGGCCGCGTTTTCCTGGGCTCTGGCCACTGCCGCGCAGGTCGGCCATCACCAGGCCAAGGCCCGCATCGTTAAATGCCTTCGCTACATGGGCGTAGCGACCGGAGTGTTCACTGGTGCCGTGGCTCAGGGTTACCCAGGCCTTGGCAGGCCCTGCCGGACGCCATTCACGGGCAAATAGTGGCGTGCCATCGGCACTGAGGAGGCGCAATTCAGAATAGTGGTGATCGGGCATGAGGCGAGTCGCAGTCACAAAAAAGAGCGCACACCATACAGAAACGGGCGGGATGATTCACTATCCCGCCCGTCCTGAGGTCGCCTTGTTACGACTGTCGGCTTACTGCTGCCAGCCTGGCTCCCAGGTCTTGGCAAACGCCGGGCTCGCCCAACCGGCCGGGAAGGCAGCGGGCGTCATTTGCTCGCCACCGGTAATCACATCGCCCTGCGCATCCTGGTATTTCAGCCAAGTGATCGTGCGCTGCCATTCCAGCGGGCGCTTGGTCCAGTCGCAAACGCCGGTCGCAAAGGTTTGCTCAAGCGCCTGCCAATCGCTTTCCTGCCACATTACATTCCCCAGACCGTAGTCGTCGTTGCGACTGAAAGGCCGGAGTTCACACTGCACCTGGTCGCCATATTTATCGGCGCCGGCCACCGTGCGCGGCGTGCCGAACACCAGCATCAACTCTTCCGGGCACATCTCACCGGGAATGCCATTGCACTGGTCCTGCACATCGTCGGGCTTATTGGCGATAATTTTTTGTGCCAGTGGCGCATCGCTGGTGTCGGCTTCAATGGCGTCCAGCCAGGAGGCCATCGCGACCAGCGACTGATTCATATAATTCAGGTCGCCAACCAGCGGTGTCAGCCCCCCCCAGTGCACAAAGTTGTCACGGTGGCCGAACTCCCGCTCCAGGCGCCAGCGCACCCAGTAACCGTGCACGCTGTCGTGGGCGGCACCGGGATCTGGGCCGGTCATATTAATGATGGGCACCGTATCCATGTTCACAATGGTGTTCATAATGCCTGTGCGGTAAGCATTGGGCAGCGCCGGGTAGTCCGGCTTTAAACGCTCCTGGGTCACATTCAGGCTGGGGTCAACACCGCCAATATTGGTGTTGAGCGCCAGGAATTGCGCCGGCGAAATAATACCCTGTTGCAGGGCCGTTAGGCCGTACTGCACCCCTTCATTGCCCAGCGGAAAACCCGAGAACGCATAGCCCAGGTCTTTTTCAATCTGGCTCCAGCGGTCGCGGGGGTCCTCGGCGGGGAAGCGCTCGCGCTCACCGATCATATTTTGCATAAAGGTCAGTACATCGCAGCGCACGCCGCCGGGGTTTGTGTCCTGGTCAAAGCGCTCTTCCGCACTCACTCCCCCGCAGTTAGACGCAGGGTCGACCGCTTCGGCGAACAACGCCGAGTCGGCCAGCGAGGCATTCACTATGCCATTAAGGTGGCCGTAAATGGCGTTCTGCTGCAGCACCGTAAACGGCGTGCCATCGCGGGCAACTTGCGCGCCGACGATGTTTTCCACATGAGCGATCAGGTCTTCCGGCGTACTGGGCTCGGTGGTATCGACGTTAAAGTCGAAGTACTTCAACAAAATGTGGTAGTCCGCAAACTGGGTCGCGGTGCTCATCACATCCGGGTAGGTACAGGTGGTCAGCAAGCCCTGATACAGGCCGGGGTAGGCATTGGCGATCATGTTTTGGGTAATCGCCCCGCCTGAACAGCCTGTGCCAACGGTGTAGCGCAGCTCGCCGTACTGCTCGATAAAGCGCTCTTTTGCCATCAGCAGCGACTCGGCCTGATAGCTCAAATTACAGTTGTGACCCAGGTTCAGCTGAGCAGTGGACAGCACCGACCAACCCAGCCCCAGCGCAGTAATATAGGACTGCTCAATCAGCGGGTTGCCGGGAATGGTGCCAGCGTAATCGTCGGTGCGCGCCGAGCTGGTGTCGTGGTCACCGCGACAGTTACCGCCGTGGGTCACCAACAGACGGCGGTTCCACTGTGACTGCGGCTGCATTGGCGTCCAGTCTTCACCGACTTTTTGCAGCGTAAATATCGTGTATTGATCGCGGGCCTGATAACCAATTTCCTGGCGCACAATAAACGGCACCGTTTCACCGTTATCCGTGGTGGTCATCGCCACATCATCGGGCGGATTGTCCAGGTCATAAGCCTGCAAGCCGCCCTGCAGGGAGTTACTGGACTTGTACAACCAGCGGTACTCAACAGGCTGGTTACAGTTTTCGTCCACAGCGCTGTCCTGACACTTCCAGGGCTGGATATGCGGGCCGGTAAATACGGGGCCGCCAGAGGGGTGGTTTACTACCGTCAGGCTGTTGCCAATATTCGTGCTTAGGGTGTTCTCGCCGACGCTCAGGCCATCAACCAGGGCCAACAAGCGCAGCGGATTATCCGGGTCAGCTTGCAGCAGCTGAGTCACATCGGTGTTGTTGCGCAGCAGTACCAGCTCGTCGACGGCGGCAGCATCTTCCGCAACCACCTCTACCAACACATCGCCAGCAGAGACTAGGTCAGGTCGGTTCGACAGCACTTGCAGGCTTACGCGGTCATCGACCGTTCCGGGGCCACCGGGGTTACCACCATTGCCGGGATCTGGGTTGCCACCCGAGTTACTGCTACTTGAACTACCGCCGCCGCACGCGGCAAGCAGTAGGGTAAAAACGACTAACATTATCTTATTATTCACGGGTGTCCTCCTCCACGCTCCGGCTGACGCAACCGCCTAGCCGCGCAAACCGCTATGTCACTTTATAGACTTAACGTGCAGTGTCAAATGCAAAGACTGATTTCAGCATAGTAGAGCGGCGGAAAACGGGGAGCATAAGCCGCAATTTCGTCGCCGTGAAAGGCTGACGGGAAGCGGCGACAATAGCCGGGGGCAGGAAAATGCGCGGCGTCACGCGTCCAGCAGCTGCATATCTACGCGCGGCAGTGACTCAAAACCGGGTTTGGCAAACAGGTAGCCCTGCATTAAGCGCACGCCCGCCTGCGTAAGCCAGCGCATCTCTTCAAGGGTTTCCACGCCTTCTGCCAGGGCGGTAATACCCAGCTCCTCAAAGAGCTTAAGACAGTTCACAACAATGCGCTGGCGCGGATAGTCCCGCTCAATATTGCGAATCAGCGCCATATCGAATTTGACCAGATTGGTTTGAAAGTCTGCCAGCAGCCCCAAACCGGCATAGCCCGCACCAAAGTCATCAACTGCCGTTAAAAAGCCAGAGCGCTTGTAGTACTCCACAATCTCTTTAACCACGCCACTGTCGCGCACCTGCTCAGATTCCGTGAACTCAAACATAATTCGCTCAAGGGGGAAGTTATGCGCCTTCGCCGCACTCAGCGTGGTGCGAATGCAGCGCTCGGGCTTGTATACCGCATTGGGAAGAAAATTAATGCTGAGGATGGACGTGAGCTCCAGCTCCGCCGCCAGCGCAATGGCCTTCACCCGGCACAGCTGATCAAACAGATATAGATTGTCGTCGCTGACCTCCGCCATCACCGCCCCGGCTGGCTCCCCATGTAAGCCTCGCACCAGCGCTTCATAACCAAATAAACGGCGATTTTGGCAATCGACAATCGGCTGAAACGCCATGGAAAAATCAAAGCCGAGGTCGCCTTGGTCAGCACAGGCATTGCAGGAAAAACGGTCGTGAATAATGATGCTGTCGTCCACTCAGGTCCCCACGGAGGCGCCTGGTTGGCAATTAAGCGGCCGGTTGCCGCAAGCCCGCACCTCACAGTACCCAGCGTAGACCCATATGGATCAGTCTTCGAGTAATAAAGAGCTTCTCTGTCCGCTACAGCCGCAACGGCGCAGTTTAGTCACAGCAGCCCAGGCCCACGTCGTTAATGAGGTGGCGCGCCCACTCCCGATAGGCCGCCGCACCCGGGTGAAAACCGTCTTCGGCGATAGCCGCTGGGTGCAAGGTGTAAGGCACCTGAACGTAGCTGCAGTCTGCCAGCGGCTCAACAAGCTGTCTCAGCTCGGTATTTAATTGCCGGGCGCGCAGGCCCAACCACCAACGCAGAGGTTGCGGCAATGCAGGAAAGGCGTGCATGGGTGGCAGCGCGGAAAAATAAATATGCTTGGCGGCAAAGCGCTCGCGCAGCAGGCGGATAATCTCGCTAATGTTGCTGCGCCACCGGCCCCGCCCAGTGGCGGCAAGTACGTCATTCACCCCAATAGATACCACCACAGCGTCGGCGGCGTCAGCGCTCTCGCTGGCTAAACGTGCCAATAACTGTGCGGAAGTATCGCCGGAGCGCGCCAGCAGGCGCCAATGTAGCGGCCGCAACGGCGCAAGCCCGGCGACCAACTGGCCCAGCAAGGCCTCTTCCTGACGGGCAACGCCAACCCCCGCCGCCGCAGAGTCGCCCACCAACAACAAGCGCAGCGCTTGCCCGCTGTCGCCCATTTGCCCCGAGCGCGGCCCCGCGGCCTCGGGCAGACGCGGCGTAGTACGGCGCACATAGCGCCCCTGAGCCAATAAGACCGGCCCGAGCAATATTCCCGACAGCGGATAGATCATCTACGTCGCCTCAACGCCAGCCCGCCCCAGCCTTTTCCATGACAACTCCCCCTGCACATCACCACGCTAGAGCTGAACAACACTGTCGCCGAAATACCACACACGGCGAAACTGGCCTTTATCACGCTGCGCGAGCTTGCGCAGATTGTCGATAATCACCTTATCGGGCAGCAGCGTGCGGCCAATGTTGTAGATCAGTAGCTCAACGGGCTCGCTCACTTGGTAGCGCTTAGCAATTTTCTTCAGGTAGGTCGCAGAGGTGTAGTCGGTAAGGCGGGCGAGGGCCTCGCGGTCAACGCGCCCTGCCCCGGCGATCGCCTTGGCCAGGTCTTCCGAGCAGGCCTCGGTCAATTCAAAATAGGTAACGTGTTCATTGAGCCGACAGCGAATATCCGGCTTGCCGCCCTCCGGCAATTGTTTTTCAACGTCGCGGTAATCCAGGCCTGCGGCCTTGGCAAAGCGGCAGAAAATGCTGACTTCCACACGGCCTTTTTCCGCTTCAGATGCCATTGCCCTGTCGCCCTCGTATCATCACTGGCCCTGTTTTTGCCCCGACTAGCTTAAATCCACACTGACCGGGCAGTGATCGGAGCCGTGAATATCATTCCAGATCTCCGCCGCCGTCACTCGCTGCTCGACAAAGTCGCGATTGCCGAGGAAGTAGTCGATCCGCCAGCCGATATTTTTACCACGGGCACCGGCACGGTAGCTCCACCAGCTGTATTTCACCGTTTCCGGATGCAGGGCGCGATAGGTATCAACAAAATCGGCCGCCAGAATATGGTCCAGCCCGTCGATTTCCTTTTGGGTGTAACCCGCGCTTTTATTGTAGTTGGGCTTGGGGCGCGCGATATCCATTTCAGTGTGGGCAACATTAAAGTCGCCACACATAAGTACCGGCTTGTCTTCACCGAGCTTGTTCACATAGGCCAGAAAATCACGATCCCAGCTCTCTCGATACGGCAAGCGCACCAGCTCACTGCCGGAGTTGGGGGTGTAAACGGTAAGCAGGTAAAAGTCGTCAAACTCAGCAGTGAGCACGCGCCCTTCCTTGTCGTGCTCATCAATGCCGATATCCGCGAACACTCGCAGCGGCGCTTTGCGGCTCAGAATGGCCACGCCCGAATAGCCCTTGCGCTCCGCCGAGTTGCTGTAAATGTGGTAACCCTCAAGGGTTTCCAGCGCCGCGGCCACTTGGTCGTCCTGCGCCTTGGTTTCCTGCAGGCATAAAACATCGGCATCCAGCGTCGCCACCGACTCCAGAAACTCTTTCTTCATTACCGCGCGAATACCGTTCACGTTCCAAGAAGCTATGCGCATATATCCCGTCCTTAATCAAAGCAGGGGCACTATATACCACGCAAACTACCAGCCCTCAAAGGAACAGGCGCAGCGGATGCACAACGCGTTAGTCGCTGATGACCTCACCGCTAACGTTGTCCACTACCACAGGGCTTTCCAGATAAACCAGTGTCGGCGACGCGCCGTAGTGCTCAGCCACCCGCGCTTTCCATTGCGGGGTATAGAGGGCATCCGCCGCTTCCCGACTGCGCCACAAATACACTCCGCCAACGGTGGCGCCGTCTTCCGACAGGGTATACACCTTGCGAATCAGCCCTGGCAGCTGCTGGTACTGGGGGGCCGTTTGCAAAAATAAGGCGCGCGCTTCGGCCACGCTAATCGGCTCAGGCAGCTGAATACTGTTGATAACGGTGATCATCGTCGCCCTCCTATGGCACGTCGCTCAACATCCTAATTGGTGCCAGTGCCGCCAATGGCCGCGCACTGGCCCACGCTAAGCGCTAGAAGTGAAAGGGAATATGCAAGGTTACGCCAACATGGTCGCCGTCGACGTCCTCGCCATCAACGTCGCTGGGGCTGTAATCAATGGCGGTGTAGCGCAGCCCAAGCCAAATACTCGGCGACACCGCATAGTTATATTCAATAACCGCGCCGGTGGCATCGTCAAACTCGACGGTCTCACGCGGGGCATCGTCAAAGTCAAACTCCACCTCTGGTGAAAGGTGATGCGTCAGCCCCGCGCCAAAGCGGTGTTTACCGCTGTTGTAAAATACCAGCGCCTCAATAGGCATACGGTCAAAACTGGCATCGCCATTCTTTGCTGTTATCGAGTCAAAGTGATAATTCAGCGTTAGCTGGTAAGAGAAAGGGCTGTCGCTTGGTGCCACCAGCACCCCAGCGCCGACCATTAACAGGCCGCCCGCTTTAATTTTTTCGCTGTCGGCATTTTTAAATTGCACCTTGGCCAGATCATCCCCGCCATCGGTGACGGCGGCACTGAATACTCCACGCACCACCCGCTCATTCGAGGGCGCAGACTGAAGGGGCGATTCTGCCCAGGCCAGGGGAGAAACCAAAACTACCGACAACAGGCTTGAGCGCCAGATTCCATGCATGACTATCGCTTCCTTAAAAATCGCCAAAATAACCCGCTGGGAGAGACTAATCAATACACTTAGCGGCGCCAGGTTCACCTCAACGTTTTATAGCGAACGTCGATAGCCCGCTTGGTGTGTAAACGGGGTTACTCAATGGCCACGACAGGGTGAATAAGAGAGGATGTATTCAAATGTAGGCACTTACTACCGGCGCAGCGCCCCAGGAAAAGGCCACATGTCCGTTTCTACGCCACTATACCTACGCTTCGAGCACAATATTAAAAACGCCCGACCGAACCGGCCGATTACCATTGGACACACCGCGGTCATCAAACGCGACTATAAGTTGATCTCGCTCTTCAGCACCATGCTGCAATAGCAGCGCATCCAGATCGTTCAGGGGATGGCCCGCGAAATACATCTGCGTTGTCAGCGTACTAAACCCCGGTTTCTGCAGCTTAAAATGAATATGAGGCGGCCGCGACCAACTGCGGCTAACGGGATACGGCCCGGGCATGATGGTTGTGAACTGGTAAGCGCCATTGGCATCGGTGGTCATTTGCCCCCAGCCCTGAAAATTCTGATCAATAGGGGCAGGATTACTATCGGCCTCGTGAGCGTAACGCCCCTGAGCATTGGCCTGCCAAACCTCGACGAATACGCCCTCAACAGGTTTGTTATCAGGGGTCAGCACCCGGCCTGACACCTGAATAAGCTCGCCGCTGGCGCTCTCACCCCGACCGGTAACCCTGGTTAAATCGGCATCGCGATCCGCCTGGCTCCAATTAGGGTAAAAGGGCCCCGCCGTCTGCCTCGGCGTCGCTTGCAGTAATCCCCGACGGGTATCAGCAGCTGCCAAACCGGAAGGCAGCAGCGACGCCCCAATACCGAGTAAAATTAACTCACGTCTCGTGAACGTGTGGCCTGTCGGCGTTGGCAAATAGTGACTTTTCATAACATCGCTAATGCCTCACTTTTCGGCATGCCGTAGCGCCAAGCGCAGGGGCCTGATCCTCAACCTCGGAAAACAGCCGCTCGTTAAGCTGCTTCGAAATCCAGAGGGCGAATGCCATCCAGATTGACCGTGCTGCGAGCCACCGACAGGTCATACATATCTTGCATTGCCAGCCAGCTCTCGGGAGTACGCCCCAGTACCTTGGACAGCCGCAAAGACATTTCAGGGCTAATTCCACTATCCCCTTTCAGCAGTCGAGACAACGTGGAGGGCGAGACCCCTAGACTAGACGCAAGCTGACGGGAACTGATACCGAAGGGCTCCAGATACACCTCCCTAATGAATTCACCAGGATGCGGCGGGCTATGCGTAGTCATCAGTGATAACCCTCATAATCAAGAATGTAGGCACTGCCGTCTGTAGACTCGAAGGTCATGCGCCAATTTCCGTTAACCCGAATCGACCATCGCCCTTTGTCTTGCCCCTTCAATGGGTGAAGCCGAAAACCGGGGATATCCATATTCTCTACCGAAGTGGCCGTATCCAGAGCAGCCAGCTGCATACGCAGCTTCTTGGCGTGATCTCTTTGTATACCCGACGTGTTGCCAGTCAAGTAAAACCGCTTTAGTCCTTCGTAACGGAATGATTTAATCATACACAGACCACAGCATGTTGCGCACCACGCAACAACACGACTTAACAGTTGGTGCGGCCCTGTGAATGTATCCGCGCGCACTGCTCGCACCCAGTCTCTCGGAAAGCGCACTGCCCAACGTTAAGCCAGGCCGGGAACACCATCTGTTACGGTGAAGCGCGCCGTTTCGATTGAGGGGTTGGGTATTGGAATCTGCGCTTGCATCGCACGTACGGCAACGGTGCAAGCCTGATCGCTAAACTCGACTTCAAGCCAGCCATTACGAGTGCCATCCCAAAATGAAAAATGCGGGTTATTTGCCAATATAAAGGGGCTTTGCAGGAATACATTGGCTGGCGGGTTAATGGTCGCGATCGGCGTCGCGGCCGCTGCGCTTGTGGTGAATTCCGCACCGACAGCGGGGCCATCCGGGTAGCCGTCACGCAATGTCGCCGCCGCAAATGCATGCAAGTCGGCAGCCAGCACCACCAAATTTTCGGTGTCGCGCAGCGCGTGCAACAGCTCTGCTCGCTCAGCGGTATATCCGTCCCAGTGATCAACCTCGTACACCGTGGGTGGCAACTGCGCGATAGAAATGGGTGAAAACGGAATCGGCAACCCCAATACCCGCCAACGCGCACTGCTAGTGGTCAGTGTTTGCAACAGCCACTGCTTCTGCACGTCGCCCAGCAAGGTGCGCCCTTCGTCGTGCCGGGCCTCGCAATGACTTTCAACAACCAGCTGACGCTCTCCGAAATTGCCCTCTCCACAGGGGTGCGGTGAGCGGTGCATTCGCAGCTCGGTCATTGCAAGCTCAACCAGGCGCCCAAAACGAAAGCTCCGCTGCGCGGTCATCACATTAGGAAAAGCCGCCTCGGGCGCGTACTGCACTCGCACCGGTAAATAGTGGTACCAGACATCTAACGCCTCTCGCACATACTGGGTCATCGCCTCCGGATCACTGTCCAGCGGATGATCGGGACCGCGTGGGCGCACGCCGTCGAAGTACAGATCATTGGCAAACTCGTGGTCATCAAAAGTGCAGATCAGCGTGTGCGCTTCCAGCAGCGCTTGCAGGTTCGCGTCGCTACGATGCGTGCGATAGATCGTCAGCAAGTCTTCCCGCGAGCTCGCATATTGCCCACCCGAGGGCAGGTTTATGGGCCGTAGCGGCACGATGGCGCTTTCGTAAATAAAATCGCCCATGTGCAGGACATAATCAGCCTCTCGCTGCGCCATTTCGCCAAAGGCATGGAAATACGCGAGGGTATAGTCCTGACAAGACGCCACAAGCAAACGAAGGCTCGCAACCTCATCGTCCGATTCGGGTAATGTTCGCAGCCGCCCCGCGCGACTGGACACGCCAGCGTGGGCGAAGCGGTAATAAAGGAATCGGTTGGCGGGCAATAACCCATCTACGTCCAACCTCAGAGCGTTATCACTCTCCGGTGATAATACCGACACCGGAACGCGCCCGGCCGCCACCCGACGCAAGAAGCGTTCATCCTCGGCCACTTCCCAAAGCACATCCTGATCAGGCACGATTGCCGATTGCTCAAGGCGCGTCCAGAGAATAACGCCCGAGGGTGTAGGATCACCGCTCGCCACCGACGAGGGAAATACCGACGCCGCATCGCCCGCCCCCAGCGGCGGCAACAGCGTTTCATCATCCACCAAAAACGATCCGCCGTGCCCGGCATCACCACCACATGCGTTCAGCAGAGATACGCCCGCAACGGCAGGCACAAGACCGAGAATACGGCGTCTGGTCAGCGGCATGGCGCACCAACGCGGCGATGAGTTCTTTTCATGACATTAGCGGACCAAGGTCTGTATAGAGTGTGTAGAACGAGCAAGCGCCCAAATCGATGTCGATGATGTTATGCGAATCTACTTACACCAGCAAACGGCGGGCCTTCAAACCGCAGAAACCACAGCGGCAGCGGCTAACGCCTGTTATATTTTTGTGCTCATTAACTTGCTACTGCCAGAAAACCCAAACTGCTCATACAGCCCATGAGCATCATCGGTTGCAAGAAATTGAAACTTCGCGCTCCAACGCGGATCGTTGGTGATCTCACCGAACATCCACTTTCCAAGGCCCCTACCACGATGATCCGGATGAATTATTAAATCAGCGATATAGGCTACAGAAGCGAAATCAGTGACGACTCGCGCAAAGCCGACCTGTTCACCTTTGTGAAGCAACGAGAAGCAAATGCTATTCTCTATTGAGACCATCATGGTCTCCAGCGGCCTTTCTTTAGCCCAATACGATGACCTTAGAAGTGCTTCAACCTTATCAAGTTGCACATCACTTCGATCATCACTTATGCGGTACTCTCCGTTTTCTTTGCTCATAGCTTCCCTGAAATATAACGACTCAATGTGGGGCTGCCGTAACAAATCTAAGCGGTATGCAGGCAGCCCACCAACATTGACCTTTTTGCCCTACGTTACAAGCCCTGTTTCTCTGCAAAAACATCATCGTTTGGATCTGAGTTCCATTGATATTCTGTCCAATCCGCAATTGATTCGGCCTTACGTTTACCCCATATCTCGTCAATTAACGCTAAGGACATATCAATTCCAGCTGACACGCCTGCCGAAGAAAAGATATTCCCATCCTGAACCCAGCGAGCTTTGCCAATCCAGTTGGTATTCAACCCCTGAGAACACACCCATGAAAATGCGAGTTTATTGGTGGTTGCATTTTTGCCGTCAAGTACTCCGGCTTTTGCGAGTAAAGCACTACCCGTGCATACAGAGGCAACATACTTTGCCCTTGAAGCTTGGCCTGAAATCCAATTAATAACCCCGGTATTTTCCACCTCTTTCCGCGTTCCTATGCCACCGGGAACCAGGATAATGTCATAATCTGACTTTATTGAAATTTCTTCTTGGGCCATCACGGCTGGGCCTTGAGCTGAAGTTATTGCGCCGGCTTTTTCAGCAACCATATAAATGTCTAAATCATCGATTTGCCCAAACATTTCTAGTGGGCCAAAGACATCCAATAGCTCGAATCCTTCAAAAAGCAAAACACCTAGTTTCATAATAATTCTCTATCGGTGTAGCCATCACGCTCACAACTGGGAAGGCGGAACTGCGTAGGGAGACCCCTTCAAAAAGTAGACGCCACTACTAATGCGTCCGCGCCGCGCGTTGTCCATAGAAAACTTCCCCCGGGCGTTTGCTGCCTTGGCATGTTAAGTTTTGGACACAACTTCATTGAGCATCCCGATTAACCTCTCGGCCTCCTGCTTTGAAAGCTTTACCGACTTCATACTAGCGCCGAGCTTAACGTTCTCAGAAATCTCTAATCCGAGATGCCTTTCTCCCGATTTTGATTGAATAACGTGGGCGCGAATCTTAGTGGTCAGCATGCCTGAAGACTGAACGATCTCATCATTTGCCGTATCAACGATGTTTCCTCCCATCATTATTCCTTTTCCTTTCTTAGAAAACATTGAGTACATAACAAATGCGAAGAACGCTACAAAGACAACAGGAGAAATATTTTCGAATAACTCATTCATAAACGTTCTATCCTTTCAGCTGGGACGAGACCCCAAAATGGAGGCCCACACTACGGGATGGGCAGTTCTGCTCTGCTCGGTTAAACATTTTCGCTAACGCTCCCTCTTGCTTACAACACTCGCCCTCCAAGTGTGATATTTGGACGAGCGTCAACCTTCTTGTGGTGAACCCCCAGGCCATTCTTGCCGCCTGCAGTATGCTGACAACGAAATACATACCAAAGACTGCTAAATAGACTTTAGATTCAAATGGCTGCACTCCTGTATTCTGGCGATAATTAGGCCAGCGATCAGGAAACAACACCATATAGAAAGCCGACGCCAATGCCGCCGCTGGCAGCCACTATAGGGTTTCTATTCGTACGGACTAGCGATCTCACAATGTGTGTCAGAGAGATATTGCACCGACTGTAATGTAGTGGTGAATTTCCATAATGATGTTTAACGCCAGCAACACCGGACGACTTTAAGTTGATGGAGCGCAGCGGAAGCAGCTTAAAGGCGTTCCGAATGATTGCGCTTGTTAGTTGTTTGTTGATATCTCGTAAAATTCAAACCCGACATCCTCAACTATTTGGTCAACTTTTTCAGCGTAGGTAACTCGCCATTGGATATTGAAGTAACCATTACCACTTTTAACTGTGTATGGAACGCCTGCATTTTCAAAGCTTCGCTTATATCTCAAGGTGAAGCTCAGACACCGCAACTTCTGAATCCATATCATATGGTGATGCATCTTCCCGCATAGTTATCCGCCTTTTGATACGACGAACTTCAGCAACATCTTTCTGGAGGTACCACACACGGCCATCTGTTACTTTAAATGGTATACCAGATTTATTTAATTCCCTTAAAACAGCCGATTGTTGATCCGAGTTAGCAAGATTAAATCCCCCTGCTCGTAGGCCAATTAGTTCATTTTCCTTTCCGCAGCCGGAAATAATCAGAGAAATCAGTATGAGGTAAAATTTATTCATGGTTTACAACTAACGCCGGCGCCAGGGGCAGACAAAATGGAGCGGCTTTTTGTGCAAAAATAAGCGGAGCGTTTGCACAAAAAGGTGCGGAGTTTTTGCTGTCCTGCCGCGCTTTTTAGCGGCTAACTGCGCGCCCTTGTTATGGCGGAGATTGTTGCCGAAAGTCCGTACAGCCCTAAGGCTACAAACGCAGTGAGAAAAAGAATATTCCATGCTTCCTTGCGCTTACTAAAATATGAAAACAGATCATTGCCCTTGACCCCAACTATAGCATTGTCGTGGTCACGCGGGTCATACAAGACCGTTACCTTTGCGTCGTACTCCAGTTCTTTAGAGATCAGAACTGGCACCGAGATAATTCCAGCCTCCGTTTGGACTAAATAATGCTTATTAAACGGAAAGCCAATTTTTACCGACTGTAGCCCGACAACAGTTCCTCTGACGACTACTCCATTTTCATGGAGAGATAGGAGCCTCATTGCTTGGTTATACAAAGCCGCGCCCCCGCCAAACACGAGCAAAATGCTTACTATAAAAACTTTGACTATAGCGCGCTCACGATTCATCTATTGGTATCCATAACGACCAAGCGAACCGGCGGCGAAGCCGTCCAGGTTGCGCGCCTTGTTATATGGCGCAATCACTATCTGTGAATATCGTTTCGTTAAGCTCATTGGTACGTTCTTTCAATTTCGACTCGATACTTTTTAAATAACTAATCGCAAGCTGACTGAGCTGCCCATCGCCCAGCGCTTTTCCAAATCGGGGATTTCTTGACAATACTACTACTACACACAACCCCTTTAGCGAAGCTCCATTTAGTTTAGATATTTGGGGCTGCAATGTTCCCACCCCGATAACCTTCCGATAGATCATACCCTCTACCTTTTTAACAATTGTTTCTTCAATCGAGGGGTTTTCGTAAAAATACTCGGCGACTTCCGTAAGCTCTTTTAAATCATTGAGCGTGTTGTCGCTTACAACTGTGTGATCTTCTTGACTGGAGCACCCTGCCAAGAGAAGAAACGTTGCCAGTAAGGCTAGAGTCTCTAAAGCCATATAACGCCTTGCACACGGGCAGACAAAAGCGCAGCTTTTGGCTGTCCGGCCCCGCGCTAGCGGGGCATAGTGCTGCAACTTGTTATAAGGCATTTTGTAACCACGCAAACCTGATAAAGATGCCGATAAATGCGCCCACTATCATTGCCAGACCGGATACAGCGTAAAAACGCTTACTGCCTTCAATTTTTTCTGAGAACGCGCTCGCTATAAATGATGTATAACTGCCTGCTTTTAGCATTGCGCTAACCTGCACAAATACCAGGGCCAGAAGACCAGTGACGCCGTATGCGAGTGCGATACGAACATCCAGTGAAGACAATGCGGCACCTAATACCGCTAGCGATCCATAAAACTTCGACGTGCTACTCATGACTTATAACGCCTTGGTCACGCGCTCGTCGCGTGCACCTTCTTGTTAGCTGCATACCGCCTGCTTTATACATTTAACTCTAGGGTCACTAAGAATTGGCCCTTTGAGGATTAAAATATGAGCATTTACATGCTCTCGAAATGAGGCATATTCACCTACGACCTCATGCGGGATTAACAATGCCTCAATGACGTTGAAGTTTTCGTCGTAGATTACTGCCGCCAATTCGTCGAAGTCTTTTTCCTCGTACTTTCGGATAGCACTAAGCTGACGCGAGTTATTTGTAGGTGTAACTCTACGCCCTTTTATTTGGACGCGAGTGCCGTTCTTATCTACGCCGTCATAGCCTGCTTTGGAGTTGGCTTCGAGCTCAAGATCCAGAGCTTTTGCCACGAGCCACTCAGTGTAATCGCCCAGCGGATTATTCTGAGTTCTTACCACTCCACGACTTTTGAGCTCTTTCGTAATAGATGCTTGCAACTGCAAGAGCTCTTTTACACCCATTTGCTTGAGATTCACTCGAACCCTCTTTACAGCTAACGCCCGGCGCAGGGGCGGTGTGCGCAGCACGCCGTCCCAGTGGCCGAAGGCCACGACTGCCGCCGCTTGTTATGTGTGAATGCATGATTGAAAACATAAAGGAGGTAGCCCCCACCAAAGCCAATTTCAGGTTACTTGCACTTTGGCAATGACTTAGGCTTGGAACGGGTATGGCCGGAGACCTTCACCGTTTTTGGCCCAGGCTTTTTGCTTGTGCGCGTTGGCCTGCATTTGCTTTTCGTTGCCATGCTTAATCACCTCCTTACGGCGGCTGGTTGCCTACCGCCTCTTTTCAGTAGATGGCCAGCTTGTAAGAAAGGATTTAGCTAGTAACGAAATGATGGGGGCTACCTCCTTTATGTTTTGGACACATAACGCCTAAAGCACTGGCGGCGAAACCAGAGCGAAGCGGCGGTTTTGACGTCCAGTGCCTTTACTTGTTATGCAGCAGTTCTTTAGTGCGAGCTGCATTGATATTGTAAATTTTCCTACCACTTACCATGCCCTCTTGTACCGACAAAACAACACGGCCACGATACGTATTTGGCAACTGCCCCCAATCTCGGACAAAAACTTGAACACCGCTGGGTAGCCGCACGTAGAATGCCGGATCAGCAGCCGATTTTCCCGATGAATGCCTAGTATAGGAAACAATTTCCCCTTCGACGTATGTTGTTTCGCCCGCGCCTGACTCGAACTGAAAATATGTAAGCGCGCCGATAGCCAAGCAAACAGCTAGGACTCCGATGGCGAGCTTGATGTTCAGTTCAAATGACTGCATAACGCCCGGCACAGGGGCGGTTTACCCATAGCGAAGCGGCGGGTGAACCGTCCCAGCCGCGCGGCCTTTTGCGCGGCGACTGCTGCCGCTTGTTATGAGTCTTCATGCTTGGACATAACCATTTGACACGAACCTCCCACACAACGTGGCAAAGAAACGCCACACGAAATATCTATGAAAACCTTTGGTGGATTTATATCGCAGTGCTTCTTACGAAGTTCCAAATATCGGTCCTTGTTTGAAATCGAAACGGCAACCTCGCAACCAATATCACACGAAAGATCTACTGATGAACAATCTGAGTCCACGGTGCAAGCCTGCGCTTCCGCTTCATATGCAGTTCCGGGATTGAAACGTTCTTTATCGTACACAACTGCAAGCGTGAAATAGATGCTACCCATAATAGCTAAGACTGCGACGCCCAAAATTGCGATATTCTTATTCATTGAACGAGCTGATAACGCCATAAGTAGGCGCAAAAAAACAGGAGCGAAGCGGAGGTTTTTATGTCGCGCTGCCTTATCTTGTTAGTACTTTTTTTCATCAGCGGCGCCTTGGTGTGGAAGGCATACTAAACGATCTCTCCTTTTTCACAGGGTATGTGCTATCACACCCAGTGCATTTGAACTCCCCACTCATAACGTGCCGATCCTGAAGAAAATGGAGTTCTTTAGAATTGAAGCAGCTAGGGCAAGCATAATGCTGTGGATCGCCTGTAGAGACATAGACGATTGCTCCGCCTTCAGTGCTCTGGAGAATATACCTGCTTTTAATCTCATCCCATTGAGCCATGCTCGCGGCCTGTCGGCGCAACCTTTCATTCTCTTCCTGAAGCCTAAACAATTCCTCTCTCATGGAGAATAACGTATCTTGCGCATCACCCAGCTTTTGCAGTACGAGATCAATTTTTTCCTTGGCTTCAGAATCTACCTTTGCGTCAAATAGAGACTGTAGAGCGGCCTTTCCTATTTTTAGCCCTTCGTACGAAGCTGATATTAGTGCAATATCCATATGATCTCTCTCATGTACTAACGCCTCCAACACAGGCCGAGCGTCAGCGAGGTCCAGCCCATGCGTTTTTTGCATGGGCGCTTGTGCTTGGCCTTGTTATATTTTAACTTCGACATCATCTGGATGTGCTACCGGATAGGCCTGTCTAGTTTGACTAACTAGTGCAGCTAACTCTTCGAACGTTTTGGGTATAGTTAAGCAGGACGATGCCATGTTTTCAGCTATTTCTACTTTGTTAATTGAGCCCGGATTACCTCCATTTAATTTTATGAAGTTTGCCAACTGAGCGACCCAAGGCTTACTTGGGTCAAATACATTTCTAAATTCAGTCTCTTTTCCAAGAAGATTACTATCGATAGCGCGCGGCTTGAAACTCGCGCATATAAAGCAATCGGGAGGAAAGCTTTCTTCAAATGAACCACCTTTTTCACCATTACCATATGTTACGACGGGACTAGAAGGTATTTTAAACGCACTTATTAGTGGGTCATTGATGATATTAGATATACGCTTACCTTCAAGATCATCATCAAAAGTTACGACAATTGGACGATCATGGCTTAACGTTTTTCTGAGAAGTCTAATAGAGTGTTTTAGATTTCCGATACCGTTGTAATTCGCAATAACAATTCCATCAGTTTCAAAATCTAAACCGCAACTCTCCAACAATGACTGGAATACTGCTTCTTCAGATTCACCCTCAACAAAAATATAGATACATTGCTTTTTTGCTTCATTCTTCATTACTGCTTCATGATGAAGCTCACTCCACATTTCTTCGTATTGAATATCCTCTATCGTGGTTCCCATGCGATGAACTCTCTAATAAATATAACGCCTGAGCTCAGCTGCGTTTGAGGCGGCGCCTGCTTTTGCGGCAGCAAAAGTAGGTGGCGGGTCAAACGTCAGCTGCAGCGATTTGTTATACCCCGTCATGACGCGTTTTCCTGAAGCCACTCTGAAACAATGTTTGAATAGTCGTTGTAGGTGAGCTCTTCTAGTTCGAGGCGCAAAGCAGCAGCTAGATGTGGTAGCTGCTCCCGAAACTCTCGATAACGTCGTTGAATTTCTTGCCCCCCGGGGATCGTTTTCCGGCCCGATGCAGTATTGAGCCAGTTCCTGACATGTGAGATCAAGTTGTTCGCGTCATCTCCATGACTTCGTATGTCTTGGCCCGCAATGTCTGAAATGAATATCTGATATCGATACGGGTCACGGTCCAGGATTAGTAAATTCTTGCTTCTCTGTCGAGCGTCACCAAAGCGCTTCGCGCCGATAAATACCCCCAACTCCAACGGCATGTTGAAGCGAGGCAAAGCGGTATTCTCATCGATCTGATCAAGCTCGGTTCTAGAAATATCATGAATACCGAACTTTGAATCCTCGATTAGCTTTTTGATCTTATCGAATCGAACATCGCCGCCATTATCTTCTTCCAGTGCACATCTCGGGACGAACCCGCAATCGTAGATTGCAAACACCATGGCATCCCGAAGTTCCTCGTAGCGATCATCGAATGGACAGTTGAAAAACACGCTCGAAGCATAGTCTGTACTAGCCATGCTACTTCCGCTTCGAAGTCGTGGTCTTTCTGCTCGAGGAAACCGTTTTCACGGCTTTCTTCACGTTGGCCCGGCTTACTGGCCCTGATTTCGGCGCCGAGTGCACCTTGCGGGCGGTGGCGGATTTCTTCGCCAGTGTCTTTGCAGCTGCGGACTTTGCCCTAGAGCTACTAGAGGTGCTGAGGGTCTTCCCAGCCTTGCTAGCTTGCGTTTTGGTTGGTGCTTTTTTAGTTGCCATGAACTAGCACTCCTTTTGCAAAGGGGTATAACGCCCGGCTTTGGGGCGGGCTTGTAGCCGCGAAGCGGCGGAAAGGCCGTCCCAGCCCCGAAGGGGCGACAACAGCCGTTTGTTATACGTTGACTGCTCCGACAACTAAATTTACTCCTACTCCTTCGCTGGCACATTGATGCACCGCTTTATCTATGAAATCCCTTGCAATGCCTGTGGGCTCGTATTGAAACAAAAGATCTATTCTTGCCGAATTACTCGAAAAGTGGGGATATTCCTCTTCTAGCTGGCCATCTAAGATATAGGAAAGATAGACATTAAATTTATACTGTAGATCTCGTATGCTGCTTTCATCGACACTGACTCCTTGAATCAGACTCAAGACGACACAGCCATTCTCTATGCCGATGGTGTCAATAATGTTTGGATTGGACGTGCCAAATTTCAAACCCGGTAGCCCTCAAGAAAACGTATAACAGCCTGTTTATGTGGCCTGCGGCCACATAATAAATATTATCGGGCGGCCATCTATCACGCCGGCTCTTTTTCTACCCTTTATTAATGCATTGTTTTTTATAGAGTATTTTGAACCCTGGTTTTGTCGCGACCAATAACAGGGCCATTTCACTGGCAAGAAGGATGCAACGGGATATACTGTATGTACATACAGATTAAAGACAGGGATTGTCATTATGAGCGCTTCACCATTCCTTCGGTCATTGCGGGAGCACATGCTAGTGCGTCGCTACAGCCTACGTACGATAAAGTCGTATAGCTACTGGATCAAGTCTTTCATTATTTTTAATGGCAAGGTCCACCCGGCAGAGTTGGCTGGCGCAGAGGTGGAGGCTTTTCTTAATTATCTCGCCTGTGAACGTCGCGTTTCCGGGGCAACGCAAGCCATTGCGCTCAACGCCTTGGCGTTTCTCTATAACCAATACCTCGAACAACCCTTAGGGAGTATTGCTCAATTTCGACGCGCTCAGCCACAACGCAAACTGCCGGTGGTATTGACCAGAAAGGAGGTCGCCTGCCTGCTCAATACACTGGAGGGCACACCGAAACTGATGGTGTCTATGCTGTACGCTTCTGGCCTTCGCCGTATGGAGCTATTGCGCCTACGCGTTAAGGATATCGACTTCGATAATTTGCAACTGCAGATATGGCAGGGCAAAGGGGGCAAGCATCGTCTGGTGACGTTAGCGCCTGAACTCATACCCGCGCTACGCCGACAGATAATCGTTGTTGAGCGCTACTTAATAGCGGATATAGCCGACACGCGTTTTGCTGGCGTATGGATGCCTGATGCCTTGGCAAGAAAGTACCCCAACGCCAACAAGAGCCTTGCGTGGCAGTATCTCTTCCCCGCCAGTAGACTCAGCATCGATCCCTATGAAAAACTGATTCGGCGCCATCATTTCGACGAATCGGCCCTTAACAAATATATTCGCGCCGCCGCGTTGCGCGCCAAACTGCGTAAGAATGTGACGTCGCACACTCTGCGCCACTGTTTCGCCACCCATTTACTGCAGACAGGCGCGGATATTCGCACGGTTCAGCAGCAACTGGGCCACAGCGACGTTAAGACAACGGAGATTTATACCCACGTACTCAAGCAGGGCGCGCACGGTGTGCGCAGCCCCTTGAGCGGCTTGCTTGCTGAGGGCTGAGTTACTTCAGCAGGCTAAGATCGACTTGTTTGTCGGCGTGGTAAGAGGAACGCACCATCGGGCCGCTGGCAACGCTTTTAAAGCCGAGTTCTTCGGCGATGCGGCCGAATTCGTCGAATTCTTCGGGGGTAACAAAGCGGTCCACGGGTAGGTGGTCACGGCTGGGTTGCAGGTACTGCCCGAGGGTGATCATGTCGATGTTGTGGGCGCGCATGTCTTTCATTACCTGAATCAGCTCGTCGGCGCTTTCACCGAGGCCAAGCATCAGGCCGGACTTGGTAAGCACGTCGGGGCGGCGCTCTTTGTATTTTTTGAGCAGGTCGAGCGACCATTGGTAGTCGGAACCCGGGCGGATTTTTTTGTAGAGGCTGGGTACCGATTCCAGGTTGTGGTTGAACACGTCGGGCGCTTCTTGCTCGAGTATATCCAGCGCCACGTCCATGCGACCACGGAAGTCGGGTACGAGCACTTCAATGCGAATACCTTCGCTGCGCTGACGGGTTTCGCGAATGCAGTCGGCAAAGTGCTGGGCACCGCCGTCGCGCAGATCGTCGCGGTCTACCGAGGTGATGACCACGTACTTCAGCTGCATTTCAGCAATGGCTTCGGCCAGCTCGCGAGGCTCGTTTTCGTCCAGGGCATTGGGGCGGCCGTGGGCAACGTCGCAGAAGGGGCAGCGACGGGTACAGATTTCGCCCATGATCATAAAGGTGGCGGTGCCGCCACTGAAGCACTCGCCCAGGTTGGGGCAAGCAGCCTCTTCACATACCGAGGCGAGTTTGTGTTTGCGCAGAATTTGCTTAATACGGCTGATTTCCGGGCTGGCGGGCAGCTTGGCGCGAATCCAGCTCGGTTTAACCGGCAGTTCGACCGAGGGAATGACCTTGACCGGAATACGGGCGACTTTTTCGGCACCGCGCAGTTTTTCGCCCTGCACCACTTTTTTGGCGGCGGGGCGTTTTTGGCCTTGGCTTGTCTCGCTCATTGCTATTACCTCTGCCGGGCTGCGACTACAGCTCGGGTAGTTGATTGTCGTCCAGCACGGGGCTACTGCTGTAGCCCAGACGCGTGGCTAGTTGACGCGACAGGCTGTCCATCAGCCTTACCATGTCTCTGTTTTGCTGCGGAGCCTGGCGAAGAATGTCGGTAACTTCCATACCGACATGGCCGCAGGGGTTGATGCGCTGAAACACCGACAGGTCCATATCGACATTCAGGCTCAAGCCGTGAAAGCTGCAACCGCGCCGCACACGCAGGCCCAGCTGGGCAATTTTAGCGCCGCTTTGCACATAAACACCGGGGGCGTCGGCACGCGGGTGAGCGGCAATGGACAGCTCGGCAAGGGCGTCGACAATGCTTTGCTCAATGGCGGTAACCAAGTCACGCACGCCAATACCGAGCCGCCGCAGATCAATAAGCACATAGCCCACCAACTGGCCGGGGCCGTGGTAGGTAACCTGGCCGCCGCGATCCACTTGCACCACGGGAATGTCGCCGGGCATTAAAATATGTTCGGCCTTGCCAGCCTGCCCCTGCGTAAATACCGCCTGGTGTTCTAAAAACCACAGTTCATCGGGACTGTCGGCATCGCGCTGATCGGTATAGGCCTGCATGGCCTGCCACACTGGCTGGTAGTCTTGCAGCCCGGCCAAGCGGCGCTGATAGAGGATTTTCTCGCTCACTACATTACCATTTTAACGACGCCGGTCGCCTTCAGGTCTACGTGGATGCGCTCAAGCTGGTCTTTGCCGGTGGCCACAATGGTCACGGTGAGCGACATAAAGCGCCCTTCGCGGCTCAGCCGCTCGGTAACACAGCCTTCGGCCAGTGGCGCGGCGTGCTGTTCCATCACCGCCAGTACCTTGCCCCGCGCTTCCTCGTGATTGTCGGCAATCACCTTGATGGGATAGTCGCAGGGGAATTCAATTTTCGGTGGTTCTTGCTGCGTCATGCTTTTACCCTCACGACACCAGGCTCAGGAAGAACAGCACGATGCTGTCCCACAGGCGTTTGAAGATGCTGCCCTCTTCCACCGACTCCAGTGCCACCAGCGGTACGCTCACTTCCAACTTGCCGTCCAGGCTTACTTGCAGCTCGCCGTATTCACTGTCGGCGGCGATGGGCGCAGTAAGCACCTCGTTAACAATTAACTGCGCATCCAGGTCGTCGGCCTTGCCGCGGGGAATGGTCAGATAGACATCGTCTTGCACGCCCAGCGCCACATCGGCACTGCCGCCCTTCCACACCTTGGCCTTGGTCAGCTCAGTGCCGGCCGAATACAGGTGGTGGGTTTCAAAATAACGGAAGCCGTAGGACAACAGCTTTTGCGTTTCGCGCTCGCGAACCCGCTCACTGGAGGCGCCCATTACCACGGAGATAAGGCGCATGCCTTCACGCTTGGCAGACGTCACCAAGCAGTACCCTGCTTCATTGGTGTGGCCGGTTTTCAGGCCATCGACGCTGGGGTCCGTCCACAACAGGCCGTTGCGATTGTTCTGGCGAATGTTGTTGTAGACAAACTCTTTTTCGCTGTACAGCGCGTACTCATTGGGAAAGTCGATGATCGCCCGCGCCAGAATGGCCAGGTCGCGTGCCGAGGTGTAGTGCTCGGGGTGCGGCAAGCCGTGGGAGTTAACAAAGTGGGTGTTTTCCAGACCCAGCATTTGCGCGTGCTGATTCATTATGCCCGCGAAGGCATCTTCGCTGCCGGCGAGGTATTCGGCCACGGCAACACTGGCGTCGTTACCCGAACTGATCACCACACCTTTATGCAGATCGCCAAGGGTGACTTGCTTGCCAACTTCGATCCACATCAGCGATGAACCAGCAAAGATGGGGTTTTGCGCCCAGGCATTTTTGCTGATCGTAACCAGGTCGCTGTTGCTCACCTGACCTTGCTCCAGCTCGTAGGACAGCACATAGCTGGTCATCAGTTTGGTGAGGCTGGCGGGGGGCAGGCGCTCATCGGCATTGTGTTCAATCAATACCTCTCCGCTGTCGGCGTCCATTAGCAAGTAGCCAGACGCGGAGATAGCCGGTGGCGCTGGCACCAGGCTTTGCTGGGCGGCAGCGTGGCTGGCAAAGACCAGGGCGGAGACAATCAACAACACTAAGCGTTTCAAAACAAAACCTTTTTCGATGAGTTTTCGTTAGCTAATTTATCGCGACGGCGCCCTATTGACGCTCGTCGACCAGTAACTGCGGTTCACCAGACCAGCGACTGCGCAACGCTTTGCGCGCCGCCTGTGCCGTTGCGTAGTCTGGTAGCGGGCCAATGCGCACGCGGTGAATCACCGGCTCCGACGACGCCTGGCTCGCGATGGATACCGGGTAGGCCAACCCGACGCCGAGTGCATCTTTCAGGGCCTGGGCGGAGTCCAGTTGCGAGAAAGCGGCCACCTGCAAATAGTAATCGGCAGCGGCTTTTTCTGCGCCGTCGATATTATCCGTGTCAATCACCTCAATTTCCACTGCGGCCGTGCCTTTGCGCGCAAAGCCGAGCTTAACCGCGGCAGCATAGGAGAGGTCGATAATGCGGTCTGAATGGAATGGCCCGCGATCATTCACGCGAACAATTGTTGCGCGACCGTTTTCCAAATTTTTCACGCGCACATACACCGGAATGGGCAGTGTTTTATGCGCCGCCGACATTTGGTAGAGGCTGTAGGTCTCGCCATTGGCGGTGGCTTTGCCGTGAAACTTGGTGCCGTACCACGAGGCGATGCCGCGCTGTTTGAAGCCCCGGTGGTCGTCCACCAAGTGGTAGGTTTTTCCCAGCACTTTGTAGGGGTTGCTGTTGCCGGCCATACGGATGATTTCCGGGCGCGGCGTGGCATCGGCGAGGCTATTTGGGTCGACGTCGTGCAGCGGGGCGCCGTCGTTCTCGGTGGGTGTTACCGGTGGTTCGACGGGCCCGCTTTGACGAATTGCCGGCTGGCTACAGGCCTGCAGCAGCAGTAACAACAGCAGGCCATAAGATAAGCGTCGCGTCATTTCTGCGCGACTTCACTGCGGTAGGCCTCGGCCACTTTTTGGCTGAGCTGGTGCGCGGCCAATGCGTACATAGAACTGTGGTTGTAGCGCGTAATCACGTAGAAGTTTTTCAGCCCTACCCAGTACTCGTCGCCCTTGGCACCGTCGAACTTCATTGCCGTGGCCTTCATGCTTTCATCCAGCGCTTGATTGCTGCTGATACCGCCCAGCTTCAACTCGGCAAGGGTTTTTACCGGCTTCAGGCCCGCGTTAAACAGGGTTTCATCTACCGGCTCGCTCAATACCGCTGGCGTAACCACGGTTTCACCTTTGCGCCAGCCGTGCTCGGCAAAGTAGTTGGCAACGCTGCCGATGGCATCAACGGGATTGTTCACTATGTCTGCCTGGCCGTCGTCGTCGAAGTCGACGGCGTAGGCGCGATAGCTGCTGGGAATAAACTGACCATAACCCATTGCACCGGCGTAGCTGCCTTTGAAGCTGAGTGGGTCAAAGTCCTGCTCACGTACCATTAACAAGTACTGCTCCAGCTGACCGAGGAAGAAGGTGCTGCGGCGGGGGAAGTCGAAACCCAGAGTCGCCAGCGCATCCACCACGCGGTAGCTGCCTTTATTGCGGCCGTAGCGGGTTTCCACACCGATAATGCCAACGATCATTTCAGCGGGAACACCAAATTCTTTTTCCGCCCGCGCCAGCGTGTCGGCGTGTTCCTGCCAGAATTTCACGCCCTGCTTGATGCGTGAGTCCTGAATAAATATTTTGCGGTAGCGCGCCCAGGTCATTACCGACTCGGCCGGTCGCTCCATGGCGTCGATAATGGATTGCTTCTTTTCTGCCTGCTGCAGAATATTGACCACCCAGTCGCGGTCAAAGCTGTGTTTTTCGACCACTTTGTCGACAAATTCAGTGGCCTTGTCGTGCTGGCTGTAATCGGCCGACGCCAGCAGCGGCGTCGACATAGCCACGGCGGCAGCAAGGCAGCGCAGCGGCGAAGAAATCAATTTGCGTAAAATCACTGTGTATTCTCTCTTTTATTGAAGGCCCGTGAACAGCGGCCGATAGCGCGTTTACTGATGCACCAATCGCTCGTCGGCATAAATCCCCATCAAGATGCCAAAACCCACCAGCAATGTCACCAATGATGTACCGCCCTGGCTGACCAGCGGCAGGGGCACACCCACCACTGGCAGCAGCCCGGAGACCATGCCCATATTTACAAATACGTAGACAAAGAAAGTTAGGATAATACTCCCGCCTAATAAGCGACCGAAGCAATGTTTTGCCTGGGTGGAGATCCAGATGCCGCGGCCAATGATCAAGGCGTACAACAGCAACAGCAGCAACACCCCGCGCAGGCCGTATTCTTCGGCGAGTACCGCAATTATAAAGTCGGTGTGACTCTCCGGCAGGAAGTCCAGATGAGACTGGGTGCCCATCAGCCAGCCCTTACCCTCGAAGCCGCCGGAACCGATGGCAGTTTTGGACTGAATAATATTCCAACCCGCGCCCAGCTTGTCGCTCTCTGGGTTTAGCAGCGTCAGGATTCGGCGGCGCTGATAGTCGTGCAGGACAAACTCCCACATCGGCCACGCGGCGGCCAACAGCAGGCCAAAGGCGGAGAAGATAAAGGTCCAGCTAATGCCCCCCAAAAACAGTACGAACATGCCCGAGGCGGCGATCAGGATGGAGGTTCCCAGGTCGGGCTGGGTGGCAACCAGCACGGTGGGCACAAAAATAATCACCAAACTCGCCGCGGTATAGCGCCAGCTCGGCGGCAGTGGATGCGACGACAAGTACCAGGCCACGGTCATCGGCATAATCAGTTTTGCCAACTCCGAGGGCTGAAAGCGAAAGCCGCCAAGCGACAGCCAGCGCTGCGCGCCCTTCGCGCCAACCCCCATAAAATGCACGGCGATCAGCAGTAAAATACAGCCAATAAAAGCAAACGGCGCCCAGCGCTGTAACTGTTCCGGGTGAAGCTGAGCCACCAGCACCATCACCACAAAGGCAACGGAGAGGAAGCGCCCCTGCCGCAACACCACCGCAGCGTTTTCATCGCTGGCGCTGTACAGCACCATTAAACCCACACCGCTTAACAACAACAGCAGAAACAACATTACCGGGTCGATACGCAGGCGCTGGGACAGTGTACGCTGGCTGTACATAGGACCTGCGCCACTGGGCAACTGGCGCAGAAAATCGGACTGGCTCATTGCTGCTCTCCGCTCGCCACATCCGGCGAATTCAATAAATACGCGTCCATCACCGCGCGCGCAACTGGCCCGGCCACACCGCCGCCACTCTCGCCGTTTTCAATAATTACGGCGACGGCAATTTGCGGGTCTTCCGACGGGGCGTAGGCAACAAACAGGGCGTGGTCACGCTTGCGCTTTTCCAGGGACTCCGAGTCGTACTCTTCCCCGGCGGCAATACTAATCACCTGAGCGGTACCGGTTTTCCCCGCCATGCGATATTGCAGGCCTTTGCGCAGCGAGCGACCGGTGCCGCGCACGTCGTAAATCACTTCTTCCATGGAATGCTGGATCGCATCCCACTGACTTTCGGGGACATCTTCCATTTTGCCCAGTAGCGGCGCCTCAACCGGTTCGCCACCGACGGCGGCTAACAGCCGCGGTGCACGCAGTTCACCGCGCGACGCCAGCACCGAGGTGGCCACGGCGATCTGCAGCGGCGTTGCCAACATAAAGCCCTGCCCAATGCCCACGTTGATGGTTTCGCCGGGGTACCAGTGGCTGCCGCGGGTGTCGCGCTTCCACTGCCGCGACGGCAACAGCCCACCGCGCTCGTTGGTGTTATCGATGCCAGTGACATCCCCCAAGCCAAAGCGCGTGCCAAAGTCATGCAGGCGATCAATACCCAGCTTGTAGGCCAGCTCGTAGAAGTACACATCGCAGCTTTCGGCAATGGCCTGATCCATATTCACCGAGGCGCCGTGACCGCCGCGCTTCCAGTCGCGGTAGCGCCGGGTGTCGTTGGGCAGACTGAAGAACCCGGGGTCAGCGTAGCGCGTGGCTGGCGTTACCACGCCGTAATACATGCCAGCCAGCGCCCACAGCGGTTTTACGGTAGAGGCCGGCGGGTACTGGCCCTGTAAGGCGCGGTTGTACAGCGGCAGGTCGTTGTCGTTTTGCAGGGCGCGGTAGTCTTTGCCGCTAATGCCGCCAACAAATAAATTGGCGTCGTAGCTCGGCGTGCTGAGCATGGCGATCACGCCCCCGGTTTTGGGGTCGATGGCCACCACGGCGCCGCGCCGTCCGGCCATGGCGTCGTAGGCAACTTTCTGCACCTGCGCATCAATATGCAGTTGAATATCGCCGCCTGGCAGCGGATCGTGGCGCTCTAACACGCGCAGAATTCGGCCGTGGGCATTGCTCTCCACATTTTGGTAGCCGACGGTGCCGTGCAGCAGGTCTTCGTAGTATTTTTCCAGACCAATTTTGCCGATGTGGTGGGTGCCGCTGTAGTTAACAGGGTCGATGGTATCTTGCTCGCGCTCACTGATTCGGCCAACGTAGCCCAGCACATGGGCAAATAACTCACCCTGAGGATAGTGGCGCACCAGCTGGGCGTCGACATCGGCACCGGGAATGCGGTGCCGGTTGACGGCAATAATGGCGATCTCTTTTTCACTGAGGCGGAACTTAAGCGGCACTTCCTCGTAGGGCCGACGCCGACGCAGGCGTTTTTTAAATTGCTCGATATCGTCGTCGCTGAGTTCGATAAGCTCGCCAATAATGGCCAGCGTTTCATCCAGCTCGTCAACGCGCTCGCGAATCACCGTGAGTGTATAGCTGGGAATATTCTCCGCGAGCAGTATGCCATTGCGGTCAAAGATCAGGCCGCGCTTGGGCGCTATCGGCATCAGCTGAATGCGGTTGCGGTCAGACTGTGTTTTGTAAATGTCGTAGTCGAGGATTTGAAGCTGGGTGTAGCGCGACACCAACACCCCGGTCATCACCATCAATAACACAATGCACACAAACATTCGGCGCCGGTAAACATAGCGCTCTCGGTAGGTGTTTTTTAGGGTCTGGCGTCGGGGTATGGTGGCCATGACTCAACGGTGATAGGGATGATTAGCTAGGATAGTCCAGGCGCGGTAGAGCTGCTCGGCAAACATAACCCGCACCAGTGGGTGCGGCAAGGTCATTGCAGACATCGACCATTTTTCACTGGACGCCGCCAGACAGGGCGCAGCCAAACCGTCGGGACCGCCGACCAGTATGCTGACGTTATCGCCCTCCATGCGCCATGCCGCCAAGGATTTTGACAGCGACTCGGTACTAACAGAGCGGCCTTTTACATCCAGCGCGATAATCTTGTCACCACGGGGAATGGCCGCCAGCATCGCCTCGCCTTCTTGAGCAATGGCGCGGCGAATATCGGTGTTTTTGCCACGCTTGGCCAGCGGCAACTCGCGAATATCCAACTGGATTTCCTGAGGCAGGCGCTTGCGGTATTCCGCCACACCAGCCTCAACCCAGTCGGGCATTTTGCCGCCGATACAGAGCAGGCTAACTCTCATCGCCGCCGTCGCTTGATTCGCCGTCTGCCGCCGGTACTTGCCAGAGCCGCTCAAGGTCGTAGAACAGACGCGCCTCGGGCAGCATCACGTGTACAACCACATCGCCAAAATCAACCAGCACCCATTCGGCGGTCTGCTGACCTTCCATGCCCATTGGGGTAAAACCTGCTTTCTTGGCTTCTACCCAGACATTGTCTGCCAGCGACTTAACGTGGCGATTCGAGGTGCCACTGCACACCACCATGTAGTCGGTTACGCCGCTGATTCCGCGTACGTCCAGCGTCGTAATATCGCGCCCTTTTACTTCTTCCAGTGCGTCGATCACCAGCGTTTTCAATTGCTCAACGGCCATTAACTTTGTGTTCCTGTTTGCATGTTCTGATAAAGCCCCCAATGGGCGATACGCTCTGCCACAGCATCGGGCAGCAGGTAGCGAATAGAGCGCCCGGCAGCAACGCGGGCGCGAATATCGGTGGCGGAAATAGGTAATTGGATCAGGCGGCTGCTGAAAAAACCACCGGCAGCGCGCGTGCGCAATTGCTCAACGCTGGCGAGCCGGCGGGCGTCCATTGCGGCAGCAACTTCGCCATCGGCCTGCAGTGGATGGTCGGCGCGCTCGATCACCCAGACATTGGCGTAATCAAGCAGGCACTGCCAACGGTGCCAGCGGTGCAGTTTGGCGTAGGCATCGCTGCCCATCACCATCGTTAAACCAACGCCGTCGCCCAGTTCATTGCGCAGCTCGCACAAGCTGTCAACGGTGTAGGACGCGCCATCGCGGCTGAGCTCGCGGTCGTCGACAACAAAGCCCGGTTCATTGGCGGCGGCCAATTGCACCATTTCCAATCGCTGCTGGGCCGTGCCGCCGGGGCGGCCGCGCAACGGCGGTTGGTGGCTGGGCATCAGCCTGAGCTCGTCGGCCTGCAGCAGCTCGCGCAGCTCAATCGCTGAGCGCAAGTGGCCGTGGTGAATGGGGTCAAAGGTGCCACCAAATACCAAACAATGCTTGCGCAGAGTTGCCGTCAAGGGTGCTTAGCTCCGCACATGGCCGTCGCCGAACACCACCCATTTTTGCGATGTCAGTCCTTCTAGACCGACCGGGCCACGGGCGTGAATTTTGTCGGTGGAAATACCAATCTCGGCGCCCAGGCCGTATTCGAAGCCGTCGGCAAAACGCGTGGAGGCATTGATCATTACCGAGCTGGAATCGACTTCGCGCAGGAAGCGACGCGCCAGGGTGTAGTTCTCAGTAACAATCGATTCGGTGTGGCCCGAGCTGTACTGGGCGATATGGTCCATCGCCTCATCAATACCGGCCACCACCTTCACCGACAAGATCGGCGCCAGATATTCTGTCGCCCAGTCTTCTTCGCTGGCCTCAACGGCGCCCATCAATACCTGGCGGGTGCGCGGGCAGCCGCGCAGTTCAACACCGGCGGCTTGCAGATCTTCGGCGATGCCGGGCAGTAATTCTTCGGCGCGGCTTTCGGCAACCAGCAGTGTTTCCATGGTATTGCAGGTGCCAAACCGCTGGGCCTTGGCATTCAGGGCAATGGCGCGCGCTTTGTCGGCATCGGCAGCATCGTCAATGTAAACATGACAGATGCCATCGAGATGTTTGATAACGGTTACCTGAGCATCGCGCGAAATCCGCTCGATCAGGCCTTTGCCGCCACGGGGAACGATCACGTCCACGTATTCGGGCATGGTAATCAACTCGCCCACAGCTGCGCGGTCGGTGGTTTCCAGCACTTGCACCGCCGTTTCAGGTAGCCCGGCCACCGCCAAGCCCTGACGAATACACGCCGCCAGCGCCTGATTGGAATGAATAGCTTCGGAGCCGCCGCGCAGAATCGCCGCATTGCCCGACTTCAAGCACAGGCTTGCTGCCTCGGCGGTAACATTGGGGCGCGACTCATAAATAATGCCGACCACACCGAGGGGCACGCGCATTTTACCCACTTGGATACCACTGGGGCGGTAGTTCATGTCGCTGATGGCACCAACGGGGTCGGGCAGCGCCGCCACCTGTTGAAGGCCTTCGATCACGCCGTCGATACGCGCTGGCGTGAGTGCCAAGCGGTCCAATAATGCGGCATCCAGGCCCGCCGCTTCACCGGCCTGTAAATCTTTTTTGTTGGCGTCAGCAATGGTTTGCCGGGCAGCATCTACCGCCTCGGCAATGGCCAGCAACGCGCGGTTTTTTGCCCCGCTATCGGCCGCGGCCAACACCCGCGAAGCCGCGCGCGCTTGCTGTCCGAGTTGCTGCATATACTGTTTGACTTCCATCGACGCGAATCCCCTTGAATACTGCGCGAACTGCCCGCCCGTGCTGGGGCGGAAAAAACGCACAGTATACCGGAATGCGGCGGCACTCACTATCGGTGGCGATGCAGAGGCTGGCTATTGTGAAAGGCTCTCGAGCAGGTCGTGCAGGGCGTCTAGCCGGTGCAGCGGTTCGTCTATCTCCAGCAGCGGATACACATCCTCTGGACTGAGCGGCAGTAACTGGGCGAGTCGGTTGACCAGCTCACCGGTACCGCTCACCTCGGCACAGAAACCCATGCGCTGCACATGGGGGTGCTCCAACAACTGCGCCAACAAGGCAGACAACTCTTCAGCCTCTTCTGGCAGAGGAATATCCGCCTGTTCGCTGAGCCATTCAACGCGGCCGCGATTCAGCCCGGCGTCGTCGCGGTAGCTGTGCAGCAGGCGAAAACGCGGGCCGCCCTCAACCACCACCGACAACAAACCGTCTTCGGTTTGATCCCAGTCCACTACCCGGGCCTGGCAGCCCACGGCGGCGATACGCGGCTCATCGCCCTTACCGTCGACCTCACTGCCGGCGTGCAGGTGAACAATGCCGAAGTGACCGTCGTCGCGCAGGGTATTGCGCAGCAAATCCAGATAGCGGCGCTCGAAGATACGCAGCGCCATGCGGCCACCGGGAAATAACACACCACCCAGCGGAAACAGTGGGTAGTGATCTTGTTGCTCAGCGTGCATTACCTTCCGGCCCCAGTGGCTGAATCATCAGGATCAATTTCGGCAACAGCAACATCGCGCCCATGAGCGCAGCGATCATTGCCAGACCGGTGAGCAAGCCGAAGTAGATGCTCGGGGTAAAGTTCGACAGCGCCAGAATGGAGAAGCCAAAGACGATAATCACCGAGGTGTAGTACATCGCCTTGCCGATACTGCCGTGGCAGCGATACATGGTTTGCAGATAGTTGCGGTCGCGGGGGAATTCATCCCGGAAGCGGTGCACATAGTGAATGGTGTCGTCGACGCCAATACCCACTGTGATCGCCGCAATGGTAATGGTCATCATATCCAGCGGAATGCCGGCCAGCCCCATCCCACCAAGCACCGCACCGGCGGCCAGCAGGTTGGGTGTCAGCGCGATCATCGCCAGACTAAATGAGCGGAACAGCACCATAAACATTGCGAGGATGGCAACGAACACCGCCGCCAAGGTCAAAATTTGCGAGGTAAACAGGCTCTGCAACATATTGTTGTAGAGCACCAACAAGCCCGTCAGGCGCACCTGCTCTTCCTCAAAACCCAGCTCGTCGATCAGGTGCCTGCGCACTTCCTTAAGAAAGGCATCGCGCTCCAGGCTGCGGCTGGTTTCCTTCACCCGCAGGCTAATCCGCGCCTGATCCACCTCGGCAGACAAGTAGGGGTCGAGCAGAATACTGCTGATCGACGTCGGCAGTGAGCGCTGAGCGAGCGCCAATTGCAGGTCGTCGACATTCCCCATAATCATCTGCATCAGCTCGTAGAAGGTGGCCAGGGACAGTACTTTGCCCGTCTCGGGCAAGCTGTCCAGATAGTTGTGCACCTCTTGGATACGGCGCATGCCCGCCACCGTAAACCACTCGCTCTGAGGGCTTGCAGCGCCGGTGCCAAAATCGTCGCCGGCACTGAAATCGTCAAAGCCCGCATCGAAGTCGCCAGCGAAATCATCGGCAAAGTCGTCGCCCTGCTCAGCGGCAAAGCTGTCGTCAGCCTCGTCGAATTCGGCGTCGCCAAACAGGGCATCGAATTCCTCGCCCGCTTGCTCGGCGGCGGCATTGTCGACAGGGGCATCATTGGCGGCAGGCGCACCGTCGGCAACCGCCGGCGCGGACGATTCACTCGGGCGATTGAGAATAATATCCAGCCCGATGGTGCCGCCCAGCTCGGCATCGATAGTCTCCATGCCCTGATAAATTTCGGTGTCTTCGTGGAAGTAGTCGATGAAGCGGTTTTCCACTTTAAGCTGTGAGATACCCCAGGCACTCACCGCCAGCAAGGCTACCGACACCACCACAATGGTGCCGCCAAAACGCTCGGTAGCAACAGCAAAATAGCGGGTAAAAGCGCCCTCGCCACCGGCGCCGTTTTTCTCTTCGCGGGCGGGCAAAAGCATCAGTACACAGGGCAGAATCAGGAAGCTGAGTATCAGCGCCGCCATCACCCCCATGGTCATCATCCAACCGAAATCAATGACCGGACGAATACCGCTGACCACCAGTGACGCAAAGGCCACCAGCGTGGTGAGGGCGGTGTAGATACAGGGCCGCGCCATCAGACGAACGGTGTCGCTCACTCGCTGCAGCTGGCTGCTTTGCGGCGACAGGGCCGAAATTTCCCGGTAGCGCACTACCAAGTGGATGGTAATAGCCAGCGTAATAATCAGCAGCAGCGCGACAAAGTTGGCGGAAATAACCGTGAGCCGCCAGTCCATAAAGGCCAGCAGCCCAAGCATGAAGGTGACCGTGGCCACGCAGTTCAGCAGCGGAATCAGCACCCAGCGCGGGCTGCCGAAAATCACCACCAGTAAGACCACAATGAACACCAATATCCCGGTACCAAACACTTTCAGATCGCTTTTTACAAAGTCGATCATATCCACGGTGATCATTGGCACACCGCCGAGGAACAATTTGGCGCCGTCGCGATAGTTGTCGAGCACGCTTCGCGCCTGCGCAACCAGCGCTTCCTGGCGGCCGTGAATCTCGGTGACGTAGTCATCAAAGGCCTGCTCGGCCGCCTCGAGTTTTGCCTGCTCGTCCAGAGTCAGGGGGCGCTGCGCCGCGTCGGCGCGCAGCACATCGCGGGCGTCCAGCAGCTCATAGAATTTTTGGTCGCGCTCCAGGTTCACCTGCAGCGCGGTGGTCGTACCATCGGGGCTGGTCAGCAGCGAACGATAAATAGGGCTGTTGGCAAATTCCTCGCGCGCCATGTCGACATTGGCAGTGCCGTCGCCCAGGGTGGGAATCTCACCCGCGGTGACATCACCCAGGCTCACCGGCGGGCTCTGCAACAAGGGCACATCGAGAATAGAATTAATGCTCGACACCCGCGGCAGCTTCGCCAGGTCATCACGCAGCTTGGCGATGGTTTCCAGCTGCTGGGGCGCGAACAGGTCGCCCTCGGGTTGGTAGGTGACCAGCAAGAAGTCCTCGGTCTGGTAGCGCTTGCTGATTTCGCGGAAATACTCCAGCGACGTATCCCCTTCCAGCACCAAAGCCTCGGAGGAGGCATCGAGCTTCATCGCGGGTATATGGCTACCCAGGAATCCGGTCACCGCCATCAACAGCAGCAACACCCAGGTAGCATTGCGGAGAATCAGTGTCTGGTATGCGTTGGCAAGCCGCCCAGTCATGGTGTTTCCTTATTGTCATTATCGGGCGCAGGGTCTCTGCGTCCGGGCCGGTAACGGCCGTTATTCACCCCAGCGCGGCAGCAGCGTTTGCGCTACGTCGAGGTGGTCCAATATTCTCGCGACGACGAAATCGACGATCTCATCCACGCTTGTCGGGCGCCGATAAAAGCCTGGCGACGCCGGCATAATGGTCGCGCCCATTTGGCTGAGGCTGAGCATATGCTGCAGATGAATGCTCGACAAGGGCATCTCTCGCGTCACCAAAATTAACTGACGCCGCTCTTTGAGCACAACATCGGCGGCGCGTTCAATTAAATTATTACTGGCGCCACAGGCAATGGCTGACAAGGTGCCGGTACTTGCCGGACAGACCACCATACGGGTTGGCGCGCCGCTACCCGAGGCCACGGCGGCCATCCAGTCTTCCGGCCCGTGCACCTGCAACTGATCGGGCGGGCAACCAAAGCGCTCCACCAGATGTTTATGCAGGGCCTGGGGTTTGGCTGGCAGGGGCTCGTCGGTTTCTGTTGCCACGACTAACAGCGCCGCCTTGGAGATCATAAAGTGAACCGGACAGCCCGCGGCCAGCAGGCATTCGAGCAGGCGCAAACCGTATTGCGCGCCCGATGCGCCGGTCATTGCCAAGGTTACCGCTTTCATAATTAGGCCCTGTTATTAAGCGCCGTCATCAGGCGCTGGTGGATACCACCGAAGCCACCGTTACTCATGATGACCACGTGGTCACCGCTGCGCAGCATGGCGACCAGCTGCTGGAGACAGGCATCGAGGTCGCGACTTAACTCGGCGGGCACGGGACTGTTGGCGATCACGCCGTCAAGCGACCAGTCCAGTCCGGGTGGCTGATACCAAATAACGCGATCTGCCGAGGCCGTCGAGGCTGCCAGGCGGTCTTTGTAGATGCCCATACGCATGGTATTCGAGCGCGGTTCTATCAGGGCAATAATTCGCCCGTTTTTCTGCACACGACCGCGCAGGCCTTGCAAGGTGGTTTCAATGGCGGTGGGGTGGTGGGCAAAGTCATCGTAGACCGACACGCCGTCTACGCAGCCGAGCAGCTCCATTCTGCGCTTCACGCCCTGGAACTGACTGAGCGCATCGATACTGTCAGCTGGCAGGACACCGACATGCCGCGCCGCCGCGATGGCAGCCAATGCGTTGGCCACATTGTGCTCGCCGGTGTGCTGCCAGCACACTTGCCCCTGATCCTGCCCTTGATGCAGCACGCGAAACTGCGAGTAGTCCTCGCTGCATTCACCGCGCTGCCACTCGGCAGTATCGCCGCTAACGCTCAGCTGCTCGCGCTCACTCCAGCAACCCATTGCCAGGGTTTCTTCAATTGCGGGCACGCTCGCCGGGGTGATAATGCGGCCGCTGCCGGGCACGGTGCGCACCACGTGGTGAAACTGACGCTGAATGGCGTGCAGGTCATCAAAAATATCGGCGTGATCGAATTCCAGGTTGTTGATGATCAAGGTGCGCGGACGGTAGTGAATAAACTTGGAGCGCTTATCAAAGAAAGCGCTGTCGTACTCATCGGCTTCGATCACAAAGAAGTCCGACTTGCCGATACGCGCAGACAGTCCGAAGTCGGCGGGCACACCGCCGATCAAAAAGCCCGGCTCATAGCCGCAACTCTCTAATATCCACGCCAACATACTGCTGGTGGTGGTTTTGCCGTGTGTGCCGGAACAAGCCAGCACCCAGCGCCCCTGCAACACATGTTCGCTCAGCCACTGCGGCCCCGAGGTATAGGGCAAACCTCTTTCTAAAACATATTCCACGGCCGGGTTGCCCCGCGACATGGCATTGCCCACCACCACAAGGTCCGGCGCGGGGTCGAGGTGCGCCGGGTCGTAGCCTTCCATCAGCGCAATACCCTGGGCTTCGAGCTGGGTGCTCATCGGCGGATACACATTGGCATCAGAGCCGGTAACGCGGTGCCCCTGCTCGCGCGCAAGAATGGCCAACCCGCCCATAAAGGTTCCGCAGATACCAAGGATATGAATATGCATTGCTCGTGCTTCGACCGTCGAATTTAGCTGGGCATGGTATCACTGCACCCGAGTAAGCTCTACGGCTGGCTTGCGCCTACCATTAATACGCTCAAGCAATAAAAAACCGGCCAGAGGCCGGCTATGACATTGCGCAAAAGCGGGCGCAACAGGGTTAAAACGCCGCGCCCAACCAAAACCATAACTTATCGGTATCGGCTGCCAGCTCATCGGCTGAGTAGGCGGCGTACTTCACTCCCACCGAATAGTGTTTGGCAAATTTTCGGCTGTACACCGCGTTAACTTCACTGCCGTAGGCATCGGCACCCGCGGCGTCATCGTCGGCGCGGTAGTCGTGATAAATCAGCGCCCACTTCCCACCGGCAAGACTGCCGCCCAGCGAGGCGTAACGGTCAACTAAACCCCCGGCCGGTGTTTTGAGAAAAATATCGGCCCAGCCGTTGAATTTATGCAGCGTCGCCAGGGGCGTGGCAAAGCCGTAGCTGCCGTCGTCACTGCCCAGTACTTCGTAGCCAACCTTCGCGGTTAAACCCGCGGCGGCGACCCCGGCTTCAAGCAGCATATACTCCGCATCGGCATCGAGCAGCGGCGTGTCGGCCCGCTGGCGAGCGAACTCAGCGTGGTATAGCAGCTTTGCCTCAGCCAGGGGCTTCGCCCCCTTCACGCTCACACCAGTGGTATCGAGACGATCTTCGCCCGCCTCATTCAGTTCCAACAAATAGGAATAGGCCGTCACCGTGCCCACCGCACTGTTGAAACGCAGGTTTAACAAGTGATCTTTGGCCTGTTTATCCGCCTGTTCGGCAAAGATGCCATTGCGCTGCCCCAAGTAGGCGTAGCTCAGCGACAATGCATCGTTGGCTTTATAGTTAAGTGAGATGCCATCAAAGGTCTGGCGATCCTGACGCCAACCCACGTGCCCAACAAATCGATGGCCATCGTAGGTGATGACCTGTCGCCCTAATTTGGCCGTTAGCCCACCGTGCTGGTAGCGCAGAAAGGCCTGATCCAGCTCGGTTGTTTCCGGGTCGGCAATCACCGAGTACTGCCCGGCTTTATACCCGGCTGGCGGCGCACTGAACTCGCCCTCTCCCGCGACGATGCGGCTATCCTCAAACTCCAGTTGCGCGGAAAAACCCTGATAGGCGGCGGTCTGATATCCCAGCCGGCTACGCAGGGTAAGGGCACTGGCATCATCCAGGGCATTGTCCTGGCTCACCGCTTCATAACGCAGCCTAAAGTCACCGTACACCTTGCCGTTTGCCAACGCGTCGGCAAGGGAATCGGCAAATGAGGTGGCTGGCAAGGTTGCCGCCACGGCTCCTAGCAGTACGGCGTTTGCAATAACTCTCATGCAGTTCTCTCCTACACTATTTTTTATCGGCCGACACAATGCCGGCAGCACCACGACCATCAGGCCGAATTGAGAACGCCGTTTATCTCTAACACCTATTATTGTGGGCATTCGGTTTGGGCGACGTCGCCCATCGCAGGGATATTTAGCAAGCGGTATGCCAGCCGCGGAGAGATCAAAAAAATTAATTTATTTTTATAATTTTCAATACGTTAGAGAAAAATAACTCGCTCAAAAAACCTAAAAAGCCAGAGCCGCCCCAAAACACGACGACGCGCCTTTAGCGGCGCCTCATAACAAGACGACCGCGCCCTAAAATATTGCCTGTAAATGTGTGCAAACGACTGGTTTGGCGCACCACAATACTGCATGCCGCCACGCTGCCCAGCAAAAGCCCTTCGCTATCGGCTCAAGCTCCATAGCAGCGCCACGAGCAAGACGGCGCTGACGCCCTGCCAAAACCGCAGGGGGTTGCGGTGAACCAAGGGCTGAAATTCCCTGGCCTGATAGCTGGGGTTGGGGTGATGAAGATCGTGCATAAACTCTGCGATGTCGTGATACCGCAGGTCGGGGTTAATACTCAACGCACGCTTTAGCGCGCGATCCATCCAATACGGAATATGCGGGTTGTAATCACTGGCAGAGACGTACTGCAGGCGCGAGTAATCACCAGCGCTGCGGCACTGCTCCAACTTGCCCTCATAGGGCAGGGTTCCACTGAGCATTTCAAAGGCCACGACAGCCAGGGAAAACTGGTCAGCCCGCGCACTCGGCGGTTTGCGCAATACGTGCTCCGGCGCTGAATACTGCGCGGTACCCAGAATATGATCACGCTCTAACGGCACCGCGATCTCAGCTAAGCCAGCCACATGGCAGCTGCCAAAGTCGATAATGCGCACCCTGCCATCACCGTCCATCATTACATTGTCGGGCTTAATATCTTGGTGGAGGGTATCGCGCCGATGCATCGCCTGCAGGCCCTTGGCCAACTGACTGAGCACCGCCACTGCCTCACTCACGGCCGATCGGTCGCGCGCGGCCATCCACTGCGCCAGCGACTGACCGGGAATATATTCAGCAAGGTAGTACAAACAGCTTGGACGCTGGGGCGGCTCAACCACCGACACAACAGCCGGATGCTCCAGTCGCTTGGCGATCCAGCTCTCCAGCACAAAGCGCTCGATGTAGGCCGGGTCATCCAAGTACAGCAATGACGGCGTTTTCATCACTAACTGTCGCTGGTTGCGAGTATCCACAACCCGATACAACTGGCTGCGCGGGCTGGCGTGAAGCTCTTCTTCAATGCGCAAACCGTCGACCACCGCACCCGGCGGCAGCGGCGGCGGGAATGGCAAGGCACTCAGCTGCTGATAAACATCGTCGGCATCGGCCAGCGGCAGCGCCTCTACACGCAGCAGCTGACAGCTGAGGTTATCCTTGCTGCCCGCGGCCAATGCATCGTCGATCAACTGCTCGCAGGCGGGCTCCAGCGCACCGGACGCCTCGGCAAGGCGCTGGCGAATCTGCTCGTCAGGCAGCACGTCGTGAATACCGTCGGTAGAAAGTAAAAACAGGTCCCCACAGCAGATATCGACTGAGCGATAGTCGACATCGAGATTGACGTCCAGCCCCATTGCCCGGGTCAAATAGGCGTGTTCCGGAGAGATTCGCCGAGCGTGGTCGCGCGTTAGCTGCTCCAGCGCGCCGTCGCGAAGCCGGTATATGCGGCTATCCCCCACATGGAACAAGTGGGCGAGCTGGGACTTAAATACCGCCACACTCAGGGTGGATACATAGCCCTTTTCCGCCTGCGCATAGCCCTGACCCTGGGCAAACAGCCAGCGATTCAATGCGTTTAATACCTGTTGCGCGGAGCGCTTCACCGACCATGACTCGGGCGTTGAAAAGTAGTCATTCAGAAAGCCGGTAATGCAACTTTCCGCCGCCTCTTTGCCCGCCTCGGCCGCCGACACGCCATCGGCAATAGCCGCGACGGCGCCCTTGGTCGTCAGCAGTGAACCCTCGGGCACTCGCGCGCCGAGACTGTCCTCATTAAACTGCTTAAGCCCAGCGCTACTGCGCTGGGCTATGCTCAATTTCAGTCCACCATCCAGGTGCAAAACACCACTCCTTTTCGAGTTGAGGTTGCAGACTAGCTCACTTCAATCAGCGCCACACTGCCATCGTCGTTGTATTCGGCAATGTGTCCCTGCGGCTCTTCCATAAATTGCACCGCAACAAACACAAAGGCAGCGCAAGCGGCGATCACCATAAAGAAGCTGGAAGCATCGACAAAGCTGAGGACGGTCAGGAAGATAACTGCACCCACATTACCGTAAGCGCCGGTCATACCCGCAATCTGCCCGGTCATACTGCGTTTGACCAACGGCACGATGGCAAACACCGCACCTTCGCCAGCCTGCACGAAGAAGGAGCAACACATGGTCGCCAATACTGCCAGCAGCAGCGGCCACGTAGACGTGATCTGACTGAGCAGCATATAGCCCACCGCCAAACCGCAGATCAAAATGCTCAGCGAGCGACGGCGGCCAAACCGGTCAGACAGGTAGCCGCCACTGGGACGAGCAAGCAGGTTCATGAATGCAAAGCCGGAGGCCAACATACCCGCTTTTACGGCGGTCAGTTCAAAGGTCTCCATAAAGAACAGCGGCAACATCGATACCACCGCGAGCTCAGAGCCAAAGGTAACCAGGTAGGCAACGTTCAGAATAGCCACTTGCTTGAAGGGGTATTTCTGCATGGCAGGGATTTCTACATTGTTCAATACGTCGTGGTTAACGCGCAGAATCTGGCTAACTTGCACGATGAACAACACCACCAACACACCGTAAAGCGACATTGCGGCAACGCCATTTAACATACCCAGGTTCGACGGCGACAGCTTCCAGGTCAGTACTGCCAGCGCCAGGTACATGGGGATGCACATGGCAATGTAAAACACCAAGTCGCGCTTACTGGTTACCACCAAGCCGCCACTTTTCTTTGGCTTGAAGTAGGTAGACCCCTTGGGCGTGTTGCGCGCACGTGAGTAAAAGAACACGCCGTAGATCATTGCCATCACACCTGTGCTGGCAATGGCGTAGCGCCAGCCATCGTCGCCACCGAACATCAGCGCCAGGGTTGGCAGGGTCATCGCGGCTGCCGCCGAACCAAAGTTACCCCAGCCACCGTAAACGCCCTCGGCTAAGCCGACCTGGCGCGCGGGAAACCACTCACCAACAAGACGAATACCAATCACAAAGCCCGCGCCAATAAAACCCATTAAAAAACGCAGCAGCGCGATGGTTTCATAGCTGTCGGCAAACGCAAACGCGATACACATGGCGCCGCCACTAACGAGGAGTGCCGAGTAGATAATGCGCGGACCGTAGCGATCCACCAGCATACCAACCACCACCCGGGCGGGAATCGTCAGCGCCACATTGAGAATCATCAGGGCTTTCACTTGCTGCCCGGTAAGATCGAAGGCCTCTTTAATAGAGGCCAGCATCGGCGCATGGCTAAACCACACGACAAAAGTCAGGAAGAAGGCAAACCAGCTCAGATGCAGCAAGCGGACTTTATCCTGCTTGAGATCGAGCAAATTTAATGTAGAGGACGACATAGTAGCTCCATTCAGCCAACGAGGAATTTGCTTGCTGCTGAGCAAACGCCGTGCCAAACATCAACACCAGCCCACTAAGCAATTGATATTGTTAGCAATAAATATGACTTAGCGACAACTTAACGCGACCAGGCAAGTGCCAGCCACCACCGCCAACCGCCTGCGGCCTGAATTTTCGCCCCCCGATGAAGCAGCGCGCCCCAGAAACAATCAGCCGCGCCACACCACAAAGCACCAAAATGCGCCCCAAGTTCGACCACAAAAATATAAAAACCTTACAAATCAAACACATAATGAACACAAAACCCACTGGCACGTCTTTTGCTTAATGCCTGTTACACGCCCCAGGGCACATTAATAATGCAGCACTCCCCGGTGCTGCCAATGGTAGAAAGAAGCAAAGGACGTCACTATGAGCCATAAACAGCGCTTGCTTGTTGTGGGCAACGGCCCCGTTGGACATCAATTCCTAGAGTCAATCGTCGAAAGTGGCTGCGCGACGGATTACCAGATCACCGTAATCGGCGAAGAGCCCCGCCCCGCCTACGACCGCGTACACCTGACGGCCTGGTTTGAAACGCGACAAGCCGACGCGCTAAACATGGTTGCCGATGGCTTCTACGCGACAAACAATATCGACGTTAGATGCGGTGAAAAAGTTGTCGCCATTGATCGCGATGCAAAAACCGCAACAACGGATTCAGGGCGCCACTACGACTATGACCAGCTGGTGCTGGCGACCGGTTCCTACCCCTTTGTTCCCCCTGTTCCCGGCCACGAGCGCGAAAACTGCTTTGTTTACCGCACCATCGAAGACCTTGAAGCGATCACCGCGGCGGCAAAAAATGCCTCTGTGGGCGCCGTGGTGGGCGGCGGCCTACTCGGCCTGGAGGCCGCTAAAGCCATTAAAGATCTGGGCCTGAAAACCCATGTCATTGAATTCGCGCCACGCTTGATGGCGGTGCAAGTCGACGACGGCGGCGGCGCACTGCTGCGACGCAAGATCGAAGATCTCGGCGTTGAAGTGCACACCCAGAAAAACACGCAAAACATCGGCGACGGCGAGCACTGCGTGCACAAGCTGTCCTTCGCTGACGGCGCAGAACTGGAAACCGACATTCTGGTTTTCTCTGCAGGTATTCGCCCGCAAGATGCGCTGGCTCGCCAGTGTGAACTGAAGATCGGCGAACGCGGCGGCATCGCCATAAACAATTACTGCCAGACCTCTGACCCCGCCATCTATGCCATTGGCGAATGTGCGCTGTGGAACCAACGCATCTTTGGCCTGATTGCACCGGGCAATGAAATGGCCCGCGTCGCCGCTGCGCATATCCTTGGCAACGGTGACGACAAGCAGTTCACCGGCGCAGACATGAGCACCAAGCTCAAGCTAATGGGCGTCGACGTTGCCTCGATTGGAGACGCCCACGGCAACACCCCCGGTGCCAAGTCCTATACCTTTATCGATGAACAAGCCGAGATCTATAAAAAGATAGTGGTTAGCGAAAGCGGCAAGCACTTGCTCGGCGCGGTATTGGTGGGCGATGCCGACGACTACGGCAATTTGCTGCAATTTGCGCTCAATGGCATCGAGCTTCCCGAACACCCGGAAGCGATGATTCTCCCCAATATTGACGGCAGTGCGAGCGTTGGCCTCGGGGTGGATGCCCTCCCCGACAGCGCGCAAATTTGCAGCTGTAACAACGTCAGCAAGGGCGATATCTGCGCGGCGGTGCAGGGCGGCGCAATGACCGTTGGCGATATAAAAAGCTGCACCAAGGCCGCCAGCACCTGCGGCGGCTGTACCGCCCTGGTAGGCCAGGTGGTCAACGCTGAGCTCACTAAACTTGGTGTTGAAGTGAATACCGACCTCTGTGAACACTTCCCCTACACTCGCCAGGAGCTGTTCCACTTAATCCGCGTAGGCGGTATTAAATCCTTTGACGAGTTATTGGAGAAGCACGGTTCCGGTAAAGGCTGCGCCATCTGTAAACCGACGGCAGCATCCATCTTCGCCTCCTGCTGGAACGAGTACATTCTGGAAAATCAGCACGCCGGCCTGCAAGACACCAATGACCGCTTCCTCGCGAATATGCAGAACAACGGCACCTTCTCTGTTGTGCCGCGCATGGCAGGCGGTGAGGTCACTCCGGACGGTTTGATCACCGTGGGTAGCATCGCCAAAAAATACAAGCTTTACACCAAAATCACCGGCGGCCAGCGGGTGGATTTATTCGGCGCCACCCTCGACCAACTTCCGGCGATATGGAAGGAACTGATCGATGCTGGTTTTGAAAGTGGCCACGCCTACGGCAAGTCGCTGCGCACGGTGAAGTCCTGCGTGGGCTCCAGCTGGTGTCGCTACGGCGTGCAAGACAGCGTTGGCCAGGCCATCGACCTGGAGAACCGCTACAAAGGCCTGCGTTCACCCCACAAGATAAAAATGGCGGTGTCTGGCTGTACCCGCGAGTGCGCCGAAGCACAGAGTAAGGACGTTGGCGTGATCGCCACAGAAAAAGGCTGGAACCTCTACGTGTGCGGCAACGGTGGCATGAAACCCCGCCACGCCGACCTCTTTGCCTCCGACATCGATACCGAAACCCTGGTGAAATACGTCGACCGCTTGTTGATGTTCTACGTGCGCACCGCCGACCGCCTGCAACGCACCTCGGTGTGGATGGAAAACCTTGAGGGCGGTTTGGACTATCTGCGTCAGGTCATCATCGACGACTCACTGGGTATCTGCGACGAACTGGAGCGCGACATGCAAAGCGTGGTCGACAGCTACCAATGCGAGTGGAAGACCACCATCGAAGACGAGCAAAAACTCAAACAATTCCGCTCCTTCGTGAATGCCGATGACGGTGACAAAGACATTGTTTTCGTGGAAGAGCGCGGTCAAATCAGGCCCGCCAACGAAGAAGAAAAACAACTCAACAACAACTTAATTGCTGTTGCCTGAAGGTCTCACTGACAGGAGCCACACAGAGCAACGTAGCGAGAAACCTCGCACAAGTATGGAGATTAGCTATGAGCTGGACCACCGTCTGCACACTCGACGACATTTTACCCAATGCTGGCGCCGCCGCCTTAGTCGGCGACACGCAGCTTGCTGTCTTTCGCGTCGATGACCGCATCTTCGCACTGGACAACCACTGCCCCTTCAGCCGCGCCAATGTGCTGGCGCGGGGAATTGTTGGTAGCGTCGGCGACACGCTAGTGGTTGCCTCACCACTGTACAAACAGCATTTCAGTCTGGAGGCGGGACACTGCCTTGAAGACGACAGTATCTCTGTGCGTCGCTTCCCCGCGCGCAACGAGAACGGCCTGGTGCAGGTCCAACTATAAAACGCACCTTCCAAGGATTAGTCTCCCCCTTGCCGGCGGCAACTCCCCGTGCAGTCGGCCCTTTCACCACTCCCTTTCCTCGCCGCAATTTGCTTACGTGCCCTGGCAACCGTTAGCCCGTGGCCTCAAAGTCAGGCCGAAGCGGGCGAAAAGCCGGCCAGCAAGGCTGTGAATCAAATTAGTGTTAACCCGCCCTAGCGGGTATAATCAGCGCGATTTTTTCACCTTGCACACAGCTGATAACGGAAACGACTCATGAGCTATAACTCGATCCCAGCCGGCAAAGAACTGCCGCACGATATTTTCGTCGCCATCGAAATCCCTGCAAACAGCAGCCCTATCAAGTACGAGATTGAAAAAGAGTACGATGCGCTGATGGTTGACCGTTTCATGGCCACCCCAATGTTCTACCCAGCCAACTACGGCTACATCCCCAACACCCTGTCTGAAGACGGTGACCCACTGGACGTACTGGTTGTTACGCCTTACCCCGTTGTTCCCGGCTCAGTGATTCGTGCCCGCCCCATCGGCATTCTGAACATGAGCGACGAAGCGGGTAAAGACGCCAAACTGCTGGCCGTTCCCCACGACAAACTGAGCGTGCTCTACAAAGACGTAAAAGAGCCCTCTGACCTGCCCGAGCTGCTTATCCAGCAGATTGAGCACTTCTTCGAGAACTACAAAGACCTCGAAAAAGGCAAGTGGGTGAAGGTTGACGGTTGGGCAGGCAGCAAAGAAGCCCTGGCCGAAGTTGAAAAAGCCGCTGCTGCTTACAAAGGCTAAGTAGCGCCGCCTAAAAAAAGCCCGGTCTCTGAAAAGAGCCCGGGCTTTTTTGTGCCCAGCTTATCGCCATTCTTAACAAACCTACTGCCAAGCCTTGACCCTGTAGTAACCTACAAGCTCTATTCTGATCTCAGTAGCAACGGAATCAGGGGAATCACCATGGCTCAACTAAGGATTGGAGAACTCGCGAAAAAGCTCGACTGTACAGTGGAAACGCTGCGCTTTTACGAGCGCGAGGGCTTACTGGCCGCCACCGGGCGCAGCGCCAATGGCTATCGTTTTTACAACACCGCCTCTATTAAGCAGCTAGAGTTTATCCTGCGCGCCAAGAGCATGGGCTTCAGCCTCGACGATATTCGCGAATTACTGGCCATTCGCGTCGACCCGGAAGCCAAGTCCTGTGGCGAAGTGAAGGGCATTGCCCAAGAGAAGCTCGCCCAGGTTGAACGAAAACTGAGTGAACTGAAAAGCATCCGCGACGCCCTGAGCCGGGTGGTCGAGGCCTGCTGCGGTGGCGATGTTCCCGCCAATCACTGCAGTATCCTGCAAGCGCTCGATGACGAACTCAGTGCCCAGCAGGAGCAGCACGCATGAATTTCCTCAACAACCTCTACCTACTCAGTTTGGACGCCGCTCCCCTACTCGTTATGGGCCTGGTGCTTGCCGGCTTGATGAAAGCCTGGATTCCCAATGCCCTGCTGGAACGGCAGCTGGGCAAACCCGGTATTGGCTCGGTGATCAAAGCGGCGCTATTTGGCGCTCCCATGCCCCTGTGCTCGTGCGGCGTTCTGCCGGTGGCGATGGGACTGCGACGCGCCGGCGCATCGAAGGGCGCAACGGTATCGTTTTTGATTTCCACACCTGAGACCGGCGTCGACTCCATTGCCCTGAGCTACGGCCTACTGGGGCCGGTGATGACCATTGCACGGCCCATCGTGGCCATCGTCAATGCCATTGCCGCGGGCTTGTTAACGGGCTGGAACGATAGCAAACCCGCAATACAAGAAGAGGCAACAACGTCTTGTTGCTCAAAGCGCTCTGCCGCGCCGACGAAAACCACCTGGAGAGAGGGCCTTCACTACACCTTCGGGCGACTGCTTGAGGACATGCTGCCCTGGCTGTTGGTGGGCATGCTGTTTGCGGCGGCGGTGCAGACCTTTGTGCCAGCGGCCTGGCTGGCCGAATGGGGCCGGGGCCCCCTTGCCATGGTCGTAATGGTGTTGGTAGGTATTCCCATGTATATCTGTGCCAGCGCGTCCACGCCCATCGCCGCAGGACTGCTAATGGCGGGCGTATCACCTGGCGCGGTACTGGTCTTTATGCTCGCGGGCCCGGCCAGCAATATCGCGGCTGTGGGAATGGTGCACAAGGAACTGGGACGCCGCGCGCTCGTTGCCTATCTGGGTACGGTAAGCACCATTAGTATCGCTGCGGGTCTGTTGCTAGACCAATTGGTGAGTCTGTTTAACTGGGAGATTAGCGGCGGGCAGGCACACCAGCACAGCATGCTGCCCGAGTGGTTAGCGGTGACCGCGCTGGTCGTGCTGGCAGTAGCGGCCATTAAACCGCTGCGCCAACAAACCTTCGGCCGCTTGCTTAACGCTTAAGACGCCACCTTGGGCTTGGCGCTTAACAGGCGCTGATAGAGTTTGGAGTTTTTGTGAATCGTTTTATGTTTCGCATAGGCTTCCACCGCGCGATGCCAAGCCTCATCACTGCCGTGAGCATTGAGTGAAAAACTCGTGCACACGGTCTTTTTCTCGACCTTTGACGCCACACCCACCTGAAAGATCGGCGTCAAATTGCCACTCTTCTCGGTCTTCAACAGATAGCTGATACCGCGCACGCTGCCGTCTGGCTTGAAGCAGCGTTCTTCCTTGGTTTCCTCCAGAAAGCGCTTTTGCTGCGCTTCTAATTCTTGATCGCGTTCCATCGCTTGCTTCTCTATGGCCTTTTGCGCCCGTCCCTCTAGGCGCTTACCGTCTTTCTTCAGGGAGAAATACTCCTGATAGAGCTCACCCGCCACTGTCCGGCGGACCCGGTAGCCATAAAAAGCTTTGTTATCCAGCAACTTAACGCTCACACGCACCCCTTATTTATGCTTCTTTTTTGTTTTCTTATGTCATCGTCACTGCCGCCGTAGCAGCAATGTCACTATTGGCAGACATTGTAATCTAAACATTCTGACGAAATTATCAAGCTGCTGCGACAAAAACCGTGACACAGACGCACAAAAATCGCGCCCGAGGCTCAGGCTCAGGCTCAAAGGAGCATGGGCGCTAGCTATCGCCGTTAATGTTCTGATCCATATTCAGGGCGGGGATTTCTCGCGACAGGCGCCCGACCGGCTTCGCGGGTACGCCCGCCACGGTGGTATGGGCGGCAACAGGGTTGAGCACCACACTGCCCGCGGCGATCTTTGCGCCTTCACCGACGGTGATATTGCCCAGCACCTTGGCACCGGCGGCGATCAACACACCGTCTTCAATGTGTGGGTGCCGTGGGCCGCGACCACTGCCGCAGCCGCCGAGGGTCACGGAGTGCAGCATGGAAACATTATTGCCCACCACCGCGGTTTCACCAATCACGACGCCGGTGGCGTGATCGACCATAATACCGCGGCCAATGCGCGCGGCCGGGTGAATATCAACATCGAATACGGTGGCGATACGATTTTGCAAAAACAGCGATAAGGACTCTCGCCCCTGCTGCCACAGCCAATGGGCGATACGGTGGGCCTGAATCGCCTGAAAGCCTTTAAAGTATAGAAAGGGCATACCGTAGTGGTCACAGGCGGGGTCGCGATCGTAGTGGGCGCAAATATCAGCCACGGCTGCGGCGAGCACCTCCGGGTCAGCGGCATACGCCTCGCTTGCGACATCGCGTATCAGCATCGCGGGCACCGAATCGCAGCCCAGGCGCGAGGCAATATGAAAACTCAATGCGGCAGAAAAGCTACCGTGATTGAGAATACTGGCGTGATAAAAGCTGGCCAGTACGGGTTCATTGCGACCAAAGGCCTTGGCCTCCTCCTGCATAGCGGCCCACAGCTGCGCGACGCTTAAATTCAATATTCTTCTCCTACTGCCAACAGCGGTGCATACGCTGAAGGGTATGCCTCTTTAGGCACAGCAACATAGCGACGATATAACTCGTCTAAGTGCGTCAGTATCGGCTCTTTAAGTTCGATATCCGCCTCGGCGAGTACCTGGCGCAATCGCCCTGGCGTGAGTGCGGACTCACAGCGTGCCGACAGCGGCGCATAGCTTAAATGCCAACGCTCCGGAGCGATACCCCCGCGGTCTTCAGCATAGGGTCGAAAGAAACCGTAACTGGCACCGTTGGCAAGTTGGTGGTCCAGCCAGTCGTGCAACGGAGCAAAGGGGCCGCCGTCGTTCACCTCCTGCGGGCTGAGCTGTACCGAATAATCACTGGCCACCGCCGCGGCGTCATACACGTCGATGTCGCTGCCCCAATGGTGGCGGGAGGCGCCGGGCAGGGCTGACCAACGCAAGATAGCATCGAGCAACTGCTCACAGCTTAATTCGTTAAAACACAGGGCCTGGCCGTCGCTATCGAGCAGCGGGCGACGACCACTGGCCTTCGCATTCCAAATCGCCAACTGTCGGTCAAAGCCGCGGAACCCGCTGACAATTTTCAACTCAAAGCCTGCGCGCGCGGCATCTGATCGCAGCGCTTCGAAGGGCGCAACAATCGCGGGATGAACGGGACAGCCCAGCACATCCACCATCAGCGATTCGTCTTGCCCACACAGGAGCGCTTCTGTCAGTCGGTAATCGTCCATGTCGTCGCGGGTTCTGATAGTGTCCACCTTTCAAGTCATGGCATCATAGTAACGCCATCAACTCAGTGGCGAAACCAGGAGCAAAAATACTGTGGAAGCTCACACCGCCGACCACAAAAAAATCGCGTTAGCACTGGGCAGTGGCTCTGCCCGAGGCATGGCACATATTGGCGTTATTCAACGCCTGGGAGAACTGGGCATCAAGCCCGATATTATTGTCGGCACTTCCATTGGCTCGGTGATTGCCGCCTGCTATCTCACTGAACACCTGGACGATTTTTCAGCCTGGATTCAAACACTGAGCAGCGCCCAGGTTTTCCACTACATGAGTGTTAGCCTGACAGCCGCAGGCGGTGTGGCTCACGCGACACGACTGATCGACTACTTCATCAGTGAATACGGCAACCCCAATATCGAAGACTTATCGCTGCCCTTTGCCGCCGTCGCAACAGACCTCCAACGCGGCCGAGAAGTGTGGCTGCAGCGCGGCCCGCTGTGGGAGGCCGTACGCGCATCAATGGCGGTGCCCGGTGTATTAACGCCGGTGGCTCACCGCGACTCCTGGCTTGTGGACGGCGGCTTGGTAAACCCCGTTCCGGTGTCGGTGTGCCGCGCCCTCGGTGCCGACATCACCATTGGCGTTGACCTGAACAGCGACTTAGTTGGCCGCCGCAAAATTGAGCGAGATGCTCGCGCGCCCGACAACGAGCAACAGCGCAAAGAGGAGATCGCCGAAGAGGAGGAGGCCGAGGAGGATCACCCCGCTATCGGCCCGGATACTGACGGAGGGGGCGACGAAGAATCGCAACTCGCCGCCGCGTTCAGCCGCTTTGCCAGCAGCGTAAAAGAAGCGGCCAGCAACTGGCGCAGCCCCAGCGAGAAAAAGCCAGAAGCGCCCGGCACCCTCAGCGTGATGATGAGCTCGATCAATATTATGCAGGACCGCATTACCCGCTCTCGCCTGGCCGGCGAACCGGCGGATATTATGCTGTGGCCGCGCCTGGGACACATCGGCCTGCTGGACTTTGGCGACGCCGCCGAGGCCATTGCCGAGGGTCGCGACGCCGTGGATCGCATGCTGCCCGCGATACGCCACGCCTTTAATAGCGAAGGTGATGACCGACTTGTCCAGACCGCCCCCGCCGGAGACCAGGAACTGTGACCGTACTTTGCCGCCTTGACGAGATCCCCGAGCCCGGCTCCAAAGGCCTGAACTATCAAGGTCACTCACTGTTTGCAGTCCGCAGTAATGGCGGGGTTTACCTGTATCGCAATCGCTGCCCCCACCTCGGCATTGAGCTGCACTGGCAGGAAGACCAATTCCTCGACGTGGAAGAAACGCTGATCCAATGCGCGACCCACGGCGCGCTGTTTATTATCGAGTCTGGTGAATGCGTCTCCGGTCCCTGCTTGGGTCAATCGTTGCAGGCACTGCGCTGCCGAGTAGAAAATGGCGAGCTATTACTCGACGAATTACTCGCCGAGCAGGAGCCCTAAGCCGTCACTGGCAGCGATGATTGCAGGCGCATCCCCTGCTCATCAATCTGCGCGCGATATGCCAGCAGTTGCACGCCATCGCGCTGAGCTTCAGCCAATTCGCGCGCATAGGCAGGGTCGATATCCGCCGCAGCTGCCACCGCGTTAATCCCCTCGTGCAACACCGCAAAAAGCAGCACCGCTTGCCCGCCCGCGGCCACGTGTTCACGCAAGCCGCGAATGTGACGACGCGCCCGCGTGCTCACTGCATCGGGAAAACGACCGCCCCCGTCCTCGCTTAACAGGGTTACCGATTTAACCTCCACATTACAGGGACCACTTGCTGTCTCCAGGACGAAGTCGATGCGACTGCCGTCGGGCAAACGCAGCTCAGTTTGATAGCCTGAACACCCAGCAAGCTCTGTTATCACTTGTTCATCCAAGGCCTCGGCCACCAGCTTATTGGCCAAGGCCGAGTGGATACACACCTTGTTACCGTCTACCTCTACCAACTGCCAGGTGTAGGCATACTTACGCTTGGGGTTGTCGCTGTAACTCAACCACACGCGACTACCGGGCGTATCGCAACCGGTCATGGCACCGGTGTTGGGGCAGTGTACGGTCAACTCGGTGCCGCACTCCAGGCGCACATCGGCGAGAAATCGCTTATAGCGACGAAGCAGTACAGCGGGAGTTAGAGGAGACGGCCATTGCATAAACGGGCACCCTTTTCATTTTGTTTTCTCAGCGACGTGATCGACGTTGCACATCTATCCTGAAGCTCTCACACTACCCACTAAGATTGTTAATCAGGGGCAGCCCAGCGCACAATGTTAAAAAAATTGTTGCTTAGCGTCAGTGTTTTACTGCTACTCATCATCATTGGCATCACCGCCATTGTCATTCAGCCACAGCTTCTGCAGGGCGCAATCGCGACGGGCGGCCAGCGTTTTGCCGGCCTCGACATCACCTTCGAGTCGCTCAGTTCCCACCGCAGCCCACTGCGGCTGGAGCTGAAGGGACTGGAGCTTCGCAATCCCGACTGGCCCGAGCCAACACTGTTACGCCTAGACTCCTTGTCGCTGAAGCTTATCGCCTCCCCCTTTGACGACGGCGCCTTCTGGTCGCTGCACAGTGAAGGGCTCACCGTTAATCTGGAGCACAACCGCGAGGGCGAACTCAACTGGCTGACCAGCAAACTGCGTGGCAACGGCGAAACCCCTCCGCCAGATACTGAGCCCTCTGCCCCTGCTCCCGTGCAATTACCGGGCGATTTTAATTTTCAGGAAATTGTCCTGCTAGACAGCCATATTCATATTCTGCGCGCCGACGGCGAGCGCTATCACATCGACCTGCCCGAGGTGAGAGGTGAGCGCAGTGAAACAGCGAACGGTCACCTCTCATTGGAGCTGGCCTATGCCCAGCACCATTTTTTGGTGAGCGGGGATATCGTGTTGTTTGATCCCAGTGCCGGTGTGCTGGACTATCAACTCGCCATCGAACATGAAGACGCCCAACTTAAAAGCCAGGGCCGTCTATCACTAAGCCCCAACCTATCCGGCAGCCGCATAGATCTATCCCTCGCCTTGCAGCGCCTGGAGGCACTGGCAACCATGGCAGGTTTGGAGCAAGCACCTGCGCTACCCGAAAGCCGCCTAGCCACAACCTTAGTCATCGACAATGGCTACCAGCTCAGCGACACCACCCTGGCCCTTGGCGACAACACCCTGTCTGGCACACTGACCATCGCCACTGATTTTTCGCAGGTCGACGCCACGCTGAGCAGCCCCGCATTGAATGTCGATGCACTGCAGGAAATTTTCGCGCCCGCCCCGCAGGAGTCAACACAGGCCGATACGACAGCAGAACCAGCTGAGACCGCGATGGACTGGCAGTGGTTGAGCAAACCAGAAATGAAAGCAACACTCGCGGTTGAGCGACTGCTCGCCAGCGGCTGGCAACTGGATGCACTGAAGGTCACCGCCACAACGGGCGAGCAGCTGTCCGCGGACTTTAGTATTGCCACGGTAAGTGAGGCGGCCAGCCAACGTCAGCTAAACGACTTAACGGGGGAATTGCGCCTGACGCCATTGGCACCGCAGAGCGAAGGCGCTGATGCCCGCTTAAAACTGGCACTAAGCGAGCGCGGCGTAAACATCGATATAGAAGGTGACGTTAACCTCAACGGCAAGGCTGGCAACGCGCTAAAGATCCGCGCGCAAGCGCCACAAAGCGCACACCTTTGGGCACTGGCACAGCTGCCCTGGCAAGAAGCCGGCGCGCTGGAACTAACCGGGGAGTTCGCCAGTGAGGCGCAAGGCTACACGGTAAACAGTTCCGCCTCACTGGGTGAGCAACAGGCCGATGTAACGCTGGAATACAAAACGCCGGAGGCCTTGGAGTACGGCCACCTAGACGGCCAATTAACCCTTAAAAACCTCTCGATGGCCTTCACTTCGCCCGCTAATGAAAGCGCTTCTACGCAAACCAGCACGCCGCGTCCGCGCAGCAAAAAATTGCTGAGTAAAGACCCCATCGCCTTTGATGCTCTGCATAAATTCGAAGGCCAGCTAAACATTGATCTTCAAGATGTCGACACCGGCTACACCTACATTAAGCGAGCCTCTCTCGCGCCCAGCGTGAAGAAAGGTGTGCTGACTCTCAGCGACAGTCGCATTCTCACCAACGGCGGTGAAGCCCAGCTTTCCGCGCGGTTGGACGCCAATGGCGAGCGCCCGCAACTGCGCAGTGAAATCCGTGTTGACGGTAGCGACTACGGCAAGCTCGGCTTAGAAAAAGCGGCGGGCATCCGCGGTGGTACTGGCGATATACGCCTTAATCTGCGCGCCAGCGGAAACAGCCCTGCTGACCTGGCCGCCTCCCTCAACGGCCAGGTCGATATCAAAATTACCGACCTGGAGGCCAAGGGCAATGCGCTGAACCTGATCGGTAGCGACGTGCTCACTGAAACGTTTAACAAGCTCAATCCCTTTCGGGAAAAACGCAGCACCACACAGATCGAGTGTCTGGCCGTGCACTTTAAAGGCAATGACGGCAAATTCATTAGCAACGACGGCATCGCTCTGGAAACCGAGGCCAGTAAGATTATCGGTACAGGCCATATCGATTTTGCCAACGAAGAGTTGCGGTTCGGTATTTCGCCCATCGCTCGCAAGGGCGTTGGCATTAATGTTGGCGCCGCCGCCGGCTTGGTGCGACTGGGAGGCAGCTTCAGCAAACCGCGCGTGGAGGCCGACCCCGGTGGTATGTTTACCTCGGGTCTCTCTACTGGTGCGGCCATTTACACAGGCGGTCTGTCGCTGGTCGCGCAGGGTTTAATGAAGCGCGCGCTGTATTCGGGGAGTGCCTGTGATGGCGCCTTGGAAGAAATTCCCAGCGCTGACGAACTACCTCCGGAGTTACTGCAACCTGCTGACAACCCCGCCGCACCGGCCAGCACAGAACAAGTGACTCAGCCCAAGACCTAAGAGAGCCCGAACCCTGGGCGGGTTAGTCAGCCATTTTCTTTAAGCGGTACACCCGAAAGCCATCCTGTTCGCAGAGCAGCTCATGCTCAGCGAACAACGCTGCGGCATAGCGCGGCAGGGGAATAAACTGGTTAACCACAAACAGCGCTTCGCCGTTACGCTTGAGCAAGCGCGCAGCGGCCTTTAGGAATCGCTTAATCAGGCCGCCTTCAATAGCAAAGCCCTGATGAAACGGTGGGTTACACAGCACTAAATCCACCGGCCCACTGAGGCCATCGGCACAATCGGCCAGTTGGATGTCTGCAGTCAGACCGTGCACTTTCGCATTTTTCTCGCAGGCGAGTAGCGCTGTGGCATTGTTGTCGGTCATCAACCATTGGCAGTCAGGAAGTTGTTGGGCGGCCATAATACTGAGATAGCCATAGCCGCAACCAAGGTCAGCCAGCCGTTTGGGGGCACGCGCCGTTGACGCCAACACGTCGGATAGTTGCTCAATTAGCAGAGCGCTGCCGCGATCGATTTTCTGCCAGCCGTAGATACCCGGCTTGCTGTACATAGCCGGCGACTCGTGGATCAGCCGCAGTTGCCGGTAGTCTTTATCTGGCAACCTCGCATCGCTGTCACCCTGCTTGGTCAGGGTGGCAACATAGGCACCGGCGTCGCACTTTTCGATGTGGCGCGAGGCATCGAATACCTTGCCAGCTTTGTCAGCGTAGCCTTTCACACCATCATTCTTGTAGCCGCTAAGCAGCAGGCGCCCCCCAACCGGGAGCGCTGACATCGCGACGTTGATTAACATGTTGACCAGCGGCCTTTCTTTCGACACGCGGTACACAATAGTCTGCGGCGGTGCCTCAAGCGTTGCAGGCACGTCAAAGTCGCCCAACGACACGGAAAATCCCCCGGCAGAGAGCGCCTGGGCGGTATCGCAGCGGTTACTGAAAACGTGACAGTCGCTCCGCGCGGCCGGCAGCTCTCCCGAGACCTGCTCGTCGGCAAACCACCAAACCGGGCCCGCGAGTTCGGGCAGGCGGTCATAGAGCTGTTGCAGCGGCCCATCATTCATGTGGTGTCATCACGCTTGCGCGCTCCTCAGCGGTTAGCGGGCGGTACTCGCCCTCTTCCAGGGTTTCATCGAGCTCAATATCCCCAATCGCCTCGCGATGCAGCTCGATAACGGCATTTCCCAGCGCGCCAAACATGCGTTTAACCTGATGGTAACGCCCCTCGCAAATACGCAGGCGCGCTTCGCAGCTGGCGAGAATTTCCAGCTCGGCAGGTAAGGTACGCTGCTTGTCGTCTTTCAGGAAAATACCTTTCGCGAACTTTGCTATCGCCGCCTCGGCTATGGGCTCGGCCGTGCGCAGCCAGTATCGCTTCCAACACTGCTGCTTGGGCGAGGTAACGGCGTGAGACCAATTGCCATCGTCAGTCAGCAACACCAGACCAGTGGTATCTATATCCAAGCGACCGGCAACGTGCAGCTTCTCGGGATTATCTTCATCGAGCAAATCCAGTACCGTTAAATGCCTGCGATCGCGGGCTGCGCAAACATAGTCCTGCGGTTTATTGAGCATAAAATAACGTGGCTGAGCACTGCGCAGTGGCTGCCCGCGCAGACGGATATCGGCATCCTCGGCGACCGCTGCTCGCGGATCGGTCAATAGCGAGCCGTCGAGACTGACCTCACCGGCTTTAATTAGGCGCTTGGCATCACTGCGAGAATAGTCAGTCACCGTTGCCAAAAAGCGGTCTAGGCGGATGGTTTTACTGGAAGACACCCAATATATCCTGTTCAGGCACAAAAAAGGGGCTTGCGCCCCTTTCGTATTTTACATGCTTAAACGCGATATGCAGCGTCTAGTTTAGACGCCCGCCGCTACTTACTCGGCGCCCGCCTCTACATTGGCGTTCACACGAATATTACCCAGGCCCTTAATCGCTTTCTTGGCATCATCCGCTTTCGCCTTTGCATCGGCTTTTGCTTCAGCTCGGGCTTCAGCACGTGCCTGGGCTTCTTGCTCAGCTTTGGCATCACGCTCGGCGCGCTTGGCTTCCATCTCAGCTTTCTTTGCTTCCATTTCTGCGCGCTTTGCCTCGCGCTTGGCTTCCATTTCCGCACGCTTCTCATCAGCTTTCGCCTTCATTTCAGCGCTTTTGTCTTTGCCGTACTGGTTCGCTTCTTCTGCTGAAGCGCTGGCATTTACTTCGGCATTTGCCTCAACACTCGCTTCGCTAGAGCCGCCAAACAAGCGCCCAAAGAAACCGCGATCGTCGTCAGCCAAAGCCACAGTGCTGCTAAACATCACGGTGGCAGCAATAACACAGTGTTTAATCGACATAATGTATCCCCAGATATTGGTATTTGATTTTTCGTATTGTTACGCACCACGACCCTAGGGTCGTTTTCAGCGCTCACCCAAGTCGATGGGTGATCTACCACTTTCACAGTCTAGATTTGGCGGCAAAGAACTCAAGCGCCCTGAGCAGCAATATTCACCGCAACTAAATCCAAGCTGTATTGTCCGGCAGCGCAAAACGCCACCGCAAACGCAGCTTACACCACCTAGCTGAATGGAATATGAACACTGACTCACAGAAAACAAACCGGGCGAAGCGAGTATTGCGCGGCAAGTGCAATTGCCAAATTTTGGGAATACCCCTATCTTACTAGGGTGATTGCAAAAGAAGACAAGAACACCAAGGAAGGAGTTCTCAATGCAACTAGCCAGACCTTACCTATTAGCGCTCGGCGTTAACCTTTCACTCTTGGCCTGCTCGGGCAGTAATTCTGCCGATACTAATGACGAGCCACTTACCGGCAAGCGATTCTTCGACTCTGCCGCCAGCAAATTTATTTCAGCCTCCCCCGGTATGACTCGCCGCCAAGCCAATTGCATTGTTTCAGCGATGACAGAGAGCGGAGAGATTGGCCTGGGAGAAATCAACGCCATGCGCAGCACCGAGAACGGCTTGAGCGGCCGCCAGTCGCTGATGGCGGCCTATCAAAAGGCCGCCGACGCCTGTCGCTAGTGTTCCCTGGTCGCGCGGAAGCGGACTTTCGGGTGGCGCTCTTCAGTTAATGACAGGTTTACCCTTGTCGGGGCAAGGTAGGTGAGGTGGCCACCACCATCAATGGCGAGGTTCTCGGCGCATTTGCGCTTGAACTCGTCAAAGGCTTTGGGATCGTCGCAATCTACCCAGCGAGCGGTATACACGTTGATCGGCTCGTAGATCGCCTCAACCTTATATTCGTCCTTGAGTCGGTAGGCGACCACATCAAACTGCAGCACCCCAACTGCCCCGACGATCAAGTCACTGTTGCGCTGAGGCATAAACACCTGGGTAGAGCCTTCCTCAGACAATTGTTGAAGGCCCTTTTGCAGTTGCTTGGACTTCATCGGATCACGCAGCCGGATGCGGCGAAACAGCTCAGGCGCAAAGTGGGGAATGCCGGTAAATTTCAGCTCTTCACCGCCGGTAAACGTATCGCCGATCTGAATAGTGCCGTGGTTGTGCAGGCCGATGATATCGCCAGAAACCGCCTCCTGCACCAGGGAGCGGTCGCCGGCAAGAAAGCTCACCGCATCGGCGATTTTTACGTCTTTACCGAGGCGCACATGGCGCATCTTCATACCCTTGCTGTAAGTGCCTGAGCAGATGCGCATAAAGGCAATGCGGTCGCGGTGTTTCGGGTCCATATTGGCCTGAATTTTAAAAACAAAGCCACTAAAGTCCTTTTCACCGGCATCGACTTCGCGCTGGTCGGTCTTGCGATTCAATGGCTCAGGCGCCCACTCCACAAAGCCATCCAGCATTTCCCGCACCCCAAAATTCGACAGCGCGGTACCGAAATACACCGGAGTCAGCTTACCCGCCAGATAGGCGTCGTGGTCAAACTCGTGGCTGGCGCCGCGCACCAGCTCGATTTCGTCGAGATAATCCTCATACTCATCGCCCAACAGCTCTCGGGCGGCGTCGCTCTCAAGCCCGTCGATACGAATATCTTCAGCAATAACACTGCCCTTGCCAGGCTGAAAAACATGGATGGTATCGGTGTAGAGGTTGTATACCCCCTTGAACTCACTTCCCATGCCGATGGGCCAGTTGATCGGCGCGGCCTCGATCCCCAGCACGCTTTCGATTTCATCGAGCAGCTCTATTGGGTCGCGAATATCGCGGTCCATCTTGTTAACAAAGCTGAGGATGGGCGTATCTCGCAGGCGGCACACGTTCATCAACTTAATGGTGCGGTCCTCAACACCCTTGGCACCATCGATCACCATCAGCGCGGAATCCACCGCGGTCAGCGTGCGGTAGGTATCCTCTGAGAAATCCTCGTGCCCCGGGGTGTCCAGCAAATTGACGATGCGGTCCCGATAAGGGAACTGCATCACTGATGAAGTTACCGAAATGCCGCGCTCCTTTTCCAAGCTCATCCAGTCAGAGGTGGCCGATTTGTCGTTCTTTTTACCTTTAACCGTACCGGCGACCTGGATCAGTTGGCCGAGCAGAATCAACTTCTCAGTGATGGTGGTTTTACCGGCATCGGGGTGGGAAATAATCGCAAAGGTGCGACGCTTGGCGATTTGCTGATCTAGCGACTGCTCTGACATGGGCTCGGTCCGAAATTTTTATACAGAAGTCTGGGGCGGGGCGGACGGTTACCGCCCCATCAAAAAAGGGTTCAAGCTCGGCTTAAACCCTTTACGACTCGCCTTGGCGAGAGAGCATGGAACCATTCGCGACTGTGGTATCTTCCACACCCTAGATGAGTGGCCAAATTATACCCGCTAAAACCGGCTATTGACATATAACCGCCCTCTCAGCCGGGGAGCCTGCAAGATCGGCCCACGCCAGAGAAAGGTATTTAGCCGGCCAAAGCAAGCACGCATCCAGCGCAACTGCTTCAGCTTAAACAAATAGAAAGATCGGGGGGCATGCGCGACGGTAATCGCCTCGACCGTATTATCCGGCGTTACCTGCATAGCGCATATACAACCGCTTAGCGATAGGGAAAACCAGTGACGCCCAATCAGATGACGAAAACAATGCTCACGGGCAATAAAAGCAGCGTCCCACTAAGAAGCCAAAGGCACACACGTGGCACATAACTCAGCAAAACGGTAAGTGACAGACCTGACATTGCGAACCAGCCAAAAGCATACGTCAGCCCCAAGCCAAGCCCTTTAGTCCGTATGAAAATTACCAGCGACGTTAACAGCAGGCTTAGACCAATAACGATGAGGCTGCGCACCTCAGCCAAGGTGAGCGCCTTATACCGTGGTAAACCATCTTTACGCAGCCGTTTTTTCGAAAGGCTTAAAACGATCACTCCAAGCAGGCAGAATAAACTGGCAAGGAAAGTCATACCCCCGCCCTACTTCCCGCCGTTAACGTTATCGCTTCACGGTGCTTTCTGCTCACTATCATCGAAGCAGAAGCAAACCCGAGAGCAATACCGACCATAGCTAAATCAAACCCCACTAAAATCCAATCTCCATGTTTCAGCGCGACCAATACATGGTGGTCTGACGTGGCAATATTAACGACGGGGATCAGCATATAAATAGCTGCAGCCAGGTTAAGTTGTTCAAGCCAAGCTTCTCTTGTGGTGATTTTTCCTCGCCTGACAAACGGATGTATCAGCATGGCAAGCCAGACTAAAAACAGGCAATGCCCCTCCCAATTACCCCTTGTTTCAAGAGAGACAGGTATCAACCTATTGGCCCAAAAGTAAGCGGCAATAGCGATCGGCAACCCCACCACAGTCCCGATATTCAGGCCCTCTACCAGTTCAAGTCCCCGAGGATTTAGGCCCGCTTTGCTATGGCTATAACGCCGCTTTACCGCCCAGAAAATGGCGCCAGTTGCTATCATTCCCGCCCCCATTAACCCGGATAGAAAATACATCCAGCGCAAGAAACTGGAAGCAAACAAGCCTTCGTGCAATTTCTCCATCGCCTTATAAAACGCTACAACAGCGGATTGCTTGTTGTGATTTTCAGGTGCGTCAAAGGGCGAACCATCCAGGCCCCGATACAAACTCTCGTTCCTGCCTTCGAGCCCTCGCTCCGCGATGCTCGAAATCTCGATAACGGCGTTTACATCACCAGGGTGCTCAACGCCAATATGGGCGATAGCGATACCTTCATTCGCGGCTATCTCTTCTTGATAAACATCCAGTAGCGAAACCGTCGCCGCATCCGTCCCGCTAGCTTCCTGGTATTCAGGCTCTGAAAAGACCGTATCGTATACAGCTTTAAGTGTTTCCGGATTGGGCCCGTAACTCGATACTGGAATAGCGATCATAGTGGTGAACATCAGTAAAATGAGGCCGCTGTAGGTAATCATTAAATGGAAAGGTAGAGGGAGAACCGCCAGCAGGTTGTGCATATCCAGCCAGGAGGCATGGCGTTTAGCGCGACGAAAAGTGAATAAATCTACAAAGATTCTGCGATGAATAACCACGCCGGTGATGAGTGCGACAAGCATAAACATTGCCGCCATACTGGTAAGCCAATAGGCAAGCTCTTTGGGCATGTAGTGCAGGGAGTAATGCAGGCGATATAAAAACTCGCCGCCGGCGGTTTCCCTGACGTGGACAGGCGCCCCGGTATTTGGGTCGAGGGTCAGTTCATGCCACCCGGGAGGGTGACTTGCAGTGGTTTTTTCGTCAGCCTCTATCCTGGGGTTATGCCACCACAATTTAAAATAGGGATGCCGCCCCTGAGGAAGCTCTATAAACCACTCATCTGCGCTTGGCGCCAACTCCTGCAATTGCCGCTGTGCTGCCGGGATCAATGTATCCGCATCAAACTCAGATTGCTGAACAGGGATTTCCGGCTGCATCCAGCGGGTAATTTCCTCATCGAAGTACCCGGCTGAACCAGTAATAAACATGAAATACAGCAGCCAGCTTAGGGCTAGCCCGGTCCACGTATGCAACCAGGTCATTGAGTGGCGAAAGTTCATCAGAAACTCAGCAGCCCCCACATGGAGAGCGACACAAACGCCGCTCCAGACAACCCTAGCCACGCCGCCCCGGCAGATGTTGCGGAAAACGCCCAAAGGGCCGCCAATGCATATATAAGGAAGCCAAGCATCATTGCCATCACAGCCGCATCGGCTTGAGGCATTGGAGCAATCTTCGCCAGAGCCGCTCCCACGGCATTCGCAACAATAAAGCCGCCAAATAGGCCCGCCGCCGTTCGCGACATAAGGGAAGTTGGAGATCGTCTCACCTGGCTAACCACCTGAATTTATTACTTAGACTTAGATAAATCTGAAAAAGAGCAAGCCCAAAAGGCCCCTCCTATCGCGACGGGCAGAACAATCTAACGCGAAGCCTGTCTTGCGGCATTGATGCAAATGAGTATAATTCACATTACCATTTGCATCAATATCTTAAGAGCAGGACCAGTCAAGATGTACATTCCCAAGAGAACAAAAGCACTGACGACACTGATTGTGGCGGCGAGCGGGCTATCTACTGCAGCCTTCGCCGAAGAGGAACCAGAAACGCAACAAGAAACCACAATCGAAACCGTGGCGGTTGTAGGCCAGGCAACCAATGCATTAATTACCGCTGACCAGATTCAGTCCTATCAAGCGCAAGACTTAGTTGATGTTTTTCGACACACACCCTCTGTGAGCGTAGGCGGCTCTTTAGGGATAGCGCAAAAGATTTATATCCGCGGCCTAGAAGACAATTTCGTCAACGTTACGGTTGACGGCGCACCACAAACATCCACCTTGTTTCACCATATTGGCCGCGTCACCATCGACCCGGATCTATTAAAACAAGTGGAAGTGCAGGCAGGTGCTGGAGAAGCAACTTCGGGCGCCGGCAGCATCGGGGGTGCGATTCGATTTAAAACTAAAAATGTTGATGATTTACTCGCTCCGGGTGACGCCTTCGGGGGTAAGGTAAAAGCCAGCCACTTTACCAACGACGGCGATCAATACAGCATTTCACTATACGGCCGCTTGGCTGAAAACTGGGGATTTCTGGCCTATTACAACGACACCAACCGCGAGAACTTTGAAGACGGAAACGGCGACGAAGTTCTGGGAACCGCCTCTGACCAGAGCCTGGGCTTCCTCAAGATTAATGGACGTATCAGCGATAATCAGTCGCTGTCACTGAGTTATGAAAACCGTAACGAAGAAGCCGACTTTAGCGCCCGCCCCAACTGGCATGTTCAGCCTGGCGAGACACTCTATGCAAGCGAAGCAGAGCGAGAGACTTACGTTGCAAACTACGCCCTGCACCAAGGTAACCTGCTTAGCGTAGAAGCCACACTGTACGACACCTCCTCATCATTTTCCGGAGGGCGCTTTGATTGGTTTACGGAGATTAGCAGCACGGGTTTTGATGTTAGAAATACCAGCCAACTGGGTGATCACCGGCTTGTTTATGGTGTGGACTATCGGGATGACCAAGTTGACAGCGGCGATCCACTCAATGCTAGAGAAGAAGGCAACGTACTTGGAATCTATGCCCAAGCCCACTCTCAGTTAACAAACCAGCTATTGCTTAGCTATGGCGTTCGTTACGACGACTACGAATTTGAGCAGAAGGTTTTACCCGGTGATGCAGGAGAGCCAAGTAAGTTTGATGATTCAGATATCAGCCTAAATGCGGGCCTATCCTACGAGCTTACCGAGCACTGGGTGCTGGGCGTAGGTTACGCCGAAGCGTATCGCGGCAAAGAAGTTGGCGACGGCTTTACGATAGAAAAACCGAGTGTGGGCGTCGCCGTTGACAATGACCTGAAAGGAGAAACGGTCTCGAATATTGAAGCCTCCGCAGAGTATTCGGATGAAAACCTCAACGTGAAATTAGCGATTTTCGAATCCAAAATTGAAGACGTTATCTTTAACCAGCTTTACTCAGGCAACCTCTACGACAACGCGGGCACCGTAGAAACCAGCGGATTCGAATTGGATATGGCCTACCGCTGGGGCAACTTCAACATTTTCGCTGGATATTCCGATGTTGACTCCGAGTTCGACCCAAAAGCGGGTTACTACACCCAAGACTTTAGCTCGATAAAACTCAGTGCCTATGAATTCAGGCATTTGGGGAATTCACGCGGCGATACGTGGAATTTCGGGGTGGACTACACACCTAGGCCGGATCTAAAAACCGGTATAAATATCGTCCACGTGGAAGAGTTAAAGATGGATACGCTCTATCAAGACGTTAATGAAGGATGGGTGCCCGAGCTGTATCAGCTCAGCAAAGACTCTTACACAACAGTTGATATTTTCGCTGAATGGCAAGCAACTCAGGCACTAAGCCTTAACGTTGCCGTTATCAATCTGCTTGATAAACACTATCGCGATCACTCCAGTGTTGGTGATTATACAGCGATACCCGGCTATGAGCTGGTTGCCGGGCCCTGGGAGGCTGGGCGAGATATACGGTTGTCTGTTAGCTACAGCTTCTAAGCGAAAGTGGCTTTTGGCCATGACACGCCCTAGCCCCGCATTCGCGGGGCTTGTCGATTTCCAGCGCACCCCGCCTGCACTGTTTAAATTTTAGCCGTTTATCTGGTGCTGCCCCGCGTTATCGCGTAAGCTAGCCCGCCGCCAAAATCGGCGGTTTTGAATACAGGAAGCCCGCGCGACTGGCATCGGCCACTCGCCCTTGCGCCTTCCACATTGAGACGATCTATGCAGTTTACTTCCCTGGGCCTGTCGGCCCCGATTCTAGAAGCCGTTGCCGATAGCGGTTACAGCACACCTTCACCTATTCAAGCGAAAGCGATTCCCGCCGTACTCGACGGCCGCGATGTCATGGCTGCCGCGCAAACCGGCACCGGCAAAACCGCCGGCTTTACCCTGCCGATTTTGGAAATACTCTCGAAAGGAAAGCGCGCGTCCTCCAACCAGGCGCGCACATTGATTCTAACGCCGACTCGCGAACTCGCCGCCCAGATCGGCGACAATGTTCACAAGTACGGCAAGAACCTGCCGCTGCGTTCAACGGTGGTTTTTGGTGGCGTAAAAATCAACCCGCAGATGATGAAGCTGCGCAAAGGCGTTGATATTTTGGTGGCGACCCCTGGCCGCCTGCTCGACTTGTACCAACAAAATGCTGTTCGCTTTGACGAACTGGAAGTGCTGGTGCTGGATGAAGCCGACCGCATGTTGGACATGGGCTTTATTCACGACATTCGCAAAATTCTGGCACTGCTGCCCGCCAAGCGGCAGAACTTGATGTTTTCTGCGACTTTCTCTGATGATATTCGCAAGCTTGCCAAGGGCATTGTTAACAATCCGGTCGAAGTGTCGGTAACGCCGCCAAACAGCACCGCCGAACGCGTTGAACAATGGATATGCCCGGTCGATAAAAAACGCAAACCGGCACTGCTGGCAAAATTAATCGAAGAGAATGGCTGGCATCAGGTGCTGGTGTTTTCACGCACTAAACACGGCGCGAATAAACTCAGCCGTTTTCTCGACGAACGCGGCATTCCCTCGGCACCCATTCACGGCAACAAGAGCCAGAATGCCCGTACCAAAGCGCTGGCAGAGTTTAAAAGCGGTAAAATTCAAGCGCTGGTGGCCACCGATATCGCCGCGCGCGGTTTGGACATTAGTCACTTGCCCTACGTTGTGAATGTTGACCTGCCGAATGTGCCGGAAGATTATGTGCACCGCATTGGTCGCACGGGGCGCGCCGGCGCCGCCGGGCAAGCCGTTTCACTGGTGAGCGCCGACGAATTTGATCAACTCAGCGACATTGAACGCCTGATCAAACAACTGCTGCGCCGCGAAGAAATTGAAGGCTTTGAGCCAAGCCACGTATTGCCGGAATCGCGCCTGAACGCGCGCCCCGGACGCAGCCGTAAGCCACAGCAAAACCGCAAACCCCGCCCGGAGCACCGGGACGGACAGCGCCCACCGCAAGCGAGACGGCGTCGACGCCGCCCCGCCGCTGACGGCAACCGCAGTGCGCGGCCAGCAAATGGAAACCGCTAATCCCGACCGAGCGCGGCGCGGGTAGAGACGCCTGCCGCCGCTCGCTGCTTACTGCGGCGCTTATGGCTGGCGCGGCGTCGTTTGGCGCGGCGCGTCAACCACAGATAGCCGCCAGTGAAAGCCAACAGTAGCGGCGCCAACCCCAGCACACTCCATATCACGCGACTGGTCAGCCCGGCGAAGTTACCAAAGTGCAGGCGCCGAAAGCTGTCCAATACCTTTGCCCCCACCCCAGCAGTGCGAATGTCGCTCGCCGCTAATGCCTCCCCCGTATCGGCATTGAAACCGGCGCTGCTCGCGTATTCACTCAGCAGAGGATTGGCCGAGCCAACGTCACCCCAGAAGCGGATCGCCCGACCGGGCTCCCAGGGCAGGGACAGGTAGCGGGCCGTAAAGCCGGGCAACTGTGCCTGACTCTTGGCAAGCAAGGCATCCAGCGACAGGTCGCGACTGTACATCGGCCCTTCAACTATCGGATGCTCGTGGCCATCGGCATGCTCTTGGTATTCCTCGATACTGTGCGCGATATTCCAATAGCCTCCGGTAATACCGAGCACCAACAACACCGGCGATGCCAGCGCACCACTCAATTTGTGCAGGTCGCTGTAGTACACGATGCGCCGACCGTGGCGGCGCAAGGTGAATAGATTTTTCCAAAACCTGCGATGCAGAATCAGGCCGCTAATACCAAGCAGGCACAGCACGACCGCCACCACCGCACTCACAATAATGCCGGCATCGTCTAACAACAGGGTGTAGTGCAACTCCAGCAACCAGTCACTGAGGTAGTGATCGGTGGCCACCGCTGGCGCCAATATTTCACCGCGATAGGGATCTATCAGGGTATACAGCCAGTCTCGGCTGCCGTGCGCAATCACATACACCTGATCGGCACGCTGTGGATCACCAAACAGCGTCCAGCCGACGATTTCATGATTCGGCAAACCTTGGTGCAGCACCGTTTGCAATGCATCCAGGGACTGCCGCGGCCCGGCCACCTCAACCCTTACCTTTTCGGGCATCAGCAGGCGGTCAATTTCGTGCTTGAACACGAGGACACTGCCGGTCGCACAGATAACGACCAAGGGTAGGCAAGCGGCCAGCGCCAACCAGCTGTGCCATTTGAACAGCCACTTATTCATGTCAGTAGTTCCAGCGCACCGTCAGCGACGCGTTGCGAGGCGCGGCATAAAACGCCTGGTCCCAATAGAGGCTGTTCAGGTATTTTTCATCACCGAGGTTATTGCCATTGATGGCGATGCTCAGCGTTTCATCATACTGGTAGCTGACAAAGGCATTCACAACGGAATACGCCTCCTGCTCCACACGCATTCCATCTTTGGTATCCCGGCGGGTATCATCCTGCCATCGCACGGAACTACCCACCTTCCATTTCGACGCCCAGGGCAATTGATAGCTCAGCGCCGCAGCAAGAATACGCTTAGGCACAAAGCGCCGGGCCGTATCGCCCTCTTCATCCTCTATACGCAGTTGGGTAAGGCTGACATTCGCCGACAGGCCCTCGGTGATCTGGCCGTAGACATCCAGTTCCAGGCCTTCGCTTTGATAGTCGCGACCAACATAGACGTTACGCCCCAGCGTTGTGTCAAAACCATCCGACTCGGCAACGTGCTGGTGTTTGGCTTGGAATAGCGCCACGGCAACGGTTAGGCGCTGGTCAAAGAAGGCCGACTTTAAGCCCAGTTCCGTATTGCTCCCTTCGGCGGGGTCTAAACGGTCATCATTGCGATCCAGGTCGCGCTGGGGCATGAACGTTTCGGTATAGCTCAGGTAGGCACTGTGATTATCGGCATATTCATACACCACACCGCTGTAGGGCAGTATCTTGCCGCTGGCCCGCGTCGCCTTCGACTTCCCGTAACTGTCGCCCTTGCTGCGCCAGTCCAACACCCGGGCGCCACCAATAAAGCTTAACTGCTCGCTCAGTCGAATACGGCTCGCGGCGTAAGCCGCCTGCTGAACATCCTGCCAGTCGCTGCCCGTGCGGCCATCGACAAAATTCGGCGTCGGCGCGCGTCCCCGCCACTGCGAAAAATCGCCTATCGCGGGGAAGCCATTGGTGTAGTCATACAGGGAAACATCTTCAATATTACTCTGTGCATAGTTAACGCCGAAAACAGCGTCGTGTTCACGCCCCCACAGCGTGTAACGCCCTTGCAAGTAGGCATCGAGCTGTTGGCGGCGATCATCCAGCGTGTATTCGCTGGCATACCCGATCATGCCAGACTCAGACGCCCGGTCCGGCAAGTTATACATATAAAACAGGTGGCTATCGCTATCGGTGTCGTCGTATTGATACACCGCTTTAAACTGCCAGTCTTCAGCAACCGGCACCGACCATTCGACAAAGGCACTGCGGTTGCGATTATCCCAATACGCCCAATCTGCCGAGGTACTTGTCGACACGTCGTAGTCTGTCTGGCTGCCATCGCTGTAGTTCATCGGCAGCGCCCCCCAAAGCGGACTGTCTGCCTGGCGGTCTTCAATGGTAAGCCCCGCGGTTAAGCGACCGGCACTGGCGAGGTCCTGTTCAATCACCCCGTAGATAACGCGATTGTAGGTTTCGTAGCGATCTAAATGCGACTCGCCTTTTTCAATGGCGGCGACCAAGCGGCCACGGGTGCCTGCGGCAAGCGTGCCACCAGCATCCACCTCTAAACGCCGTGTGTTCCATGAACCCAGCGTCGCGGCCACCGAGAGTGCGAGGCCATCACTCGGGCGCTTGCGAATTAAGTTGATCGTGGCCGAGGGATTACCGGCCCCCGACATCAAGCCATTGGCACCGCGCAGCACGTCGATACGTTCGAAGAGCGCCGAGTCGACACTGCCATACACACTACCTGAGCTGAGCGGCAAACCGATGCCGTCGCGCTGAAAATTGGTGATATCGAAGCCGCGAGCCGTGTAGTAGGTACGATCGGTCTCGATACTTTGTACCTGAACCGTCGCCTGATTGGCCAGCGCGTCATTGAGGTTGTGCAGAGCGAAATCATCGAGTTGCGAACGGCTGATCGCACTTAGCGATTGGGGGGTTTCCAATACCGACAACCCCAGGCGGGTAGCCGTTTCGCCATCACTAAGGCCGTACTGCGCGGCATCGCGCTGGCCGTATACCTCGACGGTTTCCAAGTGGTCATTGGCAAAAATAGGGGGGCTAAAAATAAGGCTCAGGGCCAGTGGCCCGGTGTAAATCCGCCAAGACGACATACTGCACGCTCCATGATCTAACGAAAGAGCGCAGCATGCTATTGCAAATGATATTGATTATCAACTCTATCATTGATTGCAACCATCTTCCTCCAACCAGCGCTTGCGTCGCACCTGGGCGCGCAGCAGGCTAACCACCTCATCAAGCGCGGGGCCGAAATCTTGCGGTCTGGCGCGGTGCTCATCGACGAGGTCATCGATAACACTGCGCACCAAGCTCTCCAGTAGTTCTCCACCCAGAGCCGCGTTGTTGTCGCCGTAGCCAAATAACTCATCAATGGTGTCGCAACTGGCGCTGACCAGAATACTCTCCAGTGCCTCGATAATGGCATCGCCGACGCCCGGCAACCGATCCAGGCGCTGCGCTGCCGCATTGTGCGCAAGAGTGCGCTGCACAAGTTCGGTAACGTAACGATGAATATCCTGGCGGCGCTGCCCGTAAACGGTATTTGCCGTTGTACCGATGCGCTCGGCCAGCGCCGATGACAATGACTCCCGACGCGGCGCAATGACCTTCTGCAAAATTTGGTCAGGTAGCTCCGACGCACCACTGCGCAGTTCAGACTGAACGCCGGAGAGCACATTGTCGACAATGCGGTCCGAGAGCTCTTCAATCAAAATGCGGTAGTAACGCATCACGATGCCGTAGGCGGGCCACTGCTGAACATGGATCAGGCCCAAACGCTGCAGGCGGAACAATATCGAAAACACCCGCAATATTCTCAGCCAGCGGAAGCCCGCCAGGGGTATGCAACCCAGCACGTCGTACCAGTGAACGAAGGGATAAAACCACCAGCGCTCATAGCGGCGCTCCCACGCTGCCAAGCCCCAGCCCAAAACAACGTCGAAGACAAACACCGCCACAAAAAGTAAGTCGATAGTTTGGAAATTTGCATGCACCTGATCGGTGTAACGCTGATGAAAAGCAGGCAACACGTCAGCTAAAAACTGGTTAAACGGTGCGAAAATAAACAGGCTATCGAAGACAATAAGCAGCAGGTTGGCCGACACTAACAATATCACCAACAGATCCCACAACAGCAGCAACTGCTCTTCCAGGCGGCTACTCTGTTGGCGGCTGTGACGGCTCTTCGCGGATTCTTCTGGCTCACTCATCGCGGCATCCTTTTTGGCGAGATCAATACTGTGACCGACCAAGGCCGCCAGGATTCAACCCGATTTGGCGGCGTGCTCTAGTTGGCTGCGCTGGCGAACCCGCTCAGCAGGAATACTGAGTTGGGCGAGCAAATATTCTTTGAACTCCGGCGGGTAGTCCTGCCGATCCAGTGCGCGCTGCATGCACCACAGCCATTGGTCTCGCTCTTCTGACCCGATTCGCAAATGCTTGTGGATATCGGGAATACTGATCGCACCGAAGTGCTCACGATACAGGCGCGGCCCGCCCAACCAGCCCGACAGAAAATAACTCAAGCGCTGGCGCGAAGAGGACAGGTCGTCAGGGTGCATGGCGCGGATTACCGCCGCATGGGGTTCGGTGTCCATAACGGCGTAAAAATCATCGACCAGCGCAGTAATGCCCGCCAGCTCCCCCGCCGCTTTGTAGGACGCATCGCCCTCGCCAAATGCCAATTTAAGACTCACACTCGCTCCTCAATATCATCGCCGCCGCGCGCGCTCAGTCACCGTTATCGTCACAGTCGCTCTATGATGACAGCGGCGCCAATACCCGAGGCTCCGGTTGCAACAACCATCCCCAGGCGGCCATCGCGCTGCTCCAACGCATCCACCAAACACGACAATAGTACCGCACCGGTGGCGCCCATTGGGTGCCCTTTTGCCAAGTGGCCGCCAGCAATATTCACTTTACTGGGGTCAACGCGATAACGTTGCTCAAACAGCGCCGGCACAACGGCAAAGGCCTCCATCATCTCGATAACATCGATATCGTCCAGCGATAAACCCGCGCGGCTCAGCACCTGCTCCATCGCCGCAAAGCCGCCCGTCAGGGACTCCTCAGGACTGCCGCAGTGCTCTGACAGTGCAATGAAGCGGGCCCGCGGCGCGCTTTCCAGCGGCAAATTCGCAGGGCCGATCAACGCCACCGCAGCACCATCCACCATGGGCGGCATATGCGCAAAACTGTGTCGCGCTTCCAATGCGCGGCCATGCAGCGTCTCAGCATAAGGCTTGGCAAAGTCGGCAAAGGCCGGCGGCATCGCCGCCAGGCTTTCAGCAGAAAGCTGCGCCTGAATCGCTTCGTCGCGATCTGCCAGCACACTGCCGTCGGCCGACGTCATCGCCACCAGCGACGCATTGAACGCCGTCTGTTGCTGCGCAGCCGCCGCTCGCTGGTGGGAGCGCAATGCCTGTGCATTGAGTTGTTCAACCGTCACATCAAACTGACTGGCCAACAGGTCAGCGGCCACCGGAACAGGAATGAATCGTCCCTTGCGCGGCAGACTAGCGTCACTGTAATAGCTTGCGCGGTCGGCCATAAAAGGTACCTGGCTTAAATTCTCGACGCCGCCCGCCAGGCTCATATGACTCATGCCAGCCTGCACTGCCAGCACCGCCTGGCTAATGGCCGTGAGACCCGATACGCAGTAGTTATTCAGCGTGTAAGCGGCTGCACTGTCGCTAAGCCCTGCGGCCATTTTGCTGACCAGGGCAATATTGCCCCCCTGGCTGGACACTTGACCGACACAGCCCAGCAGCAGCTGCTGAGCCGACTCACGCACGCCCGGGTGACGCCCTTCCATGGCCGACAACAACTGCCTAACCATCTCGTGCGGCGGCATCGTCGCCAAACTCCCCTGTTCGGCTTTGGCCTTGGCTCGCGGGCTGCGCAAACAGTCGTATAGGTACGCGTCCATTTCTGCTCCTTATTCCTCTCGGTTCACCGCTCACGGGCGGGCAGGAAAAAGGTATCACAATGCAAGTAATAAATCTTACGCAGGCAAACGAAGAAAGAAGACCGCTGCCATCACCAGCCCCACCACCACAATACCGCCGCGTAACCACGACGCCGGAATACGATAGGCCAGCGCAGCACCCGCATACCCGCCAACAATTGCGGCCAACGCCATCGGCAGGAAAGACGCCCACGCCACCATGTCACCCGCCGCATACACCAACACCGCAATAGCAGTCAGCACCGCGGATAACACATTTTTCACCCCGTTCATGCTGTGCAGATTGCGCTGCCCGAGTAAGCCCAGGGCCGCCAACAAAATAATGCCCAAACCACCATTGAAATAGCCGCCATAGAGACACACCACAAACACACTGCTAAGGGCCAGAGGTCGCCTAACCTCGCGGACGGAAGCCAGTAATGAAGGGGCCAGTGCGAACAGCATGGTTGCCAGCAGTATCAACCAGGGCGCCAGGCGCGCAAACCACTGCGGGTCGCCGACCGTTAACAGCGCCGCGCCAAGGCTACCACCCAGTAGGCTAATCCCTAACAGACGTGACCAAGACAGGCCTGCAGGCGCGTGAATATCGCGACGAAAGCGCCAGGCGCTCATGATATAGCCGGGCAGCAACGCCGCTGTACCCGTGGCATTCGCCATTACCGGCGGCAATCCGGCAAACACCAGTGCCGGTAAGGTGACAAAACTGCCGCCGCCCGCCAGTGCATTCATCGCCCCACCAACAAATCCAGCGGTGACAATTAGCAGTAGCTCCACGCAAAACCTCCCGTACCGCTCGGTGAAATCTGAAGATGCAAATCAGCCAGCGATCGGCGCCCGGTAATCGCGGCTGTAATACCCCGGCGGTTATTGACGACTCTGCGGCGCCCTAAGCGAATAGACCACCAGCCAAGCGCCTAGGGTAAGATCCACCGCTGCGCAAAAGGCTGGCCACCAGATCGGTACACCGGGGTTGTCGATAAGGCCGTCGTGGAGGATATCGAATATGCCGTGCAACGCGATGCCAATGCCCACCCCCAGCGGCCAGTAAAACGCGGCAAGCAAGGCCGCTGCGGTAAACGCCAGCGCAACAAGCGCCTCCTCAAAAACAGCTTGCCCAGCCATACAGGCAAACAAAAGGTAGTAACTGGCGATCACAATTAACACGGTGGGGTAAAAGCTTCTATCCCGGTCAAACTGCATCCAGCGTGCAGATGCCGCGATCACCACCGCAAGCGCGATCCCCAGCATAATGGGCATCATGTTTTCTCTCCACAAACACTAATCGCAGGCTGCTCAGTCATTGAAATACGCGCTGTGATCAGCCTCGTAAAATAAACGATCATTGGGACGGGGAATGGCCGAGGGCAAGCCCGAGCCACGCCGCGTCCGCGCAGCGGTGTACTTAAAACCGGGGCCGGAGGTTTTTTCGTCACACCACAAGCAGGCATTGAGCTTACCGGTTTTTTCATTCTCCAGCGGGCAGCCATTGGCCTGAAGGATGGCCCGCAAGGCTGGGTCGTCGCTTTCCACATCCGCGGGGCAGGCACTAAATTCGCCTTTCACCATGGTATTGAAAACGCCGCGCAACAGCGGCGATAACCAGGCATCGCGCCCGTAACTGCGCATACAGTCCAGAGCACATTCGGCGCCTGTATGAATACCGTTGTACGCCCAGCTTTCCGCACACATTTCTGTGAAGCCCACTTCCTCGATAATGCACTGCTTAACGTCGTCCAGCTTGCTGAGCTGCCCTCGCCCCTTCTTGGTACAGGCGCGCACCGGTGTCGTTTGATCGGGAATGCCCATATATGCCGCTAGATCTTGTAGCGTCGAGCACGTGCCGCAGTGGTACTGATGCGTAATGGTCCAGCCCGCTTGTTTAGCTGCCTCGCCATTGGCGAAGGTTTTCAGCTCATAGCGCTGCTGCGCTGCATCGGTAAACTTTACCGCACACACCTCCTGCGCCACAGCCTTGCCGTGACTCACGTCGCTGAACCACTGGCTGACGCGCTGTTGCTGGAAGTAATTGGGACGGCCATTTTCCAGCTCGTAGCCTTCAGCAATATCAGCGTAACCCTCCGGGTTGTGAACCGTTTTGCCGTCGCGAACGACACTGCGCGGTTTGGGCAACGCTATCGAGACCTCCTCCGCGCGAGGATAATAGGGATTGGCGCTGGCAAAGCCCTCGCCGCGATTCACATCACTCTGCAGGGCGAGCTGCTCAACGATATCAGCGTGATTCACCGCCCGGGTGTTATAAAGGCGGATGACCAGCTCCCGCGTCTCGCTCTGACTTAGTGCCACCCCGGTATTCGGATTGCGGTAGTGAATATCGGCGTCGAGGATATTGTAGCGGCCAATATGGGTCTGCGGCGCAGGCTCTGCCACCGCAAACTCAGCAGCCAGCAGCACGCCAAGGCAGAGAAGAAGGGCTTTCATTCGCACAGTCTCTTGTCGATAAAAGCGTGATTAAAGCAGACGCTGCGCGCTGGCGCCCTCGTCTTTTTGGCGCTTGTGAGCGATCACATAGACATGGGATTGCGGGTGCTGATCGCGCTCGCAGTGGAGGATGGTCAGCCCCTCGCTCATTAGCACGCGGAGATTTTCCGAAATACCGATAGAGCTGTAGTGAAAATCGCGACCGTGCCACTGGTCGATGTGGCTGCCCTCGGCGTCGCCGAAGCTGTATATCAGCACGCCGTTGTCATCAAGTAGTCGACACAGCTTTCTCAGTACTGGCTCGTGCTCGTTGAGCGGGAGGTGAAAAAGACTGTCCCATGCCAGAATCAGTGCGAAGCGCCGCTGACTCTGCCATTGGCAAATGTCGGCGCGACAGAACCCCAGCCCCGGGTGCGACTGTTGCGCCAGACTCAACATCCCTGCCGAAACATCGATGCCCTCAGGCGTAAAGCCCGCTTGCTGAAGGGCGTCAATCATCCGCCCTCCCACGCCGCAACCGACATCCAGTGCGTCGCCCACAATCGGGCAATAACGTATCGCGCGTCGCAGGGCACTCAGTCCGTAGTCGGAATGCAGCATATCGCGCTGATAAAGCGGGGCAATGTAGTCGTAGGTTGCGCCAAGTTCCTGCGGCGTCATGGATTCGTCCTTGCTGTGGGCCGGTATCAACAGGCAGTGAAGCTCACCTTAACGTAGAGGCCCAGCATAAAATAAAGTTCCGCTTTAATATCTGCGCCACTTTGCAAAAATCCCATTCAGTCCGCGAACGCGCCCTACGCTCTCGGTGTGGGTACATCGTCAACACCCACATCTTGCTGGGCAATCAAGGCATCGACCTCGCTGTCGGTATCCGCGTCGGCGTCCAAACCGGCATCTGCGCGATGCTGCTCAGCCACCGATACCAGCTCGGTGTACAAGGCGAAGTGGTCGGAGCCAAAGGCCGGCAGTCGGTCAATCTCGGCAACAGCAAAGTGGCTGCTGTGAAACACGTGATCCAAGGGCCAGCGCATGCCCGGATATTTCGCATGGAAGGTATTGAACATCCCGCGCCCAACCCGGGGGTCCAGCAGGCCGCTTTTCTTGCGGAACAAGCGCGTTGTTCGCGACCAGGCCACATCATTCAGGTCGCCGCATACCACCACTGGCTCGCGGCAGGCATCCAGCTTCTTGGCAACCACCATCAGCTCGGCATCGCGCTCCGCCGATTCGTCATTTTCTGTCGGGCTCGGTGGTGCAGGGTGCAGGCAGTGTAAGCGCAGCCGCGGTCCGCCTGGCATTTGCAGCAACACATGTATCGACGGCACATCCTCTTCGACCAAAAATTCAACGTGGCTATCGAGCAGCGGCCAGCGCGAATACAAGTGCATACCGTATAAATTATCCTGAGGACATTTAACGCTGTGGGGATAGTCGGCATCCAGCTCCGCCAGCGCGTTTTGCCACCACGCATCACTTTCCAGGGTCACGAGCACATCGGGGCGCGTCTCTCGCACCAGCGACAAAAATGCCTCAGCGTTGCGATTGGGGGTAAGCACATTCGCCGTTAACAGACGCAGTGTGGGTAGCCGTGTTTGAGCCGGCGCATCTGGCACCTCCTTGGGATAAAACGGCGTGTAGGGAATGATCCACCACCACTGATAGACGGCGCAGGCTGCGGTCACCCCCACCATCGCCTGCACCCACTCCTGATTGCTATCTAATAGCAGATATTGCGCTGCCACCAAGGCGCTGGCCAGCAGAGCAATTTGCATGCGCGGGAAATCAAACGCGCGTACCCACCACTGCTGCTTGGGCAGGGCCGGCAATAGCGAGGCCACCACGCAAACCAAGCTCAATACTACAATTACTGCGCCCATTACGATTCCTCGGCCATGCGAATATCGGCACTGACAATGCGGCCCTCTCGCAGGCGATAGCGCGCGTGCAACAACAACTCCAGGCTCTCGCCCTCGGCAAATGAGTGACCCATAAAGTCTGCCACCGCCACCTTGGCAGTGAAGCGGTCGCGAATATCAACGACGTATTCGTCGCCCTGGCAGGCAATATGTTCAGGCGTCATGTGGTCGTAGAACTGGGCGATAATGTGTTTGTACACCGCTAGAATCGCGTCAGGCCCACGCAGTGCCCCATCGGCGGTATGCAACACAATGTCGGGGTGATAAAAATCCCTCAGTGCATCGGGGGATTCTGAATTATAGGTACGAAAATAGTCTTCAATAATCGCTTTACTCATCCCGCGTCGCCTCTGTGCCTATAGGGGTACTCGCCGCACGCAACCGCGTTATACGGTAGGCCAGCGCCAGCAAAAAACATAGCACAGCGGGTATTGTCAAAGCGAAGAAGCCAAGCCCGGCATAGAGCCAGGCCCCGGCACTGCCGCCGCCGGTAAAACCCAAAATGATCAGCATAAACAGGCTGGCTTTGCGGCGGTCAAAGTGCTCGCCCCGCAGCGCGGCGCCGATCATTATCCCGAGGTCAGTGAACAAGCCGGTCACATGGGTGGTGCGAACCACAGCCCCGCTGTACCGGGTCGCCATGGCATTTTGTAGGCCGCAGGCCGCTGACGCAAAGTAGTGCCCGGCGCCCTGCTCACGCTGAAGAAACGCGATCGCTATCAACAACAGTGCCCCCTCTATCACGAGCAACGTGTCGTAATGACGCCCCAGGCTCAGGGTTTCGCTGCGGTTCAAATACCCGGAAATTGCGGCGCCCAATAGAAAGCTCAGCAGAATTGCCAATAAATGCCAGGCCCCGGTATCGCTCAGTAGGCCAGCGCCCAGCAGCGTAGCGGTGCCAGACAGGTGGGAAACCGACTGGTGGGCAAAGCCTAGCAGGCCCACCGCATTAACGATGCCGGCCAGCAGCGCCAAGGTAAAGGCGCCCAGCTCCAACCAACGCGGCAGTGAATGAATCAACGCTAGCTCCCTTTGTCTGTCGGGCAAACCCGTGGAACAGTTGCAGGACGGTTTGCGAAATTGACGCTACGCCAGTGGAAACGCACGTTGCCATTCGCTACCGGCACCCGTGCCATAACTCAGCCCACTGCCACCGGGCGCTCGGCAAGGCCTCGCTTGCCAAACCGCAGCCAGTGCCTCGCAACCGGGCGAAAAATACACCAGTACCTCACAGTGCAAGCGCCCCTCTGACTCGTGCCTGGTTATCAAAACCCGCGGCGTGGCAGACGCCGAGTAGCGGCGCTGAAAGTCGGTTACCAGAGCGGCGTGCTGCGGCTCCGCCAGCAGCGCATCGCCTAAATTCAAGCAGTGCCACCCAGCGGCCATCAGCGAATCTTGCGCACCCGTACACTGCGGCCTTTCAGCTTACCGGCCGTCAGCGTGCGCAATGCTTGGTCGGCGACATGTCTGCGCACGGCAACGTAGGCGCAGTTATCAAAGATATGAATTTTACCCACTTCTTTGCCGGCAACACCGTCTTCACGAGTGAGCGCCCCAAGGATGTCACCCGGGCGAATTTTCTGCTTTTTGCCGGAGTCCAATTGTAGGCAAACCATCGCCGGTTTGTAGCCCGGGGCACTCAATACGGCCGCACTGGGCAGGGGCTCAGGGCGGATCGCCGCCTGACTCTGCGCTTCGAGCCGCTCAATTTTCTGGCGCTCGCGATCGCCAAACAAGCTACAGGCGCGCCCCTTTGCACCGGCCCGACCTGTTCGACCAATCCGGTGAGTGTGAACCTCGGGATCGCGGGCGATGTGGTAATTGATCACCATATCCAGCTCTTCAATATCCAGGCCTCGCGCGGCCACGTCGGTGGCCACCAACACCGACACACTCTTGTTGGCAAAACACACCAAGGCCTGGTCACGAGCGCGTTGGTCCAACTCGCCGTGCAGTGCAATGACCTTCAGATTGGCCTCGCGCAGTCGCGCCGCCACCTCTTCGGTATCGCGCCGCGTGTTGCAAAATACCACGGCGGAGTCGGGGCGGTGTTCAAGCAGTAAGCGAAGCACTGCCTCTACTCGCTCGGCATTGTCATTGACGTAATAAAAACTCTGCGCGATTGTCGTTGCGCTGTGCTGCTCTTTAATTTGCAGCAATTCAGGCTGGTTCATCACCCGCGTGGAAATTGCACGGATCTCATCCGGGTATGTTGCACTGAACAACAGGGTCTGACGCTGCTTAGGCATTTTTTCCACGATGGCGTCCAGCGTCGCCTGAAAGCCCATTTCCAACATGCGATCGGCCTCGTCCAGAACCAGCATGGAGAGCGCGTCGAGCTTAAGATTGCCCTTGCGCAGGTGCTCCTCTACCCTTCCCGGCGTCCCCACAATAATATGCGCGCCGTGCTCCAGCGAGCCGACCTGCGGCCCAAAGGGCATGCCACCACACAGGGTCAGCACCTTCACATTGTGCACGCCCCGCGCCAACTTGCGCAGCTCTCTCGCCACCTGATCGGCCAGCTCACGGGTTGGGCACAGCACCAATGACTGCACCGCAAAGCGTTTGACCTCCAGCTTCTGCAACACCCCCAAACCAAAGGCCACCGTTTTGCCTGAGCCGGTTTTGGCCTGTGCGATCAGGTCCACGCCGTCGAGAATGCGCGGCAGGGCGCCAGCCTGTACCGCAGTCATTTGCTGATAGCCCAAAGAGGAAAGGTTATTGCGCAGCCCACTTTTGAGCGACAGGCTGGCGAAATCGTAGTGATTCAAGGTGGTACCTATGTATATTGAGCTGGCGGGTATAGGGCTATGATGCCAGTTCAGCCGTGTTTTAAAAGCCCAAAAGCAAAAGGGCAGAACCTCGCGGTTCTGCCCCTTCTCGTTATTCGGCCGTAGCCGAGTAATGCTGATCCGACTAACGGATCACATCATTACAGTACAACGATGTTGTCAGCCTGTGGGCCTTTTTGGCCTTGGCTTACAGAGAATTCTACACGCTGGCCTTCAACCAGAGTTTTGAAGCCGCTGCCAGAGATAGCGCTGAAGTGTGCGAACACGTCTGGGCCATTTTCTTGCTCGATGAAGCCGAAGCCTTTAGTTTCGTTGAACCATTTTACTGTGCCAGTAACTGTAGACATATTTCTATCCTGAGTTTTCAAAAATAAGTTTTGCCTCACACGAGGCGGTTGTGCTGGAAGTGTTTCTATTACTTATGAGATCAGGACGAGAACTAAAGGTAGAACATCGAAATGGCGTGCATAAATATTAGGAGCTACTTTCTAGCTGGTGCCCACTATATAGGTAAAGTGAATAGAGGTATAGCTTTTTTTAGGCCGTAAAAACCGCAGCCAAACCCGCCTATTCACCACGCTGAGCAATAACAGATTGCGCGCGGCAACTGACGATTGCCGGCGCCTTGTGCAGCAAACTGTCGTCGCGAAGCGCCGCGACCATAAAGCCAGCAAAATCCACCCGCCGCGTTTTATTGCTGGCCAAAATCGGGTCGCCGACGTGCTCGCTCCACACTGGCAACCCCTCGCTGGGGCCCTCCTCTAAGTCGGAACCACGCACTACCGTCCAGCGCCGGTCGCTGGCAAAAACCCGACGACAGGCTTCCACCTGGTCGTCCAGCTCAACCAGGCGCAGCATTTTTGCGATCGCACCCACCAGTTTCAGCAACAGCGTGAAGTGCCAGGGGTAGCGGTCGCGACCATCCATGGTGATGTGCCAGCCACAGGAAAATACCAAGCGCGCGGCGGGCTCAGCATAATCCAGCACCGCCTGCGCCGTACCAGAGGCATACTGCTGGACACCCCAGGGCACCAGCACAACTACGGCACCATCGCAGCCTTGAAGGGCGCGACGCAGCACTGCCCGATCATTGGTTTTACCGGGAAAGATCTCAATGCGGCCGGCAAATTCGTCCAGCTTTTTCACGCTCTCGGGGCGACACACAGCGGCGACCTCGTCACCCGCCTCCAACAACTGCCGAACCATGTATTGCCCCAACTTGCCCGAAGCGCCCACCACACAAATTCGCATTTTTTATCCCTCGCCTGTCAGCCTGAGCTCAGCCCTGCAAGCCCTCGCGGGCCATAAATTCTGCAACCTGTTGTCGCGCTTGCGCATCGCGATGTTCGTCGCCGCGCCGACTGTCCATTTGGTCAATATAATGCAGCAGCCCCACCTCGTTAAACGCGTACATCGGGGTATCGCTGCAAACATCGGCGGCCTGCTGCGCCGACAGCAGGCTGGTTCGCGCATGGTACAAGCGATTGTGGTGACTATTATCGAGTATCAATAAACCCGGCTGACGATTCAGCAGCAGACCACTGCCCTCCTCAAGACTGCGAGCCACCCACTGCTCGTGTAAGGCATCAACAGAAAGCTGTGGCTGCTGGCCCTGCAACTGGTAAAAGCGCTCAGCCATCGTATGGCCCATCACCCAGGTAGCGAAATAACGGCGCGGTGCAGCCAGCCAAAAGGCCGTCGGATACGGCGGTGTGTCCTGGTGAGGGCTCTGACAAAAGTCAGTGAGATAGGGATTGCTGCTGTATGCATGCTGCTGAGGCGCGCGTTGCGCCAGGGTGTAATTGGTGGGGTTCAGCGGCAAACCGGGGAATTCGATAATGCCCCATTCAAAAATTTCCTTGCGCAGCTGCTGCAAGAAGTCGTAGGCCGAGGCATTAAAAGGGTGGCAGCTGTGCAGCGCTTCAGGCACGGCTATACGAAGCCCTAACAAACGGCCATCCAGGCGATAGCATCCCGTAGTAACCGTGCATTCTGCAGCGATATCATCAAAGCTAAAGGCGGGGCGGTACATACACACTCGGAACTATTCGCGACCGTTGGCCCGCCACATTATAATCAGCCTCCCCTAATTACCAGCCCGGGAATGCCCGCAATGAACACAGCAATGGCGCGCCACATCCTTGTCGCGACAGAGGCCGAAGCCTTGGATATCAAACGCCGCCTTTCGAAAGGGCAGGCCTTTGATGTGCTGGCACGCAAGTATTCCACGTGCCCCTCAGCGAAGAAAGGCGGCGATCTCGGCGAAGTTCGCCGCCGACAAATGGTACCCAGCATCGACAAGGTGATTTTCAATAACGCCCTGCGCCAAACCCACGGCCCGATCAAGAGTAAGTTCGGCTATCACTTGGTGCAGGTGTATTTTCGCGGTTAAGCGCGACGCCTGCTGGGCCGCGCCTGAAGGCGTTTCGCCGCGATGATTATCGCGGTTATCGAAAAGCCAGCCCCCAAAACCATCATTGTAATCACCAATACATCCCAGAGAGGACGACGGTTCAACAGCGGCAAAAAGTCCCAGCTATGCAAGCCGTTGTATAGCCAGCGCCGCAATCGCTCGCGCTGATTAAGCCTGCCACGCAGCTCACCCGTTAGCGGGTCAATGTGGAACCACGTTGCCTGTGGGTCGTCAAAACGCAGCCGCATCACCGGCAGCGGACGATAACGCTGGTGATGGCTGTAGTAGTACACATCGTGCCCGGCCAGCGTTTCAAGTCGGTAGCCGTAGCCGGGCAGCAGCTGCGCTGCGGCATCGGCGACCTTCGCCGCCATCACCGGCTCACGCTGCCAGGACAGCGGCCGCAATAAGTCTGTGTGGCGAGGGGAGCGCGAGCCAAGCAGGTAATATTCGCCGCCCAATCGTCGCCAATGCAATTCTCGGTATTCCCCGCTACGGAGAACCTGTTGAAGCGCGTGCAGTGACGCCACCTCGTCCGCGATTTCCCCTCCGCCGTAATAGCGCTGCGCCTGCCGAGAGTAGGGCTCGCCTGACGAAAAAATTCCCCACGGGCTCATCGACATCAAACCGCTGAACATATAGGTGGCGAAGAATAATACGCAGATCAGCCCCATTACGTGGTGCCATTTCATCACCCCACGATAGGGGCTATAACGACGCCCCTTGTAGGGTTTGCGCAGACGCAAACGCCAAATACCTACAACGGCCCCACTGGCAATAGACAGCAACCCCAATAGCGATAAAGCAATTACCAACTGTGCCCACAGTTCTGAGTGGCGACGCAGCGCCGCCGGATAGAGCCAATGCAGGTTGGCCCCCAGCCAATTCCAGCTGCGTTCAAAGCGCGTGGTATCTCGCAGCACCTGGCCCGTTTGCGACGACACATAAAGCTGAAGCCCATCCTCGGTGCCAAGGTCCACCCGAAAGAGCGGGCGATGCTCGCGCAAGCTCGACGATAAGCTCCACTGGTCGTAGTCGATACTCGCCACCGATACCACCCCAGCGTCACCGGCCGCCAGGCGACCACTGCGCCGGGCAAAGGCCTGCGCAAACCCGACGGCCTCCTCCGCAGAAATTGCGGCGACGGGCTCGGCCGTATCAGCGTAATACCGCTCTGTTCGGCCATCGCTGAAACCAACAACATAGGCAGCGCGATCGCCAATGGCGCGCAGGCTGAGCTGAGTAACGCCCGCCTCGCTCAACAACTGCCGCGGGGAAACGGCAACGGCAGAGGCCCGCAGCGGCGGCAAGCCCGCCAGTCGCTCCTCCTCGCTCAAGCCAGGATAGGGCACATACATCAGCACAATGCCGCTGATAAACCACATGGCAAACAGTACGCACATAGCCACACCCAGCCAGCGATGCCCCAGATATAAATACCGCTTTAGTTTCATCGCGCCGCGCCTCAGAAGCGATAATTCACACTGAGGTCGGCAGCGCGCCCATCTGCCAGGATCCATTGATCACCATAGGGTGCCAACACATAGTCGCGGGTGTCCGACAGGTTTTTACCGCGCAAACTTATTTGCAGGGCATCACTAACCTGCCAGTGAAGGGCCGCGTCGACAACGCGGTAGGACGGCAATACCGAGGTATTACTGTCGTTGGCATAGCGCTTACCCACATAGCGCAGGCCCGCACCGAGCTGCCAGTGAGGGTGCCACTGCCAACGCAGCCACAGGTTGGCGGTTTTCTCGGCGACATTGCGCGGGGTGTTCCCGGAGAGATCATCGCCACCTTTCACGAACTCCTCGTAACGCGCCCGCGCCAATGCCAGATTAAAATCCAGGCTGACCGACTCGCTTACCTGTGTATACACCTCCCACTCGATACCTCGGGAAGATTGCTCACCAATTTGCCGCTGCACACCGCCGGGGTCAGCGCTCAACAGGTCGCGTTTGACGATATCGTATACCGCTAAACTGGTTTGCAAACGCCCCTGCCAGTACTGCTGTTTTACGCCGAGCTCTACTTGCTCACCCTTGGCCAGCTCTACGTCATCGTTCACCGATGTCAGTACCGATCCAATGGGGTCGAGTGCACGGCTGTATTGCGCATAGACAGAGGTTTCCTCTGACGGCTGGTAAACCACACCAACACGCCAACTGCCACCACTGGGCGACGAGGTACTGCGCGACGCGCTCTGGCCGTTGCTGCGCGCAACGTCGTTGCGCTCGATCTCAAGTCGGTCGTAGCGCAAGCCCAACACGGCACTCCACTGTGGCGTGATTTGCAGATGATCGTCGAGAAACAAGGCGACTTGCTGTGTCTCACTGCTGAAGTCATCGCTGGTGGCACTCTGCACACCGTCGCGCCAACGGCCCGGCGCAGGCTGCTCCAGGTCGACGCTACTGCTGCCTTGGTAAGGGGAGTTGTTGCGGTGGCTGAAGTCGATATCGTTCACTTCCAAACCGATGTTGAATCGGTTGTCACGCCCCAGTAAGGGTTGCGCTAAGGTGACATCCGCGCGATAGCCCAACTGCTCCTGGTCGTGCAGTATTTCCAGATAGAAACTCCGATCCACCTCACCAGAGGCCGAGTTGTAGGCGTAACTCTCAACATTGCGCCAGTGGCGATCGGCACGCATGTAGTAGAGTTCACTGCGCAGTACCGCCGCCTCGCTGATCTGCCAAGTGACAGAGAGCCGCGGCCACAAATCCTGGTAAGACACGATGGCATCACTAACATTGTAATTATTGCGACGTGTCGACGGATGCACCCGACCATCGACCAGTGGTGTTCCCCAGTAGGGCGCGGCATCAGTGTCGGCAATATCGACGGCAAGCTGCCACGACAACTGCGCCGTCTGCTGAAACAAGACACCAACTGCCAGCGCCTGCCGATGTTCATCGGCGCGGTCCACGTAACCATCGCTGCGGTGATCCACCGCATCAATGCGATAGGCGAGCTGGTCGGATACCGCATCCCCCAGGCCCAGCGCAAAACGTCGTAAACCAAAACTGCCTGCACTGATATCAAGCTCATTCGGCGCCTTCTCGAAGGACGGCTTTTTCGGCACGTAATTCACCGTGGCGCCAATGGCGCCCACACCATTAATCACCGAACCAGGGCCACGCAGCACCTCAATGCGCGCCATTGTCCAGGTGTCGGCAGGGAAGCTGACCGTGCCACTGCCCACATACAAGCGCTTGCCATCATAGGTGCTAACCACCGAACTGTGCCCGGCAAACCCGCGAACGGACGTGGCACTGCCGCCATTTCCCGGTGAGGCATTGGCGGCGAAGCCCGCCGCCCGCGTTAGCGCAGACAAGCCCGAGAAGTCGCCCTTTTCAGCAATGTCTTCTCCGGTGATGACCGCCACACTGGCGGGAATTTCCATCACGGTTAAGCCCAGCCGGGACCCGGCCTGGTGTTGCTCATACAACGATAAGCCCACCGACGTGTCGGCTTCGGCGGTCACCGCCATTTCTTCAAGTTGAAGATGCTCCGCAAAATTTGGCGCGCACCACACCAGCCCGCTGCACAGCAGCAAACATCGCGTATTGTTCATTGTGAAACCTCAAACGTAAGTTAAAAAACGCATGAGGGAGGGGACGAGGGAATTCGACAGCGAGCCGCAAGGGCCAGAAGAAGTCCAACGCATGAAGCCCTCCGCTTCATTGCTGTTAACGTCTAAAGGCCGGTATCGGGCTCTCATCGAAATGATCACCGTTGCGGGGGCAGCGTTGGATTCACCTTGGCGGTTTACCAAACTTCCCGTTTAACCTGCCAGACCGATTGCTCGTGTCGACAGGCACCTTCAGAACGCGGGGGAGCATACCACAGCTCGCCCGCTGCACAAGTTTGTCAGGCCAATAAGGCAAGAATCAGAAATAGCGCTGTGCCGGACAAGCTCAGCTGTATGGTGCGTGTTTTCAGCCCTTTTGAGGCAAGGCCCAAATACAAACCACTGAGCATAATCACGACCAGCGCCATCGAGAACGCAATTTCAAACTGCTTATACAACGTGGGGCCGTGCCCCTTGTGCAGCTCGATTAAAGCGGCAATCAAATCGGGCTTGGCAGCGACAATATGCAGGCCATCGTCGCGTTGCAACAACTGGTAGAACTGACGGTTGGTCGGACGAGTATCCAGGTTTTCGCCGCGGTGCTTCAAATATTGGAAGTTGCTGTTAAGGCCCTGCTCTTGGAGTAAGTCGCGCACCTGCTGCTCCAGGTCGGGGCTTTGGGTATCGATCTTTACCGGCACAACGGCCACGGTCTCTTTTTCGACACTGCCCTTTACACCCAACAGGTAGAGCCCACCTGAGAGCGCCATGATCACCACCATCGGCGCAAAGAACGCGGCTAAATACAGGTGGATATTGATAACTAGCTTTCTGGACATTACTGCACTCCCTTACAACCAAAAATGGCATGCCAGAATAGCATGCCATTGATGTAGGAGTTTGACGCAGCTCTATGACAGGCGCATTAAAATGCGTATTGCCAGCCTGCGGTTAGCGTCGAGTCCAGTTCCATTTGCGGGCCGTCCAAGTGCTGGTAAACCGGCTCGCCATATTCCAGCGCCAGCCGGTGCCCCTTCGCGGCCCCTTTCAGGAACAGGTAATTGAGGCCCAATGAGAGCTCGCTGCGCTCGCCGCCCTGCGCATCGGGGTCCGCCGTTGGCACCATCATCGGATTCAGATCGTCTCGCGCACCGTCGATATTTCCCCAGGCGCTGTGAGTTACGCGCAGCGAAGCGCTCAACGCCGGAGAGAAGCTGTGCGCCAACCACGCACTTACTTGGGCGCGATTGCCAAGACGGTAGTCGTTGTCGTTGTAGTCACTGCGAATGGTCAACGCCAGCTGGGCGCCCCAGCTTAGTGACGCGTCCTGACCGCTGTAGGTCACACCCGGCAGGAGGTCGACGCTGCCACTACCCAGTTGCATGCGGTAGGGCAACTTGGCATTTTTCATTGCTGGCGTGTCATCGCGCTCGTCAATGCTACCAGTTGGCAAGCTTAGGCCGAGGTTGGCGTGCACTCGATGGGCATTATCGGCAGAGGTATACAGTGTGACCAGCGCCGAGGCCTTCACGTCGCCCCAACCACTGCTCTCTGTCGTAAAGCGGCCACCCATGCGCGTTTGGTGATCCATTTCGTTACTCAGGTAGGGCAGCATAAACATCAGCGTAACGTCATCGCTGGGTGCATACATGGCACCAAACATATGCATTTCCATATCCATGCTTAGCGGCGCAACCATATAGGGGCCGGGGTTCATCATCGTGCCGGTAATCTCTCGGGCAGAGAGCGAGTCACCACCGTCGAGATTGCCTTCCATCTCCATCGCCATATAGCGGTAGGAGAACATCCACTCACCCGCCTTGTGAGTGTGGTCACCCATTACCCCAATGGGGCCGTGGGCGGCCGCGCCCATCGACGCCACCTGCACAATGTCGTCGTGCGCAAATACAGGGGTTGAGCTTAAAACCGCAGCCGACAGCAGCGCCGTGCAAAGAGTAGAGCGGGACATAGAAATTGCCTGTTGTTATGACTAAGCCTAAAGTGGGCTACATGGTAGCAAAATCGCCGCCACCCTCTCTGCGACAAAATGTCGCAGCCATTCGCCTACATGGCGACAAGCGCTATACTCGCCTCTTTATCTGGAGCGGCCTGTGAACTCAGACATCGCCAATATGCGCCGACTCTGCGCGATTCGTAGCGTTGTTATCGCCGGGCAATTCGGTGCCTTGCAGTTCGCCAAATACCAGCTTGGCTGGCTCCTGCCCTACGTAACACTCGAGCTGCTGCTTGGCGTCATCGCTATTTTTGCCGCCTTTTGCTGGTGGCGCAGCTATCAGCGCTGGCCCGTTACCGACTTAGAATTTTTCGTTCAACTGTGCATTGATGTCGCCGGCTTTACCGCTGTTCTGTACCTCTCCGGTGGCAGTAGCAACCCCTTTATCTCTTACCTGTTAGTGCCCTTGTGCATCTCGGCGACAACACTACCGCTGCGCTACACCTGGGGTCTGGTCATCGTATCGCTACTGGCATATGGGCTACTGCTGTTTTACTTCATCCCGCTGGCGCCCCTTTCGCCCCACGCTCAGCATATGCACAACGCCCCGGCCATCAATATGCATATGGTCGGCATGTGGATGAACTTCGTGGTCAGCGCCCTGCTTATTAGCTACTTCGTATCCGCCATGGCGTCCAGCCTACGCCAAAAAGAAAACGAGCTCGCCCAGGTGCGTGAACGCCAGCTACAAGACGAACAACTGCTCGCCGTCGCCACACTTGCGGCCGGTACAGCGCACGAACTCGGCACGCCGCTAGCCACAATTAAGGTAATTAGCGAGGATTTGCTGGACGAAATAGACGACAACTATGCCGACGATGTGGAGGCACTTAGCGAGCAAGTCGACCACTGCAAACAGATTCTCGATAAATTGGTGAGCACCGCTCGCGACCTGAGTACCCAGCAAGCAGAAGCCACAGCAGTGGTTAGCTATATCGACGGTGTTATCGACCGCTGGCAGCTTATGCGCCCCGCTTGCGCTGTCGCCGTGTCCATTGCCGACGACTGCAAGAGCCTGTCCATCAACTTAGACGGCACCGTCTCGCAGAGCATTCTCAACCTGCTAAACAATGCCGCCGACGCCAGCCCCGACGATGTTGCGCTGGCGGTTCATCGCGACGACATTCATTTATACATAACGATTTGTGACCGCGGTCCGGGCCTGCCCGGCGCGGAGGGGCGTATTCACCGCGCCTATGTCAGCACCAAAGGAAAGGGCCTCGGGCTGGGCCTATTGCTCAGCCACGCCACGGCCGAACGCTACGGCGGCCAGCTACAGTGGCAGCGCCGCCCGGAAGGCGGCAGTCGCCTGGAGCTAAGCCTGCCGCTGGCCGCGATTACTCAGCGAAGCTATTGAGGGGATACGCCATGACCGCTAAACGCTTTTTAGTCATTGATGATGACGACGCCTTTTGCACCGCCTTGCAACGTTCGCTAACGCGCAAGGGCTATGAGGTAAAGCTGGCGAATAATCTCGATGAGGCCCGCGAATGCTGTCAGCAGTACGTTCCGAATTATGCGGTGGTGGACCTGAAAATTGACCAGGAGTCGGGCCTGAACATTATTCCCTATTTGCGCAACCGCTTCCCCGACATACGCATGCTGATGCTGACCGGCTATTCCAGCATCGCGACCGCAGTGGATGCCATAAAACTGGGTGCAGATAATTATCTGCAGAAGCCCGCTGGCACCGCCGCGATTCTCGCCGCGCTGGAGGAGAGCTCAAAGCCTGAGCCGGGGCAAGCACTTCCCCCCAGTAACGCACCGTCGCTGGAGCGCATGACCTGGGAGCATATTCAACAGGCTCTGAAGGATAACGATGGCAATATTTCTGCCACGGCACGGCAGCTGGGGATGCACCGACGCACCTTGCAGCGAAAACTACAGAAGCGGCCAGTTAAGTCTTAAAAACGGCTATATAAGTCAGCAGCCCCGGGCAACACCCAGGGCAGAGATGCAAGGCCCCGCAGGGCTCAGAATTAATCGCTAACGCTGTTTCCGGCATCGAGTTCGAAGATGCGTACATTGCCGCTCACCTCGTTGCCGACAACAATGTAACCCACGCCCTCTTTCAGGAAGCCGGTCAGCCCTTCTGGACCCACATCGCCCGTTTCGTTTTGCAGGTCAGCCGCAAAATTGCGATTGTTCACATACTGTACAAACTGCACGCCGTAGGGCGAGGTCACGTCGTACACCGCAATGCCGCCGGTACGCTCCAAACCAATAAAGGCATAGACACGTCCCAGGCTGGCGATCAGCGTCAAGCCTTCCGGCTCGGCGCCTTTGTCGTCGCTGCGGGTGTCGCGGTCGTTGGCATTATTGCCCAGCAAAGCGTGGGTCACGCGCAGCAAATCCGCGCCGGAGTCGAAGACTAAGTTGCCCTCTTCATCCCAGATCGCAAAGGACCGAGCACCGAAGGCACTGATTTCTTCAATGTCGTTGTCAGCATCGGCGTTACCCGCCTCGCCGCTCACCTTCAAGCGGCCAAGTTGGTTGTCGTCAGCGGCTGCATTGGCACTGGGGTTTGCCGGGTCGATATCCGGGCCACTCACACCATCGAGGTCACTGGCGCGCAGCTCCTCGGAAAAACCGCTGTAATCGCGGGCATCACCTTCGTTGGCGGTAACAAAGAAATTCTTACCTGCAAACTGATAGGCCGCGATCGCATCCGGCTGGTACATACCCACCACGCCCGGCCACAGCCCAAAATTAATGCTGCCGTCATCGTTAACATCCAGCTCATTGCCCTTCACACCAAAGTCTTTGGTGCCCAGCGCGAAAATCTCGCTGACGGATTTGCTATCGAAATCGATCACCGCTACGGCGTTGTTTTCCTGCAAGCTGACGAAGGCTTTGCTGTTGTTCAGCGCAACGCCTATGTACTCCGGCTCCAAATCCTGGGCGACGCTGGCACCCGGCCCGAACACCCGTACACCCGCGGGCAATTCGCTGGCGCGCGCACCGCCCGCATTAAATTCGCTGAAACCGATCTGTGTGACTTCCGCGGCATCAACGCCGTCAGTCAGGTCAATGAGGGTTACGCTGCCTTCGGGGTCAATGCTGTAGTCATCATTGGGCTCGCCTTCATTGGCAACCAGCAAGCGCTGCGCCAGCAGGTCAAAGGTCAGCATATCCGGCCCGGCACCCACCTCGAACGTAGCCGCGAGGGTGAGGTCTTCAAGGTTGTATAGTGCGGCAATACCGTTTTGCTGACGGTCGCTGTTTTCAATAGCAACGGCAACGTGTTGTGTGCCCACAGCCACGCTATTGATTGCACCGAGGGTCACACCGCTATCGGTGGCCGCCGCCGCAATATCGAGCTGCCCTAACAGCGTAGGCTGCAGTGGCGTTTCAATATCTAACACTTCGACAATGCCAAGCTGGGCATTGACCACAAACAGCTGGTCATTGGTGGTATCCACGGCAACAATCTCTGCCGCGCCAGTATCGGGTTGGGCATCGGCACGTTGATAGCTGGCCGACTCGGCATAATCCAGGCTTGGACGATAGGGCGGCGTGCTGCTGATAATGAAGCTACCCAGCGGCAGAATGCTGATACGGCTGCGCGCGCCAGCACTGCTTTGGTCATACACGCCATAGCGGTTATCCGACACCACGGCGACAAACGCCGAGCTGAGTAGTGCCAGACCTTCAATATTTTCGCCGAGCGCATCAATACCCGCCGGCAGCGGCATGCTCAAACTGTCAAAGCCCAATTGCTTCACGACAAAGGGCGCGTCGCTAACCAGGAACTGCTCTTCCAGGCTGGGCGAGGTGCTCTCCTGGTCCCACTGACTGCCCAGAATACTGGTCGCATTGGCGAGGTTGATTCGGTAGTACTTACTCACGTCGCGAGCCTGCTCAACCACCACCAGGCTATCCACATCCACGGCGGCCGCTTCGGTTACGCGCACCTCGTTTTGGCTGACAAACTCACCATTGTCCAGCGCGCCTTTACCATCGTGTTTGGTCGCAAACTGCGAGGGCGTATCCAGGCGATACAGGTATTCACCATCAACACTGGCAATGCTGCCGTCGTCATTCAACGCCAGTTTAACGATACGCACCACGCGCGAATCGGCTACCGCTGCCACGCTGGGGTTAGCCAGCGGCGCTTCCATCACAAAGTATAAGAATTCGTTGTCTGGCGTCACGGCCAAGGCTGAAATCCCGCGGTCGACTTGGCGACGAGCAAGAATACCGGGCAGGAAGCCTTCACTCACGGTGTACCCGGCAGCAACGTAGTCGACGCCACGCCCCTGAGGAACTTCGCGGCGCACAATGCGGCCGTCACTTTCCAACAACACCAGGCTGGGGCCGTATTCATCGGCCACCCAGAAGCGGCCATTATTCAGGCGCACCAGCGCCTCGGGGTCGAAGCCATTGGCGCTGGTGCCCAGCTCATTGCCATTGGGGTCGTAACCCACTTCGCCTGAGCCCTCATTGGGCAGGCCGTTTACATCCGAACCGTTTTGCGTGGAAATACGAATGGTCTCAAGCTTTTCAATGCTGAGCTTGGTGCCCACACCGCTGAGTTTCCACTTTTGAATTTGCGGCGCAAACTGTGGCAGAGCGAAAACCGTACCCGCATTTCCGCCACACAAATTCGCTACACCGATAATTGCCTGGCTCTCCGAACAGTCAAAGGTCGGACCGCGATCGCTTAAGGTGTAGAAAAAATTATTCCCCTCATCGGTCGAGCGAAATGCGCTACTGCCAATAGACAGGCTGAGATCCAAGCTGGCGCCACCTTGGAATTGCACGCTGCCGAGTGACTCCTCAACAAAAAACTGTCGCGAATTGAGTTCATAGGACAAGCTGCGGCTGCTGGAGCTACTGTCGCCACTACAGGCAGCCAGGCCGAGTGCGGCAGCGGCAAGCACCGATAGAGTTTTTGCAAAAGCCTTGGTGGATCCCATCATCAATACGCCTTAAATCAGAGGAAGGCGCCGCAGCGCCATTTATTCATTACTATTGTTGTTAAGTCACTGCCACGCACAGCAAAAGGGGGCCTGCGCAGCCCCCTTACTCATCCTCGCCCTGCCTTACAGTTGCGAGCGGCCTTTGTTCGCCGCGATGCGCAAGCGCAGTGCATTGAGCTTGATAAAGCCTTCGGCGTCTTTTTGATCATAGGCGCCGGCATCATCTTCAAAGGTGGCAATCGCTTCGTCGAACAAGGAGTTGTCTGACTTGCGACCTACTACGACCACATTGCCTTTGTAGAGTTTCAGACGCACGGTGCCATTCACAAAGCCCTGCGACTCATCAATGGCCGTTTGCAGCATCCGGCGCTCGGGGCTAAACCAGTAACCGTTGTATACCAGCTTGGCGTAGCGCGGCATCAGCTCATCTTTCAGGTGGGCCGCTTCGCGGTCCAGCGTGATTGATTCGATAGCGCGGTGGGCCTTGAGCATGATCGTGCCACCCGGTGTTTCGTAACAGCCGCGCGACTTCATACCCACGTAGCGGTTTTCAACCAAGTCCAGACGACCAATACCGTTGGCGCCGCCAAGCTTGTTCAAGGTCTCAAGCATGGTCGCAGGGCTCAGGGCTTCGCCGTTCAGCGTAACCGGGTCGCCGTTTTGGTAGCCGATCTCGATATAGGTTGGCGTGTCGGGCGCCGCCTCTGGGCTAACGCTCCAGCGCCACATGTCTTCTTCAGGCTCCCAGTAAGGGTCTTCCAGCTTGCCGCCTTCATAGGAGATATGCAGCAGGTTGGCATCCATAGAATAGGGTGACTTCTTCTTTTTGCTGGAGAAATCCACTGGGATGTTGTGGGTCTCGCAGTAGGCCATCAGCGTTTCACGAGAGGTCAGATCCCACTCGCGCCAAGGAGCAATCACCTGAATACCCGGCTTCAGTGAGTACGCGCCCAGCTCGAAGCGTACCTGGTCATTGCCCTTACCTGTCGCACCGTGCGAAATGGCATCGGCGCCGGTTTCATTAGCGATCTCGATCAGGCGCTTGGCGATCAGCGGGCGGGCAATGGAGGTGCCCAGCAGGTACTCGCCTTCATAAATGGCATTGGCGCGGAACATCGGAAACACAAAGTCGCGCACGTATTCTTCGCGCAGATCATCGATGTAGATTTCTTTCACACCCAGCGCCTCAGCCTTGGCGCGGGCTGGCTCAACCTCTTCGCCCTGACCGATGTCAGCAGTAAAGGTCACCACTTCGCAGTCATAGGTTTCCTGAAGCCATCTAACAATGACCGAGGTGTCCAGGCCGCCAGAATAGGCCAGTACCACCTTGTTGATATCCGACATAACACACTCCGAAAAACGCCTGCAGGCACCTGGGCCGCAGGGTGGGAAAAAGGCCGCCATTTTAACGCTCTTTGGCCGCTGGTGCCATGCCGCAGGCCCGCTGGGGCAGGAATCATCGCAATAAATGCCCCCGCCTCAGCGCCGTGAACCGAAATTTAGCGAAAGCCGCGCCGTCTTATATTGGCGCTAGTCTTCCGCAGACGCCGTGGCCAGGAAGTTTTTGTACGCCGTCAGCACCTCATTGGGGGCTTCCACCTGCGGGTAGTGGCCGATGCGCGGCAGGCGCGCAAGAAAGTCCAGGCGGCACTCAAGCTGCTGGTAGCGCTGCACCATGTGGTCGCCGGAAACCGGATCAACCGAGCCATTAATCAGCGCCAGCGGCAGCTCCGCGCGCTGCAATGGCTCCAGCCAACGCTGCCGGTGTTGCTTTCGGTCTCGCATATAGGTGATCAGGTTATGGAAGATATGCTTGCCATCATTTTCGTTGATCAACGACCAAAAGGCGTTTAACTCCGTGTCGCTGGGCTGAGTATCCGGGCCGAATACCCGGCTGAAATTCTTGCGAAATTGGGCAAAGCCCGACAGGCGATTCAGCAGCGGCCCGATCGGCGACAGCAATAATTTCTGCGTTAACAAGGCGCGATGGGTTTCCGGGAATAAGCCACCGTTTAAAAAACAGCCTGACAACCACTGCCCGACGCCGCCGCCCTCCTGCTGACGGGCTAGTAGCTCCTGCGCGACGGTGTCACCGTAATCGTGGGCCAGCACGTGATAGCGCTGCACGCCCAGCTCGCTGAGCACGGCCTCCACCAGATCAGCCTGCAAATGGATACTGTAGTCGCGGCGCTTGGGCTTATCCGAAAAGCCAAACCCGAGCATATCCAAAGTGATCAGGCGGTAGTCCGGGCGCAGCCCTTCCCATAAACCCTGCCAGTCCCAACTGGATGTGGGAAAGCCGTGAATCAGAAGTATTGTCGGTTGATCTGCCGCGCCGTCATCGCGCACGAACAGACGGTGGCCCAGCACTGTCAGCATCCGCCCTTGTTCTCGCCAAAGCTGTTTGTTGGCCTCATTCCACAGTGTTTTATCGTTAGCGGCAGCCATTATTTCGCCCCTTTTTATTGTTGTTGCAATCACCGTAGCTAAATCCGAACTTGACGTCTAGTTCAATTTATACTGAACTGACTTTAGCCACCACAACGACACAAGGCTCACTAACACTCATGAAAGCCCTGCCCACACAACAGCGCGCACTCGCCAAACGCAATGCACTGATTAGCGCCGCTGAGCGCTGCTTTGCCAAACTGGGTTACGAGGGTTGTACGGCAAAAATTGTTGCTGAGCATGCCGAGGTTGCGACGGGAACCTTCTATCAGTATTTCGACAACAAAGACGACATGCTTCATACGCTGGCGGAGCAGTGGTTTTTCGAGCTCGAGCACGCCCTCGATGATCACCAGAGCAGCCCGCCCACGACAGACATCGAGGCGCGCCTGGAAAACAGCCTGCGTTTTATCTACGACTTCCACGAACAAAAGCCCGAGCTCCACCAGATCTTCGAACACCGCCGCAACGTTGACGGCACGCTCGCCGACATTCTCAACCGCGGCGAAGCCAAACTGCAGCAGCACGTGGTGCAGTTTGTCCACGCGCTCAAGCTGCCCAATGCTGACCTCGTGGCCTACAACCTCTTTGCGATGGCCGAAGGCGTGGTTCATCGCCATGTATTTCACAGCGAAACAAAACAGGACAAAGACGCGGTTATTCAGCAGGCAGCCCGAATGCTCGCCAGCTATTTACACCACCCAAGCTAAACCAAAACGGGAATAACAATAATGACAAACCAACACAGCAGCATCGCCCCGACCGACATAGATACCCTGATTAAACAGACCAAGGTGTTTAACCGCGGCCATGACCCGGTTATCGAAGACATTGCCATCGGCAACGGCCGCATTGTCGCCCGCGGCCCCGCACTTGAACCCGGGCCAAACACCGAAGTCATCGACGCCAAGGGCCTGTGGGCCATGCCCGGCCTCTTTGATATTCACACCCACTATGACCTGGAATTGGAGGTCGCACCGGGACTGCCCGAGTCCACCCGCCACGGCACTACCACAGTGGTGATCGCCAACTGCAGCCTGGGGCTGGCTTTCGGCGCGCAACGCGAAAACGGCGCCGACCCCATCGTTGACTGCTATGCCCGCGTCGAGAATATTCCCAAGGGCGTACTGCGAGACTGCGCCGAGAAAGTCTCCTGGCAGACACCGGCCGAATACCTGAACCATCTCGATGGCCTCGCACTCGGCCCGAATGTGGTCACCCTGCTGCCCCACTCCATGCTGCGCATTGATGCGATGGGCTTTAATGACAGCATTAGTCGCGACCCCAGCCAGGCCGAGCTCAGTGCCATGCAACGTACACTGAAAGGCGCGCTCGCCGACGGCTACGTCGGCCTTTCCACCGACGCCCTGCCCTTTCACTATCTGGCGAACCAACCCAACTGCCACAAAACCATCCCCACACAATTTGCCAAATATGGCGAGCTAAAAGCGCTCACCCAAGTGGTGCGTGACGCCGGCGGCATCTGGCAGGCAACACCGCCTAAAGACAGTGCTCTAGGCACACTGAAAACGTTTCTGCTCACCAGCGGCCGCTTACACGGCCGCCCTCTCACCACCACCGTGGTCGCCGCACTGGATATCGCCAACAACAAGAAGATCGTTCGCCTGGCCCTGTTTTTGGCTCGAATGCTCAACAGCCGCTGGCTGAAAGGCAACTTCCATATGCAGGCCCTCGGCGCCGCGTTCAAAACCTGGGCCGACGGCGTCATTACGCCACTATCAGAGGAAATCCCCGAACTTCGCGCGCTCAATGAAACCGACTTAGAAGACCGCGCTGCGCGCCTCGCCATCCTCAATGACCCGGACTATATTCGCGCCTTTAAGCGCATGTGGATGAGCGGTAAACAGGGCTGGGGGTTGGCGCGCCTGAAGCGCAAACTCAAGCTCGAAGACTATGCCTTCAATCGCACCCTTGCCGATATGACCGTCGAGCGCTGCCCCATCGAAAACTGGCAGGGCAAAGACCTGCAAACCGTGTATGAGCGCGTACTGGCAATATTGCAGCAGCGGCCACCGCAAGACCTCGGCGAAGAAGAGCGGCAGCTCGTCGAACGCGACTTCACCGCAATCAACGACGAAGCCGACTTTATGCTGCAATTGCTGCGCAGCTTTGACACCGCGCTATCGTGGAGCACGATCACCGCGAATAGAGACCCGCAAAAGGTCCGCGAGCTGATTATGAACCCGCTTCTGTTGCCCGGTTTTAACGACAGCGGCGCCCACCTCACCAACATGGCCTTTTACGATGTAAACCTGCGCTGTTTAAAGCTGGCGGCCGAAGGCGGCGACAAGGACGTGAGCTACATGGTGAAACGCCTGACCTGCGATGCCGCCGACGTATTCGGCGTCGACGGTGGCAGCATTGATGTTGGCGATACCGCCGACCTGATTTTGGTTGACCCAAAGCAACTTGCCAATTACGAGGGCCAAGCCAATGTAGAGCGGCGCTACCGCGAGGAATTCCGGCACGAGCAATTGGTCAATCGCTCCGACGGCGTGGTAACACAGGTGTTTATTGGCGGCCAAAGTGCATGGCGCGACCAGCAGTTTTCGCCGCAGCTGGGCAAGCAAAAGTTTGGCCGGCTACTGCGTCGCCGGGCGCATTAAGCCCTTCTGGCACAGCATGTTAGCACCGGGCAAGCGCGCCTAAGATGCTGTGCTACACTCAAATTGTGCATGGACCGCACACCTCTATTTCATCAACAAAAAGGATTTGGATGATGAGCTATTCACTGCCGCAACTCGCTACACTTATCAGTATGTTCTTTGTACTGGCGCTGACCTTTTCGGCCCCAGCCAGCGCACTGAATATCAACACAGCCACCGCTGCCGAACTCACGGAGCTAAAGGGCGTGGGCCCAAAACGCGCGCAAGCCATTGTGCGTTACCGGGAAAAACACGGCCCATTCCAAGACCGCGAAGCCCTGCTGGACGTGCCCGGTGTTGGCAAAAAAGTGCTGAAGGATAACCTCGCAATCATTGAGCTGGAGGCGCGAAACACCACCGCAAGCAAGTAAGGCCGTTGGCACTGGCAGCGCTGCCAGTGCCCTGCTCCCCTCCCCTCTGCAAAGCCGTCCACCTCACCAACTGATCAGAGCCAGTTTGTGAAAAGCGCTTGATCCAGGTCAGCGCAGCCTCGGCTGCGGCCCCGTAGTGTTAGTTTTTGATTGACTCCAATGGGTAGCACCATGCACTACAAAAAAATGGCTGGCACGGCCGCCGTATTCGTTCTCGCCGACCAACATGCCAACAAGCCCGTTGAGCGGCAGGGCGAAATATGGAGCGCGCAGGAACTTCACCTCGACACCACCCCCGCTGCCCTCACCAGCAAACCCAGCATGGCCAGCAGCCTCGCCCTGGAAGGCCTGGAAAGCTACGACCCACCCCGCCACGGCGATGTGCGCGAGGTCAGCGCATTGAATGCGAGTTTTGTGTACATCGAGGCCATCAAGGGCTGGGTGGAGTTAGCGTTGGATACGGAAAGCCCCTAAAACAGGGCTGCGGCCCTATTCAGGCTTTACTTAGCGCGAGCCTGCGGCTTTTTTCTGATGTAAATCACCTTGCGCACCCGCGACACAAGTTGCTCGGAGGCATCAACAATGTCGACGGTGAAATGGGCAAAGTACTTGTCGCCGTTTGCAGTGTTATCGCGAATATTCTGGATATCTTCATCTGAAATGGTCATCACCGCCGTGACTTTGGACTGCCCCGGTTTGATAAATTCGATATCTGCAGATTTATCCCATATCAAATAGTCTTTGCCGAAAATCTGCATGAGCAGCAGCATAATGTGGGGGTCAACCATCGAATACAGGCTGCCGCCAAAATGCGTACCCACCGCGTTGCGGTTATACCAGCGCAAAGGCATAGAGACCTGCAACTGCTGCCAATCCTGACTGACGTGGTCCACCTTTACACCCGCGCCGATGTAGGGCGGATAACAATTAAGCATCAATTTAAATAGCCGCGGGGACAACTTCATATCGTCTACCTTACTGTCTGTAAAAAACGGCAGAGGCGTGTATTTCCGCTTCAGCCGCACAAAGCAACGCACACTAACCGATTTATTAATGGCGCGATAGCGTCGCGCCTGCCGCTTGCGCGCTGGCTTTTGGGCGGGGCAAAGGCATTCAACGTATCCAAGGGCGCAGGGCAGTTTCCGAGATAAAGTCCATAAAACAACGCACACGGCGTGAGTCTCGCAGATCAGTATGAGTTAGCAACCACAGCTCGGTGGTCACCAATGGATCATCGCAAACGGGCAAAAGCTCCGGGTAGCGCCTGGCGATGGGCGCCGTCATTAAGCCGAGCACAACACCCTGCCGAACCATTGCCACCAACTGACTGTTGCTATTGGTGCGCAAGGTGATTTGCGGGTCGTCGACCATATTGCGGAAGTAGCGATCGCCGTGATTGCTGTCAAAGGCCGCCTGCCAAATACCCCAAGAGGCCTTATTCAACTCACCGTCGATGCTCTCCAGATACCCCCTTGTGCCATAGGCAAACAGGGAAATATCCGTCAGTTTTCGCCCTACCAACAACTCCGGCGGGTGGTCGGTGATGCGGATAAGGATATCTGCCTGAGACTGGTTCAGGTTATGTTGCGCCGAGGTGGCAAACACGGTGAGCTCGATATCCGGGTATCGCCGCATAAAATCAGCTAACGGCGCCGACAGGTCGATCAATGTGGTCTCGGGAATCGACAGCGTTAAGGGTCCTGCCAGCACATCGGACTGGCCGCGCATTTTCCGCTCGAAATTAATACAGCGCTCTTCCACCGCTTCGGCGTCGTTCATCAGGCGTTCGCCGGCAATAGTCAGGCGGTAGCCACTCTGGCGGCGGTCAAAGAGCTTTACCTTGCGCCGCGTTTCCAAACGGTCGATACGGCGAGCCACGGTGACATGGGTCACACCCAGTTTGCGCGCCGCACTACTGAGCGAGCCGCTGCGCGCGAGCACCGTGAAGTAGCGAATATCATCCCAGTCCATTTGTACATTTTCTCACAATAATTGTTATTTCATTGAACTAACTATAACAGCGCAGTCTTTCGTAGACTGTAGCGATTCCATCAATTCTGGAGGTTGATGTATGCACAGCGTGCAAGATGCCCAGGCCCTGGCGCTTCGCTATGCGCAGATTGTCGACAACCGAACGTTCGACGCCATGCGCGAGCTACTCGTCGACGACTTTACCCAGCGCGGCCCAGAGTGGCTTTGTGAGAGTGCCGATGCCTTTGTCGGCATGCTGAATCTACTCGCCGATAACTATAGTGCGACCTTTCATTTGGTTGGCAATCAGCTGGGCGAGTGGCAAGGCGACTGCTACGAAGGCGAAACCTACTGCATTGCCTCCCATATCTACGAAAAGGCCGGTCAGGGACGAAAACTGGATATGGGGATTCGCTACCAGGAACAGGTGGTCTACGCCGAAGGGGCTTACCGCTACGCCCGCCGGGACGTGACCGTGGTGTGGACCAGCGATCACCCGCTCAATAGCTAAATTCCATTTACACGCACAATAACGAGAGCATAACTATGAACGTACTTGTTGTCGGTGGCTCCGGCTTGATTGGCGGCGACGCGGCCCTCTACCTGAAATCACACGGTCACAACGTGACTATTATGGCGCGCAACAAGCCAACAGCGCCGGCTCTGACGGCCCTGCCTTTTTTGCAGGGAGACTATGTCAACGACGACATGGGCGACGGTCGCCTAAAAGGCTTTGATGCCATAGTCTTCGCAGCCGCAGCTGATATCCGACAACTGCCGATGGATGGCAGCGTCACGCCGGACGACTTCTACCGGGAAGTGAACGACAACGCGGTACCGCGTTTTTTTGCCGCTGCTCGCGAGGCCGGTGTGCGCCGCGCCGTATACATTGGCACCTTCTACCCTCAGGTGGCGGCGCATCGTATTGGCGAGTGTCCCTATGTGACGTCGCGCAGCAATACCGATGAGGCGGTGCGCGCAATGAGCAGCGACAACTTCACCGTATGCAGCCTGAATTTACCCTTTGTTATGGGGCACATACCGGGACTGGATATCCCCCATATTGGCGCGCTGGTGGCCTACGCCAGCGGCGCCTTAGAGCTACCGGTGTTTGCCCCCAAGGGCGGCACAAACCACATTAGCTCTCACTCGGTAGCCCAGGCGACGCTGGCAGCATTGGATCACGGCGAATCAGGCCGGGCCTATTTGCTGGGCGATGAGAATTACAGCTGGAAGGAATACCTCGAACTCTGGTTCGACGCAGCAGGCAACCCGCAAACGCTCGAGGTCCGGGAGGACGACCACCCGCTTCTGCCAAATGTGATTATGTTTGCCGGCGCCGGTGCGACGGTTAGCTATGAGCCGGAAGCCGTTGACGAACTGGGCTACGACCGCCATCAGATCAAAGCGACGATCAACACGCTGATAAACGCCTACGGCGGGAAGTGATCGCTTTACGCAACAGGCCGTCGGCCAGCGAGGCTGGCGGCCTGCCTCGTTGCTACCCCCGGCTACCCCGCTACCCCACAATACTGGGCTGATGACGATCCGTGGCGACAGGCAATCAGCGCTTTTCGACACACCCTGCAAGCTCTGCCAGCAGACGCCAACACTGCTCAGCATGAGTGAGACAAAGCGTTTGCCCAGCCTCGGGAATTTCCCGCAACTCGATGGCGGAATTAAATTTTTGCAAGCCGCGCACAAAGTCCGGGGGGCTGATCGGATTGCGCCCACCCACTAGCCCCAATATGGGCACCTGCACATCACCTGCAAGCGGCCCCCAATCAATCGCCATCGATAGCTCAAGGTCAAATTCATACCCCTTCCCCCCCTGATTCATATGGTAGCCATACGCGGCAAGCATGCCCTGTCTGAAGGCGGGCTCTCTCATCACCTCCAGGTCATAAGACAGGTCCTCAAACACCGCCTCCATCCAGTGCTCCGGACCAAGGTTACGCATTTGAACCATTCCCAAACGTATCAGCAGCCGCACCGCCCAAAATGCATGGGAAGCCGCCCACATAAACATCCGGTGCTGACGGGGAAGATAATCCAGCGAAGCGCTATCCTTAAACGGCGCGCTAGGGGAAACGGCAAAAATGCCGCTGACACGGCCGGGATGCTCCTTTGCAAGCTTCAAGGCAAAGGGGAAACCACCATCGTGGCTGAGCAGATAGGCAACGGGAATATCTAAGGCAGCGAGCACCGCCAGGCAATCATCAACCTGTACAGCGAGCATATCAGCGCCTTTCGCCGGCAGCTGGGTTCGGCCGTAGCCGGGCCTCTCCGGCACAATAACATCAAGGCCACAGCGAGCCGCCCACTCCCGCTCCTGGGCGTATTCCCCCGCCCCGAAATAGACCCCGTGGAGCAGCAAAACAGGCTTTCCGCCCTTTACACCGTAACGCCGCCAGCCCACCCGGCGAGCCCCGCGCCGCAGTTCGCCGAGTTCGAGGGGGCGGCCACTTAGCGCAGCCTGAGGCGCACCGGAAGACGCTTGATCCGCAAAGTTCTGACTGCCAATTGCCGACGCCAACGCAACCGCCTGCAGCTGCGACGACGCGCCCATTTTCCCGAGTAAACTCTTAATTTGTTGACGCACGGTACCGATGGCTCGGTCACGCTTTAGGCTGATCTGTTCACTGTTCATGCCCTGCGCTAAACACGCCAAAATATCGCGCTCAGCATCGGTCAGCTTAAAGATCTCTTCTAACGCTCGATCAATAGAATTCGGCCACTGGCATTCGATGGCGCGCAGTAAAAATATCTGATGCTCGTTGTTATACAGGCCAATAAAGATCACGGGGGGAGGATTGTCGTTGCCCTCGCGAGTCGTCAGCGGTGGAAACGTGCGCAGTAGCGTAGGCCCCTCATATTCAAAAATGCGCTGTTGAAAGTCAGCGAAGCATTTTGCCGTTACCCCAAGGCTTGCAATGCCATCACCTTTGCGAGTGGCAAACATCGCCGCCATTGCCGGGTTTTGCGCAACCACTGTCCCCTCTTCGGTCAACACCAGCGCCGGTGCACCTTGGTCCTTCAACAGTGTATGAAGCTGATCGTTCAATTCAGCCTGCTGCTCGACCTCATCCAGCAGTAACGCCAGCGCCAACGCGGTGTCACTTTCCAGCCCCTTGCCACCGAGCGTTACCGGTTCCAGCAAGTTAAGCAGCGCCTGGTAGTCTTGCTCACCCTGAATCACAGACAATACTAGCGACTTGAGCTGCTCCAAGCTCGGGGGATTCACGTGCGCAATCCGACTCTCCCTGTACATTCACTACTCCACTTCAGACCCCGACCGCCGGCCTCGCTGCCACAATATTCATTCCAAAACCGGTGTATCCGATCGGAATTCACCCCACCATCGCAATAATTTTTTATCGCTTATACCAGATGGGATATGCGCCTTTCCAGGCCGGTTAGTACAGTACGCCGACGCCCGAAACACCCGCTTAGGCCGGTGAAGATTACAGCATTTTTTCCAAAAGGGAGATACAACCGTGCGGCACCTTTCTATTACCCTGGCCACGATCCTGCCGATCACCTTACTCACTGCTTGCGGCGGAGGGAACAGTAATGGAAGCAATGGTCCCGAATCCACGTACAGTATCGGCGGCACCGC
>NZ_DBTD01000005.1:121484-143337 GCF_002306875.1 Spongiibacter sp. UBA1325
GGCACCGCAAGCGGCGCGCTCACTCAGGGTCTAACCCTGGAAAATAACGGCAGCGACAGCCTGCCTGTTGCAGGCGTGAGTTTTGAATTCAACACCCAACTCGCCAATGGCGACAACTACGATGTCACCGTCTCGGCCCACCCCGACCAGCAACTTTGCTCGGTGACCGATGGCAGCGGTGTGGTTGCTGGCGCCGACGTCGACAATATCGAGGTTCTCTGCCGGTATTGGCGCGCGGAAACCCTGATAGAAAACCTGAATATCGGCCATTCCCGCTTTCCGCAAGTCGCCACTGACGGCAACGGCAACACCCTGGCCGTATGGCGCACAAGCGATGGCAGTTATGAAAGCCTCTATGCGAACTACTATGACGCCAGTACCGGCAACTGGGGCACCGAAACCCTGATAGAGAGTGGCAACGCCGGACATGCGGTTTCTCCCGCCATTGCTTTCGACAATAGCGGCAACGCCACCGTCGTATGGGCCCAGCATGACGGCACAAACTACAACATCTACGCTAACCGCTACTCTCCGAGTACAGGCTGGGGAACCGAAGCGCTTATCGAAAGCGGCAATGCTGGCGATGCCGCGAGCCCCCAAATTGCGTTCGATAACAACGGTAATGCCATTGCCATATGGACGCAGAATGACGGCACACACGACAGCGTTTACGCCAACCGCTACACGCCTGCCAATGGCTGGGGGGCAGAAGAGCTGATCGAGACGGGTAACAGTGGCGATGCGACCCAGCCAAAAATCGCCTTCGACAACGCGGGCAATGCCATAGCCACCTGGAGCCAAGACACTGGCGGCTACAACGACGTGCTCACCAACCGCTACACCCCCGCCAGTGGCTGGGGTAGCGAAACCCTGGTGGCAAACGGCAACCAAGGGGGCGCATTTGACCCACAAATTGCCTTGGATGCCAACGGCAATGGCACGCTAGTTTGGCGCGAACACGACGGCGCCAAAGACAGCCTTTACGCCAGCCGGTATACCGCCAGCACTGACAGCTGGGGAGCGGAAGTACTGCTTGAAAACGGAAATAACGGACACGCGAGAACACCGCGAGTTGCGGTCGACAACGATGGAAACGCCATCGCCGTATGGGCCCAGGAAGAAATCTCAATTCGCACCAGCATTTATGCCAACCGCTATACCGCCGCCACAGATAGCTGGGGCTCAGAAACGCTGTTAGAAAGCGGCGAAGACGGGCATGCAAGACAACCACAAATCGTGATAAACGAGGATGGCAATGCCCTTGTTGTTTGGATGCAGAGCGACAGCGTTTCTTCCAACCTGCTGTATACCAACATCTACATCGCACAAACCGGCACCTGGGGTACTGAAACCTTGGTTGAAAACACCACCACTGCGGCAGAACACCCCCAACTGGTCATGGACGATCACGGCAATGCCACGGTTGTTACCCAGCGGTTCGACGGTAGCAACTTGAATATTCATGCCAACCGATTTGAGTAAATCAGCGAACACCCGCGGCCTCAGCACATTGAGGCCGCTCTTATAATAAAAAATCCAAGCGCTCCTTCTGTGCCCGACCAAGGGCCAGTAACGCCAAGGGGGTTGCGCTGGCAACAATACAGGTTTAGCCGCCATGCGGGCACAACGAACACTGATCGCCGCCTTGGTACTCATTGCCGCCGCCGTGTTTAGTTACAGCCAGGGGAAATCCCTGAGTCACGCGCGCGCGAGCCTGGCGGCAGTCACGCCCAGTGTGATTGATGTGGGTTTCAGCCAGTCCATGCTTCTCCATCATCAGCAAGCCATCGCCATGTCGCAAATCATGCTCGATGGCAAACCAACGGGGCTACACGCCTTCGCGCGCAATATCGCCAGCACGCAATTAGTCGAGCTGGGCGAGATGCGCGGCTGGCTGAAATTATGGGGAGAGGAAGAACATCACCAGGCTGACATGGTTTGGATGCTCCTCGGCAGCGCGCCACTTGACGCGTCGATGCAGAAATACGTCATGGATTGCCGCAATGCAGACCGCGGCATGATCGGCCTGGCAACCGCCAATGAGCTCAATGAACTCAGACAATCCGAAGGTTTAAAACGCGACCGACAGTTCATTGAATTAATGCTCAAACACCACAGGGGCGGCGTGCCGATGGCCCAGTTTGCGGCCAGTGAAGCGCAGTTAAACGCGGTGAGAACAATGGCATCCCTGATCGTGATGGAGCAATCACGGGAAATTCAGCACATGCAAAATTTACTCGCAGCACTTCAGACATACCCCGCGTCCCCAAAAGAGTAGCCGCGCAAGGAAGCACCATATATCTCAGGAGCACAAAATGAAAAATATAAACGCTATCAGCGTGCTAACCCTGGTGACGCTCAGCCTTGTTGGCTGCAAATCCGATTCGGCTAACCCCGCCGGCGAGAACAGTATTGGAGAGCCATCTACCGCAGCCATCCAAAAAGCAGACTGCGGCCCCGGCTCCCGCCCGGAAACCGGCATGCAGGGGCGGGTCACCCAAGAAGACCACGACAATGGGTATGCCGAGCAAGGCTTTACCTGTAACACCGAACTGGTGGGGTCATACATCGTACCGAATGCCATCGGCACTGTAGGCGGGTTTAAGGTGGAACGCTATGTCGATACTGCCGGCCGCGAATGTGCGTACTACGACAGCACACTGATGTTCCCGACAAACTTCCTGGACCTGAATGCAGGGGTCAATGTGCTGGATATGAGTGACCCGGAACGACCGCTGCTCACCAGCAGGCTTATTTCCCCGGCAATGCTGTCACCTCACGAGTCGCTGGTCGTCTCTCAAGAGGCGGGAATACTTGCGGCTGTCATGGGCAACGCGCTTGCCTACCCTGGCATTGTCGACGTTTACGATGTGTCTGAAGACTGCCGGTCGCCAAAACTGCTGTCCTCAGCCTTAGTCGGCACGCTCGGTCACGAGAGCGGTATGACGCCGGATGGAAAAACATTCTACTCCGCGTCACCGAGCACCCCAACACTCACCGCGGTCGACCTCTCAAACCCGCGCCTGCCCCTGCCGCTTTGGTCGGGCAACTACAGCTCCCACGGCCTGTCCCTGTCCGATGACGGAAACCGGGCCTATCTCGCATCGGGCAACGATAACGGCCTGATGATTATGGATGTTTCAGAAATTCAGGCGCGACTGCCCAACCCGCAGGTCTACGAAATCGCCAGCTTGTCTTGGGATAATCAAAGCATTCCACAAAATGCGATGCCATTTAGTCGCGATGGAAAACCCTTTCTTTTCGAAATTGATGAATTTTCCTCGAACAACGCCGGCACCCCCTTTGGGGTCGCGTCCAATGGCAAAACGGTCGGTGCAGCCAGAATCATTGATATTAGCGATGAAACACGCCCCAGGGTGGTATCGAATCTGCGGCTGGAGGTTCACCAGCCAGAAAACCGCGAGACCATCGCGAACGACCCCGGCGCGTCGAATATCATTGGCGGCTATGCCGGGCACTACTGCGCCGTTCCCACGCGCGTAGACCCAGACATTGCCGCATGCAGCATGATTCTGTCCGGGCTGCGAATTTTCGATATTCGCGACCCGCTGCACCCGCGAGAAATCGCATACTTCAATGCGCCGGTGCAGCCGCGAATATTAACCGTTCCCGCACCTGCCAGTAATTGGGCGATGTCCAAACCCGCCTTCGTTCCTGAGCGCAAAGAAATTTGGTACACCGACGGCTACAGTGGCTTTTATGCCATCAGGGTCACCAATGGTGTTTGGTAAGCGCCTTCCGCGCCATGCATCACAACCAGAACCGACCGGCCACCGTAGAAGGAAGACACGTTTACAAGGACCACACCATGTTTTCGCTCTTCAAGAAAGACCCCGTCGCCAAGCTCAACAAGGCCTATCTGGCCAAACTGGAAAAAGCGATGCACGCGCAGCGCAATGGCGATATTAAAGCGTATTCGATGATCACTGCCGAAGCCGAGCAGCTGGCAGACAAGATGCAAAAACTGAAGGAAGCTAAGGAGCCCTCACGCTGATTGAGGCGCTCTGCCAGCATCCAATGTCAGGGCGGAGCCCCCACAGTTGAATCGGCTAATTACCCGGCAACTGTCGCATCGAAATCGCCTCGTGTATCGGTAGCGGATGAGAGAGGTGGTAACCTTGCGCCTTGTCCACGCCTAGCGCCCGTAGCACCTCTAAATCTTCAGACGACTCAATACCCTCGGCAATAATTGAGCAACCAACCGAGCTTGCGAATGCGCAGAGCGCCTTGGCCAAGGCCAGCTTTCTGGGCTTGCAGTGAATATCATGCGTCAGACTGATGTCGAGCTTTATAATATCGGCACCTAGCTCCAGAACATGCTGAAAACTGGCATATCCTGCACCCGCGTCGTCGATAGCGACACGAACGCCCATCTCGCGCAATACTTCTGTGGCGGCCGCAAGCTCCGTGTAGTCGCTGACAGGCGCGTGCTCGGTAACCTCCAAAACAACGCGCCGCGCATCAACTCCCAACAGCGCCTTGCGGACCGCACCGCTCGACACGTGATCAGGTGATGCATTGATGGAGATATAAATATCTTCTCTGAAACGACTTAGCGCGCTTACCGCTTTTCGAATCGCCATCATTTCGAGCTCTTCGCCCAAATCGACCTGTGATGCCTCCGCAAACCAAATATCGGGCGAACGGTACGGCAACGGCGAAAATCTAGACAGCGACTCGAAACCGACAACGCAATTTTCCTGCAAATTAATAATCGGCTGATAATAGATATCCAACTGCTCATCGGCCAATACCGACTGAACCCGTCGCATCACTTCTGTCTTGTTATTTTCAGCCGTAATATTCCGCTCAATGAGGTCACCGGCAATCTCGGAAATGGCACTTAAAAACCGCAGGTCTCGGCGATTCAAAGTCTCATCGGCGACGCTTTTGTAACAGCAGAAGGTTCCGTAAACATCACCTGTCGACAATACAATCGGCACCCCCATATAGGAGCCAATAGACAGCGCCTCGGTCACGGCCAGCTCTCGGGTCACCGTATTACAGGACGTGTCGTGAATAATATTTCCAAGCTTGTTGTCAGCAATTCGTTTGCAATAGGTATCTTCTAAGGGATCTGAGCCACCAACGGACAGTGGAGGTTCACTGCCCTTAGCGTCAACAAACCGGAAAACGCGCTGCTCATCGATAAACTCCGAGATAAAGGCCACATCCATATCGAGGTGCCTCCGGAGGATTGAGAGTAGTTGCTGCAGCCTGTCGTAAAGACCCTCATCGCCTTGTTCTGCTAGAAGAACTGACTCTAAACCCGCATCTTCTTTGTCCACCTAACGTGCCCTGCGCGCCGAATACATTAATAAGGTAAAAGAGTAGACGCCCCCGTCGAGACTCACAACTCCAGGCAGCAGATAAATTCAAACGCGAACAGACTGCCCTCAGCGGAAGTGCGGCACCGGAAAACGCGTTGATCGCCGGCCACCTCGCGGGCTAGCCGAGCCCCATATAGCGCCAATGTCATTCGCAAGAAAATGGACAAGCGAGGCTGCGCTGCACCCGCTTACACAATATGACCAAAATTCCGGATGTTCGGCCAAATACACGGCCGCCCCCTGCGCCAGGATAAGGCTATGTTTCAGGGAGGCACCGCCGATGAATACCGACAGTACTCAAACCAGACTTTCGCTCTATCACTACCCGGCATGCCCCTTTTGTGCCTACACCCGCGCGGCGATCAAAAGCTTGAAGCTGGACGTGGCGCAACGGGACATTGCGGTTAACCCAGGTTATCGCCGAGAGCTTCGTCAGGGCGGCGGCAAAACGCAGGTTCCCTGCCTGAAAATCGAGACGGGTGGCCAAGTGAAATGGCTGTATGAGTCCCAGGACATCGTCAATTTTCTCAGCCGTCACGCCACCGCTCACAGAGCAAAGAAAGGGGGAAAACGATGAGCCTCTCCACGCCGCAAACGCAGCACGCCCCGCATAACTGGCAGCACGACCGGGCCCTTGCCGAGCGCCTAAAGCGCGGCGATAGAAAGGCCTATGCCAGGGCCTACCGCGACTACCACCCCGCCATGGTCGGCATTGCCCGCCAATATGTGGAGCACAGCCTTGCCGAGGATGCCGCCCAGAGTGCATGGATTGCCGCGCTAGAGCGAATGCATCAGTTCGAGGGTCGCTCAACGCTTAAGACCTGGCTGTGTCGCATTACCATTAACATGGCCCTCACCGCACGCCGAAAGCACCGCAAAGAAATTACCGTGTCGGCAGCTCGCTGGTCGGCCTTGGTCGACGAGAGTCATTACAGTCACCCTGACGATGCGCTGAGTGACCCTGAGCTCGCCCTGGATACCGCCCGCACATTGCAGAACGTGGATGCAAAAATGCGGCGCATGAACCGCGCCCAGGCTAACGCGCTTTACCTCCGCGCCACCAGCGCCATCGATGGCAAACAAATCTCAGAGAGCCTGGCACTCTCCCACGCCAATATGCGCGTGATGCTTCACCGAGCGCGAAACCAACTTTCGCCCTGCCGCTAGCGGCGCGCTCATCACCAAGCCGGACAAATCCAACAACCCAACTTCCACTACCCTCTGGTTCATAACGCTATGAAACACTTGCTCAAGCGCCTACCCATTACTCTTGGCAGCGCGCTATTGCTCTCATCACACATCACCCTTGCTGGAGAGTACCCGCAAATCATTCAGCACATACTGGATCGTGGCCTAAGCGTAGTTGCCGACTTCGACGCCACGCCCGACATGCGCGGCTACATTCTGGAATCGCAAGGCAAGCCGATCACCGTCTATGTGAGCAAAGATCAGCAGCACGCCTTTGTCGGCACCCATATCGACCAAGACGGCAACAATCTCTCCGCTGAGAAAATCGATGCCTTGTACGACCCCGCCAAGGCACGTCAAACCTGGGCCGAGCTTGCCTCGAGCCACTGGGTCGCCGACGGCGATAACAGCGCACCGACCACCATCTACGCTTTCTACGACCCCAACTGCCCCTACTGCCAAGCCTTCCGTGAAGCCGCTACCCCCTGGATTCAGTCGGGACAGGTTCAGCTCAGGCACATTCTGGTTGGTGTACTAACGCCCAGCAGCTTGCCCAAAGCCGCGACCATATTGGGTGCTGTAAACCCGCACACCGCGTATATGCAAAACGTGGCGCAACATAAACACGGCGGCATTGCGGTGCAGGAAAGCGCTCGCATACGCGGCGAACCACAGGTGCAGGCCAACAACCAACTAATGCAAAAACTCGGCGTACCAGCCACACCGGGCATCTTCTACAAAGACGCCGAAGGGAAACTACAACGACATTTAGGCATGCCGCCAACGCACACGCTAAACCTGATGATGGAGGGGGCAGCAAAGCCTTGAGGCGGTATGGCTGGCGCGACCAGAAAGCCGGAGATAGCGCACTTCACCGGCGCGGCCTATCCATTCAACAGCGCGTCCACCCACTCCAAAAAGCGCACGGCGCCGCGCGTTTCAAAGCTGTTTTTATTCGGCACGTAGCAACACAGGCTGGAAGTCACCTCTCGCGTGTCAACGCTTTGCAGCAGCTTGGCATCCACCAAGCGCTTAGCGAGCGTTGTCGAACAGAACACCAGCCCGCGCCCGGCCATTGCCTGCTGAATCCCAAATAATTCCTGGTCAAAGGGAACACAGTTAAGTTTTGCATCCTGCAGCCCATTCTCTTCAAGCCATGCAGTGAGTGGAGGCTCCGGCAAGGCAGTATTTTTCCACTGCGTGGTAAACAGGGTAATTCCCTCGTTCCAGCTGCCAGGAGCCGCCATTCCGGGAGCGCCAAAGACATTAAATGACTCGTGTCGAATGATATCCGAGGGCTCAACTCTCGCTGCATCGCCATAGCGAACAGGCAAAATATAAGACTGGCTATCGACTGACTCGCCTGTCGATATTTCCAGAGAGATACCCGGGTTCGCCTGTTCAAATTCATGTTGAGCGGGGATCAGCGCCATCGCCGCCAACGACGAGGTCGTTGTCACCCTTACCGCTGTGCCCGCCCTCATCACCTCATCCAGGGCATTATCAATTTTACGAAACCCCTCCGAGGTTGCCTTTGCCAGGCGCGCCCCTGTTCCGGTTAACGCAATCCGCCTGCCATGGCGATGAAATAAACTGACCGACAAGCGCCCCTCCAAATTACTGATGTGGTGGGAGATCGCCGTTGGCGTTAGCGACAGTTCCTCAGCGGCCAACTTAAAACTGCCCAAACGGGCAGCAGATTCAAACGCTTTAAGTGCCTGCAACGATACTTGCAACGTCCACCTCCCCAACAGTAAGCACTGAGACTTTAGATGAGTTTAGTTCATCTGTAAGTATGTTTTTATCGTTTGTTCACCCACCCACAGCGACACAAAATATCCCTGTCACTAACTGAGCGAGAGAACGGCCATGACAGCATTACTCCATATAGATTCAAGCGTAAGAGCAGCAAGCAACCCGAACCCCGAGCATGACTCCCTGTCGAAAAATATCGCGCGGCGATTTATCGAAACATGGAAAAAGCACCGACCTCTAGATGAATATATCTACAGAGATGTTGGCATAAACCCACCGACATTTATCAACCAAGACTGGATCGGCGCGGTATTTACCCCCGAGCACAACCGCAGTCCGGCACAACAGCAAACACTGGCCCTCTCCGACGAACTAATTGCAGAGGTCGCGGCGGCCGACGTCATCGTTATTTCTTCACCAATGTACAACTACGGTATGCCCGCCCAACTTAAGGCCTGGTTCGACCAAATTGTGCGGATCAATAAAACCTTCGACTTTGACCTATCCCGCGGCGACCACCCCTTACAGCCACTGCTATCTGGAAAAACGCTAGTCATCGTGACATCCACGGGGGAATTCGGCTTTGAAAAGGGCGGTATCCGCGAGCATTCCGCCCATCTGGTTCCCCATCTGAAAACACTCAGCAAATATTTAGGCGTGGAAACCAGCTATGAAATCGCCTCTGAATACCAGGAATTTGGCGACGACCGGCACCGCCACTCACTCTACCAGGCAAAGGCCCGTGCCGAGCACCTTGCAACCGAACTATGCGGCGCGATGCCGACGCAATCGCCCACAACGGAGGCAGAAAGTGCATAACGCTCTCGAAAGCCGCCTGCCAGAGCACGCAGAAAGCACCATCGAGCTGGCGATTCAGCACGCCAATGCCGGTGGCTTGCCCTTCGCCGCACTGATTATCAATTCACAAGGGGAAGTCATCGGCGAAGGCGTCAACCAGGTCGCCCAACAGCTCGACTGCACCGCCCACGCCGAAGTGCAGGCAATACGAAACGCCTCACGCAATACGCGCCGCGTTGCGTTACACGGCGCGACACTTATTGCCTCCGGCGAGCCCTGCGCGCTCTGTTTTATGGCCATCCATATGGCCGGTATCAAAAACGTGATCTGCCTTTCGAACCGGCATGATGCCGCCGACCACGGCTTCGACTACCGATGGACCTACCGACACATAAACACCAGCCTACTGAATGCGCTTAACATTGTGATGTTGGGGGTTGATAGGAAACTGTGGCCCTTTCAGGTCGCAAGGCAGCAATCACTTACCAGCAAAAAACCAGCAGCACCAAAAGCGAGGAGAAGCGGGTAACGCCCGTAGCTACCGAGGCTTTGCAGTGGAGACGAAGGCGAAACAGAGAAACCGCCAGATTGCCTGCGATTGTTAGGCATTTCTCCACCAGATTTAAAGTGTATTCCGCAAAACCATACCAATTTCCGCCATGCTTTCGTCAAATGCATAAGATAAGCTCTTAAAAGCTGCCCCACTGTCCTCCGCACTCTCCGCGACCACAACACTGGTCATTTTGGTGCGCAGTAATTTTATGTTTTCCCGAAGCTCGTCATCAGCTATGCGTTCAGATAGGATCGATAGCTCCTTGCTCGACATAAGTAATTCGTTATCGAGTTCTTCGCTCAACATAGATACATCTGATGGAGAATGCCTCTGCCTGAAGTGCTCCCTGTCTTCCATATGCGCTCGCGCGACCAACCGCATTGTGCTGGATAAAACATCTTGCAATTTCAGCAGGTTGCTAAACTGAAACTCCTTCGCCTTTTCTTCTCGTGCGAACAACGCCTCATCTCTTTTTATATGGCGAAGATTTCGCTCCGTTATTACGGTTGTGAGAATGCTTGCTGAAGCCCCAGAAATTGTACCGACTATCGTTCCTATAAAACCCCAAGTTACTGGTTCCACCTAGCTCCCCCGATGTATTTACCTAACGCCCGCAGCACGCGCGGCTTTGTAGTGGAGGCGCAGCCGCAACGAAAAAAACCGTCGCTGCGCCTGCGATTGTTAGGCTTTTTTGGCATGCAGAACCTCCATAATAAAGACCACTAAAGTGTGCGCAACATTAACAACAAGCCGAGCTTCTGCAACCACAATGCTAGGCGGGCTAGAGCCACGACCATGAGCAGAACCTATGTGTGACCTAAAGGCCCCAACACCATCAATGATTGATGAAATACCTTTTAGCACTTTTTGCTGATCAGCGGCCAGCGTGGCATCAGCGTTCAAGCTTAGGTGCGGCTGAACCACTGACCACAACGGCATAACATTCAATTTATTTGGTGCGACCAAATCGAAACGTTCTATATAGAACTTAAGGGCTGACTCAATAATCGAACAGGCAGCAGTGACTGATGCGTGAGGGTCAGTTTGAATATGCTCTACAGCTCTCTCAAACTCCTTTTCAATAGATGAAAATTCCCCCGATTTTAAATAGTCCTCTAGCGTTTTAGAAATTGGAGTTGACCCGGCTTGGGTAATGTAACCATTAAGACGATAAGAAAGCTGGTTTTGTGCCAATGCTGCCTTAATCCGCTCTTGGCCCTCCTCGATTCTTGAAGGCGAATCGTCAAAAAACGAAACCGTAGGTGACTGATCCATGTAGTTCTGAATAATTCTGCCCAAGACATTAAGAGCATCAACTTCTGGATCTTCATTGCAACGCTTTAGCCACTCACTGCATTTTCTTTCGCAATTCCCTTCCGGTGCATCACCGGGAGCTCCACTCTCCATGAAGAGCGTTTCAAGCTTTGAATGGCTGTAGTAATGGCCTGCGATTACCGAAGCGACAGCGCCTATTACAGAATTTGGAATATTACTGCTCAATCTCGAATCTCCATGAGCCTAAAGCCAGCAGCAAGCGCGCTTTGCCTGCTATTGTTAGGTGTTGCTGGCGGCTGTTGCGCCAAATAAATAGCCAACAACCACGCTCATAATCGAATTTAGTGCTTCAGGAGTTGAATAGTTTGGGTCATCGCCGTGAATGATCCACAGATATATATACAACCCTACTAGCCCTAATGCCGCCATGGCTGGAACAATATATGTAATAACGGCCTTCTCTACTTTACCGCTTTCCTTTCTTCTATTCTCTTTATTTTCAATTTTCTCAATTTCATAAAGCTTAGCTTTCAATTCATCAAACTTATTAATGAACTTCGCAGCCTCTTCCTCCGACATGTGCTTTCGTATTTTTGATTCATGGTCGGCAAGCTTCTGGCGAATGTCGTCAATCTCCTTTATCTGCTTTTCAGCCGAGAGATTCTTTGTGCCTAGATATAAGCTTACTAGAGAAAGCAGTGTCCCTAATAGCGGAAGAATAAACTCGAAATCCATTAATTTTTATCCTTGTTGGAGTTATACCTAACGCCTAGCGCAACGGCGCCAGAATAAGCGCAGTTTTTTTTGGCGTCCGGCACCCGCAGGGTGCGTATTGCCGCCACTTTTTATGCATCTTTATGACTGTAATGCTCATCGGCTCTGGAACACTCACTAAACATTGACAAGCATGTGTCATGAAACCAATAAACTGCTTTATTAATTTCTGAACTAGAGTCCTTTTCGATTTCCAGTTCGTTGCTAGATTTAGGGTGCATTAATAGGTTTCTTACTTTCACAAATTCTCTCATGGCTACCCAACCCGCGACACTTGTATCAGGTTCGAAGTTCGCACCATGCACCCTCACGTATTGCTTAAATGTAAACAAAAGCATAGGTAAAAAGCGCTCATAATTGTCTTTGGTTTCGATCTCTCCCCTTTTATTCAAAGACACTTGAAGCTCTTTTAGTAGCATCAACTCTTCGGCAGAGAAAACAGCATTCGCGGAACCTGCCGAATGAATTGCAACCTGACGGAGCTGGTAGAGAGTCCCTTCAATAAAAGCTGAATATGCTCTTATTAAAGCTCTGTGTAATGCCCCACTTGGCTTTTCAATGTATAGATTTTGAATTTCATTGAGGTCGTCATTCAGAATCCTGAAGGTCTCTTTAAGCTCAATAACTGCCGTTTCTCTATTCATAAGGATTTATGCATAACACTTGTATATCGCGTATGCTCGGTTTACCCCAGCGTCAGCTAGCGTAAAAATCTCATAAAGGTCTGATTTAAAAAATAAACGGCCGTTAACCCCGGAATAGCTTAGCGGGCTAAACGCGCGTGCGCTTAAATTCTGTTGGTGGGGCCTCATAGATATTGCCCGTATTTCCTTATGTGGCTGATTTGCTTCGCCCGTAGCTAATGCTTGTAACTACGCACACTCCTTGCTGGGATACGTAGCATAAAACCTGAACACCCAAAACACTAGTCACGGCAGCACATCAATTAACCTATGCGGCGCTTGCAGAAGGCTGCATTCGCGGGTCCAAATAAGACATAGAAGGGAGAATAGCGGCGCCTGGGCTTGAAGGCGGGGAGGATGCTTGACGCTGGGCAGCGCCAAGCGAATGAGCGTGTATTGTTAGCCCTGCATCATTTCAATAATGGCGGAAAAGTCTCGCTGGGCGTTGCCGTCTTTGCCGGCAAAGCTGGCGTAGAGGCTGCGCGCCAATGCGCCCATGGGCACGGCGCTTTGGGTTTTCAGGCTGTTTTCCATTGCCAGCCCGAGGTCTTTGAGCATCAGCTGGGCCATAAAGCCGGGCTGGTAATCGTTGCTGGCCGGGGTGGCTGGCATAACGCCGGGTACTGGGTTGTAGTTTTGCAGTGACCAGTTATCGCCGGAGCTGTTCTTCATAATCTCTGACAATACGCTGGCATCCAGGCCGTTATTTAAGCCCAGCTGCAGCGCTTCGGCGGTGCCGACCATATGCACAGCCAGCAGCATGTTGTTGCACATTTTGGCGATTTGGCCAGCGCCGTGGTCGCCCGCGTGGAAGATTTTTTTACCCATCCCCGCCAGGATTTTTTCTGCGCGGGCAAAGCCCGCCTCGCTGCCACCGCACATAAAGGCGAGTGTGCCCGCCTGCGCGGCTTTTACGCCACCGGATACCGGCGCGTCTAACATATCCAGCCCTGCGGCCTCGGCCGCCGCGCCAACTTCGCGGGCGGTTTCGGCATCAATGGTGCTGCAGTCGAGGATGAGCGTGCCTTTTTGCGCCTTGGCAATCAGGCCTGCCTCGCCAAGGTATAAACCTGCCACGTGTTTGCCAGCGGGGAGCATACTAAGAATCACTTCGGCGCCGTCGATGGCCGCTTCAGCAGTGCTGGCACACTGCGCGCCCTGCTCGGCTAGCGCTTGCATGGCGGGCTGAGACAGGTCAAAAACCGTGAGGCTGTGACCTGCCTTGAGTAGATTGGCCGCCATTGGGCCACCCATATTGCCCAAGCCGATAAATGCAATGCTGCTCATGGTGTTCTCCTTATTGCGGCCCTTGGAAGGCTCGGCGGTATGGTTATAAATCGTGCAGTGGATGTTCTGACCAAGGGGCTTCGAAGTAAGCGCCTACTTCGGCGCTGTCTATCGCTTCGTAGCTGCTGTGGCGCCACTGCGGATTTTTATCTTTGTCGATTAACAGGGCGCGCACACCCTCGGCGAAGTCGCTGTTACGCACCACATTGGTGGACAGCACTAGCTCAGCGCGAAATACCTCGCGCAGGCTCAGGCCGTCGGCGCGGCGCAATTGCTCCAGAATTAAGCGCGCACTCAACGGCGAACCCGCAGACAAGGTTGCCGACGCTTTTTGCAGCCAGGGGTTGTCGCTGGATAGCTCAGTGATGGCCTTGATGGCGGCTATATCATCGCCCTCGCAGAGCTGATTAATTATTGGCGCCGCAGGCTCAACATTGGCCTCGGGAAGCGCCGCTTGTGAGGCTTCTATATGGCTGGCCATCAGGCTGTACAGGCGCTCGTGATTGTCGCTGACATCGTCGGACCACAGCTCCTTGGCCATCGCTGCCAACACGTCGTCGCGGCGGCTGTTTTCAATAAAGCTCTCGGCCAAGCCGAGGTACAGGGCGTCGCGGCCATTGAAAGACGCGCCGGTTAGCGCCAGGAAGCGCCCACAGTGGCCAGGCATGCGATTTAGGAAATAACTGCCGCCCACGTCGGGGTAAAGACCGATGGTAATTTCCGGCATGGCCAGGCGGGACTTTTCGGTGACAACGCGATAACTGCCCGCCGCGAAGATACCCAAGCCACCGCCCATAACAATGCCGTGCCCCCACACCACAACGGGTTTGGCGAACTGGTGTAGCGCGTAGTCGAGGCGATATTCCTGCTCAAAGAACCGCTCGGCGTATTCGCAGGGGCCACCCCGTGTTTCGGTAGCCGAGCGATACAGAGCCTGCACGTCGCCACCTGCGCAGAAGGCCTTCTCACCGGCAGCGGTAATAAACAGGCAGGCGATATCGCGGCGATCACGCCACTCAGCCAGCTGCGTTAGCATGGCCTCGACCATGCCGAGGTTAAGGGAGTTCAGCGTTTTTTCTACATTGAGCGTGACAATGCCCAGCTTCTGACCGCTGGCGGTGTCGCGCTCTTCAAATAGTACGTCCTGGCTTGTGCTCATTAGGCGTTTTTCCACTCCGGTTGCCGTTTTTCCAAGAAGGCATTCACGCCTTCTTTTTGGTCGACGGTATCAAACAGTTGCACAAAACGCTCGCGCTCCAGAATCAGCCCTTTTGGCATGACGGCATCGCGCGCTTCGTGGATTAACGCTTTGCAGAAGCTGACGGCCACTGGGCTTTGCTGGGCAACAGCGCTTGCCATATCCAGCGCCGCCTGCAGCGACTCGCCACGGGGCACTAGCTCTTCAACCAAGCCGATGCGATGCGCCGTTTCGGCATTCACTCGCTCGCCACACAGAATCATGCGTTTGGCCCAGCCCGCACCCACCAGCGCGGTAAGACGCTGAGTGCCACCCGCGCAGGGCAATAGGCCAACCTTGGCCTCGGGCAGTGCCATTTGCGCCTGCTCTTCGGCGATACGAATGTCGCAGGCCAGCGCACATTCCAAACCACCGCCCATCGCAAAGCCGTTAATGGCAGCAATGCTCACGCCGCGAAAATCGGCTAAGGCTTCAAACGCCTGACCAAACTTCAGGCCGATATCTTGCGCCACGGCTTTGTCGCCGCTGGCAAACATTTTCAGGTCGGCCCCGGCGGAGAAGAATTTTTCGCCGCTGCCGGTGATCACCAAGGCGTAGATATTTTTGTCGGCGTTGAGCGCAGCAATCAGCGTTTTCAAGCCACTCAGGGATTCAGCGTCCCAGGTGTTGGCGGCGGGGTTATTGATGGTTACCACAGCTGTGTGGCCCTGCACGTCAAGCTGTAATTTTTCAGTTGGGCTCATGCTCATTTAATCACCTCCAGTGCGCCTTCCATTAAGATTCGGCGGGCGATAATGACCCGCATAATTTCGTTGGTACCTTCCAGAATTTGATGTACGCGGCTGTCGCGCAGGTGACGCTCCAAGGGGTACTCGCGTATGTAGCCGTAACCACCGTGCAGCTGCAGCGCGGCATTGCACACGTCAAAACCCACGTCGGTGGCAAAGCGCTTGGCCATGGCGCAGTAGCTGCTGGCCTCTGGGTGGCCGGTGTCGAGTTTAAACGCCGCCAGCCTGACCATTTGCCGCGCGGCAACAAGCTGGGTGGCCATATCGGCCAGGGTAAATTGGGTGTTTTGAAAATCGGCAATGGCCTGGCCAAATTGCTCACGCTCTTTAACGTAGGCGGTTGCCGTTTCCAGTGCGGCTTGCGCGGTGCCAATAGAGCAGGTGGCGATATTAATGCGGCCGCCGTCCAGGCCTTGCATAGCAATGCGAAAGCCCTGCCCCTCGTCGCCAAGGCGGTTGGCAGCGGGCACCTGCACATTGTCGAAGGTAACCGTGGCGGTCGGCTGACTGTTCCAGCCCATTTTTTCTTCCGGCTTACCGTAGCTGATGCCTTCACTATCGGCGGGAATGGCAAAGGCGCTAATACCTTTGGGGCCAGGCTCTCCGGTGCGCAGCATGGCAACCAGCACGTCAGTGGCGCCAGCGCCAGAGATGAACATTTTGCTGCCATTCACAATGTAGTGCTCACCGTCGCGGCGAGCAGTGCTGCGCAGGTTGCCCGCATCGGAGCCGGCACCGGGCTCGGTAAGGCAGTACGAGGCCAGCGCCTCGCCAGTCACCAAAGCCGGGCACAGCGCTTCAACCAACTCAGGCTGGCCGTAGTGGCCGATCATGCTGGTGGCCATATTATGGATGGTTAAAAACGCCGCCGTGGAGGTGCAGCCGCGGGCCAGCTCTTCAACGATCAGGCTGGTATCCAAACGGCTCATGCCCAAGCCCCCGGCAGATTCCGGGGTATACATGCCCATGAACCCCAACTCACCGGCTTGACGCAGTGCGTCTTTAGGGAAGATGTGTTCGGCGTCCCACTTTGCGGCATTGGGCATAAACACGCCCTCGGCAAACTGGCGCGCGCTCAGGGCATAGGCCTGCTGGTCGTCGTTTAATTCAAAATCCATAACTGCGTTACCTTAACCACAACTCACTTATGCGCCAGGCGCCAAACCCGCGGCATGCTCGGCAGCGATCGCTGAGGCAAATAGCTGCTCGTCGGCGGGAAGCTGTTTGGTTTGAGCCAACGGCCGCGACACCCAGGTAATGTTTACCAGGTCTTGCCAGCTAATATTATTGTTGGTGCCATTGCCGCCCCAACTGCCACAACCGAGCGAAAAGGTCTGGCGCATACCATTCCAAACATTACCACTATTCGACGGCGCTTGCGGCTGATTTACCATCACCCGCGAGGTAAACGTTTGCTCGGCATAGCGCTGGATGTTGTCATCGCTGCGCGAGTAGATGCCGCAGCTATGCCCCTGCCCCTGATACGCTTGAATGGCATTGGTGGTGGCAATGGCCTCGTCCAGGTCGGCCACTCGATAGAAGGCCATTACCACCGACATCTTTTCCCCTGAGAAAGGGTGCTCGGCGCCCGCGCCAGTTTCCGGCACGATGAAAAACTGCTTGCCCTCAGGCAGATCGATACCCGCCATCGCCGCCAATACCGATGCCGGCTGGGCGACAATTTTGCTGTTGATGTGGCCATCTCCCCAGATCAACGCCTGTAAGCGCTGCTTTTCTTCGCTGTTGCAAATATAGCCGCCCTCGGCCTGAAGCTTGTTGAGCAGGCTGTCGGCAATAGTCTCAAACGCCACCACCGAGTTATCGGAGGAACACGACGCTGCCAGATCCAGGGTTTTTGAAATACGAATTTTCTCCGCCGCCATCTCCAGGTCGGCGGTGTCATCAACCACAATCACCGCATTGCCCGCGCCAACGCCCAGTGCAGGCGTGCCGCTGGCATAGGCCGACTTCACCATTGCTGCGCCACCGGTGGCCAGAATGCGATCGCACTGCCTCATTAATTCGTTAGTGCTTTCCAGTGAGGGCTGCTCAATCGCGATAACCAAGTCCTCGGGGGCGCCCAGCGCGGCGATGGCGGCACGCATGCGATCGCAGATCATTTTGTTGGTGAGTTTGGAGCGCGGGTGCGGCGCAATAATGATGGCATTGCGCCCTTTTACGGCAAAAATAGACTTAATCACCGGCGTCGCTTCGGGGTTAGTGCAGGGTGCCAAGGCGCCGATCACGCCGACGGGCTTGGCGATTTTAACAATATTGCGCTCGCGATCTTCTTCGATCACACCCACGGACTTGTCGTGCAAAATATCGAACAGGGTTGCCCGCGTTTTCTTGGCGATTTTTAAATACTTGCCCTCGTAGTTACCCAGCTGGGTTTCCTCTACGGTAAAGCGCGCCACGTCTTCGGCAACACCGGGTTTGGCAACCGCCCACACCATGGCGGTGATCAATTCATCAACCTGCTGCTGGCTGTAGTGCGCAATTTGCTGCTGAGCAGCGCGCGACCGCGCCATCAAACCTGCAATATAGTCGGCGGCGTTGGCCTCTGCCTGTTGGGTATTTTCCATGGTGTTTACCTGCTGATCTCTGTGCCCCAGCAACCGTGCGTAGGACGAAATTGTTAACAGGTCGCTATAAAACCACAGCCAAGCTGGCTTCTGGATTGACTATATTGGGCTATTGATGGACTATATTGCTACAAAAAAGAACCACTCCGGCTAGGCAATAATTATGAGCATCACCTCTGACTGGCCCCTTCCCCCCAATGGCGTGCGCTTCCTTACACCGCAGCGCGTCGCCCAACAACTGGCCGCCCACCCACTGAGCGAGGCCCTGTATCCACTGGCCATGGGCTACTACCCATACGCCCACGGCCACCGTATGGAGCGGGATCAGCACGACAGTTTTCTGTTGATCTACTGCATTGATGGCAGTGGTGTTCTGCGCAGTGGCGAGCGCCAGTTCAGCATTGCCAGCGGGGATTTAATTTTGTTGCCCAAAGGCATGGCACATCAGTACGCTGCGGACGACGACACACCGTGGACCATTTACTGGCTACACTTTGACGGCCGATTGGCCGACGACTTTTATCGCCACAGTCAGCTACACACCCCGCATATCCATATTGGCGTTCAACCCCGCGTGGTACGCATATTTGACGGCCTGTCAGAGTTGCGACGCAGCGCCTATCAACTCGCCGAGTTTATTCAGGGCTGTCATCAGTTGCAGGCCCTGTTGAGCTACATCGCCCTGCTGGTTCGCCAACAACCCTCACGTGGCGGCAAGCGCCTGGACTGGGAACATATTCGCGCGGTAATGCAGGAGCATATTCACGGCCAGCTGAACTTAGAGACACTCGCAGCCAGCGCCAATATGTCGAAGTATCACTTTATTAAAAAGTTTAAGGCCTGGAGCGGGCAGTCGCCGATTCAGTACTTTATTCATATGAAAATACAGCGCGCCTGCTACCTGCTGGACAGCACGGCAATGTCGGTAAAGGAAGTGGCAGCCACGTTGGGTTATGACGACATGTATTATTTTTCACGGCTTTTTAAAAAAGTGCTGGGCATTGCGCCCAGCGACTACCGGCGCCATCGAGGCGCTATTCCGTCACGCCCTTAGACCAGCAGCTCCCCGGCCAAAACGGTGCGGGCACTACCCGATAAAACGACCCGATCGCCATGTATGGCAATACTAACGTTGCCACCGCGCGCGGAAATTTGCCGCGCCTGGAACGTATCGCGACCGAGCTTTTGCTGCCAGTAATGCGCCAACGCGCAGTGCGCCGAACCCGTTACAGGGTCCTCTTCAATACCGACAGCCGGTGCGAAGAAGCGAGATACGAAGTCATGCTGCTCGCCGCGAGCGGTAACGATTAAGCCCCTTACATTCAGGGCGGAGATAGCTGCGCTGTCAGCCATAAAATTCTCCACCGCATGCTGATCCGTCAGCTCTAGCAACAGGTCTTCCCCTGCCGTTGCCGCCGCTGCGGCGCCACTGGTTAGGCTGGCCGGCCAGCTGTCAAAGCTACAGCTTTGCGTCACACACAGGGGAAAGTCCATCGACATACCATCGCCACGACGCTGCACGCGCAACTCACCGCTCAGGGTGTCAAAGCGCAAGGTGTCGGCGCCGATCTGACACTGCTCCCATAGGGCGTGCGCACAAGCCAGCGTTGCATGACCGCAGAGGGACACCTCCGCTTTCGGGGTAAACCAGCGCAGACTCCAGCATTCTCCTTGGTTGTCCAGTGGCTGAAGAAATGCGGTTTCAGAGAGGTTAAATTCCGCAGCGATCTTTTGCAGACTTTCGTCATCGAGTTGACGGTTTTGTAAAACGACCGCGGCCGGGTTACCGGAGAACGGCTGGTCACTGAAGGCATCGACAATAAAACTTTTCATGTGTTGTTTTCCTTGTAGCGCATTAGCCGTAAGCGCCCTTGAGTATGTCTTCACAAAGTTGTGGCAACACTACACTGGCAGGGCCCTGGCGATGCTCAGCAAATTCGCTGGCGGGGCTCGCCGGCTCGATATTAACCTCAATACTGTGCGCACCGGCACGGCGCGCCTCATGAACGAAGCCAGCGGCGGGATACACCTGCCCGGAGGTACCGATGGCAATAAATAACTGACACTGAGACAACGCCTGCTGAATATCGTCCATATACAGCGGCATCTCGCCAAACCATACCACGTGGGGGCGCAGTGTCTGCGGCAAATTACAGCATTCACAATGCTGTGATGACAGCAGATCCTGCTGGATCTCAAAACACTGGCCGCTAGTGGCGCAGCGCATCATCAGCAGCTCACCGTGCATGTGCAGCAGCTTATTCGAACCGGCCCGCTCGTGAAGGTTGTCGATATTTTGGGTAACCAGCAGCAGGTCACCGTCAAAGTGTTTCTCCAATTCAGCCAGCGCAATATGCGCGGGATTGGGCGCAATATCCGCTGACAATAATTGCTGACGGCGACGGTTGTAAAAGTCATGAACTCGCTCGGGGTTACTCGCGAACCCCCCCGGGGTCGCCACCTCTTCAATGCGGTGCTCTTCCCAGAGGCCATCGGCCGCGCGAAAGGTCTGTATGCCCGACTCGGCGGAAATACCCGCGCCCGTTAACACAACAATGCGTGACAGGGTTTGGCTACTCATCTACGACGCCCTCCAAAGGCTTCTCCATAAAGCGTGCGCTGCCGTACTCCGGCCGCAGTTGGTAGTCGACGAAGCCAAAGCGTTGATAGCTCTGCCGGGCAGCGGTATTGCCCTCTAATACCTCCAACGTCAGCTTGCAGTAACCGCGCCTCTGCGCCAGTGTTTGAATATGCTCCAACATGGCCGAACACACGCCGCGTTGGCGCCAGGCGGGTCGCACGATAATGTCGTGGATATTTAACAGCGGCTTGGCTTTGAAAGTGGAAAATCCCACAAAGGTGTTGATCAGGCCAATGGCTTGCCCGCCGTCCCAGGCGATGACACTGATCGCCCCCGGCTGCTCGGCCAGCGCATCACACAAACCCGACACCACTTCTGGAGCCAGCGCTTCTGCACCACCCATTGGGTCTTTGGCGTAGCATTCCATCAGCGACACGATCGCCTCACAATCGCTCTCACAGGCATAGTCCGCCAGGCGACACTGCCAGTCTTTCATTTGTTTCTCCCAACTTGCCAAACGCGCTTACGGCCCGCGGCGCACCACTTACCTGGCGCGTCATATTCACACTTCTAGCGGCCGCGCGCGTTACGTATACTCTGTGTCATAAACACCAATAAAGAGAACCGTTATGTCCCAGAAACTCTTACCTGTACTCGGCATCAGCGCCGCGCTAATGCTTAGCGGCTGCGGTAGCAGTTCATCCTCGTCAACGACCAATAACGGCTCGCCAAGTGGGAACGGCGGTGTTGCTGAGGCAAAAACCTTCAGCGACCAGGCCATTACCGCCGATGACGGCGAAACCATCGCCTTCACCGCCTACACACCGGAGAACCCGAGCGGCAAAGCCGTACCGCTGATTCTGCACGGTCACGGCTTTGGCCTTTCCCGCGCAAAAAATCTGGAAAACCCCAATCCACTGGAAGCTTTTACAACCAAAGATGTTTCCGGTGATGTGGCTCGCCAAGCGTGGCTGGACAAGGGCTACTATGTGATCAGCTTCGACCAGCGCGGGTTCGGTGACAGCACCGGGAAAATT
>NZ_DBTD01000003.1:0-150071 GCF_002306875.1 Spongiibacter sp. UBA1325
TTCCGATGAGGCGGATGCGCTGCTGCAAATGCAGCAGCAGTTTTTGGCTGGCCCGCTTGCTCAGCACGATGCGGCAGTGCTTTCTGCCTGGCAGCCAAAGTCGCGTTCGCTGTGGCGCTATTTGCAGCCAATTATGGCGCTGCGAGCAGAGATGCGTCAGGCGGTCTCGATCATTGATGGTCACCGTGTTCATTACTGGGTAGGCGGACAGGCGGAAGGGCCTACCATGCTGTTACTGCATGGCTTTGGTGCCAGTCGCGAAAACTGGGCATTTTTATTGCCGAGACTGGCGCAGACGTTTCGCTTATTGGTGCCCGATTTACCGGGTTTTGGTGTCAGCGAATTCCGCTACGGTGCTGAGTATGCACTGAGTGCTCAAGCGGACAGAATGGCGGCATTCCTGGCTAAACAAGGGGGTGGCCCTGCCTACGTGGTAGGCAGTTCAATGGGTGGGGCAATCGCCGCGCAACTGGCGGCTCGCCATGCAGAATCCGTGGCGGCGCTGTGCCTAATGAATGCAGCCGGTGCCCCCGGTAGCAGAATGAGCGTGCTGGAAAGTGGCTTGGCCGCCGGGCGCAACTACCTTGCGCCAAAACAACACAGCGACACCGCCAAGGTAATGGCGATTTGCCTACACCGCCGTCACCGGCTAATGGGGATGGGGTTAGCCTGGGCAATGGCCGGAGAAATGTGTCATCGCCACCCTGTGAATAAGTATCTTTTCGAGTCTCTCGTGACGTCATTGCACGATACATGGTGTTGTCTGCAGGGGATATCAGCACCAACGCTGGTGTTGTGGGGCGATAGCGACAGGGTACTTGATGTGAGTTGCAGTGACGCTTTTCGGCAGCAAATTCCCCAGAACCACGTGATGGTGATGCCGGGCGTTGGTCACCTACCGATGCTGGAGGAACCCGCGGCGACGGCTAATGTGCTTCGTGATTTTTGGGTCGGCAAAATGGAACTATCACTATGAATGCGAATATCCATCAGCGAGCGCAGGACACTGTGTTGGACGTGGCGATTATCGGTGCGGGTTTCGGTGGGCTAGGCCTGGCTATTCAGTTGCAGAAGCAGGGCATCAATAACTTTCAGCTCTTCGAACAAGCGGAGGACGTTGGCGGGGTTTGGCGCGACAATCTCTACCCGGGAGCGGCCTGTGACGTGCCATCGCATCTCTACTCATTTTCCTTTGAGCCCAACCCTCGGTGGGGGCGCTTGTTCAGCCCACAGCAAGAGATTTATCGCTACCTGCGCCACTGCGCGGATAAATATCAGTTGCGGCCAAAAATTCGCTTCTCCACGCGGGTAACCGCGGCTGACTATTGTGAAAGCAGCGCTCAGTGGCGTTTGGAATTGGCAGGCGGGCACCCCGTATTTGCGCGTGCTGTTGTGGTTGCCATCGGCGCTCTGAACATTCCTCAATACCCCAATATCGAGGGTATTGAGCGCTTTAAAGGGGTGGTGATGCACACCGCACAGTGGCAGCGCGATGCTAACTTACGCGGCAAGCGTGTTGCGGTGGTGGGTACTGGCGCAAGCGCTATTCAGGTGATTCCCGCTATTCAGCCAGAAGTCGGTTCACTCACGGTATTTCAGCGTACGCCGCCCTGGGTGCTACCCAAACACGATCGTCGCCTAACCGCGGATGAACACGCACGTTTTCGCCGGTGGCCGCTGTTGCAGCGGATAGTTAGGCGCCTTCAGTATGTGAAGATGGAAAGCGTCTTGCCAGCATTTATCTGGGACAGTCTATTCACTCGCTTGGGCGAGTGGGCCGGGCGCAAATACCTGCGCAGCGTTGTTAAAGATGAAGCGCTCAGAAACGCCCTGACACCGCAGTACTCGATGGGCTGCAAGCGCGTATTGTTGTCTGATGATTATTACCCCGCGCTCTGCCAGAACAATGTAAATGTGGTCGCCGACGGGGTAGCGCGTATGGATGAATCGGCGATTTATAGCAGTGATGGTGAACGGCACGAAGTCGATGCGGTGATTCTTGCTACTGGTTTCAAGGTTCCTTCTGCAGGTGCGCCAATGCCTGTTCGCGGCTTGGGTGGGCGCTCTCTTGAAGAGGATTGGGCTGAGGGGGCCGAGGCGTACAAGGGCATTACTGTGTCTGGCTATCCGAACTTGCTTTACCTGATGGGCCCTAATACCGGCCCCGGTAATACCTCCGTTATCTTCTACATCGAGTCGCAGATTAGCTATGTGCTGCAATACTTGCAGACGCTGCGCGAACGGCCTGATTGTGGTCTGGACATCAAAGCGGATGTGCAGGATCAGTACAACAGGCGCATTCAAAACATGTTTCGTGGAACGACCTGGATGTCGGGCTGTAACAGTTGGTATCTGGCCCAAGATGGCCGCAACACGACGCTATGGCCGGGGTTTTCGTGGCGCTACCGCCTGATGACGCGCCGCTTTGCCTTGTCGGACTATCGTGTTGTCGCAGCGGATAGCGCCAAACCGGCATTATCCGCTCACGAACCCGTTGCACTGGATTGTGCAGAGCTTCCCTAAGTGTTCAAAGAGGTTTATTGATGACTAAGGTAAAACAGGTCGTTGCCGTATCGGGTGCGGCGTCGGGAATTGGTTTAGCGTTGGTAAAGCAACTTCTTGGGGAGGGCTGCGCAGTCGCAGCCTCGGATATATCAGCAAAAAATTTGGCCGCCTTACGCCCGCTCGCGGATGAACAACACTTGCTGCTTAGTTGCGTTGACGCTGCTGAGCAGACGGCTGTTGCCCTCTGGGCCGCGGAGGTGAAAGAACATTTCGGACGGATTGATGCGGTGATAAACAATGCGGGTGTGTCGCTGAGTTGTCATGCCGCAGAGCAGCCCCGAGAGCACTTTAGCTGGCTGATGAATATCAATTTTTGGGGTGTCGTCAACGGCTGCGAAGCGTTTTTGCCTTACGTAAAGGACGCGGGCGGCTGTATCGTCAATATATCCAGCCTGTTTGGCCTGCTGGCGGTGCCGTCGCAGTCGGCCTACAACGCGGCAAAATTCGCCGTACGTGGCTACTCAGAGTCTCTCCGTCAGGATTTAAAGGGCAGTGGCGTTGCGGTGCTTACCGTCCACCCCGGCGGCATTAAAACGAATATTGCGCGAAACGGGCGACATTTTCATGACCTTCACGGCAAGGAGAGTGATTTGGACGCCACAGCGGCAAATTTCGACAAAGTGGCGCGCACCAGCCCCGAGCGAGCTGCAGCGAAAATTATTCATGCCATGCGCCGCCGCCGTCGACGTTTGCTGATTGGCAGCGACGCCGTTTTTCTGGATTGGGTTCAACGTTTATTTCCCGCCAATTACGATCGCTGGTTGGCGCCACTAATACGTTTGTCGTAACGTTTGCTTTGGGCTGCCCTCAGCCCTTTTTTCTTACTACCTGAGCGAGGGCGCTGCTGTTATGCTTGCCGGCTTGTAAATAGCGGAGGAGTGCAGGTGAGCGCTACGATACAGCTAGAGCCGTCCTGGCTTGAGGAATTGCGTGGAGAGTTCGAGCAGGAGTATATGCATACGCTGCGGCAATTCTTGCAGCAGCGTCGCGAGCAGGGGGCGCAGATTTATCCTCGCCCGTCTCAATGGTTCGCCGCGTTAGACAGTACGCCTTTCAAACAGGTGAAGGTAGTGATCTTAGGGCAGGACCCTTATCACGGCCCTGGCCAAGCCCACGGCTTGTGCTTTTCTGTGCAACCGGGGGTAAAGCCGCCGCCGTCGCTGGTCAATATTTTTCAAGAGCTGCAGAGTGATTTAGCGATCGAACCTGCGCAGCATGGTTATCTGCAGTCATGGGCTGAGCAGGGTGTGCTATTGCTCAACAGTGTTCTCACGGTCGAGCAAGGACAGGCGGGTGCTCATCAGGGCAAGGGCTGGGAACGGTTCACCGATGCAATCGTGTCTTTGCTAAATCAACATCGCGACGGTTTGGTGTTTTTACTGTGGGGCTCTCACGCACAAAAGAAGGGCGCTGCGATTGATTCGAGCAGGCACTGCGTCCTGAAGGCGCCTCACCCGTCGCCGCTGTCGGCCTACCGAGGTTTCTTCGGCTGCAAGCATTTTTCTCAAGCCAACGCCTATTTACAGGCGCGAGGGCAGACACCTGTCGATTGGCGCCTACCTTCTGCGTAACGATTTACAGGTCCGGTAGCTCATAGGGAAGCGGTAGCAGTGTGACGCGGTGCTTGCCGTCGGCGGTAAAGATAGGCGAGTTCACCGCATCAACCGCGAGTACCGCCAGCAGTATGCTGTGGTCATCTGCGTTATATAGCGAAACGAGCTTGCCGATACTCTGCGTGTCACCGTCGCCAAACAGCTCCGTAGCATCGCTTTCATTTATCAAGGCGTCCACTTTCGCGGCGTAGAGGCGGCGTTTGAGTTTGCCTCGATATTGAATGCGAGCGACCACTTCCTGGCCGGTGTAGCAGCCCTTTTTGAAATTTACCGCGCCCACCAACTGGTAGTTCAATTGTTGGGGCAGGAAGAGGTCCTGTGTTGCAGCGTGCACCTCGCCGACCCCTTGCAAGATGTTATCTCTCTCCCAGTCAGCGCTATCGCGAACGGCGACGCCGTCACAGAGCGCGGGCCAAAATTCGGCGGCGCGCGTGTCGGTGAGCCAGCACTCATAGCGCAGGCCGTCGTCGTCCAGTTGAACGATGATCGTGTCAGGGTCTACGGTGAGGCTCTCCAGCGCCGCGCTGGGGGCGGCGCCGAAGAGGGAGCGCAAACGCTGCCTGGCGCCGGGGCCAGCCACACCAATGGCAAAGCGCGTTCGGGGCTGATCACCAATTTCGGCTTTTGAGAACACAATATATTTTTTCAGCAGGCTGCGGGTGTTTTCACAAATATCGGCACGCATACGCAACAGGGCCAGCGTTTCAGAAGGCTGAGCGCCGATAAAGCTGCTCAGCACGCGACCTTTGATATTGCAGTAAGCGCCGCGGCTGGTCTGGGCCGGGGTGATCGCGCGCCAGTCGCAGCTGGTTTGCCCCTGCAAAAAAGTGCTGCTGTCAGGTCCATCTACGTGTAAAAAGTCGTATTGATAGAGCGGTGATACCCAGTCGGCTGCGCCGTGTTGTTGCTCGCCGCTGGCCCAGAAGCCGCTCGGTTTGATTTGGCTCTGGGGGAATTGCTTGGAAAGTAGCGCTTCAAATGTGCTCATGGGTCCTGTGCTACCGTTTCGTCGGTACCGTGTGGTGAATGAGGGATAGTATTCTGGTGTGATTTTCACGCCTTTCGGTTAGACGCTAACCGCTTCGCGGCGTGAATTACCAGTGGCGGGGGAGCTTTGACTGCAATACTGGCTCAGGATCACGGTATACTATACAAGTAAATGTCGCCAATGTTGGTGGCTCTCCCTTTATGCAGTGGAAAATAATGCTTTCGGAAAACGAGATCAAGCGAATTTACTGGGCCTGCCGGCGTGGCATGCTCGAATTAGACCTAGTTATGGTGCCTTTTTTTGAGCAGCGCTTCCGGTCCCTCGACGAGCGCGATCAGCAGCGTTTCATTCGCCTGCTTGAGAGTGAGGATACTGAGTTATTCCAGTGGTTTCTGGGAACCACCAGCCCGGAAGACCCTGAGTTGGCCAGTATTGTGAATGATATCAACGCATTCTCCCGCGCCGCTAAGGCTTGAGCTGCGCGCTTCGCGTATCGGCTTTTGCGTATTTTGCCTGCTCGCCGCGTTGGCGCTAGTGCTGACACCCACCATCGCTCCGTCGGTTGAGCGTTGGGCGGGGGGCGGCTTCGTGGCAGCGAGCGCCGTGTTGCTTCTTCAATGTATCGTGCTGGCCTACGTATGGCGGATTTGGCGAAAAACGCGGTCAGTTATTTTCGGCAACGGTTTGGTGTTGCACGCAGACGGCGGCGGTTGGCGAGCAGACATTGAGGGCAAAGTCGTGGGCCTGGATCTCAGCTGCCAGTACTTCTCCCGTCATTTACTGGTATTACAGCTTTGCACCGATGGTCGGTGTTGGTCGCTACCGATACTGGCGGATCAACTAAGTCGGGAAGACTTTCGCGCCTTACGGCGTGCTCTGCTACATGGCCGTTGGTAACGTATCACTGTCTGTCATTACCCAAGCGCTGCAGTTTAGCTCGTGCTCTGATGACCGTAATTGTCAGGTACCAATACAGTGTCTCGCGCCGTGGGCAGCGTGGCGGGGTAGTCCAGCGTGTAGTGGAGGCCTCGGCTCTCTTTCCGTTGCATGGCGCTGCGAATAATCAGTTCAGCGACCATGGCGAGATTGCGCAGCTCCAATAAATCATTACTGACTTTATAATTGGAATAATATTCAGCGATTTCCTGCTGTAATAGGGCGGCGCGGTTCAGTGCCCGCTGCAGGCGCTTATCGGTGCGTACAATGCCGACGTAGTCCCACATAAAGCGCCGTAATTCGTCCCAGTTGTGCGAAATGATCACATCTTCATCAGAGTCAGTCACCATTGATTCATCCCAGGGTGGTGCAATAAGCGGTGCGCAGAGGTCGTCGAGGCGGCTGTTGATATCTGCTGCGGCCGCGCCGCCATAAACAAGGCATTCGAGCAGTGAATTACTCGCCAGGCGATTTGCGCCGTGCAGTCCGGTAAAGGCGGTTTCACCGATGGCGTACAGTCCCTCAACATCGCTGCGGCCGCGTTGGTCGACCATCACGCCACCGCAGGTATAGTGAGCGGCGGGAACGACCGGGATCGCTTCGCGGCTGATGTCGATACCGAGCTCAAGGCAGCGCGCTTTAATAGTGGGAAAGTGCTCAAGCAGGAACTCTGAGCTTTTATGGCTAATGTCTAGGTAGACGCAGTCGCTGCCGAGCCGCTTCATTTCATGGTCGATGGCGCGCGCAACAACATCGCGAGGGGCGAGTTCTCCGCGCTCATCATAGCGCTGCATAAAGCGCTCGCCTTTGGCGTTGAGCAATTTCCCACCTTCCCCTCGTATGGCTTCGGTGATAAGGAAGGACTTCGCCTTGGGGTGATACAGGCACGTGGGGTGGAATTGATTGAATTCCATATTCGCGACCCGACAGCCCGCGCGCCACGCCATCGCAATACCGTCGCCGGTAGCGCCGTCGGGGTTGCTGGTATAAAGGTAGGCCTTGTTTGCGCCCCCGGTTGCCAAAACGCTGGCGCGGGCGTGGAACAATTCCACATGGCCGCTGTCTCTGTTAAGCACGTAGGCGCCATGACAGCGTCCGTCGCGGACGACGAGGTCTATTGCGACGTGACGGTTAAATATCTCGATATTGTGGTGCTCTTTGGCTTTGGTGCTCAGCGTTGTCGACACCGCGCGGCCCGTGGCGTCAGCCGCGTGAATAATTCTGCGTTGGCTATGGCCGCCCTCCCGGGTGAGGTGTAGTTCGTTGCTGTCGTTGTCGAAACGGCTGAATTGGACACCTTGAGCGAGCAGCCAGTCGATACTGGCGCTGCTATGCTCAACGGTGAAGCGTACGGCGTCTTCGTGGCAAAGTTGTGCGCCGGCGTTCAGGGTGTCGCTGACATGGGCATCGATACTGTCATTTTTATGGAGGACAGCGGCAATACCGCCTTGAGCCCAATAGGTTGCGCCCTCGTTGAGCTCGCTCTTGCAAAGCACGGCGACTTTGGCGTGGCTGGCAAGCTGTAGCGCCAGTGATAGGCCAGCAGCGCCGCTGCCGATAACTAGCACATCGTGGGCATGGAAATGGCTCATTGCGGATGTTTGCTCCCGAGGCGGTCCGGCGATACTATGCCGTCGGAGTTTAAGAGGCGCAAAGTATACTGGTAGCTGCGCCGCAGACCAACACGCGTGGTGTTCTCACGCGGTAGTTTAAGGACAGTAATGTTAGAACTTCTTCAAAATTCGCTGGTCTATTTGGCAAGCGCTGCTGATCGACCATTGGTGAATGTACATGAGCCAAGCTAAACAGGCAGACCAGCAGCTCGTTGAGCGAGTCCAGCAGGGGGATAAGCGTGCCTTTGATCTGCTGGTACTTAAGTATCAACACAAAATATTTGGTCTGATATCCCGCTATATCAAAGATAGTGACGAAGTGCAGGATGTTGCCCAGGAAGCCTTTGTTAAAGCCTATCGGGCTTTGCCCAAGTTCCGTGGGGACAGTGCCTTTTATACTTGGTTGTATCGCATTGCGATCAACACGGCGAAAAACTATCTGGTCGCTCGCAACCGTCGCCCGCCGGGCAGTGACGTGGATGTGGCTGATGCCGAATATTTTGAGGGGCCGTCTGCTTTAAAAGAAGTCGAGACGCCAGAGAACCGCTTGTATGGCGAAGAGCTAAAAAATGTGGTTCAGGACGCGATCAAAACTTTGCCTGAAGATTTGCGCGCAGCGCTAACTCTGCGTGAATTTGATGGTCTCAGTTATGAAGATATTGCAGCGGTGATGGATTGCCCTGTTGGAACAGTGCGGTCGCGAATTTTCAGGGCTCGCGAGGCGGTGGATAGTCGAGTAAGAGCCCAAGTGAGTGGCGAAGAGGTGTAAATATGAAAGATGGCATCAGAGAATCTCTGTCGGCAATGATGGATGGTGAAGCCAGTGAGCTTGAGTTGCGCCGAGTTCTGCGCTCAGAAGATGCGGCCTTGCGCGCGGAGTGGGCGTCGCTCCACCGCAATCAACAGGTGATGCATGACGGCGAGCTGCCGTTTGCCGGGTTCGATATTTCGGGCCGAGTGATGGCCGCGATTGACGATGAGCCAAGTGCGGTGAAACGCGGCTCGTCCTGGCGTCAAGCGCTAACCGGCATGGCCGTCGCTGCCAGTGTTGCGGCAGTCGTCGTGTTCGCCGGCAGTGAACGTATGCTCGGCGGTGGCACCTCAATGCTGGCGGCGTCGGAGACGTCGGTGAGCAGCGGCCGTGTTTACCCCGCTCAAATGTCACCTGCCAATGGCGGTGTTCCTGTAAGTGCCATAGCAGGGGGTACGCCCAGTATGAGCCCAGCAGTGAAGAGCGAAGCCGACAAGCGTTTCGACGTATTGCTTCGCAAGCATACCGAGCGGGCGTCGCTGAATAATGGCCAAGGCTTCGTTTCGTATGCGCGGGTGGTGTCTCAGGAGTCAGAATAAGTGCGTTGTCGTGTGATATTGGCGGTCGCTGCGCTGGCGTTTAGTCAAGCCAGTTGGGCGAATGGTCCGGAAACGTGGCTGAAGCGAATGACCGACAGCCATCGGACCCTCAACTATCAGGGTGTAGTGACTTACCAAGTCGACGACCGACTTAGCAGTTTTAAGGTCAGTCATGTTGTCAAAGATGGTCGCGAGTACGAGTCACTCGAAGCGCTAAGTCACGGCGAGCATGAGGTGATTCGTCAGGGGCACGATATTAGCTGTGTGCACCCCGGCCCTGAATTATTGCATCTTCTTGCCGGTGACTCGCCAGAAGCGAAGCAATTGCAGAAGCTTTACCATTTGTCCCTCCGAGAATCGGGCAGCGTTGCTGGTCGCGCGGCAATAGGGTTGTCGGTCCAGCCTAAAGACGTATACCGCCTTGGATACCGGCTCGCTCTGGATAAAGAAACGGGGTTGTTGTTGCGCTCTGAAATCGTTAATAAGCGCGGCAAGGTTCTTGAGCGCTTTGAGTATGTTGTGCTTGATCTCAGTTTTGATGAGGCAGCGCTTGAGCGCGATGAGTCACAGCTCATCGCACACCCCCCCGTTGGCGAGCAAGGCAGCGTCCCAGAGGTTAACTGGCGCGTATCCTGGTTGCCTGATGGCTTTACGCCCTTGGCCGTTCGTGATCAGGCGCCGAGCATCAGTTACACAGACGGTTTGGCGGTATTCACGGTTTTTGTTGAGTCCACCCAGGGTGCCGCGTCGCAGAGTGATAGCCATATGCGGCGAGGCGCGTCAGTAAGTTACAGCACTACCCACAAATCGCGTGGCGTACGCGTGTCAGTGGTGGGTGAGATTCCCATGCTGACCGCGAGACAGGTAGCACTCGGCGTGGAGTGGCCTGAATAATGATTTGTGAGCGCGGGCGTGTTGTGGCTGTGGAGGCGTCGGCTCTGTGGGTAGAGACCGTGTCCCAAAGTAGCTGCGCTAGCTGCTCTGCGAAGAAAGGCTGCGGGCAGGGGCTGATGAACAGTTTGCACGATGGTCGCCGCAATCAGTTGCGTATCGCGCTAAATGGGCTCCCCGCGAGTGACTACCCCGTGGGTAGCGATGTGGATATTGCCATTCCCGAAGCTGCGTTAGTGGGTGGTGCGTTTATTGTCTACCTGCTGCCTTTGCTGAGTATGATCCTCGGTATGCTTGCTGGGAATAGCCTGTCGGGTAGTGAGAGCGTTGCTGCAGTGTCGGCACTGGTGGGATTTTTGCTGGGGCTGGGCGGTGTACGGGCCCACGCACTATTGAGCCGAAACAGCGAGCGTTTTCAGCCCCGTTTAGTCGGGCATCATGGCCGAGCGTCCGCCGAGCCACTGCAGTTTTTCGAGCATTAATAGGCATTTAGCCGCCTCCTGTGACAATACACATAGCTTAGGTAGCGGGCTTTGCGATACAATCGCGCCTTTATTTTCCTCAATGGCTTTGTCCCGGGGTTCTGCCAAACGTGCCTAGTCTCGACCTAATTCGTAACTTTTCTATTATTGCCCATATCGACCACGGAAAATCGACCCTGGCGGATCGTTTTATCCAGTATTGTGGTGGCCTTGCTGACCGTGAAATGGCCGAGCAAGTGCTCGACTCAATGGATATTGAGCGCGAGCGGGGTATCACTATCAAAGCGCAGAGCGTGACGCTCGATTACACCGCGAAGGATGGGAATACCTATCAGCTCAATTTTATCGACACTCCGGGACACGTTGACTTCTCCTACGAGGTATCGCGCTCGTTAGCAGCATGTGAAGGCGCGCTCTTGGTGGTGGACGCCGCGCAGGGTGTTGAGGCGCAGTCGGTGGCAAATTGCTATACCGCGATAGAGCAGGGGCTCGAAGTACTGCCAATTTTGAACAAAATGGATCTTCCACAGGCCGACCCTGACCGGGTAAAACAGGAAATCGAAGAAATTATCGGCGTGGATGCCAGCGAGGCAGTGCCGGTCAGTGCGAAATCCGGAATGGGCATAGAGGATGCCTTAGAGCACTTAGTTGCCGCCATTCCCGCGCCCGAGGGGGACCCTGATGCCCCCTTGCAAGCCCTGATCATCGATTCCTGGTTCGACAACTACCAAGGGGTTGTCTCCTTGGTGCGAGTGAAGAACGGCACCCTGCGTAAAGGCGATAAGGTCATCAGTAAGTCGCTGGGTAAAACGCATTCCGTGGATGTCGTAGGGATATTCACGCCCAAGCAAACCAATACCGGTGTGCTCAAAGCCGGTGAAGTTGGCTTCCTTATCGCCGGCATTAAAGATATTCACGGCGCGCCAGTGGGGGATACCTTCACGCATGCCAATACACCTGATGTGGACGCGCTGCCCGGTTTTCAGAAAGTAAAGCCGCAGGTTTATGCCGGGATGTTCACGGTATCTACCGAAGACTACGAAGACTTTCGGGAGGCTTTAGGGAAGCTGACATTGAATGATGCTTCTTTGTTTTACGAGCCTGAAACATCAGATGCCCTGGGTTTTGGTTTTCGCTGCGGCTTCCTCGGCACGCTGCATATGGAGATCATTCAAGAGCGCCTGGAGCGTGAATACGATATTGATCTGATAACGACAGCGCCCACCGTAATTTATCAAGTGCTCAAGAAAAACGGCGAAGAGGTTATGGTTGATAACCCCTCGGTAATGCCCGACCCCGGCGAAGTTGAGGAAACCCGCGAACCGATCGCTAGGGTGAATATCCTGGTCCCGCAGGAACACCTCGGCAATGTGATGAGCCTGTGTTCGGAGAAGCGCGGCGTTCAGATTGATATGCAGTTTTTGGGGCAGCAAGTATCGCTGACATGGGACATCCCAATGAGCGAAGTGGTGCTGGACTTCTTCGACCGGTTGAAGTCGGTGAGCCGTGGCTTTGCCTCGCTTGACTACAGTTTTGAACGCTTCGAAGCGGCGAATCTGGTCAAGCTCGATGTGCTGATAAATGGTGACCGTGTTGATGCGCTGGCGATGATTGTCCATCGCGATTTCGCGCAGTCCCGCGGGCGGCTGTTAGTGGAAAAGATGAAAGAGCTTATTCCACGACAGATGTTTGACGTGGCAATTCAGGCGGCAATTGGTGGGCATGTTATTGCGCGCCAGACGGTAAAGGCGCTGCGTAAGAACGTAACTGCCAAGTGTTATGGTGGCGACGTATCGCGAAAGCGTAAACTGCTTGAGAAGCAAAAAGCAGGTAAAAAGCGGATGAAGCAAGTTGGGAATGTAGAGATTCCGCAGTCGGCATTTCTTGCCGTCTTAAAGGTAGATGGATAAGGGGTATATGGCCACATGGTTAATTTGATCTTACTGTTCGTCGCGGCGACGTCGCTGTGTGTGTGGCTACTTCAGGAAATCAAAGGGCGTCGGCAGATGCAAACCGCATTGCAGTGGTGTGCCGAGAAAAAAACCGCTAGCGATGCGGTGGCCCTGCGCCGTCAGGTTGTGCCCGCTTGGGTCGAGTGGAGCTATCGGTTGGTATCGGCACTGTGGCTGCTCTGGGTTGCCAGTGTTGTGCTGATTAAAGATGGCGATTTTGCACTGGCCTTGGTGGTGCTCACCGCGCTGGCAGGAGTGATTGCTGGCCTTGATCGCTTTGTTTTTGAAAAGGGCCGTCAGGCCTATGTTAACGCCGGCAAAATCGCCGTTTACATTACCTACTTTGTTAAGCAGGAGCAGGAGAACCTAAAGCGGGAATTTGGCGGGATGTTGCCGATCGCCGAGAATGCGCGGTCATTTTTCCCCGTGCTGCTCGTGGTATTGGTATTGCGCTCGTTTGTCGTTGAGCCGTTTCAAATTCCCTCCGCGTCGATGGTTCCCAGTCTCGAAGTTGGCGATTACATCCTGGTCAATAAGTTTAACTATGGGTTGCGCCTGCCGGTTGTCGGCACAAAAATTTTAGAAGTGGGCGAGCCCGAGCGCGGCGATGTTATGGTTTTCTTCCCTCCTGGTGACAGCCGCTACTTTATCAAGCGCGTCGTGGGTTTGCCTGGCGATAAACTGCGTTATGTTAATAAAAAGCTCTATGTGAATGACGAGTTAGTGCCCCATACCCTGGTGGCTGAAGTTCCGCCCTTGCAGCCTGTTACCCAGGTGGTTCGCGAGCAGCTCGGTAGTGTAGAGCACCTGATTCATCACGATAAACGCATTTATCGCGGTGATTTTGAAACAACGGTAAAACCCGGTCATTACTTTATGATGGGTGATAATCGCGACAATAGCAGTGATAGCCGAGTTTGGGGACAGGTTCCTGAGAAGAATATCGTCGGTCAGGCGTTTGCAATCTGGATGCACTGGCAATCCTTCTCTCAGCTACCCAGCTTTGATCGCGTTGGCCAAATACGTTAACGGTGCACAGGAGATAATAATGAAAAATCAGCAGGGCATTGGCCTACTATCCTTTGTCATCATCGTCGGTGTTGCCATGGTTTTGGGAACGATGGCAATTCGTCTCGCCCCCTTATACGTTGATTACTGGTCGCTCAGTCGTGTTATCAGTGACGTGGCCGAAGAGAGTAAAGGTGCCGAAGTGACGCCTGCACAGATTCGTCAAAAACTGTCGCGCAGGTTTATTACAAACCGGATCGAATCGATATCTTTGCGCGATATTAAGATCAAAAATAACGACGAGGGTGTGCTGATTGATGCCACCTACGAGAAACGCGTGCCGCTATTCATCAATATTGACGCTGTCGTTAAGTTTGAAGACGCGCTTTTTCAGGTTGAACGCTAACTGGTATGCCGACACTTTCCGATGTGCTGGGATACGCTTTTAATGACGACGCCTTGTTAACGCAGGCGCTGACTCACCGAAGCCTCAGTGCTGATCACAACGAGCGACTGGAGTTTCTTGGTGATTCGTTGCTGAATATGATCGTTAGTGATTTTTTGTACCGTCGTTTTCCAAATTTGGATGAGGGCGAGTTGAGTAGAATTCGCGCCTCGTTAGTGAGTGGAAAGGCCCTGGCGGCTGTCGCTGCTGAACTGAATCTCGGAGAGCACCTTCTGTTGGGAAGCGGCGAGCGCAACAGCGGCGGTAAGCGGCGCAGCTCCATCCTTGCGGATGCTGTTGAGGCCATTCTCGGTGCGATCTATCTCGATGGGGGCATGGCGTCGTGTCAGGCCTGTGTCCATCGTTGGTTTGCCGGCCGACTGGAGAGTATTGATCCCACCGCGAGTCACAAAGACGCTAAAACGCGGCTACAGGAATATTTGCAGGCGAGAAAGCAGCCCTTGCCGCAATACCGCCTCTGCTCGACAGAGGGCAAGTCTCATCAGCAGGCCTTTACTGTCGCATGTAAGGTAACGCTGCTGAACGGGGAAGTTGTGGCAACGGCAAGTAGTCGACGCAAGGCAGAGCAAGCTGCAGCAGAGCAAGTGCTGGCGCGGCTGGAGAAGCAAGCATGAAACACCAGAATGAGAGCGGCACACGCTGTGGTTATGTGGCAATTGTTGGCCGCCCGAATGTGGGTAAATCCACGCTACTTAACCATATACTCGGTCAAAAACTGAGTATCACGTCAAGAAAGCCCCAAACGACGCGCCACCAGCTGCTGGGGATTAAAACTGAGGGTGATACGCAGGCGATCTATGTCGACACCCCCGGGCTGCATTTGCGCGACGAAAAGGCGATTAACCGCTACATGAATCGGGCTGCCAGCTCGGCTCTGAAAGATGTTGATCTGGTGCTTTTTCTGGTAGATCGCGATCGCTGGACCGATGAAGACGACCTTGTTTTGGAGAAGGTGAAGCAGGTCGACTGCCCGGTCTTGCTGGTGGTAAACAAGATCGATCGGCTTAACGACAAATCGGAATTACTGCCATTGTTGGAACAGCTTGCTGAAAAGCACAGTTTCACTGAAATTGTGCCTGTCTCGGCATTGCGCGGCCACAACCGCGATGATCTTGAGGCCGTTATTGAACGCTATCTTCCAGAGGGGATACACCTCTTCCCCGAGGATCAGGTAACGGATCGCAGTGAGCGTTTTCTTGCGGCGGAGCTTGTTCGCGAAAAGATTATGCGTCAGCTGGGGGAGGAAGTGCCCTATGCGATGACGGTCGAAATTGAGGAATTCAAGGTATCACCGCGCCTGATAGAGATCAGCGCACTGATACTGGTAGAGCGCCAAGGGCAAAAGAAAATACTGATCGGTGAGAAGGGGAGTCGCCTCAGGCAGATTGGTACAGAGGCGCGCAAGGACATGGAGCGCGCGTTCGACAGCAAGGTCATGTTGCGCTTGTGGGTGAAAGTGAAATCTGGCTGGTCCGACGATGAGCGCGCCCTGCGAAGCCTCGGTTATAACGATTTCGAGTAGACCATGACTGCGCGTATAGAGGGTCAGCCCGCATACGTGTTACATCTTCGCGCCTATCGTGATAGCAGTGCGATCATCGATCTATTCAGCCGCGACTATGGCTATCTAAGCGTCGTAGCCAAGGGGCTTAAATCGTCGAGCAAGAGCCGCCAGCAATGGCGTGCGGCCTTGCAGCCTGGCAATCTTATTCAGGTCTCCTGGCAGGGGCGCAGTGAGTTAAAGACCTTAGTTGATGCGCAGCTGAACAGCACGTTTCCACTGCGCGGCAACGCGCTGTACTGCGCTTTCTACATCAACGAGTTATTGGGAAGATTGCTGCAACCTTTTGACCCCCAGGCGGAAGTTTTCAAGTTGTACGGCCGCTCTTTGCTGGAGCTGTCCTCAGGGAGCCATGTTGAACCCATACTGCGCAGCTTTGAGCTAACTTTACTTACCGAGCTGGGCTACGGTGTCGACTTCTCGCCCATTGAAAGCGCCCCCGAGGCCTATTTTATCTACGACCCGGAGCACGGCTTTTGCCAGGTATCGGCGTCGATGGACCCTCACCAGAAAGCGTTTTCCGGCCATCTATTGCAGCAGTTAGCACGTGCCGAGTGGGACGCCGACACGCTTAAAGTAGCGAAGCGTCTCAACCGGCTTATCCTTGCGCCCCTGTTGGGGGACCGGCCACTGAACAGTCGAAAACTGTTTCTCCGGCAGTACTCAGACTAAATCGCCGGCGCTGTTAGTCGAATAGGGCATCCAGCTCGTGTTCTTCGCGCCATGCCAGCAATTCGTCTATTCGCGTAATCACTGCGGTGAAGAGCGGTTGCTGAGGTGGCTTCTGGGCAGATAAATCGGCCTCTAATTCACAGACGGCTTGCTTGAGAAGTGGGACGCCGGTGTAGCAACAATTCCCTTTCAAACCGTGATTGAGTTCGGTCAGCGTATCCCACTCCTTGCTATCGAAGGCCTGTGTGAGCTGACTACGCAAACCTGGCAGCTCATCGAGCAGCATTGAGAGCATGTTTTTTGCCAGCGTAGGGCGCTGTTTGGACAGTAATAAGCACTGTTTAAGGTCCACGGGCCTGGGTTGCTCCTCGGCGTCGGCGTCTGCCTCAGGCGCGTGTGCGTCGGTTGGCGGCAGGTCACAGGAAGGGGCCAGGTAGTGTTGCAAAATATTGGTGAGCTGCTGCTCATTTACCGGTTTGCTCAGGTATTTATCGATGCCGGCATCGCGCAGCTGTGAGGGGTTTTCCGGTGCGAGGTAGGCCGACAGCGCCACAATTGGGGTGTGTTGGTTCTTTCCGCGCTGGCGTATCTGGCGGCTTGCGGCAATGCCGTCCAGCTGCGGCATCTGGATGTCGATAAATATCAGGTCGAAACACTGCTCCTGGCAATGGCTGACTGCTTCCACGCCATTTTGAGCGCTGACGGGGCTGATGCCGGCATCTTCCAGAAAGGTGGAGAGTATGAGCAGGTTAGACGGGTTGTCATCAACGATGAGCACTTGGCTATTGCGAAAATGTCGGTTGTTGAGTTGGTTATCATCGCTCAGGCCCGTATTCAGCGCGTCAAAAAGACGAACATGAGAAACCGGCTTGCTGAGCCAGACATTATTGTCTTGTGGGTGTTCCTCGCTGTGGTAGCTCAAAACCACGCAGGCGCCGTCGCGATGAATAGTGGGTAGCGGTTGGCAGCTCTCCTCTGCATCCAAGCTCAGAATGCAGTGGTCTGCCTGGGTATTAATATCATCAATTCCCTGGCAGAGCTGCACGTTCATGCCCCAGCCTTCGAGCAGGTCGCAAATGGCGAGGCCGTATAGCGGGCTGCTGTCATACAAGGCAACAGTACTACCCTGTAGGGATTGGAAGTCACGCATTTGCATCGCATTGTGATCAATTGCCAAGCGCAGACTAAACCAAAAGGTAGAGCCGTGTCCGAGCTCGCTTTCTACGCCGATTTCGCCGCCCATCTCCTTAACCAGGCCTTGAACAATGACCAGTCCCAGCCCGGTGCCGCCATATTGACGAGTGACAGATGCATCGCCTTGGCCAAAGTCTCGGAAGATATGCTTGCGCTGCTCTGCGCTCATACCAATGCCGCTGTCAGTGACCTTGAAGGTCAGTGTTGCGTAATCGTCGTCCCGCTCGCTACAGGAGATATCGACGCGAACGGTTCCGGTTGGGGTGAATTTAATCGCATTGCTAACTAAGTTCGTCAGCATTTGCCGGAGTCGGAGGGAGTCGCTGAGGATTGCCTCAGGGGTGTCTTTCTCGACAAACAGTGCAAGGTCGAGACGCTTCTCCGCTGCGCCGGGAGCGAGCATGATCAAGGTATCTTCAGCAAGTTCGCGGAGTTGCACTGGGGCTTTATCGAACACCAGCTTCCCAGCCTCAAGCTTGGAGAAGTCGAGAATATCGTTGATGATGGTGAGTAGGTTAACGGCGCTGTTGCGGATGGTCTCTACCGCTTCGCGCTGTCGCCCGCGAATATCCGCCTTGAGAAGAATATTACTGAAACCCAGAATACTGTTCAGAGGTGTGCGAATTTCATGGCTGGTATTGGCGAGAAATTCCGATTTAACTCGGCTTGCAGTGACGGCTTCGCGCCTAGCTAGGTCAAGCTCGATATTCTGTATTTCAAGCGTTTCTAAGGTTTCACGTAAGTCGCTGTTGGACTGTTCGAGGTTGAGTTGCAGCTCCTTTAGCTCCCTCACCTGCGCCGCGTTCAGTTCATTGAGATCCTCGGCTAGTTCACTGAATTCGTCGCCACCGGGAACATGAATGTGTAAGTCTCTCTGGCCGCTGGTGAGGCGGTGAGTTGCCATCCGCAGAATTTGTAAGTCGCGGCCGATGTTGTGATTGATATAACTAAAAAACAAGATACAAACGAGGACGCTGAGGCCCAGAAAAATCGCCGCGGCGAGGTAGCTCTGGTACTTCATTAGCTCGTATTGGTGCCAGCCATAGCTCATTTGCACCCAGCCGAGGTGGCCATCTGCATCGGTCTGATGGCCCTCTGTAGATAGCGGTGCATGAATCGCCCACGTAATTTGGAGATCATCGGCTTGATCCATGACCTTAAAGGGCATAAACCGGCTCAATCCCTCGACATTGGGCGGTGGCGTTCCGGGGCCTGCGTGCGAGATGAGTTCGAGGTCACTATTGTAGATACTCACCGCGCGTACACCGGGCTCCTCAAGCGCCGTATGTAGAATATAGGCCAGCGTATCTTCGTGGTGGTCCTGCATCATATGGCTAGAGACAACACTCAGCTGCTGGGCGGCGGATTTGGCACGCTGAGTAAGCAACTCTCTGCTGTCTGCCAGTTGCTGTTGAGTCAGGTAGGCACTGAAACCCACCGAAATGAGAAGTACGGGCAGTAGCCCCATGATCAAGATAAGCCGTTTAAATCCGTATCGCCTGCGCATGTGAACTGGAGCCTATGACTAGGGCAGTGGTATTATCACTGCCAAAAGTTTACGCGGTTGCCATCCTGTGGCCGCTTTATCACTGAAGCCTATAGCAGCTGGGGCAACGATTTCCCCTGCTGCGCTGCTGAAGTCGGCTTGAGGTCTCTACTGCAATGACAGATTTTCCTACCATTGAGCAATGTATTGGCAATACACCCTTAGTGAGGTTGCAACGCCTTAATCGCGACAGCAGTAATACGATTTTGCTGAAGCTAGAGGGAAATAACCCCGCTGGTTCCGTTAAAGACCGTCCGGCTATGAGTATGATAGCGCGCGCGGAGGCTCGGGGCGATATACAACCTGGTGACACGCTTATTGAAGCGACGAGCGGTAACACGGGGATCGCGCTGGCGATGGCCGCTGCCATTCGCGGCTATAAGATGGTGCTGATCATGCCAAGCCATATGAGCAGTGAGCGCAAATTGGCAATGTCTGCCTATGGCGCCACCCTTGTCGAGGTGAGTCAAGAAGAGGGAATGGAAGGGGCGCGAGACTTGGCCCTGGCGATGCAGGCAAGAGGCGAGGGAAAGGTACTGGATCAATTTGCAAATCCTGATAACCCCCTGGCTCACTATGAGGGAACTGGCCCTGAGATCTGGCGTCAGACCGATGGACGTATTACCCACTTTGTCAGCTCGATGGGAACCACCGGTACCATTATGGGCGTCTCCCGGTTCCTTAAGGAGCAAAACCCCAGTGTACAGATCGTTGGGCTGCAGCCAGAAGATGGCTCTAGCATTCCCGGTATTCGCCGCTGGCCTGAGGCTTACCTGCCAAAAATATATCAGGCCCCAAGGGTCGATCAGGTGATGGATATTGATCAGCAACTGGCTGAAAAAACCATGCGAGCACTTGCTGAGCAGGAAGGGATATTTTGTGGTGTGTCCTCCGGTGGCGCGGTCGCCGGAGCGCTTCGTCTTAGCGAACAGGTGGAAAACGCCGTAATTGTTGCCATTATTTGTGACCGCGGTGACCGCTATTTGTCCACCGGCGTTTTCTAGGCGGCGGTATTGCCGCCTTGTTTGAAACCAGTCGGAAAATGATTGAGTTAATACCATGGTAAAGGTCCGAGAGGATTACCCACAGTTAGCCGACGGGCGTGTTGATATCCCGCGCTGGATGGAGCGCCTGTCGATAGATGACAGCGTCATAGAGCGCAGTGAGTTGCTCCGTGCCTTTGAGCTCGCCGAACAGTGCGCCAGCGGCAGTGCGGGCACAGAGCCCGATGTCAGTGGGGATAGCTTTTTCACCGCCCTGGAAATGGTGGAAATTCTTGCCGACCTGCATTTGGATCAAGACAGTCTGGTTGCCGCGACCTTGTTTCGCGCAGTTCGAGAAGCGAGGTTATCGCTGAGTGACCTGGAGCAGCAATTTGGCGGCTCTGTGGCGAAGCTGGTTGATGGCGTATTGGGAATGGCGGCCATTTCCAAAGTTAACGCAGAGTTGGATGTTCCGGTGCTGGGGCAGTCCGAGGCGCAAAGCGAAACCATTCGGAAAATGTTGGTGGCGTTGGTCGACGATGTTCGCGTTGCACTGATTAAGTTGGCAGAGAGAACCTCGGCGATTCGCGCGGTGAAGAACCGCCCAGAGAAACGCTATCGTGTTGCGAGAGAAGTTTTCGACATCTACGCGCCTCTGGCTCACCGCCTGGGTATTGGCCACATAAAGTGGGAGTTAGAGGATCTTAGCTTTCGCTACCTGCAGCCATCGGCATACAAAAAAATTGCCAAACTGTTGGATGAGAAGCGACTAGACCGCCAACACTATATCGACGAGGTCATTCACACGCTTACCACGGCGATCAAGGCCGATGGCATTGACGCTGATATCGCCGGCAGAGCGAAGCACATTTACAGCATCTGGCGGAAAATGCAGCGCAAGGGGATTGGTTTTTCCCAGGTCTACGATATTCGCGCGGTGCGCGTGCTGGTGCCGGATGTAAAGGCTTGCTATGCAGTGCTTGGTCTGGTCCACGGCCTGTGGCGAAATATTCCCAACGAGTTCGATGATTACATCGCCAGCCCCAAAGAAAATGGCTACCGCTCACTCCATACCGCTGTGATAGGCCCCCAGGGCAAGGTTCTGGAAGTGCAAATTCGCACCCGAAGCATGCACGAGGAAGCAGAGTTTGGTGTGTGCTCTCACTGGATGTACAAAGGGGCAGACAAAACCGCCAAGAGTAATAACAGCTACGACGAAAAAATAGCGTGGCTGCGGCAGGTGTTGGACTGGCATGAGGAAAGTGGCAGCAGCAGTGACGTCGCGGAGCAGTTCACCCGCGCCCAGGACAGGGTCTACGTGTTTACCCCAGATGGCCATGTTGTGAATTTGCAAAACGGCGCGACGCCATTGGATTTTGCGTATCACATCCATACTGAGGTGGGTAATCGCTGCCGCGGCGCTAAAGTGAACGGCCGCATCGTACCACTGACATACACCCTGAATACCGGCGAGCGCGTTGAAATTCTCACCGGGAAAGAGAGCAAACCTCGCCGCGATTGGCTGCAGAGTAATCTGGGCTATCTAAAAACCAGCCGGGCTCGCACTAAAGTGCAACATTGGTTTCGACAGCAGGCTAAGGAAGACAATATTGCCGCTGGTCGCGCGTTGCTGGAAAAAGAATTTCGCCGCTTGGCGCTCAATAGCGTTGACTACAAGTACATTGCCGATCAAACCCATTGTGCCAGCGTAGAGGATATGTACGCTGCGGTGGGGGCCGGCGAAATCAGCATGCTACAAATTGTCCGTCTGGCGAACCAGCTGATCGGGCAAGATGAAAATGCCGCTGAAGAAGTACTGCCACGCCTGAAGGCGCCGAGCAAAACCTCCAAAGATAGCAGTAAGGTGCGGATCAGCGGCGTTGGCAACTTGTTAACGCACTTCGCCAGGTGCTGTAAACCTCTGCCTGGGGAGGCTATTACGGGATACATCACCGTGGGGCGTGGCGTGAGCGTTCACCGCCAAGATTGCAGTAAGCTTCTGCAACTTCAGAGCGTGGAGCCGCACCGAATTATTGCCGTCGACTGGGAAGTTGAGCAAACCGATACTTACCCTGTTGATATCGAGTTGCAGGCTTTCGACCGACAAGGCCTGCTTCGCGATATCACCCTGCAGTTGGCCACAGAAAAGGTGAATGTAATTTCCCTGAATACGGTTACCGACACGAATAGCCACATGGCCACGATGCGTATTCGTTTGGAAATTAGTGATGTCGGCGCTTTGTCGGGCCTGTTGAGCCGCCTAAATGGCTTGCCGAATGTCGTAGCGGTGAAACGTGTTAAGGAAGGATGATGGCGGCAAAGCAATATAGCATTGATGACTTGCGCGAACTGATGTCGCGTTTGCGCGACCCTCAAGATGGTTGTCCCTGGGATCAAAAGCAGGACTTTAAAAGCATCGTCCCTCATACACTCGAAGAGGTCTATGAGCTCGTCGATGCGATCGAGAGCGCTGACCCGGATCAGATTCGCCAGGAAATGGGCGACGTGTTGTTCCAGTTAATTTTTTACAGCCAGCTGGCGCAGGAGCAGGGCGACTTTACCTTTAACGACGTTGTCGATGACATCACTCGCAAACTTCTGCGCCGTCATCCCCATGTTTTTCCCGATGGAACCTTGGAAAGTCGCCGTGGAGAAGCGCCGCCTGATGAACTCGCAATCAAGCAGCGCTGGGAGGAAATCAAGGCAGAGGAGCGCCGGGGAAAGGCCCAGTTGAGTGCCCTAGATGATATTCCATTAGCGCTGCCAGCGACGAATCGAGCAGAAAAGCTGCAAAAGCGGGTGAGTCGTCTTGGCTTTGATTGGGACGATGTGGCAGGTGTATTGGCTGCCTTGGAAGATGAGCTGGCCGAGCTCAAAGAAGCGATAGACGGCGGCCAACGTGAGGAAATAGCCGATGAGCTCGGCGATGTTTTCTTCTCCGTGGTGAACCTGAGTCGTCACCTTAAGCACGACGCCGAAGGCGCACTGCGAGCGGCGGGCCAGAAATTCGAGCGACGCTTTCGCTATGTTGAACAACAGGCCGGGGGGCAGGAAGGCACTGCCGCCACACCGAGAGCCCTGCTAGAACAGTATTGGCAAGATGCGAAACAAGCGGGCCTGTAGCCCACTTGTGGTCAGTGCTTGTTGCGGTTTCTCAGGGCTGACATGTGCTTTTCAGTCAGGCTCAGGTAGCGAGGCGTAGGGCCAACGTCCTCATAGATGGGGTCGCCGAGTTCATCGGTGGTAACAACTTTTTTGCCGCGGACATAGGGCATGGCGCTTTCGAGTTCGTTCAATGACGCGCTAAGCAGGTCGGTGATTAGCTCTTCAACGTGGCGCCTGGGATAGAGCTCTGCCAGCGCTTTCAGCTTGGCGGCGTCCTCCAGTGGCAGCCGTATTTTGTAGCAATCCTCGGTTAAGCCGCTGCTGGCGGTTTGTTCCCAGAGTGATAACAAATCCCGTACTTTCATTTGCCAGTTCCTGTCATCGCAGAGTATTCACACTCTGATACTAGTACGTAGCTTGGGGACTTGCCTAGGGCCTGTTCACACTAATTGCGTCACGCCTGTTGCGGCTATAAATTCGCAATACAGGACTGAGAAGAGGGGTTTGCTTATTTCAAATGCGCGACGAATGGCAACGAGTGGTGGATTTTTAGCCTCAGCCCCAAAGGCTGATGCCATTTTGCCTGCAACAGGTGCAATTCAATGAGTGAGGCGCTAGCTTGCCGCTCAGAGATCGACGGTTACCTAAGGGCGGGGCTGTCGTGTAGTCACAGGGCGGTCTTCGACCTTAGTAGGCTTGTGTGTCGGCCTTTAGCTGTGTATCGTTGTCGGCTTTGAAAAGCGACCAGTTCGACGCCTCAGCCGTCGAGACCGACTAATCAGTTTGCAGACGTTGGTAGAAAAGCCATTCAGAGCTTTTGCTGCAAGGTATGTTCCAGCCATTCCAATCGCATTAGTTGGCGCCGTTACTGGCCGTAGAGCTTTTTTTAATCCTTTGGGAGTTGTTACGCATGCGCGTTATTTTGTTGGGGCCTCCAGGGGCCGGTAAGGGGACGCAAGCCCAGTTCATCACTGAGAAGTTTGGTATTCCTCAGATCTCCACAGGCGACATGTTACGTGCGGCGGTAAAGGCGGGTAGTGAGCTGGGCCTGAAGGTGAAAGATATTATGACGACGGGTGGCCTGGTGTCCGACGACATCATTATCGCCTTGGTTAAGGAGCGTATTGCTCAGTCAGACTGCGTAAACGGATTCCTATTTGACGGCTTTCCCAGAACCATTCCTCAAGCTGAGGCTCTGCAAGAGGCCGGCGTTGATATCGATCACGTGCTGGAGATCGCTGTTGCTGATGAAGAAATTGTGACTCGCATGAGTGGCCGCCGAACTCACGAGGCATCGGGTCGTACCTACCATGTGGTCTATAATCCACCTAAAGAAGAAGGCAAAGATGACCTTACCGGCGAGCCTTTGATTCAGCGTGAAGATGACCAGGAAGCGACTGTTCGCAACCGTCTGAACGTGTACCATGAGCAGACCAAGCCCCTGGTCGCTTTCTACAGTGAGCTGGACGGAGAAAATGCGCCTAGCTATTCGCGCATTGACGGCGTGGGCACCGTAGACGAAATTACCCGGCGCGTGCTCGAGGCGCTTCAAGACTAGGCGCTGTTGTGGCAGTCTGGTTTTACGATTTGCGGCGCCTTTAGGCGCCGTTTTTCTTTTTTGCTATAAACCGAATGTTTGTTCAATCGCGTAAGATGCATCTCGCACGCCTTGGAAAGTGAAAAATGAAAACAGCGGTAGTCTTTATCAATTTGGGTACGCCAGATACTCCCAATACCTCTGGGGTGCGGCGGTTCTTGCGGGAGTTTCTGTCAGACCGACGCGTGGTCGAGGTTCCCAGGCTTATTTGGTTGGCGATACTCTATCTTATTATTCTTCCTTTTCGTTCACCTCGTGTGGCAAAGGCCTACCGACAAATATGGTTTGGCGACACCTCTCCGCTCAGGCATTTTTCAGAAAGTTTAGTTGAGGGGGTTGCCAGCAAACTCTCTCAGGAGTACCCGGATGCGGATATCACGGTGCGGCTTGCCATGACGTACGGGCAGCCCAGTGTGGAGTCTCAAATACATGAGCTCTGCGACGCCGGTGTCGAAAACATCTTTTTTGTGCCGTTGTACCCACAGTATTCAGCGACTACCACGGCGGCCGCGATGGATGCCGTATATCGCTGCTTTGCTCGCATGCGGGACATACCTCAGTGGTCATGGCTGCGCAATTACCACAACCATGAGGCCTATGTGGCGGCCCTTGGGGAAAGTGTTAAAGCACACTGGCAGAAGAACGGCCGGGCAGAGCGCTTACTCATGTCGTTTCACGGAATTCCGAAGCGAAATGTGGATTTGGGCGACCCCTACGAACAGCATTGCAATGAAACCGCAGAGGCCGTGGCCAAGTACCTTGAACTGGATGACACCCAGTGGCTGAGAACATTTCAATCTCGGCTGGGTAAGGCTGAGTGGTTAACCCCCTATACCGACAGAACTGTAGAAGCGTTGCCGGCAGAAGGGGTGAAAAGCCTGGACGTAATGTGTCCAGCGTTTGCTGTTGAATGTCTTGAAACACTGGAAGAGATAGATGGCGAAGCAAAAGAGATTTTCATGGAGCACGGTGGGGAAGGCTTTAATTACATCCCGTGTTTGAATGATAGCGATGCCCATCAAGATTTGATGCTGGAATTGTGTCGTCCATTTGTTTCTCAGTCTCTGAAAAAGTAAGTCGTTAAGTTAGACAAAGCGTTTGATTTTTTTGCGAAAATTTTGCGCTGCTTACTATGTATGCTATTTTTTAAACAAATAGCATAACGCTGTTCGCCAAGGAGAATAAAATGCCAAGAGCAAAGCGCAAAGTTGCCACTGCAGCAAAGAAGAAAACATCGCCTAAAAAAGCCGCTTCCCCCGGAAATGCCGTCGTTAAAAAAGCCGAGGAAGGTTTGAAGAAAGTTGAGGCGATGTTAGCTAAAGAACGCAAGGCGGTAGCAGCAGCGAAAGCGAAGCTAGATTCTGCTAAGGCGAAGGCAAAGAAAACGGCCAAGGCGGTAGATAAAAATGCTGCCAAGCGTGCGTCGGCTGCAGCAAGTAAGGCAAACCAAAAATTGCGAACAGTACGTGCGAAGGTTGCCAGTAGTAAGTCGGCATTAGCTGATGCAAAAGTCATTGCAAAAATCTCTGCCTCGGAGGCTGCGGTTCGCCAAAAAATTCAAGAGCGATCCGAAGCGCTGGCGAGTAAGGCAGACGCTGATTTAGCCAAAGCAGTTAAACAGTTCGAGCAGCGGTTTATCAAAAAGCGCAACGCAGAGGACAAAGCGAAGCTCGCTACTATTGAGCGCAAACTTGTCAGCAAGCACAAGATGGCGGTCAAACAACTGACAGCCAAGTTGTCAGAGCCTGCCAAAGCGGCATTGGCAAAGACCGCATCCAAGCCTGCAGCGGCGCCAACCGCCAAGAAAAAGGCGTCATCTAAAAAGGCGGCGGTTAAAAAAGCTGCCGCTAAAAAGTCAGCAGCTCGCAAAACCGCCGCGAAGAAAAGTGCCCCTAAAAAAGCGGCGGCTAAGAAGGTTGCGAAGAAGAAAGTAGTTGCTAAGAAGTCAGCGCCGAAAAAGGCACCGGCAAAGAAAGCGGCTGCCACGCCAGACAAGGCCAGTAGCTGAGTATTAGCGCCTCTGGATACCCCTCCAGAGTCAGTAGATAAACCGCGCTACGGCGCGGTTTTTTGTTTGCGGCTTAAGCCTTGCAGAGCCTGGGATCGGTGTTCATAATAGCCGCCCCAATTTTTGCGCAATAGCGTTTTACATGTGGCCTATCGTAGCGGCCACCACTGGATAAGGAACAGTCATGCCTGTTATTACTCTCCCCGATAATAGTACCCGTGAATTCGACACGCCGATTACCGTTGAGGGTGTAGCGGCCGACATTGGTCCAGGCCTTGCCAAGGCGGCTCTTGCCGGGCGGGTGGACGGTGAGCTCGTCGATACTCACTACCTTATCGAGCAAGATGCCAACCTGGCGATTATCACCGATCGCGACGAAGAGGGCCTGGAGATTATTCGTCACTCTACGGCGCATTTGCTGGCGATGGCTGTTCAGGAGGAGTTCCCGGGCGCGCAGGTAACGATTGGCCCAACAGTGGAAGATGGCTTCTACTACGATTTTGCCTTTGAGCGTGCTTTTACACCTGATGACCTGCAGAAAATCGAGGCACGAATGGAGGCCATCGCCGGGCAGGATTTAGCTGTCGAGCGATTGGTAATGTCGCGTGAAGAGGCGGCTAAAACGTTCGCCGATATGGGCGAAGAGTATAAAGTTGAAATTATCCACGACCTGCCTGAGGGAGAGGAGATCTCAGTTTACAAGCAGGGTGAGTGGATGGATTTGTGCCGGGGGCCCCATGTTCCCAGTACTGGCCGTTTGAAAGCCTTTAAACTCACCAAGGTGGCCGGTGCCTATTGGCGAGGCGATCAGAATAACGCCATGTTGCAGCGTATTTATGGCACTGCCTGGGCGAATAAGAAGGCCCTTAAGTCCTATTTGAACCGGATTGCTGAGGCGGAAAAGCGGGATCACCGCAAGGTTGCTAAAAAACTCGACCTGTTTCACATGCAGGAAGAGGCGCCAGGAATGGTGTTTTGGCACCCCAAGGGCTGGGGCATATATCAGGCTGTTGAGCAATATATGCGAGACCAGCAGCGCAAGCATGGTTATCAAGAGATTAAAACTCCTCAGCTGGTTGATATTTCGCTGTGGGAGAAGTCGGGACACGCCGACAAGTTTAGCGATGGCATGTTCCGCCTGCAGGCTGATGAGCGTGAAGTGGCTGTGAAGCCAATGAACTGCCCTTGTCACGTGCAGGTATTTAACCAGGGACTGCGCAGCTATCGGGATCTGCCCCTGAGGCTGGCAGAGTTTGGTTCGTGTCATCGCAACGAGCCCTCAGGGTCCCTGCATGGAATTATGCGAGTGCGTGGTTTTACCCAGGACGACGCTCACATTTTTTGCGCGGAGGAGTCGATTCAGCAGGAAGTGGCACAATTTATCGACTTTTTGCACGACGTCTACGCCGATTTTGGTTTCAGTGACGTTATCTATCGCCTGTCGACGCGCCCTGCGCAGCGGGTTGGTAGCGACGAGGATTGGGATCGGGCCGAAGAGGCGCTGGCACTAGCCTTGGATAGCAAGTCTTTGCCCTGGGAAGAGCTGCCAGGAGAGGGCGCTTTCTACGGGCCAAAAATTGAATTTTCCCTCAAGGATTGTATTGGTCGGGTTTGGCAGTTGGGGACGATTCAGGTTGATTTCTCAATGCCGGGCCGCCTGGGCGCGCAATATGTGGACGAGAGCGGCCAGCGCAAGACGCCGGTAATGCTGCACCGGGCAATATTGGGGTCTTTCGAGCGCTTTATCGGTATTTTGATCGAGCATTACGAGGGCGCATTCCCGCTTTGGCTTGCGCCGGTGCAGGCGGTGGTCTGCAATATCACCGATGCACAGGGTGAATATGTGTCAGAAGTGAAAGAATTCCTGCAAGATCGTGGGTTTAGGGTCGACTCGGACTTGAGAAATGAGAAGATCGGCTTTAAAATCCGCGAGCACACAATTCAGAAGGTGCCTTATATCCTGGTAGTTGGGGATAAAGAGGTGGAAAGTCGGACTGTAGCAGTGCGTGCAAGAGGTGGTAAGGATCTGGGCTCGATCTCACTTGATGAGTTAGCGAGCATCCTTGCCGAAGGCGTGGCTGCCCGCAGCCGTGCAATATCGGAGAGCTAGCAATTAAACGCGATAACGCAAAAGGGCGCGGTAAACGCGCACTGATAAATCAAGATATTGAAGCCAGTCAAGTCAGGTTGATCGATGCTGAAGGTAACCAGGTGGGCATTGTCCCGCTAGCGGAGGCGCTAACTGCCGCCCAGGAAGCCAGCCTAGACTTAGTGCAGATTGCGGACTCGGATCCGGTGGTCTGCAAGATAATGGATTATGGAAAACATGTTTTCGAGGCCAAGAAGCAACAAGCTGCGGCCCGAAAAAACCAGGTTCGTACTCAGGTTAAGGAAATTAAATTCCGACCTGGGACGGATGACGGGGATTATCAGGTAAAACTGCGCAACCTGATACGTTTCCTCGAGCATGGGGACAAAGCCAAGGTAACTCTCCGTTACCGCGGTCGTGAGATGGCCCACCAGGAGCTGGGTATGCAGTTGTTGCAGCGAGTGGAAGCAGACCTCGCTGAATACGGCGCTGTAGAACAGTATCCAAAAATGGAAGGTCGTCAGCTGACGATGGTGATTGCCCCGAAAAAGAAAAAGCAGTGAGCTCTCAGGGCCTGCTTAATTGATTGATGCAATGCGGAGTATCTAACGATGCCAAAAGTTAAAGTACACAGCGGAGCGGCAAAACGCTTTAAAAAAACCGGTAGCGGTTATAAGCGTAAAAGCGCCCACAAGAGTCACATCCTTACCAAGATGACCACCAAGCGTAAGCGTCAGCTGCGTGGCACCAGTGCTGTCCACAAGTCGGACAAAGTTCTGGTCGACCGCATGCTTCGCGCCATTTGATTACCGTCATCTCAACAGATAAGGAATAGACTATGCCCCGCGTAAAACGTGGTGTGACAGCACACCGTCGTCATAAAAAGATTTTGAAGCAAGCCAAGGGTTACTACGGAGCGCGTTCGCGCATCTATCGTGTAGCTAAGCAGGCGGTAATCAAAGCCGGTCAATACGCTTACCGCGATCGCCGCGTTAAGAAACGTACTTTCCGTGCACTGTGGATCACCCGCATTAATGCTGCATCTCGTGCCAATGGCTTGAATTACAGCCGTTTGATTGCTGGCTTGAAAAAGGCAGAGATCGCACTGGACCGTCGCGTGTTGGCTGACTTAGCCGTGCACGACAAAGAAGCCTTTGCTGCCGTGGTAGAACGCGCGAAAGCAGCTCTGGCCTGATGCCTGCCACCGCCCAGCGGTTGTAGATATCACTATTGGATAGGGGAAGAGCTTCGCTCTTTCCCTATTTTTTTTTCGGGCGCTTGCGCCCGGCAGTTACCAGCCGAGTACCTGAGTCAGGAGTGGGGAATGGAGAATCTTGAAGCCTTGGCCGCCGAGGCCGCAGAGAAAATCGCTGCGGCAGATGATGGGCGTGCCCTTGAGCAATTGCGTGTTGATTACCTGGGAAAGAAGGGGCATATCACCGCGTTGCTCAAAGGTTTGGGCAAATTATCGGCCGAGGAGCGCCCGGCAGCGGGTGCCGAGATCAATAGGGTTAAGCAGGCACTTGCGCAGCAAATTGGCGAGCGAAAGGCTAAGATGGAAGAGGCTGCTGTCGCAGAAAAATTGGCGGCCGAAACTATCGACGTGACCCTGCCTGGCCGCGGTCAGCAGCTGGGTGGCCTGCACCCGGTAACGAAGACCATAGAGCGCATCAGCCAATTTTTTGAAGGTATTGGTTTTGATATCGCTGAAGGGCCTGAAATCGAAGATGACTACCACAACTTCGAAGCCTTAAATATCCCTGCCCACCACCCGGCGAGGGCGATGCACGACACGTTCTACGTTGATGCCAGTACGGTACTGCGTACCCATACCTCGCCCGTGCAGGTGAGGGTGATGGAGTCCAGTGAGCCGCCGCTAAAGCTGATCTGTCCGGGGCGCGTGTACCGTTGTGATTCCGACTTGACGCACACGCCGATGTTTCATCAGGTTGAAGGCTTGCTCGTTGACCAGGAGTCCAGTTTTGCCGACCTGAAAGGCATGCTGGAATCGTTTTTGCGCGCCTTTTTCGAAAAAGACCTCGCCGTACGGTTTCGGCCGTCATATTTCCCTTTCACAGAGCCGTCGGCAGAGGTCGACATTCAGTGTGTGATGTGTGGGGGTGAGGGTTGTCGCGTATGTAGCCACACCGGCTGGATTGAAATTCTCGGTTGCGGAATGGTGCACCCCAAGGTCTTCGAATACTCTGATATCGACCCTGAAAAATACAGCGGCTTTGCGTTTGGTATTGGTGTGGAGCGCCTTGCAATGCTGCGTTACGGCGTCAATGACCTGCGATTATTTTTCGAAAATGATCTGCAATTCCTCGAGCAATTCCAGTAAATGCATCGAGCTACTAGCTAGGCAACGTTAACAGTCGGATACGGATAGAGCATGAAATTTAGTGAACAGTGGTTGCGAGAGTGGGTAAACCCCGGTGTGGACAGTGACGATTTGTCTGCACAATTGACGATGGCCGGCTTGGAAGTCGATGCCATTGAGCCTGTCGCAGGTGATTTTAGCGGTGTGGTTGTTGCTGAGATTACTGCTGCAGAGCGCCACCCTGACGCCGACAAGCTGCAAGTTTGCCAAGTGAGTAATGGCCAGGCAAGTTTCCAAATTGTGTGCGGCGCCGCCAATGCTCGGGTAGGAATCAAAGTGCCCATGGCCATGGTAGGGGCGATCCTGCCCGGTAATTTCAAAATAAAGAAAGCCAAGCTGCGCGGCGTAGAGTCTTTTGGTATGTTGTGTGCCGAGCAAGAGCTGGGAATGGCGGAGCAGTCTGATGGCCTGTTCGAATTGCCCAGCGATGCGCCGTTGGGTGAGGATATTCGTAGTTACCTAGGGCTTGACGATAAGCTTATCGAGCTGGGTTTGACCCCAAACCGCGCCGATTGCCTCAGTATTCGAGGGGTCGCCCGCGAGGCGGCCGTTCTCAATAATATGGCGTTTGCTGAGCCAGCGCAGGCCGCGGTAGAAGCTTCCATCGACGATCAGCTAACCGTAAAGATTGCGGCACCGGATCACTGCGCGCGCTATGTGGGCCGCGTGGTGCGTGGTGTGAATATGGGGGCAGAAAGCCCTTTGTGGCTGCAAGAAAAATTGCGCCGCTGTGGTTCGCGTAGCATTGACCCTGTGGTGGATGTCACCAACTTGGTTATGCTTGAACTCGGTCAGCCCATGCATGCCTTTGACTTATCGGCTATCAGCGGCGCCGTTCACGTGCGCACGGCAACGCCAGGCGAGAGCCTTGAGTTGCTTGATGGGCAAACGTTGGAGCTTCGTGACGACAGCCTGTTAATAGCCGATGATGAGAAACCGTTGGCGCTCGCCGGCATTATGGGCGGGCAGAGCAGTGCGGTATCTGCTGCGACTCAAGACTTATTCTTGGAGTCTGCATTTTTCACCCCAGAGAAGCTTGCCGGCAAGGCGCGCTCCTATGGTTTGCACACTGACGCGTCGCATAGATTTGAGCGTGGTGTGGACTTCGCCCTGGCAGAACGAGCAATTGAGCGCGCCACCGAATTAATATTGCAAATATGCGGTGGCAAAGCCGGGCCGTTGACCGAGGCGAGTAGTGATGCTTTACCAAGCCGCAGCCCTGTAATCTTGCGTGAGGCGCGTATTGAGAAAATGCTGGGGATGCCGTTGCTGGCTAAAGAAGTCGAGCAAATCCTGACAGGCTTAGGTATGCAGGTAGAGCGTCAGGACAGCGGCTGGATGGTAACCCCGCCGAGCTGGCGTTTTGATATTGCCATCGAAGTGGACTTGCTCGAAGAGCTCGCCCGGGTATATGGCTATAATCGCCTGCCGGTTAAACCCATTCGCTCGGAGCTGGCTATAAAGTCACGCCCGGAAGGGCAGCGAGCTGTCATGGATTTACGGCAGCACTTGGTATCCCGTGGTTACCAGGAGGCCATTAGCTACAGTTTTGTCGACCCTGTGCTCAACGCGAAACTCTCCGAGCGCGAAGATTGCGTGACCTTATTGAATCCAATTAGCGCCGATATGGCGCAGATGCGTGACTCTCTTCTGCCAGGCCTCTTGAAGACCGCGGAATACAATAGCAAGCGTCAGCAGGCGCGCTTGCGATTCTTTGAAATTGGGCAGCGTTTTGTGCCATCCGCTGAGGGCTTGGCGCAGATTCCCACGCTGGGTGCGCTGTTGTCTGGGCGACGAGATCCGGAAAATTGGAGTTCAGGTGGCGAATTGCTGGATTTCTTCGATCTTAAGGGCGATTTAGAAGCGCTGATTACCCCTGCCGCGACACCTTTGCGATTTGAGGCGGCGCAGCACAAGGCGCTGCACCCTGGGCAAACAGCAAATGTCTATCAAGGAGAGCACTGCGTTGGACGCATTGGTGCGCTTCACCCCTCGCTACAGAGTGACTTGGATTTGCCATCGGCCGTGTATTTCTTCGAAATAGACCTCGATGCACTGCTCGAAGTAGGTGTGCCTGCGTTCAAACCTGTTTCGCGCTATCCCGAGCTCCGCCGTGACTTAGCGGTTATTTTGCCTAGCGATGTGACCGCGCAATCCGTTCTGGATTGTGTGCAGAGCGCGGCCGGGGAGTTGTTGGTTAACTTGAAGCTCTTTGATATTTATCAGGGTAAAGGTATTGATCCAGAAAGGAAAAGCCTGGGCCTGGGCTTGACGTACCGGCATTCATCCCGCACTCTTAATGAGGAAGAAGTTACCCTATCTGTAGAGGCGGTAGTGCAGGCGTTGCAGGATCGCTTCGGGGCCAGTTTAAGGAACTGAATGTGATGACGTCCCTCACCAAGGCAGAAATGGCGGAGCGCCTCTATGAAGAGCTCGGTCTGAACAAGCGTGAGGCGAAAGAGCTTGTCGAGCTGTTTTTTGAGCAGATTCGCCACTGTTTAGAGAATAATGAACAGGTCAAAATTTCCGGCTTTGGCAATTTTGACCTGCGTGATAAGAGCCAGCGGCCTGGGCGCAATCCCAAAACCGGTGAAGAAATTCCCATTTCTGCTCGGCGAGTGGTGACCTTCAGACCAGGCCAAAAGTTGAAATCCAGGGTAGAGGACTATGCTGGAACCAAGTCATAACGACGAGCTGCCACCGATCCCGGGAAAACGCTACTTTACGATAGGTGAAGTCAGCGAGCTCTGCTGCGTCAAACCGCATGTGCTGAGATACTGGGAGCAGGAGTTTCCTCAACTGGCACCCGTTAAGCGCAGGGGTAACCGCCGCTATTATCAGCACCAAGACGTGCTGATGATTCGTCAAATCCGCAGCCTGTTATATGAACAAGGCTATACCATTGGTGGTGCGCGGCAGCGCATGTCGGGGGATGAGGCTAAAGGCGATTCCGCCCAGTCCAAGTTATTGATTAAACAGTTAATCGGTGAACTGGAAGATTTGTTAAAAGATCTAAAAAGATAGTTCACAGTGCTGTTTAGTTGGGGTATGATTCTGCCCCTCATTTCGGGGCGTAGCGCAGTCTGGTAGCGCACCACACTGGGGGTGTGGGGGTCGCAGGTTCGAATCCTGCCGTTCCGACCATATTTGAATAGGGGAATCAGTTGTTTAGCTGTTCCCCTATTTTTTTGACCACAGATTTACCACATTTCACGACTTTACCCTTCCCGAGCCTTGTTCAGCTTCGCCATTTCAGCGTCGTCGCCCTGTTCATTGATCCACTTGCTGTAGATTGTCGCGAACATCACCGGTGAGTGGCCGAGCTGGCGGGCACAGAATCGCTCTCTGAGGCCTTCCATGAGCCACTGACTGGCACAGGTATGGCGAGTCTGCCTCATTTCTCTGCGGCGTATTCCTGTGCGCTTGTGGGCACGGTCCCAGGCGTGGCGAAACCATTTCTCGGCGATGGCTATTTGCCCCTCAGGAAGGCAGAACACTTGCTCCCCGCTCAGGTAGCTGTGGGCCTTGATCGCCTTTAGCGCGGCCATGGCGTTATTGCATAGGCGCACATCCCGAACTTCTGCTGTTTTCGTCACGTCCACGAACTTGCCCCGCGACAGCTTTCTGTCTATCCGCACCGATTCCGTCACGAAGTTGACCTTCGGCCACCACAGGCCGAGAAGTTCACTCGGGTTTCTGAGGCCAGCAAAGAAGGCGAGCTGGAAGTAGGCCCAGAAGACAATATGTTCGTTCTTCCTGAGATCGCTCAGCAGCACATCGCGCTCTTTTGTCGTGTAGGGGTCGGGCGGTGTTTTTTGATGCCTGAGATTCGGTATCTTCAGCATTGGGTTGGTGTCGATGATCTCGTCCTCGAGCGCCATTCGGTACATTCCTCGCAAGGGAATCAGCGCGTTGTTGCGGGTTTTGGCGCTGGGGAATTTCATTTCTGAGATTGCCTGCTTGATCATGCTGTAGCGGATGCTGCGGAAGTGCACGTCGTACCACTGAGGGATCCAGTAGCACTCAAGGGCCTTTTTGTACTCTCTGGCCGTCGCGTCGCTGACCTCAACGGAATTCAGCCACTGCTGGGCGAGTTCGTAGAACGTGGGGTTTGTCGAGTTCGGGATGCCCAGCCAGGCAAGCTTTTTCGAGCGAGGGAAGTATTTGTGGTACTCCCTTCCGTCCATTACGCCCAAGTTTATCTTTGACTGGATTTCCTCTCTGACCCTAGACGCTCGCGCAATGTTAGCCGCAGTGGGGGTGAGCTTGAGCGTTTCCCAGATCCGGCCGTCCTTGGATTTACTGTACTCACGCCAGATAAACCAGATTTGGATTGAGCTTTTTTGCGGCGTGACGCCTGTCGGGAATTTTCGACCCATCGGTCATACTCCGGTAAGTTGAAGCGACGCTGGCCGTCGGTTCCCAGCAGCCAGATTTCGCCCTCTTGCCAATCATCGTTATTGATATGTCCGTCGATACTACCCTTGCTTTCGCCGGTGAGTTCTATGAATTTTCGCGTCTTCACCCAGCGAACAGGGTAGGCGAGGGCGTGTTCAGCGCTCATAAGGCCCTCCATCGGGTCAGTTTTCGTATTTTGCCAATGCCGTTTAATCGTGCCGCTGTTGCTTGCGAAGGCCATAACATGACCGCTGCTAAGGGCGTGTTAGTTTTCAGTCCTGTAAAATGCGCACAGCGCATTGTCATGCAGCCAAGCAAAGCGTCGCTGAGGTGATATCGGGTCATATCGCTCTCACTCGTGGCATTGCCTTGCGCCGCCATTCTGTAACTCGGCTCCACCCAATTCGGGATTTCCAGAGTTCTCCGTTGATATAGCAGTCGTAGCAATCAATCCGATCAGACCTGCGGAGCTCCATCGTGTGAGTCACCTTGCCAAAGTCGTAATCGGTGATCGTGATCGCACGCCGGACAGGTGGCGGCTCCCAGATCTGGCGGGGGAGGCGGAGGCGGTTTTCCGCCTGGACAAGCTGCGACTTCCTGCCCATGGCCGCAAACTTCTCTTGCTGTTGGCGCGCTCGCTTCGTCACTCTATACATCTCTCATACCTTGCACGGTCTTCATATCATCGTGTTATAACGCTTGAATTTTTGGCAGTATCTCGCTCGCAATAACATCGTCGGTTTCGGTATCAAAAGCCGCGCAAAAGGCCGTCTCCAGCTCGATCATGTTTTCCACTGAGCATGTCGCAAAATCTCCATCCTCTGTGCTCACATCGCCGCGCCGTCCGTCTGCCACATCCAGCGCCGCAATTAGCACTGCCTTAATTCTTTCGTTCATTTCAAGTCCTCGCGTTATAACAATTCGTGTAAGCCCGCTTCGCTCGGGACTGCGCACATAACGCGCAGCCCCTTCACTCTGGGTTATGCAACGTCAGTCCTGAACATCCGAACCGACCTGTACCGCACATCAGTCGTCCACATGTCGCAGGTGTCGCAGCCGTGGTATCCCGCAATGCTGCGCTTAATCACTGAGTCGCATTGCTTACAAATTGTCTCCATCTTTACAACCGGGCCGAACCCAACATCTTCAACCCCGGTAAGCTCATCAATAGCGTCCATTTCAGCTCCTGTTGCATAACAATTCGCAGCATCCGACCCTCGCTACGCTCGGTCGGCTGTGCTTGGGGTTATACGCCAGCTTCCGCCCGGCACAATTGGGCGTACCTGGCTAACACGGCGTCTGATTCTTCCCGCCAATCCGACACCTCATTGCGCGCCTGATTGAGCATATCGGCGCCTATTCGGCGAGTGCTGCCGTCTGCATCTGCTGGGTATAAATTTTCTATGTCGGCAATGTCTTGCTCTCTGCTCATGATCTATCTCCAGTCGTATAACAATTCATGGCAGCGGATAAACCGCTGCATATTTCGGTTCAACGGCTACTGAATTTCTTCCAACACCGTCCATAGTTTTCGGACATGCTCTGCACTAACCACCATTCCGTCGTTGGCGGCGTCGTGCCAGTGCAGGGGGTAGCAGCTGGCTTTTGCGAAGGTTTTGCTCATGATTCCTCCCGCTTGAACTCAAGAACCCAAACCCACGGGTTTTTTTCCCATGATCCAAGCCCGTTTATCGATTCCCACAAATTTTCAAACGCACGCTTGGCGGTAGGCCACAGAGTGCATTTTCCATCGTCATCCAGATGCGTATAGCCGTTACAAACTGGGTAGCCATCATCGGGGATGAATGGATAGCAGTTGATACCCTCGGCGCGCGCATCTTCCTCTGTAATGTCCTGTAGCCGCTCGATGCGAACGCCGGTGATTTCCAGAGTGATGCGGCTGGCCCAGCGAGGCATGTGGATTGAGGGGCGCCAACGCCCTGGGGGCGATAATTTCCAGCCCGCTTTGAATATCGCAGCATCGTGATCGTTGCCAGGACGAAAAACCTGATCGACACCATCGCTCATGGCATAGGCGGTGCGTGGCACAATCGCGTGAGTCTCCCGGACCCACAACCGGTCGCCTGGCTGACCGTGCTTGCATACAAGTAGGTTACCGGACCCGTTCAGCGGGCCGATGAGCCCCTGCTGAACGGTGACGGGTTGTGGCGATAAGGCCCGCCGAGTCTGCGTCTTCTGGCCTGACAGAGTGGCCCGCACCATCTCGCCGTTGAATAGAATCGGCCGCTCTTTCATGGCTGGTGCTCCTTCCGCTGGCGACTTTTCGTACTTACCTTCGCAATCAGCTTGGCGGCGGTGCGAGTATCGCTAGGGAGCGTATTTCCGCCCAGCTTGTTAAACACCGCCAAGTTACCTCGGTGTAGCAGCTCGAGGTTATCTAGGCTGCAGTTCATCTTGTCCCCGTCAATGAAGCTCACCACCATACCGTTAGGGACTGGGCCGTGCTCTTGTTCCCAAATCCATACGTGCTTGTGTTTGTACCTGGTGGGGAATCCTGTATGCGGGTCGCGCTCAGGGACTTTCATCAGGATGTAGCCGTCTTTGGTGCAGATTCTCTCGCTCCATAGTGGCTTGCGATTTGGTGGTACATGGCCTTTTTTGAAGCTGGTTGCATTCGGTCCACTTGGCCGAGCACTCGGGTGAGGGATGTTGCCCTTTTTGAACTGCCCGGTTCGGCCAGTTAGCCAACGCTTCCTCTTACACAGGGCGTCAAGATTTGCCTGGCTTACTTCTGGGCGATGGAATTCATCCTGATACACCCGATAACGCTCGGCCCTGGGGAGCGTGCAGTTCTCTTGGATAAACTCAAGCTCTTCGGGGCTGTATTGAATCCACTGGCCTCTCATGACCTTTTCTCCAGCCCCAGCATGTCTGGCGCGGTATTCATGCCGCCGAATTCCTTCTGCGCTTCTAACACCAGCTTTCCATTTGCGATGATCTCTCGGGCAACGCCGGTGACAGCCTTGCTGCGGCTGATTTCTTCTTCCAGCTCGTCGCCTTTTATGCTCTCGTCATTCAGGCGCTCGAGAGCGGCAAACAGATGATTATTCAGGTCGGTCAGTTTGTTCTTCACAGCGTTACTTCCCCTTAAAAATTGCCGTGTTCTCCGTCACCACTTCTAGGCGGTAGAAGCCCCAACTACTCTTGATGGTCTTTCTCATGCAAACCTGCCCAGACTGGCCCGATCACTGACTTTCACCGCATCGCACATCAGGTCAAAGAAATCGCGTCCGCAATGACTGGACAGATCGTGTGAAACCTCGACCAGCTCTTTAAAATAGGCGTGGTGAGTGAATAGCCCGCTCCAGGCTTTGGCGTCCAAATCGTTGAAATGGACCTTGCCTTGCCCATCGCAGCATTGGCATTCGCTTTCTGTTTCGTGCCCACACTCGTCGCACTCCTTGATACATTCGCCTTCACCTTCACACTCAGGGCAGTAGAGAAGGGGGTTGTCGGCGGCCAAGTCGTCAGCCTTCGCTGAACGCCATGTTTCAAAGCTGGCAAACATCACGGCAAGATCCTCCGCGCGGTAGCAAAGCAGGCGAGGGTGGCAATGATCGCCAGCATGAGCACAAGCCAATCAATGCGGCGTTGTGAGACTGGCATGGGGTGCTGCTTGTGGCTATTTCGCCATTGCTGGCGCAGCCGCCTGGTGTGATAACGCGGGCTTTTAGCTGTTATTCTCATGAGACCTCCTTTGTTGCTTTGCCTGGGCGGCTCTGGCTAAGCCGCCTTTCCGTGCGAATTCCTGGCGCTGCTCTGCCGTCCGCTTCTGCTGTGTTGCCAGCCCGCCCAAACGTCCGAGGGCGACTGCTGCAGCGTTCTTTCCCTTAACCACCGATGCGGCTGCTATCTGCTGCTCCTTTTGCTTGGCACGCTCTGCGGCCTGTTTGCAGGCCTTGGAGCAGTATTTCTGCCATGCACGGGCTGGGGCGAATGGCTTGCTGCAGCTTCTGAGTTCGCAGGTTCGCTTAGACATAGGCCTGGCGTACCGGTAGCTGGGCATTAACTTTGCCGATTGGGCGACGTGCTTGATGGCAGCTGCCGATAACGATTTTGCCGCCGCGGCGTAGGTAGTCGGTTGTCTGCTCCTCGATCTGCTTGCGCAGAAGCTCCTTTTGTTCGTTGCGAGTGGGTGTCATTCGGTAGGCTCCAGAAGAACGGTGCGGGCACCGTTGGCAGCCATTTGGCTGACTGTGCCCTCGGCTTCCAACAGTTCGATCAGGTGCGCGGAGCGGTTATAGCCGATGCGCAGACTTCTCTGCAGAAAGCTGACCGACGCTCGATTTGCCTTAGTTACTAAATCGCGGGCATCCGCCAAAAGTGGATCAATGTCGGCAATTGAGGGCTCAGCCTCAGGAGCGCGCTCAGTTGAGTTCCCGGCAGAGGCGAGGGTGGGCGTGGTCAATGGCAACTCGGCTTGCTCTAATCCGCCCAGCGCAGCGGTAATGGCGTTAAACGCGCCTGCCAAGGCGGTGGCGTTCAGTAGCAGCGCGGCCTGTGCTTCCGCCTCAAAATCTTCGATACCTTCCAGCGCCGACTCCACCGCCATGTCGGAAAAGCGGATAGCGCGTAGGGCCAGAGAGCCGGTGAGAATGAACGCAATGGGATCCACCTCTAATCCGAGCTCAACAACCTGGCGGCCGGCCTCCAGGGCATTGCCAATTAAGGGGCTCTGCGGGTCATCGTTCTTGCAGGTTTGTACGGCGCCGCCGTCGGCGAGCTCTTCCAGCTTGCAGTAGTCGCCCACGGTGATCTGGTCAGGCATGCCATTCTGCAGCCAGTCGGTCATTACCCGCTGAGGCGCCAGTTTGGTTGCGATAGGGAGCGCGGGAAGTGAACCCAGTGCCTCCCGCATTGCCACAGTGACGGCTTCCCCCGCCTTTTGCCCGCCATCGACCAAGATCAGGTGATTGGTGTGGTCGATAATGGCGTTTGTGCGACGAAGGGTAGTAAATGCCCGGGGCAGAAACTCAAAGGTGATCTCCTCTTTCAGCTCCTGACGCTCTTTACGGTTCGGTGTGCGATCCTCGCTGCGCTTGATTTGTGCCACCCGGTCTTCCAGCGCGCGTTTGATCACGGTTGGTGGCAACAGCTTCTCTTCGGTCTGCAGGCAGACGATAGTCAGAGACTTATCTGGAGATTGCCCAACTAAGCTGTCAAACCCCCGGGGGGAGACAAAGCCGCTCGATGCCAGCTCTTGCTTGCCGCACGGCTTGAATGCCAAGCGTTCCAAACTTTCACCGGTGATGGATGGCAGTGAGGGAAAGGTAAGTGCGACAGCGCGTTTGAACTGCATCATTCTGCTGTCTCCGTAACGATCTCGGAAATGATGACTCGGTGCTCAGTCTGATTGCCGATATGGTCGTACTGGAAAGCACGCGTGGCGGTGTATTGAATACCAACTTGGCACCAATCGCCCCGGCCATCTTCACCGACACAGATATCCACCTCGCTTTCTGCTGGCACCTCTTGTAAGAGTGCAATCAAGTCAGCTGCTTTCATTGCTATATGGCTCCTTTGCAGAAGTGGCCCGTCCTTGGACCAGTGTTAACGGTTAAGCCACAGAGGGGCCGGTGGGCGATGGCAGTGCCCGCAAACGCCGGGGCAGAGCTATCACTTTGCATTTCGATGCCTTGGGTCGAAGTGCGAGGCCATCGGCACTGGTGCGCACAACTTTGCAGTCGACCGAGTCGGCAAAGGCGGCAAGCTTTTCCAGAGGAATGCTGCGGGGGATATCTACTTTCATCAGGCAATCTCCATATTGAAGCTGGGTAAATGAGGTGCAGAGCTTGCTGGGGCGACCTGCTCCCAGTAATCCTCGCGACCCCGGCGAGAGGCGACCCGACGGCCACCCCCGCGCATTTTCTGAACATCGTTGCTACCAGTGCCGCCCAGCATGAGGGCCAGCACCAGCGCAGCAGTGCCATGCAGTACGCCAGAGACAAATGCTTTGGCGACCATATGGGCCTTGCTGTTGGCGCCAAGGCGGTCACAGCAGGCCAGAAGATGGGCTTTCACTGTGCGCGGCGAGATCCCGAGGATCATGGCGATTTCGTCATTGGTCTTTCCCTCGCCAGACCACAGCGTCACTGCGCACTGTTTTGCAGTGAGCAGGCCTGCGGGGGTGGCTCGAAGCGTCGGGCCGGTGATTTCTGTGAATTCATCCATGCGTCATCTCTCCAAAACGGTGCTCAAACTGCGAGTACAAGACCTTGGGGGAAATCGTTGTGCGCTCAGCAAACGAAAATTCTCGACTGAAGCAACACAGTCGTTCTGTGTGAGTAAAATTAGCAAATGCTATCGAGTCAAGTCAATAGCAAATGCTATTATTTTTGCTGAGTTTATGCGGGGAGTTGCTAAAGTGATGGGGAGGGCATTGTTAGGTGCCTTTACTTGAGGCAAAAAGCCTCGTTTGAAGGTGGTGTTTAGTTGAGCGTGCTGCTGGGTAGGGGGGAAGTAATTGCCACGAGGCTGGGTGCCCCCAGGCCCCGTGGACTTTCTGAAGTCTCAATAAAGGTAGCTGCAAATGACAGCGAGCTTGGTGAGCTCAGCTATCACTTTGCTAACCTCAATTTTGACTTCTATGGTGAGCTTGGCCTTCATGGGCTTGGCCTCATGTGGGGGCTCATCCGGATGAGCTCAGTTTACTGGGCTCAATTTTATATCCCGCCTTGCGAGCGGTTGCAGTTGCCGTTTCTAGAATGTGCCGCTGCGCTAGGCAACTTCTGCCGGTCCTTCTCGGATTATCGGCCTCCTTCTCGGAGGATTGCCCTTAAGCCGCCTTACCAGGGCGACCCCGGAGCGGGTGGCTCCTACGTCGTGGGAGGTTGGCGCTCAGCGCTCCTGAGTTCACGACGTTGATAGAGTATAGCAGACACAAAAAAGCCACCTCTGAAGGCGGCTTGGGGGGGAGGGGCAGAGCTAATCTCGCGCTGTGACGAGTAGTGAGGGACCTTTTATAGTTAGCTCATTATCAATTATCGCTTGGATTTCGATAACTGCGTCTTTCGTGAACTCATGTTCTACTAGCTTGATACTCCCACGGATACTCTCTTTACCAGTAGCATTAAGTTCCGCTATTCCCCGGCTCTCAAGATCAGCGCCCAAATCTGAGGCGCACTCACCATCTACCAGCAACTGGACCTCAAAGCTTGATAGCTCTTCTCCATGGGGGAACTCAAAATAAAATAGCGCAGTGAATGAGCCAATATAGTTTGGGAAATTTGGGAAAATCAGCTGGTCGCCATATGCGCCTAGGACTAGAATTTTACCATTGTCTTCATGTCGTATTTCGTCGCAAAAAATTGCGCCAAATTTGTATGGTTCCATAAATTGTTCCGCTTGGCAGGAGGTTGTTAACCCTGCTGACTCTTCCGTGTTAGCTCGAATGCCTCATTCAGTTCTTCTATTGAGCATTTCAGGACGGCAGCCATTTTTACAGCACGAGAAAGTCCTGGCTCAGCCCCTCCGGATTCGTAGCGCGCGATATAAGGCTGTGTGGTCTGGCATGCCTCTGCTAGTTCCGCCTGTGACAGGCCAGCCTGCAGGCGAAGTCGCTTCAACCCAGTTTCACCGCGGAAATAAGTGTTAAGACTCTTTTTTCTGGCGTTGATCAGGCTATCTTTAAATTTTGTATTTTTTGAGGCAATTTTTTCAATAACACTCGATACGCTGGTGCAATTTGCATGGCCTTTTACGAAGCCTTCAAAATCGACATGGCGTATGTTGCTTTTAATTACAACCTCTTCGCGGTCAACTAAAAGCCTGAGGCCGTTCTGGTCAGAGAATATCCTTGAGTTCTTCAAGTATTCTTTGCGCAATTCCATTTTCTCGGTCATCTCCATAGTCAAACTCCCTCCTGTGGACACAGGCCAGTACTAACGTATACGGCCGCGCTACAAATTGAGAGGCCGGAATCAGTGAGTACACTATCCTGTATTTACTCAACCTCTTGTATATTGGATCTTCGAGACCGTTCAATCGTTCCGGCGGCAACCAAACTTTGAGCCTGAAAATATCAAGGCTAGCGTCTCTAGCGGCTAGCCACCGCTGGATGTCATACTCATCCTCACGCCACTTCTCCTCAAGTAACCTATCCCTTAGCTCAGGGTTGTCGGCCATTTCTTGGAGAACAAACGCTATCTCAGCTGCAACTTCGTGATCGCTTTCTGCGAGCGCCGCCAAATCATTCGCGGCGCTTGGGGTGAATTCGAATGTCGCCATTATATCTATTTAGATATGTTGCGCAATACGTGTACAAATGTACAAGGGTTGGTGGTTTCGCTTATGCATATAGTGATTCCTTTCTCAATTTCATCTTGCTGAACTCGGTTCGACGCCGATTATTTTGCAGGGCTGGTGCCTTTGTGGGGGTCTTTATTCGCCCTTATAAGCCTGTCTCTTTCGCCCTCAAGACGACTTACACCAAGGTTTGCTGCACTAATCTTGGCATTGTATCGCTCGACAACACTACTCATTTCGGCGGAAATGCTCTGTTCCCACTGAGCGCCGGCGAGGTTGTTCTTGGCTAGGTTTTTTTTCTGCCGTAGTTTTTCAAGTTCGATATCCATGCGGCGTTGCAGGCTTCGTATACGCCGATTCTCTGCTGCGATATCGCGCTCGATATCTCGCAGTCTGTTACTCTGCTTGAGCGCTTGAAGGCTGTTGCGGTCTGTTGAGACTGAGCCGATCTCATCAGGAGGGGTAATGGTGGTTTTCTCTGCATCGCGGCCACAGGGCATTTGGCTAAAGATGGGGCGACCGTTTGCATCTATGCATTTGTAGATCTCAGCCGTATAGGCAGGGGTGGCGAGGGCGATCAGGAAAATGTGGGCTGCAATCAGATAACGCATTGAACATCCTTGTAACCGGTAATGCTGAGGTCTAATACAAATGCTTAAAGGTGCGTTGGAAGGTATTTAGCTGCTGAAAAAGCTTGGCCTCATCGGGATCGGCTTGATCGTAGCCAGACACACGAAGAGCCGCGTTCACGCACTCTTTTAATAACCAATGCTTTATGGGTGGTTCTTCAATTTCTAGGTGTTTAATGTCTTGTTGGATGGCGCTGAACTCATCCTCGGTGAGGCCCTGCTTGTGCAGTATTTTTGCCTCTAGCGAGATGTACTTCTGCCTTAGGCTTTCGTGCAGAATACTGGATTTGGCTGTCTCAAAAATCAGATCGAGTGCTTGAACCAGCACGATTGCGGCGGACAACCATATTGAAAATTGAGCGTACTGGCCCATCAATGCCGCGAAGGCTGCGGAGCCGAATACGAGAGACATTACGCCTGTTAATCGATGCCACAGCGAGTAAAAAGCTTGTCGTCGCATGTGGTATCGGATTCCCACTCGAATATTGAACAGGCTTTGAGTGAGGTGCTCTACTGTGTTCTCACATGGGTTGGGCATAGTCTCACCTGATGGGGAGTTGGGTCATTTGCCCTTTTTTGGCGGATTCGCGGGAGGGGCGGAATCAAGCGTAATCCCCTGGACGGATTTATTCAAATCTCTGACGGAGGCGCGATCCCTACCGCGGTTGCTCGCCTTGTCGCCACTTTGCTGCCTATTGCCATCTTTCTTTTTATCGGTCATGACTGCCTCGTCGTTGTGTTGCGTACTTATTTTTGAGATCTGCCTGGCGACCAGCTTCGCACTGGCTAAATCCATTGCCGGTGCAAAGGAGCAAGGCCGAGAAGGTTCGCATGGTCTTCTGGGGGAGGGTGCTACAGGTGCCTACTGATTCCATTCCTCGTTCCCTAATTTCCTTATAGTCCGGGAAAAACTTGCCATCGGCAAAAAATTAACCTTATAAAACAATGAGTTGCTGTGTTATGGCTTTGCTGATACCCTCCATCTATCAAGTGCTTTGTTGGTTGGGTGCCCTTGTCTTGCTGTATGCTTATACAGTATTCTTTTTGGCCTCGGCGATACAAACAAGCAATCTGCGGAAACCGTCGAGAGTGGGCGCGGTTATGGAAAACAAGAAGACTATTGCAGAGGCAGTTGCGGGACTTTCTTTCAGAGACCGCTTGGTGCTCGCCTATTTCTCTGAGAGGCTTAAATGCTCCTCGACACCTTCCGCAACAGGTCAGTTTTCCCCTCCGGCGACATCCAGTCCAGAGAAGCTTCCACCATGCTGACGATCGCTGTTTCTGACATTGAGTCTATGTCCAGCTCAGGATTTACATCCAAGGCCCCGATGGGCAGCCCGCAATATAGCTCTATTTTCCGAGCAGCTTTTTCTCCGAATGTGCGATGCCTGTTTCTCAGCTGGGATATGTAGCTTGCGTCTAAGCCATGCTCGCGCGCGTAATCAGCGTTAGTCCTCTCGCCAATAAGTTGCTCCAGGTTCGACAGTCTTGTCGCCTGTATCTTCGCAATGAGCTTGTCTACTTGATCGTCATCCATAGCTTAATTGTCCAGTGCCGATAGCAAACAGTACATTGACATATGCTATTGACCTCGCTCGATAGCGTTTGCTAATCTTTCATCATGAAATCAGACATCGAACATCCCATTTGGCTTGCCATACGTTGGTTTGGATCCCAGCGAGCCCTTGCTGACAAGCTTGGAGTCCATCCCTCGATGATTAGCCAGATTGCAAGCGATCGCAGAAAGATGCCGATCTCCATGTGCCGTGACATTGAGTTGTTGTCTGACGGGCAAATCACTCGTGAGCAGCTGCGCCCCGATATCTTCGGCGATCCATCAAACAAAACCGGTACGGCTGCTTGACAGTTGTATTGAACCTGAAACGGCGGGGGTGGGTAAGTTGCCCGATTGGACATGTATACACATACAGGCACCCGAAATAAGTGAGATAAGGGGGTTGCTGTGAAGTTTTTCACCTGGCGCAGCGCGATATTGGATTCAGATCTGGCCTCGACCACGAAGCTGGTGCTGCTGGTTATCTCAACCTACATGGATGATCACGGGGGTGGGGCGTTCCCTTCCACGCTGACGATTTCTGAGAAAGCCGGGTTGAGCGAGCGGGCGGTGTGTACGCACATCGAGAAGGCACGTGAGGCTGGGTTTATTACCTCCCACAAAGAGAAAAAGCGCGGCAGGGACTGGGCCAGGAATTCTTATCGTATCGCTTTTCCAGATAAGCCAGGCACTGAACCTGATTCAGTAGCTGAATCTGATGCGCAAAATTCTGAAGGCACTGAACCTGATTCAGTGCCTTGTTCGCAAGCTCCTGAAACCCAAGCAGTTCGGGGCCTCCAGGGCCAAGAAAATGAGGCACTGAACGACGTTCAGTACCAAAAACGAGGCACTGAACCTCATGCACGAGGCACTGAACCTCATGCACGAGGCACTGAACGACGTTCAGTCTATCTCTCCAAAGAACTCTCCAAGGAACTCTCCAGTAAAACCCCAGCATCAACAACATTGCCGCGCGAGGCGTTTGCGATGCATCCGGACTGGATGCCCGAGATCAATCGGTTCGAGGAGCTGATGACCCTGCGCGGAATCACTCGCGAGATGTTTTCGCTGGAAGCGCTACATGAGTTCGTCGGGTTCTGGGTGGCTGATGGCCGCGTGTTTCGGCAGGAGCAGTGGGAACACAAGCTCGCCAGTTCGCTGATTGAGTACGAGGCCAAGCGGAAGCGTCGTGAGGTGCAGCGGGGAACCCCGTCTGCGTTTGGTGAGACCTATGCGGCACGGCAGGCCGGGGGCGCCCATGTTGATTCCTGAGCGGATGACGCCTGGCCACATGGCTCGCTTGATGGAGCTGCTGGCGGTGATGGGCGATTCGGCACTCAGCATTGCGGCAATACACATGGGTGTTTCGGTATTGCGAGTACGCGACTGGATTGCGGCGGCTGAGCGAGATGGCTTGCTGGCGTGGGGAGCAACTAGGACGACGGGGGTGGAAACTGATTTGGTGGAGGTAGGCTGTGGCGGCTTGTAAGCAGATTGAGGGCGCGTGGGGTGATCAGGTAGGCGGTGGTCACTACAAGGGAGCGAAAATTCAGCCAGCGCATTTTTGGATGGCGAATCAGTTGCCCGGCGCAGAGAGCGCGGTGCTCAAGTACGTTTTTCGCTGGCAGAGCAAGGACGGGGTCAAGGATTTGAAGAAGTGCCGGCATTTCATCCAGCTGATGATTGACGCGTATTTCGGGCCGTCGGCCTTTGCGGCGCCGCGGGTCGCCTGTGCTGACTTCGAGTGGGTAATCACCCCAGAGACCTTCTGTCGTGAAAACGGCCTGGATGACGCCGCCAGCATGGTGATTAGTCTGGTATGTCACTGTGAGAGTGAGCGGGCGCTGCTGCAGGCGATCAGAACGATCAATTTGATGATTGATGCGGTGATGAGTAAGCAGGGTGATGATGGCCTCCCGGCCGTTGCGGTTGCTGACAATGCGACGCTGCGAGCGCAGCAGGCGATCTATGTGGCGATCAACCGCCTGGAGGACTACGACTCAACGCTGCGGAATCCGGCGCTGTTGGACGAGGCTTATCAGGAATACGCTCTGGAACGCCTGGGCAAGACGTTGGCATTTCTTCGGGCAGAGGCTCGGGCATGACGCTTGTCGGTCGGGCGCCGACACGCGAAGAGCGCTTGTGGATGGATCGCATGGTGCAGGTGGGCTGCATTGTTTGCCGTCTTTACAAGAAAGTGTACACCCCCGCCGAAGTGCATCACCTGGAAGGGAAGGTTAAGCCGAATGCGCATTTGCTTACCTTGCCGCTTTGTCCCTGTCATCACCGCCTTCCCGGTAAAGCCTGGGTAAGCCGGGCCGATGGCAAGAAGGTGTTTGAGGCTGAATTTATGCCTGAACTTGATCTACTGGAGATCACGCAGGCATTGGTAGAAGAAATGGTTTTGCGGGGGTATCTGGTGTGACGGTAGTAGTGGGGATTGATCCGGATGCGAACAAGCATGGCGTGGCGATCTACCAGGACGGCAAGCTGGTGGCTTTGGAGATGTTGACGGCGATCGAGATTATTGAGCGTCACACCGAGGGCGCGCGTTACAGCATCGAGGATGTGCTGGTCAACAAGTTTGTATACGCCCGGAACCGCCATGCCAGTGTGTCGGCGCAGAGCAAGATTGCGATGCAGGTTGGCCGGGTACAGCAGGCGCAGGAGGAACTGGTTCGGCTCCTGAAGCATTACGGTGCAGATGTGGTATTCCAGCGGCCGCAGAAAGGGAACTGGGCAAAGCACAAGTCGATGTTTGAGAAGGTGACGGGGTGGACTGGCCGGAGTAATGAAGATACGCGGTCGGCAGCTTATTTTGGGTGGTTGGCCCTGTGATGGGACTGAATGGCGAGGGTGGCATGAGCACTGTAAAGAAACTCGATACCGACTACAGCGAATACCTCGGCTTTCTCCGGTTTGTACTCAGCGTGACAGAGCGGGGAGGTAGCAATGGTCTAGCGGACTGGATCAACACAAAGCCCAAAGCTGGCGTCCGTAATGCATCGTGGTGGGGTAAGTCTGGCGAGCATTGTGTTCATGCGGTCGCGACGCGCAAGGGGAGTGGTAGTGACATTCCGCTGGACGAGGTCGACTTTATGAAGGCCCGATATGTTCAGGTGATCAACGATCTGCCAGCCCCATTCCCCGACCAAATTCGAGGACGCTGCAGCTCCAGCCCGAGTGTTTGGCAGATATTTTCGATCATTAACCCGGTTCTTGATTCCTATCGCGAGACGGTGCCGAAGGCGCGTGCTGCGGCGATGCTGAACTTTGAGCTCCGGGGGTGGGATGAGAGCCGTCAGGGGCCGAAGCCACATGTGCGTGAGCTGTTTGGTCACTCGAAGGACACCTGGCCGGATGCCAAGGAACGTAAGGCGTGGGATGAGGTGAACCGCAAGCTTCGGGAATTACTAAAGCCAGCCATAGCGGCGTGGGTGGCTGAGTGTGAGAAGCGCGGATTGGAGATGTAGTTGAGACGAAATGCTACCTAGTAACCCTAGCGCCCAAGTTTACTCACTTCACGTATGCCAAACTATGCGAAGTAAAATAGCCCTATCCCATATTCTATAAATCACTGCTTTCCTCTAACTGCTTTGCTAAGTTCGCGTATCCGACCTAATAAAAAGTACCAAACCCAAGGGATTGATGAGACGGACAGAACAAGTATGACAGCCAACGTAACTGGTTCTTTGATGCCCCATATCACCTTTTGTGTTGATACTATTTCAGCTTGAATGCCGATGTATGGCTCGGATTCTTTCTCATCCAGAAAAAGATCGAGAGGGCTGCAGATAGGCACGCCGTTGAAGCGTCCGCCGCTTTGCATTTCGCAGTCGTTTACTTGATCTCGTAGTTTGGATTCTTGATAGCTGAAATATGCAGCCCCAATCAGCCAAATCAAAGCCGACAAGAAGACGCCTATGAAGAGTATTTTGTTGTGGATTGGCGATTCGTGCATGGATATGCCTACTGGTATTTTATTTCAGGCTTAGCCTTACTTATGGTTGCTTGTCGGCGATGGTGATTCGTGCTTATCTGTCTTAAGAGCATCGGTTGAATCTTTTCCCATAACAAGCCGATCAGGCGATTAAGCTGTTCATCTGTTAGTTGATCACCTTCCTTTGCCCCGCTATTAGCAAACGCATAGGCTACTGCCTCAGATATGACTCTCTCTTTTTCCAGCTCATGCTGAGCGACCATAGCCGGATGAATAACAGCTACCAACGCATCTTTAATCTCAGCATCACTCCATTTCTTGCCCTCGTAAGCATCGTCAATTTCACGAGAAGTTAAATTTAAATCAATGACTAAATTGAGTTCTTTCCCGGTGGTAGGATCAAGAGAATATGTCGCGGAAAATGCATCGCCAGCATAAGTTGACGATAGGCACATAACTACACGCATCACCCCAAAATACTCTAAGTAGGCCCTAATAAGGCCGTTCTCGGGACAACCAGTTACGTGAATACAGTGAAAAGGAACCCCTTCAGGCCGGTTTTTTACCAGATCTTTCTCATAATAGAACCCATAGCAAGGATCATCGGTATCTCCAGTCAAAAACTTGATCGCAAGGTCTGCGTGTCTGGGATTGACCTCATTTGCCGATAGCAATGCGACTACTGATTTTACTAGTGACCGGCCCTCCTCAGTTCCGCCAAATGATATATCAACAATAATCGGATCATCAGGGTATTTGGAGGTATTCTTTGCCCCCTGGAGGCATTCTTCAATGTCCAGTTGTGAGTATTTTCGGGCCAGACCTCGCAACATTTTCCTTGCTTCTCTCATATCTCGTGCTGAGATATCGAATTTAATGCCTACTTTATCTTCTTCTCTTCTGAAAATCGGCCTTGGTATGGAAAGTGTCCCGTCAGCATTGAGAGTAAGGGCTTTACCGCCAGAGGTCTGAAAATTTTGCGATGGTACCTTTCCTCGTTGCCTGTTTATCCTGAAAATTAGACTTAAGGCATTTAGTTGACGTGCGAGCGCAGCCTCCCATGTATCGCCTGATGACGCATTACACTTTGCGCAAAGAAAGCCCGAAGTGGTCTTTCTACCGCCAATGGCATTTGGGATTATGTGTTCTTGTGAATCTATCTCTGGCGAAATATGCACCTCACAAAGCATACATTGAGGGGGGGCTCTATCGATCACTTAATCACCTCGATTTGGGATGTTAGAATTTTTGGTATCGATTAGCTTCTCAGGCAGATATTGCCAGTTTTCCATAGACGGGTTCGAATCTTCCAGTTTTAATTAATCTCACGAAATTACCTAAACCCGCCGCGAGCGGGTTTTTTTGTGTCCTATGATTGCGCCCTCAGGCTCTCTTCTCTTGCCCACAAGGGCACTTTTCCCTCTGGTGGTGTTATGCGAATCACGGTGCAAAGAGTGCTGTCTGACGGTGACTCTACGGCCTCTGTAGTTAGCGTTGATGGTGAACGCTTGTGCTACGGGCTGGAGGATGAGCCGCGCCGCATGAAGGTGGCAGGGGAGACCCGGATACCGGCCGGTATCTATCAGGTTGGAGTGCATACGGCGGGGAGCTTGCACGAGCGCTATTCTCGCAATGTCTTTGCTGATATTCATCGCGGCATGTTGCATGTGCTCGATGTGCCGGGTTTTGGATGGATCCTGATCCATTGCGGTGTGACAGATGAGCACACGTCGGGCTGCCTGCTGGTGGGGGATGATGTGATTACTACCCACGGAGCTATGCGTCTGGTTGATAGCCCGAGCGCCTACCGTCGTTTATATGAGCGGGTGATTGGCGCCGCCCTAGCGGGGGTGCTGAGTATTGAGTTTGTGGATGATGATTTGGAGGCTGCTGCCGCATGAGCGTTATATCTAAGTTGATCGGAGGTGGTGCGTCGCAGCCAATCGAGGCGCTCGGGAACGTCATCGACCAGGTCTTCACGAGTGATGATGAGCGGCTGCAGGCCGAAGCTGTGCTTCAGAAAATCGCCATGCAGCCGCAGGTGTTGCAGGCGGAGATCAACAAGATCGAAGCGGGGCACCGTAGCTTATTTGTTGCTGGATGGCGTCCATTCCTTGGTTGGGTCAGTGGTGTAGCGTTGTTTTTTCCGTTTGTGATTAATCCGCTTCTTCAGTGGGCAACCGGAAAGCCGGGGCCTCAACTGCCAATGGAGAGCCTGATGGAGCTAGTCATTGCCATGCTTGGGCTTGGGGCGTACCGCACTATCGAAAAAGTCAAAGGCAGGGCTAAGTAGTGAGTGACAGATCTCCAGATACACGATTTCTTGCACGACTGTTCAGCTTGGAAACTGTGCTGGTTGCGATCACCGCGGCCTTCGCCTTTGGGGTTGCCTACAACGCCCTGGCCTCAAGTGATGAGCGTAACGCTGCAGCGATTCGCGGTGTTGAGCAAAATGTGCTGGCCCTCAATGGTAAGCAGACTGAGATCAGCGACGACGTTCAGGATATCAAGGTGGATGTTGCCACGATAAAAACCAACCAGGAAAACCAAGCGGAGCAAGTCCAGCAATTGCGACAGGGTGTGAACGAGATCCTGCGCGAGCTCCGCCAGCGGTAACGGCTGCCCAGCCGGGGCGGGCCGCGGGTCCTCCCGACGGGGGAAGGCATACGGGGGCGCGGAGGCTCGGGCTCGCACTATGTATGAAAATTTTTTGGCCGGGTTTCTATTTATATGTCGAGCGACCGTAAGCGGCAGCCACCCCCTGGGACGGTGCCGAAGAAGGTTGTGCTTGAGGCTTTAGCGATCACCCCTCAAGCCCTCGGCAAATGGGGGCTTCGGCCTGCCGGGAAGGTTGGCCGGGAGGTGTTTTACAACCTTGAAGACGTCTTCCGGGCTTGGGTCGAAAAGCGAGGCGCCAGTGAAATCATTGGAAACCTCGATGACGACGAGGCGGAAACTGCGCGGCAGGTTACGCAAGGGCGGCTGGAGGAGGAGTACAAGCTCACCAAGGCCCGGCGGATCTCTCAGGAGTTAAAGAACGAGGAAAAGGAGGGGCGACTGATTTCGACGGATTTCGCGACCTTCGCTCTGTCCCGGATTGCCGCCCAGATTGCGACCATTTTGGACACGCTGCCGTTATCCATGCGGCGGGCCCATCCGGATCTGGAGCCAAGGCACATCGATGCGCTGACGCGAGAAATCGCCAAGGCACGCAACACAGCCGCGCAAGTCGACGAACTCCTGCCCGAGTTGGTCGAGGAATATGTCGAGTCCCTGTCCGAAACAGATTAGGAATTTTCAGAAGGCCTCGCGCCAAGGTCTGGCTGCGTTGGTGCGGCCAGAGCCGAAAACTGCCGCTGACTGGGCTGACGAAAATTTCTACCTGTCCAGCGAATCGTCATACCACGAGGGTCATTGGTCGACGCTGCATTTCCAGGTGGCAATCTTGAACGCCATGGGCTCGGACGCGGTCCGGGTGGTGAATGTCGTAAAAAGTGCGCGCCTGGGATATACCAAAATGCTCCTGGCAGCGATTGCCTACTACCTGGAGCACAAGCGCCGGAACGTGCTGTCGTTTTCACCGACCGACACCGACGCCGAGAATTTTTCCAAAACGCACGTTGATACCGCAATCCGAGATGTGCCGGCGCTTCGCGAGCTGGCGCCCTGGTGCGGCATGAAGCACCGGGATAACACCCTGGACAAGAAGCGGTTTTCCAACGGCAAGCAGTTGTTTATCCACGGCGGCAAGGCGGCTCGGAACTACCGGGAGAAGTCGGTCGATGTGGTGATCTATGACGAGCTCGCTGCCTTCGATTCGGATATCGAGAAAGAAGGGTCCCCGACCACGCTCGGCGACAAGCGCTTGGAGGGCTCGACTTTCGGAAAATCTATCCGAGGCTCTACCCCGAAAATTCGTGGGGAATGCCAGATCGAGAAAGCCGCTAGCGAGTCGGAATATTACTTCCGGTTCCGGGTTCCTTGCCCGCACTGCGGATCTGAGCAGATCCTGGAGTGGGGCGGCAATGACTGCAACTTCGGCATAAAGTGGGACAACACGCTAAAAGGCATCGAGGCCAAGGCGGCCACCGCCTTTTACCTTTGCCGCGCTGGCGCCTGTGTTATCAAACAGCACGAGCTCAACGATGCCGGTCGTGTTCACTCAGCCCATCAAGGGCGCTGGGTGTGCGATAACACCGGCGTTTATACCCGCAACGGCATCGACTTTTACGCTGCGGACGGCGCGCCAACCGGCACCCCATCAAATATCACCTTCCACGTCTGGACGGCCTACAGCCCATTCACCACCTGGGCCCGAATCGTCGAGGATTTCCTCAAGGCCAAAGGTGACGCCAGCAAACTAAAAACGTTCGTCAACACTACTCTGGGCGAGACCTGGGAGGACGAGACCGGCGAAGGCCTAGAGTGGGAACAGCTCTACAACCGGCGCGAGGTATTTCCTCAGGTGCCAGATAGAGCCGTTGCCCTGTTTGGTGGAATCGATACCCAAGATGACCGCTACGAAGGCAGGGTCTGGGCCTACGGACCAGGTGAGGAAAGCTGGCTGGTTGACCGCTTTATTTTGTTTGGTGACCCGGCCGGCGAGGAGCTGAAGAAGAAAGTCGAAGAGCGCATCCGGAAGCACTACACCCGAGAAGATAACAGTCCGATTGGTGTCACTCGATGGACCTGGGATTCCGGGGGGCATTACACCGACGAGGTGTATTCAATGTCCAAAAAGCTCGGGATCTTCACGATCATCCCGACTAAGGGCGCCAGTCAGTACGGCAAGCCTATCGCAGACTTCCCAAAGTCGCGCAACCGCAAGGGCGTATTTCTGACGATGGTCGGGACAGACAACGCCAAAGAGCTGATTTATTCAAGGTTGCGGATTCAGCCAGAGCCGGGCGAACCGGTACCGGGCTGTATCCATCTGCCTGCCAATTCCGAGATCTGCGACCAGGACGAGGTCAAGCAGCTAACTGCAGAGGTTAAGCGCACGAAGGTGCAGAACGGCCAGCGCGTCTACCGATGGGATTCGATGGGCCGAAGAAACGAGGCCTTGGACTGCTGCGTTGGTGCCCTCGCAGCCCTGCGCATATCGCAACAACGATTTGGGTTCTCCCTCGATGCACCGCCTCCCAGGCAGCCGCCGGAGAAGCCCGACTCCAAACCAACCAGCAAAGACGACGACTCCCGCAAGAAGGGTGGGGACGGTAGCGATTGGCTTGGCATCAAAAACTCAGGCGGAGGATGGCTCACCTAATGCCAACACCGACAGCACAACAAATGCTCGACAAGTACATGGAGGCCGAGCTGGCCCTACTTGAGGGCAAATCCATTACCTGGAATGGCAAGACCTACACCCGGGAAAACCTCGGCGAGATCCAGCGCGGCCGCCGGGAGTGGGAGCGCCGCGTTGGTAGCCAGGCGGCCCGGCCTTACGGATTCGCGAGATTTTATTAATGACCATGAACTGGATTGACCGGGCACTGGCACCGCTGTTTCCCGGCATGGTCGCTAGCCGCGTGGCTGCTCGCCTGGCAATCCGCGCCTATGAGGCCGCTCACCCATCCCGCACCCACAAGGCCAAGGCCGAGCGCCGTTCAGCGAACGCCGCGATAAAGGCCTCAGCCAAATCCCTGCGGGATCAAGCCCGGGCATTGGACGAGAATCACGACATAGTTACCGGCCTTTTCGACAAGCTCGAGGAGCGTGTTGTTGGCGCCAAAGGTATTGGCATTGAGCCATTGCCGCTGCTGACAGCTGGGGAGGTCGCCACCGATCTAGCGGCACAAATTAAAGCTGCTTGGGGCGAATGGAGCCTGCGGCCAGAGGCATCGGGAATGCTCTCCCGGCCCGAAGTAGAGAGACTGGTGGCCAGAACTTGGTTGCGTGACGGCGAGGCCCTGGCCAGCTTCATTGCCGGGAACGTGCCCAGTTACACCCACCTGACCGATGTGCCATTTGCGCTCGAGCTGCTGGAGCCCGATTACCTACCGCACGAGGATGACGCGGCCAAGGGCATTACCCAAGGCGTAGAGCGAAATGAGTGGGGCAGGGTAAAGGGCTACCACGTATTCAAAAAGCACCCGGCAGATTCTATTTCGTTCAAGGCTGACACCAAATTCGTCAAAGCCGACGACATGATCCACATCGCCACCCGCAAGCGCATTGGTCAAGTGCGTGGTGTGTCGCTGCTGGCGCCGGTAATGATCCGCTTGGCAGATATCAAGGATTACGAAGAATCCGAGCGCGTGGCGGCCCGCATCGCCGCGGCGCTGGCGTTTTACATCAAAAAGGGTGACCCGGGGCTGTATGCGCCCAACACTGACACGGACCAGAAAACCGGAGAGCGCAGCATTCCGTTTGGTCCCGGCATGGTGTTCGACGGGCTAGCACCGGGCGAGGACGTTGGCACCATCGAGAGTAATCGGCCCTCAGCCCTGCTTGAGGGCTTCCGCAACGCCATGTTGCGGGCTGTGGCTGCCGGTACCCGCACCAGCTATTCATCACTGGCCAGGGATTACAACGGCACTTATTCGGCGCAGCGCCAAGAGCTGGTCGAGTCGCAGTCCGGTTTTGAGGTCCTGCAAAACACCTTTATCGATCAATACGCCCGCCGGGTTTACCGGCGCTGGCTAGAGGTGGCCATTGCTGCCGGAAAAATCCGAATTCCTGCTGGCGTCGACAAGCGCACTCTTTTCAACGCGGTTTACATCGGTCCAGTTATGCCATGGATCGATCCCAAGAAAGAAGGCGAAGCATGGAGAGGGCTGGTCGCCGATGGATTTGCCACCGAGGCAGAGGTTGCTCGTGCCCGCGGCGGCAACATTGCGGAGGTCAAGAAACAACGGCGTCAGGAAGTCGCGGAGAACCGCGAACACGGTCTGGTGTTCGACTCCGATGCTTACCACAAATATTACTCCAAAGGTGAAAACGATGGCGAAACGACACCAGGCAGTCCCGGTAGTGCTGGCGATGATGGGGAACAGCAAGAAGAGTGACCGCTCGGTTGAACAAGGGTCGTGGTTCTCCATGCGAGCTGCGGCCAACGACTCGCTGGACATTGCTATCTGCGACGAGATTGGCTTCTGTGGCATTTACGCCAGTGACTTCAAGAATGTCTTGGATCAGTACCGAGGCGTAAGTGAGATCAATCTATCGATTCATTCTCCCGGTGGTTCGATCTTTGAAGGTTTTGCCATTTACAACATGCTGCGTGCCCACCCTGCAAAGGTACATGTGCATATCGATGGCGTTGCTCTCTCAATAGCATCGGTGGTCGCCATGGCTGGCGACACAATAACGATGCCGGAAAACGCTTATTTGATGATTCACAAGCCTTGGAACGATGTGCGAGGCAACGCGGACAAGCTCCGCGAGGATGCAGATCTTCTCGACAAGTTCGAGACCAGTTTGCTTGCGGCCTACCGCAACAAAACCGGGCTGCCCGACGACGAACTCACCGAAATTATAGCTGCGGAAACGTGGCTGAATGGCGTTGAGGCTGTCGAGAAAGGGTTCGCCGACTCTCTAGCCGAGCCTGTCATGGCCGCGGCGTCTTTTAACTCCAATCTGATGACGAGGTTCACCGCTATGACCGACAAGGTTACCGACAAAAAGCCCGGAGACGGTAAACAAGCTCCCGCGGCTCCACCCGCACACGCTCCCACGGTGGCTGATTTCCAGGCCGCTGAAACCCAGCGCCGCACCGAAGTTCGCGCCGCGTTTGAAAACTTCGACTATCCAGACCTGCGTGACCGCTGCCTCGACGATATGACCTGTACCGTGGAACAGGCCCGCGCTGCTCTGCTGGACGAAATGGGCAAAGGCCGCGAGCCCAGCCAGCCCTCTGCCGCGCAGATTCATGTGGGCAATGGCGCCCTGGTGCGAGACTCTATCCGTAATGCGTTGTCTGCCCGGGTAGGTGTCGCAGAAATCGAGAACGGCAACCGCTATGGCGGTATGACCCTTATTGAGCTGGCTCGCGCTTCACTTATCGACAATGGCGTGGGCGTGGCCAGCATGACTGACCGCCGCATTTTGGTGGCGAACGCGTTCACTCACTCAACTGGCGACTTCTCTATCGCGCTGTCGGATGTGGCCCACAAATCCATGCTGCGCGGCTATGAGGAGGTGGAGGAAACTTTCGAGAAATGGACCAGCGAAGGGATTCTGACCGACTTCCGTGAATCGAGTCGGGTTGATCTGTCTCGTTTCCCCTCGCTTGGAAAAGTGGCAGAGGGTGCCGAGTTTAAATACGTGACCACCAACGATCGAGCTGAAAAGATCATGCTGGTCACCTACGGCAACCTGTTCTCCATCACTCGGCAGGCCATCATTAATGACGACCTGGGTGTATTCGACCGTATCCCTCGTATGTTCGGTCGCGCAGCACGCCGCACCATTGGCGATGCCGTTTATGCCGCCTTGATCTCGGGGCCGAAGATGGGCGACAACAAGGCGCTATATCACGCGGATCACGCCAACACCAGCACGCCAGACGCACTTACAGTGCCGGCGCTGGATGCAATGAAGGTCGCCATGGGCACGCAGAAAGAGGGCGGCGCCTCGCTGGGAATCCGGCCTGCGTACCTGCTTACTCCCATCGCCCGGGAGTCGACAGCCAAGGCACTGTTGGCGGCTGAGTTTGATCCAGCCTACGCCAATGATCGAGTGCCAAACCCCATTCGCAACTCAATGGAAGTTATTGGCGAGGCGCGCCTGGATGACGACAGCACCGACAAAATCTACGGCGTGGCCAGCCCGGGCATGTACGACACAATCGAGGTGGCTTACCTGGACGGCAACAAAGAGCCATTCCTGGATCAGCAGGGTGGCTTTGAAGTGGACGGCATTACCCACAAAGTCCGCATCGATGCGGGCGTGGCCCCGATGTCTTTCCGCACCATCCACCGGGCAACCATCACTCCCTAACCGGGCTTAATGCCTACTCACTGATTTGCTCCCGCCACTGGCGGGGGCGGTCGTTTCCTATCTCAGAAATCGCGAGGATTCGAGATGAAAAATTATGTGCAAAAGGGCGAAGCGATTACCGTCACCGCGCCCGCTGATGTTGTTGCTGGCGAAGGTGTTTTGCTTGGTGATGGCTTGTTCGGCGTTGCCGTCAATGGCGCGCTTACCGGTGCTGAAGTAACGATCATCACTGAAGGCGTGTTCGAGTTGCCAGCAGATGCCACTGTTGCCGCTGGCGATGTGGTTGAGTGGAACACCGGCGAGCTGTTGCCAATCGATGCGGGTGTGCGAATTGGCGTTGCTGTTACCGGCCACGCCAATGGTTTGGCTCAGGTGAAGATCGGCTAAATGTCGTTTAAATCACTTAAAGCAGCCATGACGGTAATGGCCCGCGGTGTTTTTGGTTCCACGGTAACCGTTACTCCGCCCAGCGCCGGGGCGATCCCCGGCGTTGGCGCCATCATTGATAAAGGCGCCGAGGTCGTTGACGACTATGGCGTAGTTACAGACACCCGGATCGAGATAGAACTGTTCCGGTCGGAAGTTGGCGGCGTTGGTCGCGGCACGCTGGTGCTTGACGACGAAACGGCCGAAACCTTCCGGTTGCTTGAGCCGATCGACATTCGCGGCGAGGTTATGCGCTGGGTGGCCAGCGAGGTTTAAAGCATGGCCGACTTGCTGGACGCCTCCGCGTTGTTGTCGCAGTTTGCCGACAAGATTCGCAAAGCTCCCGAAAAATCAGAGCGCTCGCTCGTAACGGCGTTGAACAAGGGTGGTGAGCTCGCACGCCAGAGAGGCATCGACCAGATCCACTCAGAACTGAACCTTGAGCGAGGCTACATTGAAAAGAATCTTCAGATTACGCGTCTAGCTTCGCCTGGTGACCTGCGAGTGGTCATCACTGGTCGGGCCAGACCGACCACACTCAGAACCTACGGTGGTGCCAAGATCGCCACCGTGGCTGCCAAAAGCCCGGTGCGAAAGCTAAAGGGCGACCGCCGCCGGCGCATTGCCAGAGGGCAAAAAGCCGCTGGCATCAAGCCATTCAGTGTTCAGCGCGGCGGCACGGCAACACGCTGGGCAGGGGGCTTTATCGTTTACCTGAAGGCGGGCAACTCCCTGGAAAACGGCAATGTCGCGATGGCTATTCGCACCGGCAAAGGCCGTGACGACTGGAAAGTGGTTTACGGCCCCAGTGTCGGCTCGGCCTGGAAGAATGTGCGCGGCGACATTTATGCCGAGGCAGTACAGGCCGTAGCGTCGGATTTTCAAGATACCTTCACCCGGATTTTCTAACCATGACGGAATCAGTTTCGACCTCGGTTGCCAAGGCAATTGAGCGATCACTCGCGTCCATTCGAAAAAGCGCCGGTTATCTCACCGATTGCGGCCAGAGCGTGCATCGTGGCTGGTATGCGCATGCGATTGATGCGCAGGACGTGACGTTCCCCCTCGTTGCTATTCAGCCCGACACCGAGGCCGTAGCCAGTGTTGGGGGCACAGGCTTCAGCTTAAAGATCACTGACAACTACCGAATAGTCGTTATTACCGACGACGCGGAACATCCCGCTGATGTCCTTAAAGATTGTCTTGCCGATATCCGCCGAGCGTTTGCGCTCAATTGGGACGCGGAGAAGAAGCTGATCCCAGGCGTGCGAGCTCCCGAGTTCGGCGTGGCCGAGTTTGCCATTGCCGCCGATTCCCCCCACACCCTCGCGGCTGTGCCCGTGGGGATCTCCTTTAATGAAAAACACGAGGCGTAAACCATGGCTCTACAGACATACAGCTATATGGGCAAAGGCAAAATCTACCTGCGCTCTACTTCCGGCGGCGGCGCCATGCCCATTGGTAACTGCTCTGCATTGACTCTCAGCGTTGAGACCAACTCGGTCTCGCAGCCCAACTATCAAGTGCCTGGCGGTGGTGTGGCGAACGAGATCCAGCGTATCGCAACCGTTGGCCTGGCAATGACAATGCTCGAATTCCGCCCCAAAAACCTCCAAATCGCCCTGCGCGGTACCGTTGCGGCCATTGTCGCGGCAGCAGTTACGGACGAACGACATGAGGCATACGCTGACGGCTTGGTCGCGTTTGACCATGTGCCCGATAAAGGCGAAACAATCACGGTTACCCATGATCCGGACGGTACGCCTGAAGTCCTGGCAGAAGGAGTCGACTACCAGGTTACCGGTGCCGGGATCGTCATGTTGGATTCTGAAAATTACCTGGATGGTGATGAGATTGCTGTGGCCTATACCAAGGTCACCGGTAACGCTATCGAGGCTATGACCGGCTCGGGCGACGAGTATGAGCTGATCTTCGACGGACTCAACGAGGCGGAGACAGACAAGGCGGTAATTATCCGGGTGCACCGCGTAAAGTGGTCTCCCACCTCGGGGCTGGGCTTCATTGGCGAAGACTTTGGCGAACTCCCGCTGGAAGGCTCGGTGCTTGTAGACAGCACTAAAAGCGGCGCTGGCGTATCGCAATACTTCAAGGTGACCTTCGCCGACGAGTAGTCGGTCAAATCCGTCCAGCGCATTAATGCTGGGCGCTTCCACCCGTTTCGGGTGGACTTTCCCCCTCCGGGCGCCGGTCCCACCGTGCGCTCCATCTCCTTTCTGTAAGCGGTGCTACTCATGTCTTTAAAAGACCAAGCCGTTAATCTCATTCTCCGAGCCAAGAACCTCCTCAGTGGCGACACCGATAGTGCCGCAAAAAGTCTCGATGGCTTGTCCAATAGCGCCGAGCGATTGCAAGGTGAGCTGCGTGAGCTTGAGGACAACACTGCACTCGTAAAGGAATTTGGTGCGGCAGAGAAGGCCGTCGACCGCACATCCGCAGCCTATGATCGTGCCAGACTTCGAGCCGACAAACTCGCCGACAAACTTGACAAGGTTGGCGCCCCTACGCGTCGCCAGGCTCAAGAGTTCGAGGCGGCGCAAAAGGCCGTGGATGCCGCAGAGCGTGAATACCAGCGTGCAGAAAAAACGCTCGCTGAGCTTGGCGAGGAAGCGCAAGAGGCTGGGATCAACCTCGAAGATCTCAATGGTGAGCAGCGCCGCATGGCTGCCCGTGCCAAAGAGGCCCGCCGCGAACTTGAAGACCTGGGTAACGAAACCGAGAAGGCCGACGGCCGCTTCCTGTCATTTCGCAAAAACCTTTCAAACGGCATCATCACCTTCGGCAAATGGGCGGCTGCCGCTACTGCGGCAGGGGTAGCGCTAACCGTAGGCGCACTTACTCGGTTTACTGCCTCGCAGGCCGATCTTGCCCGCCAGACGCTTGCCAGCGCCGATGCTTTTGGAATTTCTGCGGAAAAGCTACAGGAGTGGCAGTACGCGGCAGAACGTGCTGGTATCGACAGCGAGAAAACCGCAGACCTCATGAAGGACGTTGCCGACAAAATCGGTGACGCGTTTCTGAACGGCGGCGGCGAGGCAATTGAGGTTATTGAAGGCCTCAATCTCGATATCGAGAAACTCGTGAGGCTCAAGCCAGACGAGCAAATTCTGGCGATCGCAGAGCGGCTGAATGGGCTTCCCAAAGCGGGGCAGATTCAAATATTGGAATCTCTGGCCAACGATGCATCGCTGCTGCTGCCGTTACTTGAGAACAATGCCGAGAAGCTGCGCGAGCTGTCGGAGGAGGCTCAGCAGCGCAATGCCATTTTCACTGAGGATGAGCTGAAGGCACTGGCAGACGTCGATTCAGGATTCCGGAAAATACTCGCCTCGGTAAAAGGCTTTGGGAACGAGTTGGCCATTCGGTTAGCGCCCGCATTCAGCAGTCTCGCAGAGACCATCGACCAAGCACTTACTGACAAGCCGAAGCTGGTTGAGGACATCTCCGGTGCCTTTGTCACGCTGATCGAGAAGGTAGAGCAGTTTACCAAGGCGATTGTTTCTGATGGCTCCGGCATTACAGCAACGCTTTCCACTATCGCGAACACAGCAAGCGGTCTAGGTAATACCTTCAAGGCTGTTTTTCGGGGCGTCCAGTCATCTGTTGCGGGTGCTCTGGAGGTGGTGGCTCGATCAGCATACTCCCTCCAAAACATCGTTGTTCAAACTACTCGAGGCCTGAGCGCGGTCGGACTTGCCACCGACGAAAGCCTAGCGAAAGCCGAGGCCAAACTGGCTGTTATCGGTGAGTCGGTCAAAGACCTGCAAAGCCAGTCAGAAAAGTATAAGCGGGAGATGATCGAAGCCGGAAAGGCTGCAGCGGACGCGTTTACCAGAGCCCGTGATGGTGCAGTGGAAACGGCAAAGGTGACTGCAAGTGCTGCTGCTGAGATGGTTGGTTTGGGCTCAGCAACTGAAAGGGCCGCCAAGGCGACTGAGAAATTTAGCTCCGATCGTGAAAAGTTGATTGCGAAAGAGGGGGAGCTGGGCGCTGCGATCGAAATGACAGCCCAGGCACTCGATGAGCTTGGGGCGGCGATAGCCAACAACCCAACGCAAGAGCAGCTCGAAGAGCTTGAGGCGTTGAACACTCAATACGCCCAGCAACAGCTCCAACTTAGGGCTGTTCGGGAAGAGCTGGAACAGCTTGATCGTCCCGTGAATATCTCTGTCAGTACAAACATCGAGGCCATCGCTGATCAGTACAGAGAAGCGAGTGGAGCAATTGAAGAAGCCACGCAAAGCGTATCGGATTTCAGCGAAAAAGTCGGTGAGGCTGGCGATCGTGCTCAGGCCACAGGTGAGAAAGCGCAGTCCATGGGCAGCGCGATCGCAGATTTTTACAACAATATCACTGCTCGTCTTTCGGATCTCAGCCAGAAGGCCCTTGCAGCGTTTGAAGCATTAACCGGGGGAAGCGGCGAAGCTCTCACTGAGCTTGATGCGATGAAAGCCCGTGTCAAGGCGCTGGGAGAGGGAATCCGGGCCTTGGGCCAAAGCGGGGTTGTTGCCGGTAGCCGATTAACTAAGTGGTTCATTGATACGGCCAAGGCATCGAACACCGTTGAGCGACAGTTTCTAAAACAAAAAATCGCCCTTGAGGAAGTAGTTAATCAATTTGAACGGGGTGAATACCAATCCCGATACCTCAATTCATCGCTTAGTGATCTAGAGCGCCAATTCAACCTCCTGGACGACCAGGATCTAAACCGCCTGCAGGGCGCCATCGAGCGAGTGCAGTCGGAAGTGGACGGCCTGAACGACTCCCTGCAGGACACGATCAGCAGCCTACGCCAGGAGCTGGCCAGCCTTGAGGGCGACAGCGAGGAGGTGGAGCGGCTGCGCTACCAGGAGCAGCGGCTCGAGTTGGAGGCGCAATTACAACGCGCTCGGTCAATGGGCGACCGTGAGGCTATCACGTCGGCCCAGGAGGCGCTAAATCTGGCGAAGCAGGCCTACAACCTTCGCCTGCAGCAAGCCCGCCAGCGCAGCGAGGAGGAGGCCCAGCGCGCGGCAGAGCAGGCGGCTGCCAAGGAGCAGCGCCGCCAGCAGGCCGAGGCCGAGCAGCGGGAGCGCCAGGCGCAGGACTTCGCCCGCGAGGATCGCCAGGCGCAGAGCCAAAGCCAGCGGCCGACGCAAACCATCATCCTGCAGGGGCCGGACGGCACCCGAGTGCCCGTTACCACCGACAACCCCGACGACCTGCTATCGGTCCTAGAGAGTCTGGGGCGGAGAGTTAGCTAATGGCAATCACCATCACCGACGGCACGACCACGATCGACCTACCCAACGACCTGCAGTGGGTCGACGAGTTCGCCTGGTCGGCCGTCGAACAACAGAAGGATTACAGCCTCACCGGCGCGGTGATCGTTCAGCAGGGCGTCAAGCAAAAGGGCCGCCCGATCACCCTGCAGAGCAACGGCGGGGCCTGGATCAAGCGCTCGACACTCAAGGCCCTGCAGGCGTTCTACGACACCCCGGACCAGGTTTTCGAGCTGGATCTATGGGGCGAGATCTACGCTGTCCAGTTCGAGCGCCCAGACGGACTCGGCGCCGACGAGGTCCTCCGCCAGGCGGACCCCGACCCCGATCATTACTACACAATCACTCTAAAACTGTTTGAGGTAGCGACACCATGAGGATCACAAACGCAGACGCGGCAAAAGAATTCACCATGAGCGGTGGCTCGTTCGCTATGGCCTTTAAGGCCAACGGCGGCACGCTGAAGGTAGAGGTCATGGTCGATGAGGGCGAGTACGTGACCGCTAAAACATACAGTGACGATGCTGTTGACGTGGCTGACTTTGGGCGAGCCGTTTGTCGCTTTGTCGTCACCGGTGCGGGCAAGCTGAATATCTATGGTGGCATTAATGCTTAGGCCGTTATTTCGTCGGGTTGTGCGTGGTGCAGTTCGTCAATCTGTTGGCCTGAGCCTTGAGGAGCAGATAGCGGCAATGTTTGGTTCGAGCGATGGATTTTGGCTAGATCCTAGCGACCCGTCGACGGTTTTCCAGGATGCTGCAGGCACCATACCTGCCAAGCCTGGCGACCCGGTCGGGCTAATCCTGGATAAGTCGGGGAACGGTACTCACCTGAGTCACCGGACGGCCACCTCGCGGCCGATCCTTCGACAGTCCGGCGGCTACACGTATCTCGAATCGGATGGCGTAGACGACGTGCTCGTCGGGGATTTAAGAGAGCCCGCCGCGGGAATCTTTATGGCGATCACGTTCGCTAGGCGCTCAAGCAACAGCGGGCTAGACGTTCTATCTAACCTTGATACCGCGATCTCGACTAACACCACTGGGCAATCGTATTTGTCCATGAATAGTTATGCTTTCAGGGCTCACGATCAAAACTATTTTATGGGCTACGACACGCCGAACGTCGGGGAGCCAATAGTTGCTGAGGGCGGCTGGTCTCCTTCGCTCGGGCAAGGCTACTCCGCAGACGGCGGCCAGATAAAAAATACGGCCAACGGCGTCAAGGTCGGTGACAACCGGAAAATATCCGTCTGTGCTCGCAGCAATGGATTCAATCCATCCGACATTGAGGTCTACGGCGCGCTGGTTATTTGCAAAGACCCTGAGCAAATCGACCGGGAGATCGCCCGCGAGTGGCTCGCACAAAAAGCAGGAGTGACACTGCCATGAACCAACACAAAACCATAATCGCCCCGGCGGCCGTCGTGGATCAGATCCGAGCGCTGGCAGCGACCTGGCCAGGCGGCGTAGGCATGTTTCAGGCGGCACTCTCGGCCGATGGCTTGGAGCCCGCAACGCACTTTATAAGCTCCGGAATGATCGACACCACGATCGCGACTGCGCTGGAAAGCGCTCCAGTGCTCGTCGCCATGATCCTGGCCGCGAACCCCGAGAGCACAGCCACAGAGAACGAGATCCAGGCCGTCATTGACGCTTGCGACGTAACTGACGGCGAGCCATGGGCGCGCCTAGCGTCGCTCGGGCTGCAGATCATCAATAAGACTGAGGAGGGTCTCGCATGACCATTACGCGCGACCAGATTGTCTTGGCTGAATCCCAGGTAATGGCCGATACCGACGACGGCGGCGGCCGCATGAGCGGAGAGGTCGTCGAGGAGGGCGCGATCAATAACACGATGCCCGATGTCTCCCGGCTCGATCGGGTTTACGGCCGCGTCAACATGCGCAAGCTGTTTTTGTCTGTGCGCGCGCCGAACCAGGACACGCTGCTCGGGGCGCACTCGATACTGTTACGCCAGCCGGCCGACCCGCGCGTCGCTGTCTCGCTATTCCAGACCGGCAGCCACACCGACCGCCGTGTCGACGCCCGCGACCGCATCGAGAGCTATCTCGTCAAGTCGAGCGAGGCGAATTTCTGGCTATGGGGCGACCACCTGGAAAGCCAGCGCGGCCTGGCTGCGTTGCAACGCCTGGACGCGGTCCCGCCTGAGCCTGGCGAAGTTTACTGCCTCATTAGCGACGACGGCAGCAAAGAGCAATATGTCCGCATTACTGACGTCACCGTCGGTCGCGAGACTTTCACCGTCCAGGTCGGGGCCGGGTTTCAGACATTCGAGCTGCAGACGCTGCAGATCTCGCTTGCGAATTCGCTCGACGTCGATTTCATGGGCTCCGACCCTTACCCGACCGGCCGCCATCCTGGCACCGCAAAGGTCCTAATCACTCAGGTAGCAGACGCGGCCCGCTATTTTGGCGCGGCTAAACTCTCAGCCGCAGGCGCTCCTGGAGATCTGACCGCCCAGGTCGACTCGGTTTATACGAACCTGGTCCCCAGTGCGCAGAGCGAGACGCCGCTCACCGATCGCAACGGCGGACCCGGCCGCTTGCCTGTGGTACCTGCTGACGACGCGACGATCTCGGTCAATGCCGACGACGTGAACGAGGATACGGCCGGCTATGCGGTCTATTACACCGGCCGGGGCTTTGTCCCCGGCACGCTGCAGATCACCGGCAGCAATGGCACCTATGACGATGCCGGCGGCCAACTCGAGCACTCGAGCGGATCCGATCGCCTGGACGCCTCCGATCTTGACTACCAAAACGGGATCGTGCGGATCAAGTGGACCTCGAGCAGCTACAAAAACAACCCGATCACGCTCACGTTTCAGCCTGGGGCGGCGTTCTCGCAGCAGGCCTATTCCTATGGCGTCGAGATCGAGATCCAGAATCGGTCTCTGACCTACGTCAATCAGCTGCGACCGATCCCGGCGCCGGGAACCCTGATTTTTGAATTTATGGCGTTGGGGCGCTGGAACACCCTGGCCGATCGCGGCGACGGAATCCTCGAGGGCGCAGGCACCGGGCAGATCAACTACGCGACTGGCACGGTCGAGACCACGCTCTCGGCACTGCCGGACGTCGGACCCGAGATCATTTACTCCTGGGGCGACGATCAATCATTCGACATTGCGGACGGCAGCGGCACCGCGCCGGTCTCCGAGGTCGTCTTTAACGCGACCGACGTGGTCGTCTAAGGGGGCAAAATGGGAAGCATTGGAGCAACTGATCGGCGCGCGATGACGCCGAACACCGTCTCGGTCGAGTGGACGATCGGGCCGACCACTTACACGCTCACCGATAACGGCGAGGGCCTGCTCACCGGGAATGGCTCGGGCAGTGTCGAGTATGGCTGGGGCGGGCTGTCGTTTCGGCCGAACCCCGCGCCGCGGCCAAGTGATGGCGACTATACCGTCAGCTATGACAAGTGGAACGCCGCCAGCAAGCTAACCGACTCGGTCGCGCCGACGCAGTCGTCGATCACGCGCACTTTGCCAGGCGCGCCACTCAAGGCCGGCAGCCTGGTTATCAAGGCGAAAATGATCCGCCTCCGCGAGTTCCTGGATCATAAAAAAATGGACTACAGCGCGCCCGTGGGGGACGAGCGCCGCGAGTACAAGCTCGACGGGGTCGCTCACGACGACGGTAACGGGAACCTACTCCGCGACGGCGTCAATGTCGGGACCGTGAACTACACGACCGGCGAGGTCACGTTCGACATGCGCCTCGGCTATCAATATCAGAAGCTCAAGCAGGAGACGGTCGGTTTTGCTTATAGTGCATGGGAGCAAGTGCCCGCCAGTGCCACCGAGGATTACGACACGTCGGTCAACGTCGAATTCTATTACGGCGGCAGCGCCGACCCAGTCGCCAGTGAAACCGTTACGATCCCGATTGAGGGTATCCAGATCGACCTGATCCCAGGCAACGGCCGCCCGATCATCGCCGGCTCTCTGTTGTTCTCCTTCGGGGGAAAAACCTACCGGGACCGCCAAGGCGCAATCATTACCGACTGGTCGAGCACCACCGACGCCGGGACGAATGTCGGCTCGATCGACTACTCGACCGGGATCGTCACCCTCAACGACTGGGCCGCGGGGGCGGACCTGACCCAGGCGCCGCAGATCCTCGCCTGCCTGACCTGGAAGGGCGAGCGGACGAGCAATTTTTCCAAGTTCCGCACCGCCGGCGCGCCGCTGCGCCAGGGCTCGCTGATCCTTAATGCCGTCACCGAGAGCGGGGAGGAGGTCGTCGTCCAGGCCGCGAACGACGGCAGCATAACGCACGCTAAAATTACCGCCGGCCAGGTTGACGCGGAGACCGGGATCGTCTCGATCGAGTGGGCGGAGCCGGTTTTCCCGACGTCGGTCAAATACTCGGCGGTCGCGTATAAATACCTGCCGCTGGATCCTGACCTCCTTGGCCTGAATCCGACGCGCCTCCCAAGCGACGGCCGCGTTCCGATTTTCCTCCCTGGCGACGTGGGCGTATTCAGTCACACGATCGAGACCGAGGTCGCCAGCCCGACCGCGGGCGCGACGCTGACGTTCACCCGCGACCACCAGGCCGAGGTATGGGTCAAAGGCGCGAACGGGCTTTTTCTGGATCCAGTGCAGTACACCCTGGACCGCGAGGCCGGGGTCCTGACGTGGGCGGATCCGCTCACCCTGGAGACCGACGAGGACACGCCCCAGGCTGTAACGACGCCGCTCACCGTTTACGATCGCGTCGAGGACATGGTCCTGATTACCGACGTTCAGATCTCGGGCCTGGTCGGCTTTAACGCGCCGCTGTCGCAGAACTATCCGGCCGGCGAGGCCGTGCTCAGCTCCGCGGTATTACATGGCGACTTGCGCGCCCGCGTTTATAACTTGTTCCATCAAGCGAGCTGGACCGGGGCCTGGTCGGACGAGCGAATCGGCAGCGACACTACCGCGAAATATAACGAGGTCGCGTACCCGCTCGAGATTACCAACCAGGGATCGATCAAGGAGCGTTGGCGGATCTCGTTCACCAGCTCGACAAACTTCCAGGTTGTCGGCGAGTCGGTCGGGGTCATCGGCACCGGCAACACGTCGGCCGACTGCGCGATCGCCAACCCCGCGACCGGGGCGCCTTACTTCACCATTCGCGCCGACGGCTGGGGCACTGGCTGGGACGCGGGGAACCAGGTCCGATTCAACACCGACGGCGCGCAGGCGCCTTTCTGGATCGCACGGACTATTCTCTCCGGCCCGGCAACGGCCGAGGAGGACAGCTTCGCAACTCAAAACCGGGGGGATGCTGACTAATGGCGGGTTTTGGATGGCATTCGAGCAGCGCTGGGCCTGGGGTAGAGGTCAGCACCGACAAACAGACGCTTACCAGGCCGACCGATGGCGGGGGCGGCAGCTATGCCAGCGGCAGGGGATCGGCGGGGCGAAAAAAGGGACGGCGTTATTTTGAGGTTGACGTCGGGGCCTCTTGCTCGGTCGGGATCGTCGATATTAATGCAGATCTCGACGCGTTGCTTGGCAACGGCGCAAGCCCTTCGCAATGGGGTTTTTCGCTGCAGAATGGGTACTTCTATTATCGCGACTCTGGCACCAACGGGAGCAGCGACAAGGGCACTGGCGCTGTTGCGGCCTCTGTGATCGGCGTCCTGGTTGATTTCGATGCTAACACACTGACCCTATACGACGACGGGGTCGAGCTGTTCACTGAATCGATTTCATTTGCGGTCGACACCGTGCTTTATCCGGCCGCCAGTTTAGGCACCGGCGACAGCGCTGCCCTGAATACACAGGAGCCGTTTCAGTATCCGCCGGCCGCCACCCATATTCCCTGGGATAAATCTGATTTGGCGCTCGGGAGCAAGGTCTCAGGGACGCTTCTGATAGACGGGAATCCAGCTGCCCGACTACTAAAAGCCTTTTCCTTCGAACGCCTATCCTTCGATATGGACGGTCAAACGATCACCGAGTCGCGTCCGCTTGGGCAGACAGTCAGCGACGCCACAACCGGCGACTACGAGATCGTTCTCCGCGACGGCTTCCCGCGCGAGGTTTTCGTCGTGGCCTTCGATGACTACGGCGCCGGATTTGAGGCGAACGCAGGCGTCATCGTTGGCAATCGCGTTCACCCAACCACGCCGAACGGCTACGTCTACGAATGCACCGGAGCGGGAGACCTCCCGAGCACCGAACCGAATCCATGGCCGACCGACACCGAGGCGAGCCACTCGATCGGCACGGCATCGTTTGACGCCAAGCCTTTTTATCGGCCAATGGTTCACGGCCCGATTACACCGCAGGCGATCGACTGGACTCCGGCCACGCTCTTCGCGCTAGGCGAGTCTGGCGTCTGGCTGGATCCGAGCGACCTTTCGACAATGTTCAAGGATACAGGCGGGACCGACCCGGTTACGGCAGACGGCGACGCTGTCGCCTTAATGCTGGATAAGTCGGGCAACGGGAATCATGTTTCTCAATCAGAGAGCAGTCGGCGGCCAATCTACCGCACTAGCGGCGCGCTTCACTGGCTCGAATTTGACGGATCGAACGACTACTTGGAAGCGGCCAGCGCTCCGGCGGTCGGTCATGGCGACGGCCTAACATTCTCCGCGGCGGCCGATTTCGTCGATCGGACATCTACAAACAACACTATTATTCATCGCTCAGCTGGGAGCACTGAACAGGATTGGTGGTTCAAGCGGCGGTCGGGGCTAGAGAAGGAGCTCGACCTCGCTGACGACGGAAAAGAGATATTGACAAACACGATGCCTGACGGGGAAGTTCATATCGTCACGCGCTGGGATGGCGGCAAGGTTATTCACCGAATAAACGGAGCGCAGGACACCGTGGTCGCAAAGCCGGTGGTAATGGGAGGGGCGTCCGACCGTTTTACTGTTGGGTCGAGAATGTATAGCAATGGGAGCTATAGCAACCATTTGAGCGGCAAGATTTATGCGCTAGTGGCTCGAGGAGCGGACACCGCCGGCGGCAGTCTGCTTAGCCTCGAGGACTATCTCGCCAGTAAACGGCCGTAAAAATGGGATACGTCGTTCCTGGTCCACTCGTCGCTGATTTCGGTTTCAATGCCGGGGGCGCGTTGTACCTACCGCCGCCGGCTTGGTCGGCCGTGGACTTCGACCTCCTGGCGTCGGGCTGGGAGCCGCCGATCGTCTACCCGCTGCCGCCCGAGTTTATGGTCGCGTCAGGGATAGGGATCACTCTCGCGAGCTGCACGCCGGCCAGCGCTGCCGGCATCAGATACAATCCGACGCCCGCGCAGATCGACGTGCAGAGAGCGCTACGCCTGGGGCCTGCCGTGAACCGCTACGACGATCGAGCGGTTCAGAGCTGGGGCTCGGCGCCGAAAAAGGACGACCAGCGTGGGGCGCCCTCGCAGGCCTGGGACCAGGCGGTCCCGAGATATCCGGCAACAGCCGCCCAGGGCTGGGACCCGATACCTATCAAGGACGACCAGCGCGGAGCGCCCTCGCAGGCCTGGGACGACTCGATCGAGCCGATCGACGGTGCGCCGGTGCAATCCTGGAATGTACCGCCGGCAAAAGACGTCATCGATACCCAGGAGCACGCGGACAGCTCGAAATTCTGGGAGCGGCCGCCGGTCGAGCTGAACGATCCCACTTACGCGATCGGGGCGACAGACTTCGACCTGCAGAATCCCTACGCAATTCCCGCGGCTAATTCGGTCGACTTTAGCCTGCAGTCGGAGGGCGGCGCGCCTATCGAGATCATCGTCCCGACTCGCCCAGTCGATGCCGGCCGCGACTTCCAGGGCTGGGCGACGAACCTCCCCGCTGATGTGCGCTATCGCCACCCCTGGGACCGGAAACCGCGCATAGGGACAGAGGTCGAGTGGGACTACGACCAGGAGCCGCCGCTCCCCGACAAGGACCCGGCCGACCCGCCGGAGATCAAAGAGGCCTATTTCTACATGAACGCCAGCAGCTTAAAAAAACTCCCCGAAGGGATCCCGCTCGAGTTCGCCGACCTGACGATCTCGCTCGATATTGATTCGTTTAGCTGGGCCTTTTCGGCGACGATTCTCAACAGCGCCAGCATGGACCAAATCCGCCCAGGGCCGAGCGGTCCGATCGAGGTCGAGGCGAAGGTCAATAACAAGACCTGGCGTTTTATGGTGGAGCGCTACAGCGAGGCGCAGAAATTCCCGGCGCAGACCTACCGCGTCAGCGGCTCGAGCCTGACGCAGTTACTGGCGGACCCCTACAGCGCGAAGGCCTCGGCACAGATCGAGACGCCGACGAACGCGCTCCAGGTCGCGCAGGACGTCCTGGACCTGACCGGCTTCACGATCGAGTGGGACACCAGCCTCGCCGACTACACGATCCCGGCGGGCGCCTGGGGCTACGAAAACAAAACCCCGATCGAGGTCGTCGACGAGCTAGTCAAAGCCGCAGGCGGCATCGTCACCCCAGCCCTGGGCCTGTCGAAGGTCTACGCGCAGCAGCGCTACCGAGAGGGGCCTCCCTGGTACTGGCCGCAGATCGACGCCTCGCGCCTCGATTTCCAGGTCGCCGACTCGATGATCCTCGGCCTGTCGAGCGAGTGGCAGCCGACGCCCGAATACCGCGGCGTTTATGTCTCCGGGATCTCCCATGGCGTCGCGGTCGAGGTCAAGAAAAACGGCACCGACGGCACGCCCTGGGCGGCTGACAATTACGACGCACTGAACCTATCAACTCAGCAATGCCGCGGCCGCGGGATCTCGATCCTAGGGCAGTCTGGCGCGCAGGAGATCGTGACGATCGAGCTCCCGGTCCCCACCTCCGGGGCGCCTGGCCTGGTCGTGCCTGGTCAGTGGGGCGAGATCCAGGACACCAGCAACCCGGCGAACACCTGGCGCGGCCTGGTCCTATCGACGTCGGTCTCGGTCAGCCAGCCAGGCGCGAGCCGCGCCGTTCAAACGATCCGCCTCGAGCGCCATCATTACTAGGGGGACAGTATGACCACTGTGAACGCCTTTCTGCGATTCCGCCGTCTGCTACCGCAGCGGACCCGCTACACCGCAACGATCGACACCGTGAACAGCGACGGCACCAGCACCGCCACCACCCGAGACGGTGGCAAGGTCCGCGTGATCGGGGACAGCCTGACGGTCGGCACAAAGGCCTGGATCGAGGACGGCCGGATCGTCGGCGAAGCGCCCGCCCTGCAGGAATATCAGGAGCAAATTTAATGCTTTTGCAAATCGTTACCTTGGACTTTCTTCGTGCGTTTGCTCGCTGGTCTGCTTTACTTATTGTTGAGGGTGTGACTTAGCCCTCATGGTTTGATTTGCTCAGAGAGATTTGGAGGTTCTCGCGCTCTGTTGATACTTAAGCAAAGGGAGAGGCAAGATGAATCAATGGATCATGAGAGGTTTGGTTGCAGTACTAGCCTGCATGAGTTCGGTTGGCGGGGCTGCTGACGATATAGAGTGCGACACAAAAGTAGGGGGAGAGTATCAGTGCGTTTTCAATTCCGATACTGCGCCTTTTTATCGCATGTCATTTTCGCCAATTTATACAAATGACTACGAGATACTCCTTTACCCGCTGTCAGTCGCAGATGCATGCAATGCGAAAAAGGGCGGTCTAGCCCTGCCGCGGAATTCATACTATTTGCAAACTGGGGACTTTGACGCCCAGAGTTCTAAAGAAAGGGTAGTGCATGTCTATCAGGTGACATTGAGTCCGGGCAATCGCAGCCAGAAAGATGCACTGGAGGCGAGAAAAAGGTTCTTTGCTGGACCAATGAAACTATGTCTACAGGGAGCGAACAGAGTAAATCCATCATCCTACTATCGTGTCGGAGGCTTCGATACTGGGGTTCTGGTATTGCCATTTAAATTGCGAAGCGGAGATATTTACGGCGACTCATCTATTGGTCCTTATATGGGGTATCGCTACAATAAAACTCAGTACCTATTTAGCTTAGGGTTGACTCAAGTTTCGGTCTCAGAAGTTGGGACAAAGGATGTTGAAACTAAGAGTGGCATCACGTTCGCATTGGGAGTGAGCCGCGAAATAGCTAAGAACTGGGAGATTGGTTTCGTAGCTGGTGTTGATCACTTGTCTGGTGATGTTGGCAAAAATTGGGAGTATCAGGATGAGCCTTGGGTGGCCTTCAGTATTGGTTTCAACTTCACAAGGGATAAATAGGCTCTTCATCGTAATATTTGTCTCCCTGCTGGCCCTGGGAGCTTCGGCAAAAGAGTATGGAGATGTTGTCGTCTCTGAGGTGAGAACCATCTACGATGGTGACACCTTTCGAGCCAATATCAATGGCTGGCCTGCTGTTGTTGGAGAGAGCATGTCGATCAGGATTAAGGGTATAGATACTCCCGAATTACGCGGTAAATGCCAGTCAGAGAAGGAGGCCGCGAGATTGGCGAAGCAGTACAGTGTGGCGAAGCTGAGGGCGGCAAATCGCGTTGAATTAAAAGCAATTGAGAGAGGCAAGTATTTTCGCTTGCTAGCGGATGTTTGGGTTGATGACGAAAACCTCGGCGAAGCCCTGATATCGGCAGGCCATGCTGTCAGATATGGTGGGGGTAAAAAGAAGGATTGGTGTACTTGAGTGCACAGTCAACTTTGGCGATATGCTTTGTGCCCATTTAGAACTATGACCACAGTGGTGCGGATATCGCCGCCATGAATACTACCCAGGGCAGCCCAAATTGGGACGCTGCCGGCAAAGTAATAGCATTCTTTATATAGAGGCAGGCCAGCATGAGCTTTCCTGCGATACCGCTTATATGGAGCTCTTGCGTTTTAAAGTCAGACTCTGATTTTGGTTTGTACCTGAACACGACTTTCTTCTCCATCGGTGATCTCGAGTCGATGCCGTAGCCCATTTCCGGGCTAAATTCCTTCACATCCAAAGAGCTTTCTCTCAACGCATGACGAATGTAGAGCTTCACGGCCACAGATTTCTCCGACTTCGATAGCTCTTGGCTCATCTTTGCCGAGAGCATTCCACGCGAAAGTTGGGCCCAGCGAATGGCAAACCATAGAAGGAAGCACCAAGCCGATATGGCAAGAACCTCAGGTCGCTCGAATATGATGTTGACCATAGGGAGCTTGAGGGAGGGGCCGTCTAATTGCCCTTGGCCACCAAAATACAGGATAAATGCGAATGACATCGCGAGAAGATTTCGCCTTGCCGCTTCGGGAGTTCCTTCATCTATACCCAATTTTATGCGCTCCTTGCTGAAGTAGTTCCGAGAGGTTTTCGTGAGATATGCTGGTTGTAGCGGCGCATAAATTCAACAATTTTTGCCACATCGACGGTGGCATATCGAGGTATATGGCGGCATAACTCATTGATTTTTTTGGGATATGGGGTTATGTGAGTCTATGGTGGCTTGGCTGTGCAGGTTCGAATCCTGCCGTTCCGACCATATTTAAAGGGCCGCTTCAGCGGCCCTTTTTCATTTTTAGACTGTTATTTTATTTAATCCGGCTTGCTGCATAGCATGCTGTTCTAACGATGCCCCTTATCCTGCATATACTCGGTCAGTAACTGACTGATTCAATACGCCATTCAAGCAAGTTGCCACCTCCAATCAGCTGCTTTTCACATAACGCAGGCTTTTGTGATTTGAATCACTATAATCAATACGTATAAACGCGTATTATCCGCCTATAACACAAATAAAGCAGAACGTAGATTCTGTTCGCGGAAAAACAAAAAATGTCTGGAGGACATGCTGTGAAAACTCTATCAATGAAACAACTGTCATTAGCGGCAGCCATCGCGGCTGCATCATCACTCTCAAGTGCTGGCCCTTTGGCGCCAATTATCGAACCGCTTGCTGAAGGCTTGGCGGGAACGCCGCTCGACGCAATCATCGCGCCGTTAAACGAAATCGATTCTCAGCTCTCAGCGCTCGATGGTGGTGGCGATAATCCTCTGCAGCCGATCCTGGATCAATTGCAGGGCGGCGGTAGTGGCGGTGACAACCCCTTGCAGCCCATTTTGGACCAGCTTCAGGGCGGTGGTGAAAACCCTCTTGCGCCATACGCATTGCAGCTGACGAAGACGGTTGACGACTTGGCCAATGACTTGGCGGGCAAGGACGGAACCGTAGACGCAGTGACTGATGTCGTTGATACCCTGGCAACCGACCCAACCGCCGTTCAAGCGAGTGTGGAAGCCATTCCACCGACACTGGAAGTGCTGTTTGCACATCTGCAAGAGAACTTGATGGGATTTGCGCCGGAGGGCGGCAGTGACGGTGGCGACAACCCGCTTCAGCCTCTGCTTGATCAGCTTCAGGGTGGTGGAGAGGGCGACAACCCGCTGCAGCCCCTTGTTGACCAATTTGAGAGCGCCGCAGCTGGCGGTGAGGGCGGTGAAAGTGATAACCCTCTTCAGCCAGTATTAGATGTACTGCCTATCCCCGCGCCATCTGAGGGCGGTGATAGCGACTCTGAGCCCAGTGCATTGCCGCTTTCACTAGCGTTTTCTTTCGAGTCAGCGGCTTTCAGCTTTTCATTCGGGTTTGACGGCCAAGAGCCGGTATTTGAATTGCCAACACCTTAACGAGGCGTGTTGACCTGATATAGTAGAGCCGGTTTCCTTAGGGAGCCGGCTTTTTTACTTTCAAGTTTCAGCTAGCTATATCACAATAACGCATAATATAAATTTGGGTCATGTTCCGGCAGATAGGCATCGACACTTGAATTTTCGGGCATTTATACAATCCTTCCTTATCGGCTTGCTCATGGCAGCGCCGATTGCGCAGGCACAGTTGATTTCGGTCGATGTACTGGGTATCGGGGTGGATGTTACCGTGCCAGGAGCCGGTAGCGGCGAAGATGATATTTCGGTGTTGTCGCTAGATGTTTTGAGCGACGATGCGGTGTTAGGGGCCGGAATCGCCGGGCAAGACATCCTTTTGCTGGGAGCGCCAGCGTCTCCTCTTGAAGTAGAGGGAGGGGGGAACGCTTTAGCACCCTTACTCGATAATTTGGGCGGTGAGAGCTCGGTTATTGAATTCCTGCAAGACACCGCCGGAGACGGCGACATTATTCCTGAAGTGCTTACCATAGAGCTTTCCGACGACACGCAAGCGAGTGACGAGGGGGCGAGGGTTGATGGTAATCGCGCAAAAAAGCCCTTAGCGCGGTCCGCTGCTGCGGCGCAGTGCCGTGATGCGGATCGCGACAGTGTATGTGACGAAGTAGATCTCTGCCCAAACTCGCCTGCTGAGGCGATTGTATTGCCCTCGGGTTGCCATTTCGAAGCCGGGCGTACACTGCGTCTCGTCGGGGTGAGCTTTGCCAGTGATACCGCTTTGCTCGACGCTTCTTCTGCGGCTACCCTCAGGCAGGCCGCCAATATCCTGAATTCACAGCGCTTTAAGAAAATTGAAATTGAGGTTGTCGGCCACACCGACGACCGCGGTGATGATGATTATAATATGCGCCTGTCTTTAGAGCGTGCTCAGGCCGTGGTACGTTTTCTCGCTGCCGAAGGTGTTGAGGTGCAGCGTTTGCAGGCAGTTGGCTTCGGTGAAAGACAGCCAAAGGTAAGTGTTGAGGGTTTGAGCGGACGTGACTTGGCCCAGGCTCGCGCAGAGAATAGACGTGTCGAGATGCGAGCGGCAAAGAACAGCGTCGAATCTGATGCTCGCTAAAGGTTAAGGACTTTGTATGGCAATTGATTTACCCCCAGTCATTCCTCCCCAAGCGTCCACTGCTGAGCGGATCGTGCAGTACAGTTCTGCACGTGAAGACGCGGTGTACGAGGCAGAGGTGGCGGGCTATACGCTGCGGATAACTGGGAATCGTCACCTTAGCAAAGAGCAATTGGATATGCTGATGGCGGCGGCGAAAACGCCGGCTCAGGCGGTCAATGCGCTAAACCAGTCATACCATCACCTGGGACACCTGTTAACGACGATCTATTTCGCCCAGCGCGACGAGACAATTTTTGTCCATGTTATCAACGGCACGTTGGCCGATATAAAAGCGCCGGAGGGGATCAAAGAGCATTTTTCGTCCTTGATTGGCGATAGCGACCTTCATCGCAGTGAATTCGATACAAAGCGCGTGTTAGCGAATTTAAAAAGTGACCGCGCAGGTCTCGACTATGGCATAAGCTATCAGGTCTCCGGGGACCCCAATGCCTTAACCATGGTATTCAGCGAGCGTGAAAAAGCTGACCATGATGCGACGGTGTTAAGCCTTTCCGCTAACAATTATGGCAATCGTTTTTTAGGACGCTATTTCGGTGGTGTCTCGGCTAAACATGATTTCGCCAATGGCCTCCATTTACAGTTTTTGTACGACCGAGCACTCACGGAACTCGGTGAGGTCAATGGTGGTGATTACTACGATGGCTATACGTTTCGGCTGAACTACCCGAGCCAATGGGGGCTTTATGGCATCGAAGCGCGCCATATCGAGTATGCGCGCTTTGCTGACGCCTTGGTGACTACCGCAAATGACCCTTTGCTCAGTCTGGGTACGTGTGACATTGCGCTGTTGTGCGCGCTACTCGGCGGTACAGGCACGTCGATAAACATTGGCGGTGGCGGCACCACGACAACGTCTGAAGAGGTGTACTTAGAGCATCGCACGCAATCCGCAGCGCTTACCGGCGAGCAGGTTTTGATGAGCGATAGCCTTTACCGCTTGACGCTCACCGAACGCGTGGAATACATCGATTCCACTATTGATCTGCGCGGCGGTGGGGCACTGTTGGACGAGCCCCAAACCAACCTTGAATTGGGTCTTAAGTTTAACCGCTTATTGCGTTTAGCAGGTTTTCCTAGCCGGTTAACAGCGCAGGCATTCATCGATTTTGGCTTGAAGTCAGACAGCGGCACCTTTGCCACAGACGACCGTCAAGGCGTGGTGTTCATCGGCAGAAGAACAAGTGAGTTTACTATCTTTAAGCCCCGTTTCTCGCTGCAATCTGCCGTGGTTGATTGGGCGAATCTAACGGCGAGTTTCACAGGCCAGTACTCCGATGGCAGCCAATTACCGCTACAGCAGCAATACTATTTGGGAGGTAGCAACGGTTTAGCGGCCTACCTTCCAGGGGTGCTGGTGGGTGATTCGGGTCACTATGCGAAGTTGAGCTTTGAATCTAACCCACTGCCTTTCATGGGCTTGGAAATAAAGCCGTCTGTGTTCATCGAGCAAGGTTGGGTTTGGTACGAAGATGCACGCGGTGACGCCGGTGATACAAGAATGATTAGCGACGCAGGCTTCGCCTTAAAAGCTAGCTATAAGGACTATTTGAGCAGCGAGTTTGTGGTGGCCCACCCGATCGATGATGAAAATATCAATCAGAGCTTACTCGATGCTGCCGAGGTCGACTTCTTTTGGCGGCTTAAAGTCAGCTATTAGACGGTGACGGGAAGAGCAGGGTGACAACACTGCCGCCTCGCTCGCGTGCGGCAAAACGTAGCTCGATGCCACAGCTGTCGGCAATGTCTCGCACTATGGCCAGCCCCAGGCCCTGGCCGTCGCCATATTGATCACCGCGTTTGCCGCGAATCATCATACTATCGATGTCTTCTTGTTCTAGGCCCTTGCCGTCATTTTCAATAAACAGTGCGACAGCGCCGTTTACCATCAGCTCGGCATAAACACATACCCGTGCATGACAGGCCTTACAGGCGTTATCGAGCAGATTGCCAAGTAATTCCATTAAATCCTGCTCGTCTACGGGCGCGGTTGTTTGGTCGTTGAGCGCGACCTCAGCAGTAAATGGCTTGGTGTGGTAAACCTTTTGCAGGGTGTGAATAAGCCTATCCACTAAGGGTTTAATCTGCGTTTTGGTGTGTAGTTGTTGCTGGCCGCTACTGACGGCCCTGCGCAGCTGGTAGCGAACAATATTATCCATTCTCTCGATTTGTTCGTTACGCTGAGTGTCGTCTAACTGGCCACTTTTTAGTACCGCAAGCGGGGTTTTCAAACTGTGCGCGAGGTCCCCCAGGGTATTGCGATAGCGCTCGCGCTGCCGGCGCTCTTTTTCGATCAGTTGATTGAGGTTGCTGGTGATAGCGGCCAGTTCACTGGGGTAGTTATCGCCGAGCCGCTCGGCCTGGCCTTTCTCCAGTAAACGCAGTTCTTTCGCCAGTCTGCGCAGTGGTTTTAAGCCCCAGTATTGGGTGACGGATATCAACAGCACAGAAAGAAAAGCAACGATGGTCATCCATATCGCCATCTGCCGGCGGAATTGCCTCTGCTCTCGAATGAGGTTTGTTTTTTCCGAGTACAGAGAAAAAACAATCGCCAGATCCTCATTTTCTTCCGTTTCCCACAGGGCGCGGTAGCGGTAATAGAGGAAGGGTTTTTGGTCGATGAGCGTTTCGCCGGTAAGGGCCTCGCCAGGCCGTGATATTTCGAAGTTGTTGGGTAGCGACAAGGTATCGGCGCTTAGCGATCGCCACAGCTGCTTACCGTCGGGAGATTGTATGTCCGCGTATAGCCCGGAGCGAAATTGCCAGAAATCAGGCTCCTTGAGCCGATCATCAGTGCGAAAGCCATCTTCTTCATTCCACTCAACGGCTCCCAATAGAGAAAAGAATTGGGCTTGGAGTCGGTTTTCCTCGGCTTTCAGCAAACTACTCAGATAAGCGCGGTCAATAGCAGCGGCGGTCAAACCCAGTAGCAGGGGCATAGCAATGATCATCGAGATGATGAGCCGACGGCTAATTGAGGAGCGGCGCGTCGCCATTATTGTTGCGAGTCCTCTCCCAGCTCGAAGCGATAACCGCGGCCACGAAGCGTGCTGATGGGCTTGAGCTCGCCAGTTGGGTCAATTTTCTTTCGCAGTCTGGCGATAAATACCTCTATAACGTTGCTGTCGCGATCAAAGTCTTGATCATACAGGTGCTCCGTGAGCTCCGTTTTAGAGACGACTTGCCCGCTGCGCATTGCCAGGTATTCCAGCGCATTGTACTCAAAGGTGGTGAGCTCTAGTTTACGTCCGGCGACGGTAGCCGATTTGGCAGCGGTATCAATTTGTAGTGCACCAAAACTGATGCGCGGGCTGGCAAACCCGGCTGAGCGTCGAATCAAGGCATTTGCGCGTGCCAATACCTCCTCGATCTGAAAGGGCTTTGCAACGTAGTCATCTGCGCCGGATTCTAGGCCCTTTACTTTGTCTTGCCAGCTGTCTCTCGCTGTTAAAATGAGTACAGGAAAGTCTCTGGCATCTTCACGCCAGTGCCCGACGACGCTAATGCCATCTAGCTTGGGTAGGCCTATATCAACGATGGCAAGGTCGTAGGGGTGCTCCCTTCCCAGGAACAGGGCTTCTTCTCCGTCACTGCAGGCGTCGCAGGCAAAGCCCGATGCCGTGAATTGCTCGACAAGCTGGGCTTGCAACAGAGACTCGTCTTCAACGATTAATACACGCACCTGAGCTACCTTTGATCGATGATGACGTTTTTGACCTTGCCATTTTTTTGCAATATGCGCACGCGGTAGGCACTGCCGTTAACGGTTTGAATTTTTTTAGCGCCGACGGCGCGGCCGCCGTAGCGCCGTTCAGCAATTGAGATCGCCTCACTCGCGCTAATCAGTGGCTGATTTCGTCGCGGGTCCAAGGCGTTGCGCGGCGAAACACCTAGTGCCCCTCGGCCGTTATTAATGCCTTTTTCCAGCAAACCGCTACTGTAGCTGTTTATTGAAATAAGCATGCCGAAAACGATTGCGGCAAGGGTTTTAAAACTATGTCGAAAATTCATAATGTCACTGGCTTTGCGGGTTAGCGTGGCCGTTCGGGGGCTGACTCAGTATGCATAGGTTACCGTAGTCAACTCAATTTGTTCAGTGTCTTTGTTCGGTAGTCCTGTCAGACACTTGCAGTTTGGGGGGACTAGGCTTAACTTTCGCTGAACCGCTTTGTTCAGCGTCAACCAATAAGGAGAATAGTGTGAAACTTTATACCTTTGATCCCGCGCCAAACCCCAGGCGGGTGAGCCTGATGTTAAAACATAAGGGCATCGACATTGATTCTGAACAGGTCGACCTGATGAAAGGCGAGCAGATGAGCGGTGAATACAGCAAAATTAACCCGCTGTGCACGGTGCCTGCTCTGCAACTCGATAATGGCGATACCCTGTGTGATGCCATTGCCATTTCGCTCTATATCGACGACCAGTTTCCCGAAAAGAGTGTATTCGGTGCGAATGCGTTAGAGCGTGCAAAAATTGTCGCTTGGTGTCAGCGTCTCTATGTTGATGGCTTGGCGGCTGTTGCAGAGGTGCTGCGCAACACTAACCCCGCGTTTAAAGACCGTGCGTTGCCCGGGCCGGTAGCCGTGCCGCAGATTGCTGAACTGGAAGAAAGGGGCAACCTTCGAATTACCGCTTTTTATCAAACAATGGAAAAAGAACTGCAGAATCGCCAGTATTTGGTGGGAGAGTCCTTAAGCCAAGCGGATATCGATCTCTATGCCGTACTCGGGTTCTGCAACTGGGTAAAACGCGATATTCCTGAAGATTGTCCGGTGCTGCGGGCGTGGTTCGATACCATGAAGCAGCACTTCGGTGAGTAAGTTAGCATAACAACCAGCCGGCTGATCTAGGTGCAAAGGCCTCCAGCCGGTTCACACCTCGCTGCACTTAAGACAGTTGGCTAGGCCGGATGGAGGATGTAGGCCATCGGCTGTTGGCGCAAAATAGTCATTTACCACCCGGAATGGCTAATATGAAAAGAATAATAGTTGCCGCTTTGAGTGTTTGTGCTCTCATGCTGTGCCAACAGGGCTATACCCAGCCGATTGCAAACCTGGACACCTCCACCACGAATCTGGTTACAAAGCCCCGCTGCAAAAACTGGCAGCCCGAACGGCAGTTACTTTTTGGTGATCTGCACGTACATACCAAGTACTCCCTGGATGCAAGTACTCAAGGTACTCGAACCTCTCCCGCCGATGCCTACCGTTTTGCAAAAGGTGGCCGTCTACCCGTTCAGCCCTGGCTCCCCGATGGCGAGGCGTTGAGAGAGTTGCAGCTAGAGAGACCTCTGGACTTCGCGGCCGTGACAGATCACGCCGAGTTATTTGGCGAGCGCGATATATGTTTGGACCCGTCACAACGCGGCTATGGTAGTTGGCAATGTCGTTTGTATCGCGGTTGGCCTCGCGGGGCATTTTTTCTGTTCAATACCAAAGCGGCCATGGCCGGTCGCTTAGGCTTTTGTGGTGAAGATGGCGAATACTGTCGACAGGCGGCCTTGCGCCCCTGGCAAGACATTCAAACCTCAGCTGAAGTGGCTTACGACCGCAGTGATGACTGTGAATTTACCTCTTTCGTGGCCTATGAGTGGACGGGGGCGGCCGAGAATCTCGCCAACCTCCATCGCAATATTATTTTTCGCAATGCCAGTGTGCCAGCGTTGCCGGTTTCCTTTATCGATGCCCCCAGTGCCCCACAACTATGGGATGGGCTTGATGCGCAATGTGGCAAAGCGAGCGCCCTCAAAAACTGTGAAGTGCTGGTGATTCCTCACAATAGTAATTTGAGTGATGGCTATATGTTTGCCTTGAACGAAGAGGGAAATAACGACCCAAGTAGAGAGGCGCAGAGAGCGCGTTTAGAGCGCGTTGTAGAAATTATGCAGCACAAGGGCAGTTCCGAGTGCTACTACGATCCGCTGCAATCTGAGGATGAGCTGTGCGGCTTCGAACAATTACCTTATGGCAGCTTTCGCAGTAAATTTCTCGGCAAGCTTTCCCCATCGTTAAGTGAACCGGCAGGGCCAAAATCCGGTTTTTTGCGCGAGGTATTGCGCGATGGCCTGGCGTACGCCAACTCCAGCGACTCGGGGCTCAATCCACTGGCTTTTGGCTTTATCGCCAGCAGCGACACCCACATTTCTGCGCCTGGAGCGGTGAGCGAGGAAGAATTCCTAGGGCATGGTGGGGCAGGTATGCCAGCGGGTGAAAGTGTGCCGCCGGGGTTGCCCGATGATATCGAGTTTAATCCGGGTGGTCTTGCGGCGGTATGGGCAGAAGAGAATAGTCGCGACGCCATTTTCGATGCCTTGCTAAGGCGCGAGGTCTATGCGACCAGTGGTCCGCGTATCGCCCTGAGAGTTTTTGCGGGCGAGGAACTCCCCAGCGATTTATGTGAGCGCACGGATTTTGCCAAAGTGGGTTATGAAAACGGTGTTCCCATGGGAGGGGAGCTCCAGCTTAATTCATCATCGGCCCCCCGTATTGCGGTGATGGCCGCAATGGACCCCGGCACAGCGAAGCGGCCTGGCTTACCGCTGCAAACTCTACAGATTGTAAAAGGCAGTGTTGATAGCGAAGGGCAGCGCTCAGAAACAGTGATTGATATTGCCAGCTCGGGAAAACCGGCGACCGTAGACATAAACAGCTGCCAAACGCAGGGTAGTGGCGCCGCGCAGCTGTGCTCGGTATGGCAGGATCCGGATTTCGACCCAGAGGCGCGCCATTACTACTACGCTCGCGCCGTCGAAGTGCCCCGTTGCCGGTGGAGTCAGCAGCTGTGCGTGGCGGCCGCAGTAGACTGCAGCCAGCCGGACACTATTTCACCCGGCTATGAAAGCTGCTGCCGTGATGATCACCGACGTCAAATACAAGAGCGAGCATGGAGCTCGCCTGTGTGGGTGACCACGCAGCAAGCTCCCTCTGGCAGCTAAGTGGAGTGCCTTATTCAAGGCTGCTTTTTGGGCGGCGCCGGATAGCGATCCATAACAATTAATGGGTGAAAGGCGAGCTCAATACCCTCTTGGATACGGCTGCTGTTCCCAAGGATTTTTTTACGGCGCACGAAGCCTTTCTGGCTCTTGCGAGAGTCGATCGCATGCAGCGTATCCAAACCACCGCGGCTGGCGAACAGCGGCTGCCCTTCGTTGCTGTAGAGAGTAATCACTAAGCTCGCGCCCTTGATCACTTGAGTCCAATTGAAATCAACTGGAACACTGGCGCTTGCGCCCTCTGTGGCAGGTTCGCGGGTAACGCCATACCAGCGGGCATAGTGTTTCATGCCCGTGCTGTGCTGCACGTCGTGAGCGATTAGATCAGTAAAGACGATCGCATCGATATCTTTATGTGCCTGCAGGCTCTGAAAGGTGCTGGCCATTACCTGCTGCCAGCCCTGTTGGTCGACTTTGCCCGTTGTGGGGTCGTAGAATTCACCGAAGTTTAGCAGGGCCTGCTGCCAGGCATTGTTGAATAAATGTTGAGGTGCGATCTCGAAGCCATTTTCTTGCAGGTAGTCCACCACCATCGAATCGATTTTCGTTACGCTGTCCCGTAACATGGAGCGGGTGGGTTCACCGGTGACATTGACACTGGCAACAATCACTTTTTTCACTGGTTTCGCAGCCATAGCGTCTTTGGCGATAAAGAAATCGAACACAGTGGGGTTGTAGCTCACGGAGCTGCAGGCACCGAGCAACAGTCCTGCTGCAGCAACTATCGGAAGCAAAATTCTCACAGTAACACCTATTTATTTGAATGCGCAGGCATTCTAGCAACCGGATCAGAGCATGAGAAGTGAAGTAAAAAATGCAGCGGCGGTGCTGCACAGCGAGTCGCGGGGTGAGGGGCCTACCGTCGTGCTATTGCACGGGCTATTTGGCTCGGCCAGCAATTTATTGACCCTGTCACGCCACTTGGAGCCCAACTATCGTGTCGTTCGCATGGATCTGCGCAACCATGGTAAGTCTCCTCACCGAGACTATATGGATATTCCCAGTATGGCTGAGGATGTGGCCAAAACCCTCGGCGAGCTGGCGGTGCAAAGTGCGGCGTTTCTGGGGCACTCTCTCGGTGGCAAGGTGGCGATGCAATTGGCGGCTTCTCAGCCCAACTTGGTAGAGAAACTTGTGGTCGCCGATATTGCACCGGTTCGCTATGGGCGCGGCCACGATGCCATTATTGAAGGTTTATTGGCCATGGACTTGCGCGCGCTGCGTAACCGAGAGCATGCCGACGAGCAGCTTCAAGCAGCCGTGCCCGAGCTGCCCATACGACAGTTCTTACTGAAAAACCTAGTGCGCGAAGGCGAGGGTTGGGCCTGGCGCATGAACCTTTCGGTAATTGCAGACTGCTACGATTTACTGCGTGATGCGCCCGCTGCAGAGCCCTATGCGGGGCCGACGCTATTTATCCGCGGAGAGAACTCTCGCTACATTATTGATGAGAACCGGGTGGGAATTATGAAGCAGTTTCCCGACAGTCGCATCGAAACCATAGCGGGAACAGGGCATTGGCTGCACGCCGAAAAGCCGCGTGAATTCAACGCCTTGGTGTCTGGCTTTTTGGCTGAGACCTAACATGATTGATGCCATTAGTGCGCAGCTATACGCAGAGCAACCCCAGGACACGCTTTACCATTACACGTCGTTGAGCGGCGTTTTGGGCATTCTGGGCAGCGGTGTACTGTGGGCCAGCGACATACGCTACATGAATGATTCTGCGGAGCTCAGGCATACCGCCGATTTGGTGAAGCGCGAGGTGGAGCTGCGAATTCGCCAAGGGCATGATCAGCCAGCGCTGCTAAATGCCTTTATCGATTGGGTGCAGCACCGTATTACCAATGGCCATATTTTATTTGGTGCTTCGTTTCGCTCCAATGGCAATTTACTGAGCCAATGGCGTGGGTATAGCTCTGTAGGTAAAGGCGCAAGTCTCGGCTTCAATGCTGCCTTTATTCGTCGCTGTGCGAGCAGCCAGAGCTTTAACCTGGGGCGCTGTGTCTATGCGCCGAGCGCGCAGCATAGTTTGATCGCAGAAATTATCGACGGTGTTGAACTGTTGGCCGGAGAAGGGGAGCAGAAGGATTTCCCGAGCTTATTTGCTCACCTGGAAACCGACTTACTGCGTATCGCCGCCATTTTGAAGCACCCCTCGTTTGAGGAAGAGCAGGAGTGGCGTTTGGTTTCGCCAGTAATTTCCAACTACCCCAATGCAGAGGTTTTCTTTCGAGAAGGAAGGAGCATGCTGGTGCCGTATATGAAGTTTGCACTGGCCTCATCAGAGGGTGAAGCAATGGCTCTCGATCATGTTTACTTGGGCCCCACGCCCAATATTAGTTTGTCGATGAACTCGCTGAAAATGTGCCTGCTGAAGCACGGTATTCAGCCAGCAGAGGGTATCGACTATTGCCAGATACCCTACCGCCAGCGCTAGGACTACTGGCCGGAGAGGATGAAGTCGGCGCAGCGCTCGCCGATCAGCACTGAAGTTGCGTTGGTGTTTCCGGAAATAATTGTTGGCATCACGGATGCATCGGCAACGCGAAGGCCTTCAACGCCATGTACTTTGAGGTGTTGGTCGACCACGGCCATGTCGTCGTTACCCATTTTACAGGTGCCAACAGGGTGGTATACCGACTCGCCGGTGTTGCGCACAAACTCAAGAATCTCTTCGTCACTTTGTACTTCAGGGCCGGGCACAAGCTCTTCACGGCGCCAGGAGTCGAAGACGGGAGCCTCAAAAATTTCACGCGTTTTGCGAATCGCTGCGATCATCTTTTGACGATCTTCCTCTTCCGCTAAGTAGTTGTGAATAAATGCCGGTGGCTCGGTTGGATCTGTGCTGCGAATGTGCACCCAGCCGCGGCTCTTTGGTCGCAGATAGCATACTGTCGCCGTGGTGCCTGGCACGGTAAGCATGCGGCCGTTTTCGTCCTGATCACCGGCGGCGGGGGTGAAGTGAATCTGCGCGTCGGGGCGATCGACGTCGTCCGAGGTGCGGAAGAAAACACCAACCTGCGAGGCCGGATGCGCCAGCATGCCTTTGCCCTTAAACCAGAACTTGAATAAGTTGCCGATCATTGGCAGCGGGCGTGAGTCCTCATAGAACGTTCGCAGTCCCTCGAAGGAGCGCTGGGTGTTCACGGTTAGGTGGTCCTGCATATTTTCACCGACACCAGGCAAATTGTGCACGGACTTAATGCCTTTCTGGCGCAGCAGCTCGGCATTGCCGATACCGCTAAGTTCTAACAGCTGCGGTGAGTTCATTGTGCCACCGCATAAAATGATTTCTCCCCGGCAGCGAGCGGTGACATCCTTACCATTTTTCAAATAGCGAAGACCGGTTGTGCGATGACCTTCGAAAATAATCTGGCTGGCCAGGGCGTTGGTTTCAATCGTCAAATTTCTGCGCTTCGCGGCATTGCGCAGATAGGTGCGTGCGGTGCTCTGACGGCGGCCGCGGCGAATATTCACTTGATAAAACCCTGCGCCTTCCTGAGTTTCGCCATTGAAATCAGGGTTGTAGGGGATGCCCACTTCCTGCGCGGCTTTCACGTAGAGGTCCGCCATTTCGTAGTGGTCTTGCACGTCATCAACGTGGAGTTGGCCGTCGCGCCCGTGGTATTCGTCACTGCATTGGCCCACATAGGCCTCGTTGCGCTTAAAGATAGGCAGCAGTTTGTCATAGCTCCACTCGGTGTTACCCAGGGCCGCCCAATGGTCGTAATCTTCCTTTTGGCCGCGTATATAGACCATGCCGTTAATTGAACTGGAACCGCCGAGCACCTTGCCTCGGGGCTGGTCAATGCAGCGATCATTCATATGAGGCTCAGGCTCACTGGCATAGCACCAACTGAATTTGGGGTTTTTCATGGTGAAGGCAAAACCCAGTGGCATATGAATGACAGGATTGCTGTCTTTCCCACCTGCCTCTAGGAGCAGGACATTGCGTTGGCCGTCCTCACTGAGGCGATTGGCCAGGGCGCAGCCAGCGGAGCCGGCGCCGACAATAATGTAGTCATAGAGCTTAGTCACAGTGAGTTTGCCTCGCGTTATTGTTTTACTGGTGTTCGGGCGCTGGGGCCGGTCAAGTTATTCCCACTAGCCTAGAGGGAATGGGCGATAAGGTTAAGTTATAATTATGTAACCTTCGGCCAGCCAAGTCTATGCTCGGCGGTATTCACCGCTGTCTGCCAGTTAAACGCCTCCACTAATGCCGCATAGGTCCCCGTTAACGGCGACACAAAGCGCTGCCGTTTGCCACTGGCGGGATGGCTGAACTCCAGGGCCATGGCGTGCAGTAACAGGCGAGGGCAGGCTAAATGCTCAGCAAAATAACGGTTATGCCTACCGCGGCCATGCTTGGCGTCACCAATAATGGGGTGGGCGATATGCTTCATGTGTCGGCGAATCTGGTGGGGCCGCCCGGTCAGCGGCTGGGCGAGCACCAATGAGTAGCGCGATTGAGGGTATTTTTCGATACAGGCATCAAGTTCGTACTGAGCCAGGCGCTGATAGTGGGTAATGGCCGGCTTGGCGTCCCCGAACTCCGTTCTTCCCGCATAGCGATCGGGGTCTGCCCGCAATGGGTGATCGATGCAGCCACTGTCTGGGGCGTAACCCCGAACTGTCGCTAGGTAGGCCTTGCGGATCTGGTGCTGGGCAAACTGTTTGGCTAATACCGAGGCACTCTCGCTGTGCAGGCCAAAAACCATAACCCCTGAGGTGGGCTTATCCAGGCGATGAACGGGGTAGATGTATTGCCCTAGCTGCTCGCGGAGTATCTGTAAGGCAAAGCGCGTTTCTCGCCGGTCTATTGGGCTGCGGTGAACGAGCAGGCCGCTGGGCTTGTCCACCACAACAATATCGTCGTCGCGATAGAGCAACGGCAGTTGCTCAACGGCGTTTTCTGCACTTTTTGGTTCCTTATCTTGCGAGTTTGATGAAGAGTTTGTCATTTTCCCTAGGTTTTCTTGTCGCTAGTGGCTGGGCGGGGTAGATTTCCCGATCTACTACTACGTATGCCAGAAAAATCAGCGGAGATAATAAGTGGCAGAAAAATTTTTGTGTCAAGCCGTGGATATGACCTTCTTTGAATCAGCACCGTTTAAGTACGTTGCTGAGGTAGAGTTCGGTGTCAGCGCGGCAGATGTCTTTGCATCTTTTGAAAATGCCGATGACTGGCCCCGTTGGGCAATGCCGATCCAGCGCGTGGAGTGGACCTCGCCGAGGCCTTTCGGGATCGGGACGACTCGTACAGTATATATGATGGGCGGGCTTACGGGTTTCGAAGAGTTTATTGCCTGGGAGCGGGGCAGGGAAATGGCATTCTGTTTCACACACGCTACCCGGGACAATATCGAGTCCTTTGCCGAGCGCTACGAAGTGGACGAATTGGCGGATAACCGCTGTCGCGTGCGGTGGACAATGGCGATGAAGCCAAAGGGCTTTAGTAAGGTATTCCTACCCGTATTCAGCCCTGTGATGCGTTTTGGTGTGAAAATGATGCTCAAGAACTTGAAACGCTTATTGGAGAAGCGCGCCAATTGATACATGGCGCGCTTTTTTACGACCTAACTCAGTTGTTCGCAACACGCTCCGCACTGGCAATTTCGGCGTCCAGCTTTGCGATAATGGTATCAATATCATCCTGCGACAGTTCGCCTTCCTTCAGGTAAGTAATTTCACCCTCGGCATTGAGCAGAATAACCGCAATGGTTCGAGACTTTAATTGCCAGGCCTTTAGCCCGCGTCCAGCATCGTCGGCAACAAGCACAGCTTGGGGGTGAGCGCGCTTATTCTTGGCGAGCTCACCAGCGACCAAGCCAGAGGTTCCCCACAGTGCGTCATCAAGGTTGACCACGGAAATTGATTGGAAACTCTCAGTTGGATACTCGCCGGCTTCCAGCCGTGCGCGAAGGGGGGCAATCGCGGCATCTGATGACATGCGCGCAGGCATGTGAAAAATAAGTGCTGGGCTGCCCGTGCTGATACTGGTGCTAGACCAAGGGCTGAAGCTCACCTTATCGCCCGACATAACCAGCTCCCCGCGGCTTGGCACGTCCAGTGTAGGTAAATTGCCGCCCACTTCCAGTGCCATACCCAAGCTGCTGCCAAGCAGAGCCAGTGAGACGGCTACAGATTTCCATAAACGCAACATGAATCGATCCTTATAATAGTAGTTAACGCAATGCGCGGCAGAATAGCATAGCCGCTGCGTTGCAATGATGACGCTTAGTTCACATTATCGGCCTCGTATCTGAACCGAGGCTGAATTGACTGAGACCGTCACTGAGACCCATTATTCGCCAAAAAGTGTCGCAACAATGCGGCGTTGGCCACCTCTGTTGCGGTGCTCTCCAAGGTACACACCTTGCCAAGTACCCAAGGCAAGCCGTCCCTCGCTTACGGGTATTGTCACGTCACTGCCCAATAGACTGGCTTTAATATGAGCTGGAAGGTCGTCGCAGCCCTCATCGGTATGCTGGTAGTGGATATCGCCTTCGGGAACGCAGCGTGAGAAAAAATATTCAAAGTCGCTGCGGACTGTGGGGTCGGCATTCTCGTTAAGCGTTAATGATGCCGAGGTGTGTTGAATAAATAGCTGACATAAACCGACAGATAATTGTGATATTTCCGGCAGTTGCGCGATGATCTCATTGTCGATGAGGTGAAAGCCACGCGCTTTCGCGCGTAGAGTAATCGTTCGTTGTATCCACATAGCGCGCGAATCTCGAAGTGTCAGTTCATTGCTCAGGCAGTAATTCACCGCAGTATTTGCAGTGAATGGCGTCCCGTTCGTGGTTGCCCTGTTGGCAAGACGTGCAACGCTTTAACCCTGCCTGACGTTGGTTTTCTTGCACGAGCTCAGCGCTGAGTATCCCGGTTGGGATGGCAATAATGGCGTAGCTGGTAACCATTGCCATCGCTGCGATGGCGCGCCCCAGGGGCGAATGGGGAACAATATCCCCGTAGCCGACTGTCGTGACGGTGACGATGGCCCAGTAGATACTTTGCGGCAGACTCGTGAAGCCATTTTCAGGCCCTTCGACCAAATACATCAAAGAACCAAAGACGATGACCAGTGTGACGACGGTGATGAAGAACACGGTAATTTTGTGGCGCGACGATTTGATCGAACGCACCAGAATATTCGCCTCAGACATGTACTTGAAAAGCTTAAACACGCGGAAAATACGCAGTACGCGAAAGATGCGAATCACCAGCAAATGCTGGGCGCCGGGTAAAATTAACGCCAGGTAGGTGGGCAGTGTCGCTAGCAGATCGACGATGCCGTAGAAGCTGGTGATGTAGCGTTTTCGGTCTACAGAGCAGTATATTCGCGCTAGGTACTCGATACTAAACAGCACGGTAAAGGCGATTTCTGCAGTGTAAAAAAGCTCGCCATAGGCGGCATGCAGGGGCTCCACGGAGTCCAAAAATAGGGCTAAAACGCTCGCGATGATGACGATGATAAGCGCGATGTCGAAGTTCCTGCCCAGACCTGGCTCTGTGCCGAAGATAATCTCGCGAAGGCGCTCCTTGAAGGTATCGCCTGTCATTGTGCCTGTTCCTCACGAATAACCGCGATAATCTCCCGACAGAGGAACGCTAGTTGCTCGTCGTCAATGATGTAGGGCGGCATGGTATAGATGAGTTTTCCAAAGGGCCGAATCCAAACACCGTGATCGACGAAGCGGCGCTGAATAGAGGCCATCGTCACCGGTTCGGCCATTTCAATCACGCCGATGCCGCCGAGGCAGCGCACATCCGCAACGCCCGGGATCTCGCTGGCCGGTGATAAGCCTTGTTTTAATCCCTGCTCGATACGCTGGATATTGCCCTGCCAGTCGTTGGCAAGCAGCAGGTCGATGCTGGCATTGGCGATGGCGCAAGCCAGAGGGTTGCCCATAAAAGTCGGGCCGTGCATAAATACGCCGGCCTCACCCTGGCAAATACCTTGGGCAATGTCTTCAGTGCACAGGGTAGCAGCAAGGCTTAGATAACCGCCGGTTAGCCCCTTGCCAACGCACATAATGTCGGGGCTGATGTCGGCGTGCTCACAGGCGAAAAGTTTACCTGTACGACCGAAACCGGTGGCAATTTCGTCGTGAATCAGCAATACATCATAGCGGTCGCACAGTGCGCGCAGGCGGCGTAAATAGTCGGCAGAATAAAATCGCATGCCGCCAGCCCCTTGCACGATGGGTTCGACAATAACGGCCGCTACCTCACCGTGGTGCTCGTGAAGCAGCGCTTCCACCGAGGCCATATCGCCATCGCTGGCTGCCTGTCCAAATGGTGTTTGTGGCGCCTCTGCAAACAGTTGCTGACTCAACACTGAGCTGAATAAATGGTGCATACCATTGACGGGATCACACACTGCCATCGTGGCAAAGGTGTCGCCATGATAACCATTGCGAAGCGCGATAAGTCGGTGCTTTGCTGACTGCCCCTTGGCGATCCAGTATTGCAGCGCCATTTTAATCGCGACTTCAACCGCGACTGACCCCGAGTCAGAAATAAATACTCGTTGCAGGGGTGGCGGCGTCAGGTCGACCAGCCGTTTGCCGAGTGTTGCCGCGGGGGCGTGGGTCAGGCCGCCGAACATAACGTGGGACATGTCTGCCAGCTGACGCTGTGCGGCGTCGTTTAACACGGGATGATTGTAGCCGTGAATCGCCGACCACCAAGACGACATGCCATCGATTAAGCGCCTGTCGTCCGCCAATACAATTTCAACACCACTGGCAGATTTAACCGGGAACATCTCTGGCGCGGATAGCGCAGACGCATAGGGGTGCCAGATATGATCGCGATCCCAAGCGAGCCAAGTGCTTGTGTCGATATTGCTGTAGTCGTGCATAGCGGTCTCCGTTGCTGGCCAGCTATTCTAGAAGCTGACGCCGCGTTTTGCATCTGCCGACCGTGGTAGGGATACTGGAGGCCATTGCGATAACTCGATTGGAGGCAACAGATGAGCCAATTTCGTGTGGTAACCGACAGCATGGGCGACGTCAGCGTGCCGGCTGATGCCAAGTTTTCCGCCCAAACCCAGCGGGCATTGGACAACTTTCAGATCAGTTCGCTGACACTTCCCGACAGCTTTATTGACGCGGTATTACATATCAAGCGTGCGGCCGCTGAGGTAAATACCGAACTGGGTGTGCTGGACGCCGAGATTAGTCAGGCCATTATTCAAGCAGTGGACCGCGTATTGGCGGGCGAATTTCGCGACCAATTTCCCGTTGACGTGTTTCAGACTGGCTCGGGTACCAGTACAAATATGAACGTGAATGAGGTGGTGGCGACCCTGGCGAGTGAGATGTCTGGCCTGTCCATCAGTGCCAACGACCACGTGAATATGAGCCAGAGCAGCAATGATGTGGTGCCGACAGCGATACACTGCAGCGCTGCCATTAAACTACAGGAAATATTGATCCCAGCGGTGAAGCGTTTGCAGGCGACGATTGATGAACGCGCTGGAGCTATGACAGGCGTAGTCAAAACGGGCAGAACACATTTAATGGATGCCATGCCGATGACACTTGCCCAAGAGATGTCGGCGTGGTCTTGTCAGCTTGAGAAAGCGCAGGCGCGTCTGCAGCATGTCCTGTCGGAATTGCGGCTGTTAAGCCAGGGCGGCACGGCGGTCGGTACCGGTGTGAATGCGCCGCAGGGCTTTTCGGCGGCATTTTGCGAGGTGATTTCTCGCAACACCCATACCGATTTCCGGCCGAACAATAATTTTTTTGAGGGTATCTCCTGCCAGGACACGGCGGTGTCGGCATCGTCGCAATTGAAAACGCTGGCGGTGGCTCTGACGAAAATCAGTAATGACTTGCGTTGGATGAACAGTGGGCCGCTCTCAGGACTGGGCGAAATTCAGCTGCGGGCGCTGCAACCGGGTAGCAGTATTATGCCCGGTAAGGTTAATCCGGTGATTCCCGAAGCGGTAGCGATGGCCTGTGCGCAGGTGGTCGGCAATGATGCCTGCATTGCCATGGCAGGGCAGTCGGGGAATTTTCAGCTGAATGTGATGTTGCCGGTGATTGCCTATAACCTGCTGCAGAGTACCGATGTGATGGCGTCGTCATGCACTGCTCTGGCCGATCAATGCATTGTTGATTTCCAGGTAAATCACAACAATTTACAGGCTGCCCTGGCTAAAAACCCGGTGTTGGTAACGGCGTTAAACCCGCTAATTGGCTATTTAAAGGCGGCTGAGATTGCAAAGCGGGCATACAGCGAACAGCGCGATATCCTCGATGTTGCCGAAGAGATGACGACATATTCCCGCGAGGAATTATTAGGCTATCTGGATCCAGAGCGGCTTACTCGAGGAGGCTTACACGCCTAGTTTTTTTCTTCCAGCGCCATCAATATTGGCCGAAGTGCATCGCCCACCGTAGCCGCCATCGCAGGTTGTGCCTGGGCGTTGGGGTGGATGCCGTCATTCTGCATTAGTGTGGCGTCTCCGGCGATGCCTTCGAGTAAAAAGGGCACAAGCGGCAGCGTGTGCTCCTCGGCCAATGCCGGATAGATTTTCTCAAACCCCAGGCTGTAGCGCCGCCCGTAGTTGGGCGGAATGCGCATTCCCACAAGGAGTATTTTTGCGCCGCTTTCTCTGCTCAGGGTGATCATTTCGCTCAGCGTGTTGCGTACACGTGTCAGTGGGTAGCCCCGCAAACCATCGTTGCCGCCCAACTCGAGCACCACGACGTCCGGGGCGTGCTCTTGCAACAAGCCCGGCAAGCGCTGCAGGCCTCCTTCGGTCGTTTCGCCGCTAACACTGGCATTAATAATGGTTGCACTGTCTGCTAAGTCGCGGGCAAGTAGGGCGACCCAACCCTTTTCAGGCGCCATGCCATAGGCGGCGCTGAGGCTATCACCAAGAATAAGTAGTCGCGGGCTACTGCGGTCCTGAGCATGGAGCGATACACTAAACGCAAAGCCGCAGGCGACGACCAGCAAATGCAGTACAGGAAGGCGAATGATAAAAGTTGAAAAGCTCAGCAAGACAGTCCCCAGTGGTGATGGCGAGCTACGAATACTGAAAGGGATCGATCTCGAAATCAAGGCGGGGCAGAGCGCGGCAATTGTTGGGCCGTCTGGGTCGGGGAAGTCTACGTTGCTCGGTTTGTTGGCAGGCCTGGACTCGCCGAGCGAAGGTGATGTTCTGCTTCAAGGCCAGTCTTTGGCGTCCATGAGTGAGGATCAACGGGCGGCGCTGCGGGCACGCTCAGTGGGGTTTGTGTTTCAGTCCTTCCAGTTACTGCCCTCACTAACGGCACTGGAGAATGTGATGCTGCCGCTAGAGTTGGCAGGTATGGAGGCGCCGCGTCAGCGCGCGTCAACGCTGCTTGAAGAACTGGAGTTAGGACATCGGCAGCACCACTATCCGCGGCTGCTCTCCGGTGGTGAACAGCAACGGGTAGCGATAGCGCGCGCTTTTGCCAGTGAGCCCGCGATCCTGTTTGCCGATGAACCTACCGGCAATCTCGATGCGAAAACCGGCGCCCATATCACCGAGCTGCTGTTCAGCTTGAACCGAGACAAAGGCACTACATTGGTACTGGTGACCCATGAGCAGGGCTTGGCAGACCACTGCCAGCGAGTGTTTGAAATGTACGATGGTGAGTTGTCAGAGTTGCAGCGGCAATGCCCATGTTGATGCTCAAGCAATGGCTGCGCGCCTGGCGCGGTGGCGAGCTGGGCCTATTGTGTATCGCCCTTAGCCTAGCGGTCGCCAGCGTTAGTGGTATTGCCGGTTTCTCAGAACGTTTACAAGCGACGATGGCGACGCAAAGTCGCACCTTTTTGGCTGCAGATCATGTGCTGACCAGCCCACGACCGATTGAGCCGCAATGGCTGGATAACGCGCGCTCTGAGGGCCTGCGCACAGCGCAGCTTGTGGCGTTTCGCACAATGGTCTATGCCAGTGAAGAGATGTTGCTGGTGTCTATGCGTGCCGCCTCCGCATCCTACCCATTGAGAGGCGAGCTTCGCGCAGCCAAGCAGATGTTTGCCGATGGGGAGGGGGTTGAGCACGGGCCATTGGCAGGGGAAGTTTGGCTGGATTCACGGGCGATGGCGACGCTCGGTATTACCCTGGGTCAGACCGTTGAGGTAGGGGAAAAAGCGCTAGTGGCAACGCGGGTATTGGTTGATGAGCCCGACCGCAGTTCTGCGTTGAATATATACGGTCCTCGTGGGCTAATGAATTTGGAAGACCTGGGTGCCACCGAGGTGGTACAGTCCGGGAGCGTTGTGGACTACCGCTATCTTTTTGCCGGCGATGACGCGGCATTCGCGGCATATCGGCAAACTCTCAGCGCCAGTTTGTTGCCGGGGCAAAAGTGGCTGAATATCGAAGACAACCAGCCAGCGCTGGCCAGCGCTTTGGCGCGCGCAGAAGAGTACCTTCTTTTGGCTGCTAGCCTTACCTTGGCACTGGCGGGGGCGGCCATTGCGCTGGCTGCCCAGCGCTACGGCCAGCGCAATATTGACGCGGTGGCCTTAATGAAAACCTTGGGCGCGAGTCGGCGATATATCTTACTGCACTACCTTCGGCAGTTACTGCTGGTATTGCTACTTGCCTCGGTGCTGGGAGGCTTGGTTGGCGTTGCCGTGCAATATTTGTTGTTTGCCAGCCTCAGTGACCTGGTGTCTGCAACCCCGCCGGCTGGAAGTTTGCGGCCGCTTTGGATGGCTATTGTCAGTGCAGCGTTGTGCCTGTTGTGCTTTGCCATGCCACCGATAGTGCGTTTGAGCCGCGTATCGCCCGTTCACGTGTTGCGCCGCGATGAATCGCTCGCGGGTGGGGTTCGCCTTGCGACTGCTGCCGGGGCTGCGGGCTTAGGGTTGCTGATGTACTGGTATAGCGGAGATCTCTCACTGGTCATTGCGCTGATGCTGGGTTGTTCAGTGTTACTTGTGGCGGCGGCTGGCGTCGTGCTTATGGCGCTGACAGGTATTCGTCGCCTCAGCGGTCGACTGCCGGGCAGTGCTCAACGCCTGGCTGTGTCGAGCATTTATCGGCGGCGCTACGCCAACGCCTTTCAAACTGCCAGCATCGCCCTTGCCTTGATGGTGCTGGTGAGTTTACTGCTGTTACGGGAATTACTCCTTAAGGACTGGCAGCAACAGGTAGCTGAGGACACGCCCAACTACTTTTTGATCAATATTGCCGGTCGTGATGTCGAGCCGCTGGAGGCCTTCCTCGCTGACCGCCGTATTCACCACGCAGGCTTGTATCCAATGGTTCGTGGTCGCCTCGTAGAAATCGACAACATGCCATTGCAGGACATTGAGGGTCTGGAAACCCGAAATACGGGTGTGGACCGAGAGTTGAATCTCAGTTGGTCAGAGGCGCTGCCAGAGGACAATCAGCTGATCGCTGGTCAGTGGTGGAGCCAGGCTGCTGAGCCACTGCAGACAAACCCTGTGTCAGTGGAGCAAGAATTGGCTCAACGCCTCAATATTACTGTGGGCACGGCGTTACGTTTTAACGTTGGCGGCAGAGATTTAACCGCGACGGTTGCGAGTTTACGGCAGCTCGACTGGGCCAGTATGCGTCCGAACTTTTACTTCCTGTTTCCAGAGGATGCGTTGCGCAGTTACGCCGGTAGCTACATTACCAGTTTTTACCTCGACGACTCGCAGCGCCCGCTATTGGTCGATTTGCTCGGCCGCTACCCGACGGTCAGTCTGATTGAAATTGGCGCAGTACTTAAACAGGTTCAAGGCGTGGTTGCGCAGTTATCTCGTGCACTGGCTGTGGTGCTTTTACTGGTGCTGGTGAGCGCCTTAATGATTAGCGCTGCAAATGTGATGCTGAGTTTCCAGACCCGCAAACAGGAAAACGCGTTGTTGCGAACCTTGGGCGCCAGAAACCGTTTTTTATTCGCGGTAGTCATCGGTGAATTTGCGTTGCTGGGCGCACTGGCCGGGGCGGTTGCTGGGCTGGGTGCCAATTTTTGTTTGTATTTTATTCAGCGCTGGGTCATGCAGTCAGAAGCACTTCTGTATTGGGCGGCAATACCACTAGCGAGTGTGGCAGGGGCTGGCATATTAGCACTGCTGGTGTTGACGAGTAGCCGAAAAATGTTGCGCAGCTCCGCGACAGTGTTACTGCGCGGAGCGTGATGGAAAGCTATGCCGAAGCCTTCTGCGCCGACTCTGGAGGGTAGTGCGTCGACTCGTCAGGCAGTGTCGAAATGTAGCTCGGGTCCGTGCAGAGGCCTGCGATCATCATGCGCATAGATTTTTCAGCTTGAAGGTGCAAGTCGCGGTGGTAGCCATAGGTGTCCGCGTGGTCCAGCATCAGTGTGGTCACGCCGTGCACGGCTGCCCATACCGTGTGGGCAATAGATGCAACGTTGTCTAAGGGGCGAAGTTCGCCGTTGGCGAGACCACGCTCCACGCCCGCGCGCACTTTATAGATCGCCTCGCGGCCGGCCGCAAACAATTCGGGGTATTGGTTACGAGGTTGCAGTGCCGGGCCGAACATCAGATGAAATAGTTCAGTGTGCTCTCGGGCAAACTTCACATAGGCCAAGCCAAAATAGAGTAAGCTTTTGTCCGCCCGGGGCTCTTCTTCACTGGGGCGCCCCATTTCAAAAAAGCGTTTAAAGCCCTCTGTTGCGAGAGCCGCGAGTAGCGCATTTTTGTCGCGAAAGTGGCGATAGGGAGCGGTTTGCGATACGCCGATTTCGCGGGCGAGGGCACGCAAGCTCAGGTCGCGGACGCCGCCCTCGACCAAGTGTTTTTCTGCAAGCTCCATCAGCTCTTGACGGAGATTGCCGTGGTGATAACTGGAGGATGTATTGCTGGCCATAAGGTCACTTCTATGCTGATGCGACAGCAATGTTGACAGCTGGGAGTGGGCTTGTCATCTTTTTTTCACGAAAATGCGATTTTTGCCCCAAAACCGTGACAAAGCCCGAAATTCGGCGGTTTTCGTGGCCGACTTCGATAATTTAACGGCCGGTATTGTCGGTGCTCAGGTGCAATTCAGGCCACTATGGCGTGGGTGGGCGCTGTCGCGGTGTCATGTTTCAGGAGAGAGGAAATGGACTTAGGTGTGAACGGGAAGGTCTTTTTGTTGGCGGGTGCCAGTAAAGGGTTGGGCTATGCCATCGCTGAGAACCTGGCCCAGGCCGGAGCAACGCTGCTATTGGGTAGCCGCGATGTACAGCGAACGCAGGCATCGGCAGCCCAGCTAGCGGAACGTTACGGCACCCGCGTTGTGGGCGCGGCCCTGGATATGGCTGATGCAGAGAGCATTCGCGCTTGGGTGGCTCGAGGCGTGGAGGAGTTTGGTGAGGTGAATGGAGTCTTGGTCAATGCTGGTGGACCACCTCCCGGGGGCTTTGACGCGTTTACCGATGATGACTGGCAAAGTGCATTCAACTTAACCTTGATGAGCGCGGTGCGCCTAGTGAGGGAAACCCTTCCTCACCTGCGCAGTGCGGGCGGGGGAGCAATTTTGATGCTGACGTCGTCATCGGTAAAAGAGCCGATCGATTTTCTCTTGTTGTCTAATGTGATGCGTTCGGGCGTCAGTAGTTTGGCAAAGAGTCTGAGTCGTTCCCTGGCTGCTGACCAAATCCGCGTTAACAATTTGATTCCAGGGATAATCTATACAGACCGTATAAAGTCGCTGGATGCCAATCAGGCGCAGATGAGAGAAGTGGCGGTGGAGCAGCAACGGGCCGCCAATGAGGCGTTGATTCCGCTCGGGCGTTACGGTGAGCCGGAGGAGTTCGGTCGCGCCGGTGCATTTCTGCTGTCGGATGCGGCCAGTTACATCACTGGCTCATCGTTGGTGGTAGATGGCGGAACGATGAAATCCCTATTCTAGGGCCTGCTCACATTCATTGAATTGCACTTGCTGGGGTGGCAATTTTTAGCCGCAACGGGCGTAACGTAACTAGCGTAAACGGGCCCTAAGGCAAGCCCTCAGTTGAGTCGCTGCGCAAGCCTATTTTGCTGATGCGTTTGCCTTTCATCTCGGCGACCGTCCAGATCATGTTCTGCCATCGAATGTGGTCGCCCAACACCGGTTTGCTGGACAATCGCCGAGATAAAAATTGCGCGAGGGTGAGGCCGGCATTCTTCTCGTTGACCTTCAAGTTATAGAGCTGGGCAATATCGGCTAAGCGCGCATCTGCTTGAAGAATAAAGTCGCCGAAGAAGCGCATATCCAAGCCGTGCGTCGGCGCCTCGCTAAACAGCTTTCCAAGGGCTGGCAGATCTACATCGTGTGCGATGACACAGAGAATATCTCCGCTTAGGAGCAGTGTACTGCCACTTGGGTGGAGGAGCTGTCGGTCGCGGAATAATGCCGCGATCCGCGTATTCTCGGGCATGTGCAGCTGCTTTAATGGCCGACCGATATACCACTTGTCCGCAGCGAGGGTGTAGACGAAGAGCTCCCATTGACTGGCGATATGTATCTCAAGGCCAACGCGCGAAACCGGGGCCGGCGTCGCGGGCACGACGACATCGGCGCGTCGCGCCGCCCAGCTCAGGCTGCTTCCCTGGAATAACAGCGATACTAAAACAATAAAAAAGGCGACATTGAAGTAGAGTTGGGCGTCTTCCAGGCCTGCCATCATCGGGAATATCGCCAGGATAATGGGTACCGCGCCGCGTAGCCCAACCCAGGCTATGAAGGCCCGTTCACGCAGGGCAAAGCTCCTGAAGGGCAATAGGCTGGTGAATACGGCGAGCGGCCGTGCAAAGAAGATCATCCACAATGCCAGTGCGAGGGCAGGCAGGGTCACTGCAAATAACTCGCTAGGGGTAATTAATAGTCCCAGCACCAAGAACATCGCGATTTGGCTGAGCCAGGCCAAGCCGTCAAACATATGCAAAATACCGTGGCGGTTGCGCACCGGGCGATTCCCTAGCACCAAACCACACAGGTAAATAGCGAGAATACCGCTGCCGCCAGCTGCGGTGGTGAGGGCATAGATAACCAGGCCGCCGCTAACAGCCAGCAGGGGATAGAGGCCACTGGCGAGTTCCATTTTATTGATTAAGCGCCACAGCAGGTAGCCGCCGCCGACACCCAGGCCGATTCCTAAGCCAAACTGCCACAGTAAATCCACCGCCAGTGAAAATGAGAGTGGTTGGGCGCTGCGCAGTAATTCAATAAGACTGATCGTCAGGAACATCGCCATCGGGTCGTTGCTGCCCGACTCTATTTCCAGGGTGGCGCCAACCCGCTCATTGAGGCCCTTACCGCCTAATAGCGAGAAAACGGCTGCAGCATCGGTGGAGCCGACGATGGCACCTATTAGCAGGCCCTCCATCCAGGTGAGAGGGAAAAGCAGTGTGGCGATCCAGCCGGTGAGCGCTGCGGTAATCACAACACCAAAGGTGGCGAGTGACAGGGCGGGCCACAGTGCAACCCTAAAACTGCTTATTCGCGTGCGCATGCCGCCATCAAGGAGGATAACCGCCAGAGCAAGATTGCTGATGAGGTAGGCGGTTGAAAAGTTGTCGAAGCGAATACCTCCCGGGCCTTCTTCGCCCGCGAGCATGCCGACACCTAAAAAGATGAGAAGAATAGGAATGCCCAGCCGTGAGGACACGGAGCTAACGAGGATGCTGGCTGCGACGAGGCTGGCGCCGATCAGAAAAAGGGTGTTGATGCTGGCAGCGTCCAAGGGAGTCCTATTCGGTTGGCGTGAAAACGCTAATTAAAGCGAGAGTGTAGGGGCGCTGTCAAAAGCTAAAAGGCAAGATATGAAAGGTCAGCAGGGCTGACCTTTCTCCGGCGAGGGGCTTATTCAGTGGTGTGATCGTCGTATTCGTCTTTAACCTCTTCCACGCCCTCTTGGTAGGAATCTCTGGCGCTTTCAAAGCTTTCATCAACGCTTTCCGCCGCTTCTTCAACAGGGCCCTCGTTGCGGTCGCACGCCGTTAAAGCAGCTGTGCCACCGAGTGTTATCGCAACCATTAAGATGCCTCGTCCGAGAAAAACATGATCAAAGAATGACGTGAATTTCTTCATATGAATACGCTCCATAGTTGTTAGGTTTCGGGCGTCGATGTTCCTTGCGCCTCGCTGTGCAAACGCTGACGATGGGTATTTCTGTCGCTAGCTCTTTTGCATTGGCCATGTCGTGACATGGTGTAGCTGTGACGCAAATTCAGCGACTTTGTTCCCTTGTCGTTGGTGAGGCTGAGGAATATGGGCGGGAGTCAGGCATAAAAAAACCCGCATTGAGCGGGCTTTTTCGCAGCAGACAAAGAGTGATTATCTCTCTAAGTACTGGAGTTTGTCAGGCTTTCCTGCCCATTCTTCTGCGTCGGCCGGAGCATCTTTCATTTCTGTGATATTCGGCCAAACCTCTGCGAGCTCGGCATTCAGCTCGAGGAATACTTGTTGATCATCTGGGAGTTCATCTTCCGAGAAAATGGCTTCTACCGGGCACTCGGGCTCACACAGTGCGCAATCGATGCACTCATCTGGGTGAATAACCAGAAAGTTCGGGCCTTCGTAAAAACAATCAACAGGACATACTTCCACACAGTCTGTGTGCTTACACTTGATGCAATTTTCACCTACAACAAAAGTCATTTTGGTCAGCCCCTTACTCTCTGACTGTGAATCGGCAAGCGCGCATTGTAACACCAGGAAAAAATATCGGTACAGCGTCAGCCTTAACAATAATTTAGGTGTACATAATTTGTTTTACTGATGAGCCGATATTGATCACTTATCACCCAATTCTTTGAGGTGATAGAGGGCCTCCAGCGCTTGGCGGGGAGTCAGCGCATCGGGGTCGATGTCCGCCAGTGCCTCGTCGACCGCTGAGAGGGTGGGGCTGGCAAACAAATCCGCTTGCGGGCCACTGGTTTTTATCACCGGAGCAATCGCCTGTTGTTCCAGCTCGTTGAGTTTACTGCGAGCGGCCGAGATGACTTTTTCGGGCATTCCCGCAAGCTTTGCCACTTGTAGGCCATAACTGCGATTAGCTGGCCCCTCTTCAAGGCGGTGCAAGAAGACGACATGGTCTTTGAATTCCCGCACCCCAAGGTGAACATTGGCCGCGCAGGGGTAGGTTTCGGGCAGTACCGTTAATTCAAAGTAGTGGGTGGCAAACAGGGTAAAGGCCTTGACCTTGTCCGCGAGTTCAATAGCGCTGGCCCAGGCAAGCGAGAGGCCGTCAAAGGTGCTGGTACCGCGACCAATTTCATCCATTAACACCAGGCTGTTTTGTGTGGCGTTGTGGAGAATATTTGCCGTCTCGGTCATTTCCACCATAAAGGTCGAGCGACCGCCAGCCAGGTCGTCTGAGGAGCCGATACGAGTGAAGATCTGGTCAACGACGCTTAGCTTGGCGCGTTTCGCCGGAACAAAGCTGCCGATATGGGCCAGCAGAACAATCAGCGCGGTCTGGCGCATATAGGTCGATTTACCGCCCATATTCGGGCCGGTAATGATGAGGGTTCTGCGACGGCGATCCAGGTTGAGGTCGTTGGCGATGAAGGGTTCGTCTAGAACGCTCTCGACCACGGGGTGACGCCCCTGTTCGATATCGATGCAACCATTGTCGGTAAACTCCGGTTCACAGAAGTCCAGTTGTACGGCGCGTTCTGCGAGGTTGCTTAACACATCTAATTCGCACAGTGCGTGTGCCGAGAGCTGTAGGGCACCTAGATGCTCATTCAAACGATCCAGTAATGCTTCGTAGAGCGCTTTTTCTCGTGCCAGTGCGCGGCTTTTGCTGCTGAGTGCGCGGTCCTCGAACTCTTTGAGTTCCGGCGTGATAAAGCGCTCGGCATTTTTTAAGGTTTGCCGACGAATATATTCTGTTGGAGCATTTTCCGCCTGTGTACGGCTGATTTCTATGTAATAGCCGTGCACACGGTTATAGCCGACCTTTAAGCTGCTGAGTCCGGTCCGTTCTTTTTCGCGCTGTTCCATTGCCACCAAAAATTCGCCAGCATCACTGCTCAGGCTTCGCAGTTCATCCAGCTCGGCATCATAGCCCGGTGCAATGACGCCGCCGTCCCGAATGACCATAGGTGGATTGTCGATAATGGCGGTTTGTAGCAGTTCAGCGAGTGTTGGGAAGCTACTGATATCTGTTGCAATCCCACGAATATGTTCCGTGGGAATTGCCGCTAAAAGTTGCTGCAGGGGCGGCAAAATCGCAAGGGAGCTCTGCAGGCGAGAAAGATCCCGGGGGCGGGCCGAACGCAGCGCAACACGCGCCAAAATTCTTTCCAGGTCGCCAATGGCTTTTAGCTGTTCGCGAATGGATTCAAAGTGATAATCCTGAATCAGCGCTGCGATACTGTTTCGCCTGGCCTCTAATACTGCTCGGTCGCGCAGCGGGCGATGAAGCCAGCGTTTGAGAAGCCGGCTGCCCATCGCTGTCTGGCAGCGATCAATCACGGAGGCGAGGGTGTTGTCGGTACCGCCGCCGAGATTTGTATCAAGCTCGAGGTTGCGGCGGGTGGCGGCGTCCATGGCGACAGCCCGCTCGCATGCATCGTGCTGGAGTCGTCGAATGTGGGGCAATTCGCAGCGCTGTGTATCTTTCACGTATTGCAATAAGCAGCCGGCAGCTGCTGTTGCGACGGGCAGGTTGTCACAGCCGAAGCCGGCGAGGTCTTGAACCTGGAAGTGGCTACACAACAGTCGCAGCGCACTTTCGCTATCGAAGTCCCAAGGCGGAAGGGCACGCCTACCGGGTAAATCTGGCAACCACTCGCCGCCAAAATCTTCGGGTATTAGTAGCTCGGCTGGGCGCAGCCGTTGCAACTCGCTCAGCAAGGCTGGCTCATTTGTTAACTCTGATACGCTGAAGCGGCCGCTGCTCATATCGAGAACGGCTAGCCCGAAGGTATTTTCTTGTCGGCAACAGGCGACCAGTAAATTGTCGCGGCGTTCATCGAGCAGCGCCTCATCGCTCAGTGTTCCGGGGGTGACAATGCGTGCGACCTTTCTTTCCACCGGGCCTTTGCTGGTGGCGGGGTCACCGACTTGCTCGCAAATTGCGACGGAAACGCCATATTTTACCAGGCGAGCGAGGTAGCCTTCCGCGGCGTGATAGGGAACGCCGCACATGGGAATTGGGTTTCCGCCGGATTTTCCGCGGGCGGTGAGGGTGATATCCAGCAAGTCGGAAGCGCGTTTTGCGTCATCGAAAAAGAGCTCATAAAAGTCGCCCATCCGGTAAAATAGTAATTCCTGCGGATGTTGCGCCTTAATTTTCAGGTATTGCTGCATCATTGGCGTGTGCTGGGCCAGGTCGATGCCTGCATTCATAATCACTCTCCGAACCCGAGGGAAAACTCCGCTCGTCACTTTGCTGGGGAAAAGCGAGAAGTTTACGGAATGCCTCGTTGTGTCGCCAGCGTCGCGAGCAGGACTTTTTTTCAGCAGGGATTGACAACGCCTTATATAATACTGAGTATATATACAGTAATTAGTCAGCGGCCTCGCAAGTGTGGTTGAGACCACTAGCGACATGAAGAAGGGTGAGAAACTATGGACGCCAACAAACAGAAGGCTCTGGAGTCGGCATTAGGACAAATTGAGCGCCAGTTTGGTAAGGGCTCAATTATGAAAATGGGGGATAGCTCTCGTGAAATTATGCCCTCTGTTTCCACCGGCTCATTGGGTTTGGATGTTGCCCTTGGGATCGGTGGCCTGCCATTTGGAAGAATCGTAGAGATATATGGCCCTGAGTCTTCGGGTAAAACCACGCTGTGTTTGCAGGTAATGGCTGAAGCGCAAAAGCTGGGCAAGACAGTGGCGATTGTTGATGCAGAGCACGCTCTTGACCCCCAGTATGCCGAAAAGCTTGGTGTAAACCTGGAAGATTTGCTGGTTTCTCAGCCTGACACCGGGGAACAAGCGCTGGAAATTACCGATATGCTGGTTAGATCCGGCTCTGTCGATGTCATTGTTATCGATTCGGTCGCCGCGCTGGTGCCGAAGGCTGAAATCGAGGGCGACATGGGTGACTCTCACGTTGGCCTTCAAGCGAGACTGATGTCCCAGGCACTTAGGAAGCTTACCGGCAGTATCAAGCAGACTAATACACTGGTTATTTTCATCAACCAGATTCGTATGAAGATTGGGGTTATGTTTGGTAACCCCGAAACCACCTCTGGCGGGAATGCCCTGAAATTCTACGCGTCAGTTCGCATGGATATTCGTCGCACCGGCGCGGTGAAGGAGGGCGATGAAGTTGTTGGTAACGAAACCCGCGTTAAAGTTGTGAAAAACAAGGTTTCACCGCCCTTTAAACAAGCTGAATTTCAAATCATGTATGGCCGTGGTATTTACCGCATGGGTGAAGTTATCGACTTGGGCGTCAAGCTGGGCTTAGTTGATAAATCTGGTGCCTGGTATGCCTATAAGGGCGACAAGATTGGTCAGGGTAAGGCGAACGCTGCACGCTTCTTGAGTGAGAACCCCGAAATCGCCAATGAAATTGAATCGGCCATCCGCGAACAGCTGCTACCGAAGCCGGCTGCCAAGAAGGCAGAAGAAAGTGTAGAGGCCAGCGAAGAATAGCGTTGCAGCCAACTGGTTCAGGGGCATTTACCACTGCCCCTGAGTTTTTTCAGTTTAACTTTCGGGCTCTGGAGGCTCTTCCTCAATTTGCAGGCTGAAAGCGTTATCAGCTTTTCTATTACTACTGCTTGTATCAGGTTCTTCTTCGCCGGCGGGAATGCCTCTTGTGCTTTCTAGTTTAATTCTGAGACGCAGGTTGTTGGATGAATCAGCGTTTTTTAACGCATCCTCAAAAGAAATTTTCCCTTCCTCGTAAAGCTTGAACAGGGCGGCATCAAAGGTTTGCATCCCCAGATTTTCTGATTTTGCCATGATCTCTTTGATCGACTCGACTTCGCCTTTGTGAATAGCCTGGGCGACGGTTGGCGTGCCCAATAAAATCTCGATAGCAGCGCAGCGTTTGCCGTCTAGGGTGGGAATCAGACGCTGGGAGACAAAGCACTTTAAGTTGAGGGAGAGGTCGAGCAGTAATTGATTCCGGCGCTCTTCGGGAAAGAAGTTAATGATCCTGTCGAGTGCCTGGTTGGCGTTATTGGCATGCAGTGTGGAAATACACAAGTGCCCTGTTTCGGCAAAGGCAATGGCATGTTCCATCGTTTCACGGTCGCGGATTTCTCCTATTAAAATGACATCAGGTGCCTGCCGGAGTGTATTTTTCAGGGCTTGGTGAAAGCTGCGCGTGTCCACACCAATTTCGCGTTGATTAACAATGCTGCGCTTGTGCCGGTGTATGAACTCAATCGGATCTTCGATCGTAATTATATGACCGCTGCTGTTGGTATTCCGGTGATCAATAAGTGCTGCAAGAGACGTTGATTTACCAGAACCCGTTGCCCCAACGAATAGCACCAGGCCCCGTTTTGTCATAATCACGTCTTTCAAAACTGAGGGTAGCCCCAGGGAGTCGACGTTGGGAATATCGGTGACGATATTACGAGCTACTATCGAGATTTCGTTGCGTTGTTTAAATATATTGACGCGAAAACGGCCAACTTTAGGGATGGCGTAAGCAAGGTTCATTTCGAGTTCTTGGTCGAACTCTTTCTGTTGCTCGCCATCCATAATTTCGTAGGCGATGTCTCTGATCTCGCCCGGTGTAAATGGGTCTTTATCGAGAGGTTTGAGTTTCCCGTGAAATTTCGCGCACGGCGGAGCGCCGGTGCTGAGAAATAAGTCGGAGCCGCCATTTTTCGCGAGAAGGGTGAGGTAGTCATTGAAGTTCATCGTGGTTACAGCCGGCAGATTCTTGTTTTTTTTACAGTGTAACAGTAGTGGTTGTCAGACTATATTTTTTTGCAGGAGGCAGCATTAAGGTAAAAAGGCTCGCGCTACATTACGAGCTTCACTCTATCACTTTCGCAGGTCATGGCTGCGCCTACTTCGGTCTCGGCCAAACTGACGCCGAGCGCATCCAACAGCTGATTAACAATGGCTGTCAGCAGTGGAGAGAGCGTAGATGTGATAATCGCTTCCACAGCGCCCGTCAGCGCACTGGCGGCTGAACCCACAAGGAAGAGGAGCCCACCGAGCGCGTTTCCGGTAATACCATCGCCGCTGTTGGTGGGGGCATAGAACTCGAGGTTTAAGCCCAGCAAATCGCCCTCTAAGTTATCGACCAGGCTTTGAGTATCAACGCTTTGATAGGCCTCATCTATTGGATCTACACCGAACTCGGGCAGGTAGTCGTCGGATGGGTTGTTGGCGAAATTCAGGGTTTCTGAGCCTGCGAGCAAATCAGAGTCTAAACTCAGGCCCAGCCCGCCTCCAGAGAAGGCATCCCGCTCGGCGGCACCGGGATCACCATCCCAAGCGCTGCCGTCCCAGTATTCAGTCCAGCAAATCAGCAGAAGGGTGCACTGGTAGCGTACCCGCTTGGTGCCGATATCGAGTATCGGAATGGGGGCCACGCTTGGTGAAGCTTCATCAAAGGCGTTAGTGGCGGCATCATTCATATCGCTGCCCAGGCTACCGGCAAGTACGCTGACAGCGGAGCTATTGGCGAGCGCATCCAGTGCTTTGTCTTCGCCATCGCAATCGTAATCGGTTACGCGGCCGTCGCCGCTGCCCGCTTCAAGAAGGATATCCAGCCTCGGCGAGCTTAGTACTTCGATATCTAAAAGGTCTCTCTGGATATCACAGTAAACCACGCAGCTCAGTCCCTGAAGTACGCCGAGTATATCCAGTGACAGCAAGCTGCTGACTGTGCCAGCGATGCCGCTCAGTAAAGGGTTGTCATTTACGAGGCTTAGCAGCGTATTTAAGGTAGCGCCGACAATTGGCAGATCCAGCGAAATAAATGTGCGTACTTGGGCTGATCTGACAAATATCGCATCTCCGCCGTAAGGCGCATCTGCAGCGAGTTTTGGGTTGCCCGTGGCCATGAGTCTTGGCGGGTCGGTCACTTGCAGTTTTACCGTTGCGCCCGCTAAGCCGAGAAGGTTTATGGGTATGTCGGCGGCGATCGCGGATTTGCTATTCGCCAGTTGAATGGTCCCTTGAACAAGTTGCATTGCTTGTAGGCCAATATCTAGTGCGGCTTCGGGTGCTCCCGTTTGCACCTCAAGCAGCTCACCGAGCGATATCAGCGGAGTGGCCCCAGGGATGGCTAAGACGAGATCACGAAATGCGCTAACCGCAGCGGTATTACCGCCTAACTCCAGTACATCTGCGCCGACGTCGAGTAGATCTCCCAGACTAACGTCGGCGTTAAGTACGCTGTCATAGTCTCCTGCAGAGATGCCGAGATCAACGGCCAGAGCATCAAGGTAACTCAGCAAATTGAGGTTTGTGTCCAGTAGACCGTCCCACTGTGCGACACTGAGGTTAAGGGTAGTACCTAACAAGCCGCCTAAGACGCCGTTAAGAAGTGCTGATTGGCTTGAGTCGACATTGAGTAAATTGCTGCGCAAATGTAGCGATGCGACGGGCTGGCAAGCTTCTGCAGCGCCCCGCGCCTCAATAGTGATTGTTTGGCTGCCGCCAGGTACTACACTGCCGAAAAGGGATGCACGTATTGTTCGCGTCAGCGTGACCTGTACGGCCTTTCCATCTGCGCTTGCGGTGAATTGTTTGACGCTACCACCGTTGCCGTCGTCAGCGCTCGTAATCTCACCGAGCACAACCGCAATGCCGCCCGCATCGCCACGAAAATTATTGCGCTCACTAGCCAATGCCGCCTGGGCGGCCGCAAATAGGCCGTCATCATCTAGCGATTGGTCGCGACAATAAGTCAACGACGTTTCCAGGGCCGCTAAGTCAGCCTGCCTTTGTAGGGTGCGCTTCTCAAGAAAGAGCCTGCCAGTATCGACTGAGAGCGCAAGAAAAGCAGTTATTGCCAACATCAACGCAGCTAAGGTCAGCGTCATTACCCCTCTCTGTTGCGAAGGCGTTGGCTGGCGAATAAAGCGGCGGGCAGCACTCATTACTATTCCGTTTTAAAGTCTGTGTCGATAAATGACACGGGAATCGGGCGGTCAAAGCTTTCGGTATAGCGCTTGTAGCTTAATGCGCGCGAGGCGCCGTTCTGCTTCTGAGGAATATCAGAGGCTATTTCTCCAGAACGTTGAGCGTCTAGGGCTCGGGTTGTTGCAGTGTCGCGGCTAATGTCATAGCTAGGTTCGCCCGCGGTGACCGCACAACTAAAGGCGAGTGATGAAAGTATCAATAGTCGATTTTTCATACGTTAATTCCCTATCTAACAATGGCGCGTTTGGCGACAGTGGGCTCTGTGAAATGGTTTGCTTTTTCAAGGAGCTGATTAAATTCTGCACTATTAATGTCGTTGTTTTGAGCGAGGCGTAGTGCGGTTCGGGTGTCACCATCAAGTATCAGGCTGATGATCATGTTACGCAGAGCGACCGGATGACCATTTTTCAGTTGCAATGCGGTCATAAACTCTCGTTGGGCTGCTTTGAAGTCTCGCATTGCCAGGAGAATGAAGCCGTAGTCATTGCGAACATCTGCGCTGGTAGGGGCGAGGTGTCTGGCTTTCAACATGTGCTGATGGGCAATGGCTAGATCGCCACGGGTGGCAAGTATCTTCGCCATGCCAGCGTGTCCGGCAGCGGTCATGCAGGTTAGGCTGAGGTCTCTGTAGTTATCGTAGGCCTCACTCAGCATCCCCGTCTTACGTTGTGCTTCGGCGGTCAACCAAAGGGCCCGAGGACTATTACTGTCATCCTGTTCCAGGTGCGCCTGTGCAGAGAAATAGCTGCCTTCTGACAATAACTGCTCAACAAGATCTAGTTTTACCCGTTGGGCTTGGCTCAATGACGCACCACAATCTGCACGGTTTTGCGATAGTTGCGAGGGCGCTGAGGCGCATGCTGATAACAGCAGTGATGCCAGCATCAACGGCAGAAAGCGTCGAAAACAGGCGTTGTTTATTGACGTATTCATCATCCACCTAACTCGTTCAGCGCTTGCACCATGGAGAAAAAGCTAGGGCCAGCTGCAAGTAATACCAAAGCGGGAAATAAAAACAGCATCATAACCAATGACATCTTTCCCGATATTTTATTGACCTGCTCTTGTAAGCTAAGCCGCCGACGGTTTTGTAAGAGCAAGTAGAGTTCGTCAAGAGACTTATCGATACTGCCGCCAGTAATGGACTGCTGACGGATTACAATCAAATACTCCTTGAAGCCCTCTGCACTGCAGCTATTGATAAGCTCATAAAGGGCCTCTTCTTGACTCTGCCCCGACTCAATTTTATTTGCTGCAAGGGAAAGCTCCTTGGCGCAGTTGGGTGACAGTTCTGACAGTTGCTCGCAAATAATGCCAAGGGTTTTGGGTAAAGACAGGCCGACGCGCCATAGCATGCGCGTGGTCTGAATTAACATCATGGTTTCTTTTTCTAAGGCGTTTTGTCGCTCGTCTGCTTGGTTTTTTAGAATGAGGTAGGCCAGTACAACACTGCCAATCACTGTCGCACCGGTGATGGCCAAGACCTGCCCGATCGCCAGCCCCTTAAACAGACTCGCCGCCGCGGCAATTACGCCCAATACTAGGCAAGCGACCAAGGTAAAAGAAATCGCTTTGATCTGTTGTGCGCTGGTAAACAGTCCTGCGCGGCGTAGCAGCTGAGAGAGCGAGGCAATATGGGTGTTTTCCTCGCGAAGCATGCGCCAGGTGTCATGGCGCCCAAACTCTAGCTTGGTGTTCTCGCTGGCATCACTGTTAATGTGTGCGGTAGCTAGGAGTATTACCGGTGCGGTGCATAATATAAGTGCGCCGATAATGAAAAAATAATGTTGCGCTTCCATGTCTATTGCCTATGACTCTATTGAGTTAACCATGCGCCACAGTACGAATACGCCCAGTATTTCCATTACCGCGGAGATGATAAATAGGGACTTACCACTGCTTTGAGACCACACTTCCAACATCATGTCTGGATTAATACTAAACATGTATACGGCGATACCCGGCGGCAGCAGAGCGAGTACTGTCGCTGTGAAACGTGTTTCTCCAGTCATGGCGGCTAGTTCACGCTTGCCGGCCTCATCCATTCGCAATATACCCACGATATCATCCAGAATAGAGCGGATGCTCCCGCCGTATTGTTCGTTGATGCGCAGGGCCGTCGCAATTACGTTGAATTCGTGTAGTTTCGTCACGCCAGCTTCACGGCTGAAAGCCTGATGAAGGTCGTAGCCCAGGTGTACCCGTCTGACTACTCGTCGCATGACGGTGCCTAAGGGGCGTTCCAAAGTTTCAACTGAGTCTGCGAAGGCATTTTCTACAGAAATACCCGCCGAAAGTCTGCGGGTAACTTGGTTGATAAAAGAGGGCAGCTGCTCAAGCATCTTCGCCCGACGTTTGCTGCCGACAAATTTTATGCTGAGAAACGCGACGGCATAGCCAGTTAGAATGCTGATGGCAGCGATACTAATCGGCAGTAACGCGATGCACAGAATCGTCATTGCTGCGAGGCTGGCAATGACGCTGTAGATCACGACAGCTGGGAGCTCTACGCCGTTGGCGGCTAAGTAATTAGTAATGAACTCCGGCACGGGATCTTTGCGTTCGACCTCGGCGATTTCTACCTCTGCCGGTGCTTCGACATTGACCAACAGCATGAGCACAAAGGCGAGGCCAATCATTAGTGCTACCAGGGCTATCCAAAACATCACGGCGACCCCGGCATTACGTCGTTGAGTAGAGGAACATTTTGTTCACTGGGGTTTCTGGCAAGATTACCGCCAGCATCCAAAGCGAATAGCTCGCGTAGTTGCAGTCCGTTCGCCGTATTCGTGAGTTTGCATATTTGCATTACACAGCGATGCCCATTTGATTGGCGGCCGATATGAACGATCATGTCCAATGCACTGCCAATCATTTTGAGAATTAACTCGCTTGAGCCTTTGAACCCCGACATCCCTACCATCATTTCCAGCCTAGTGATCGCATCGCTAGCTGAGTTGGCATGCACGGTGGTCATCGAGCCGTTGTGGCCGGTGTTCATGGCTTGCAACATGTCCACGACCTCTCCACCGCGGCTTTCACCGACAATAATTCGGTCTGGGCGCATGCGAAGGGCGTTTTTGACAAGCTCGCCCGCTGTGACTTGGCCAACACCTTCATTGTTTTCAGGTCGGGTCTCTAGTCGCACCACGTGGCTATTGCGCAATTGGAGTTCTGCTGCGTCCTCGATGGTTACGATGCGCTCGGTTGCAGGAATATACTGGCTCAGAATGTTAAGCAAAGTGGTCTTACCGGAGCCGGTCGCCCCGCTTATTAAGATATTGCGCCTTTTAGCAACCGACTCGCTGAGAAAGTCCAGTGCGTCCTTGGTTATCGATCCGCCGGCCAGGAGTTCTTCGGCGGTCAGAGGGTCCTTGCGGAACTTTCGGATAGACAGGCAGGGACCATCTAGTGCGAGCGGCGGTACGATGGCGTTAATACGGCTACCATCTGCCAGTCGGCCATCAACGATGGGGCTGGATTCATCGATGCGGCGCCCCAGTGGCGATATCATGCGTCGAATAACCCGAAGCACATGGCGGTCGTCTAGAAACCGCATAGACGATTGTTCTAGTACGCCGCGTCGTTCGACAAAGATGCGCCGCGGACCATTAATCAAGATGTCATTGATATCGGGGTCGTCGAGAAGAACTTGTAGGGGGCCGAACCCCACAATTTCGTCCAGCAGCTCTTTCTCTAGATTGTCGAATTTTTCTCGGCCGATATTCACCTCGTATATACGACAATACTGCCGTATATAAGCACCGATCGCTTCTTCTAACTTTTTTGAGTCATCGTCGTAGATGATATTGTCATCTTCGATACGATCTATGACAAAGCGATGTAGGGCGGCTTTGAGCGTCTCGTAATCGTCGAGTTGTTCCTGCTTAGTTTCAGGTGTTCTCCGGTCGATCAGCCTCATCACTGGGCTCCCTTATTAATCTGCGAATCCGACATCGGATTTTTGCGCCTTCTTCGCTGCTCGCTCGCTGGATTTATCTAAGTCGCGAAACAGCATATCGGTAAATGAGGGGACATAGTGCTTATAGGTTTCACCGGGTAGTTCTGGCAGCTCCGCGTCCTTGGCAATGGGATTTACCAGGTGGGGAGTGACAATCATGATCAGCTCTTTGTCTTCCTGCGAAAACCGTGTAGAGCGGAATAGGGCGCCCAATATAGGGATGTCTCCCAGGCCGGGCAGCCGGTCGGCATTGGTAAAGGTGTTTCTGCTTACCAAACCACTGATAATGAAGCTCTCCCCGGGAGCGAGCTGGATCGAGGTGTCAGTGCGTCTCACGCGCAGAGAGGGGACGGAAACGCCGCTGGCTTGCACGCCGTTTGTGAAGTCCAAGTCACTGACTTCTGGGGCAACTTTTAGCATGATGCTATTTTCACTGAGCACGGTTGGTGTTAAGTGCAGCCGCACACCAAACTCTTTGTATTCAATTTGAATTTGGCCATCGCGGTTTGACGCTGGGTAGGGGAATTCTCCACCCGCTAAAAAAGTTGCTGTTTGACCAGACATGCTGACCAGCGAGGGTTGAGCCAATGTGTAGGCATAGCCGTTTCGAGCAAGGGCATTAATGGCTGCACTAAAACCATTTTTTACATGACCTACTAGTATTGAGGAAGCATCCGCGCCTGTTGGTGTAATACCTAATAATGCACCCAGTGGCCCATTGCCCTCTAATAGCGGAAGTAAACCAGATCCGCCTGTTGCGATAGAGGTATCCCCGCCGACGTAGGACAGTGCGGTTCCAATTTGTTTGAGTTGGGATCGGCTAAATTCAACAATGCGAATATCCGTTTGCACCTGCATGGAGCCGCGCTGAACGGTGTTGTCCAAAACATTGGGGCCACTCGATGTGAGTAGCTGCTGATGTTGTTGTAAGGATCGAGTCTCGCCCTGCAGGCTGATATAGGGGCCACTGCTGTCCACCGCAACGCCGTCGCGCGTACTAGGAGACAAACTGGGCACAACTTCTATGCGAAATTCCGTCGGCTCCTTGCCGCCCTGCCAAAGCAACAGCGAGGTTGCACCAAGTTGTTTTGCAGTCAGAAGAAATTCTCTTGAATTGAGCACTTTAAGTGACGCAACTTCCGGGCGCCCAATGGCGCTCCTTTTTACGCTGTATTTGGTACTCAGCATTTGCTGCTCACCCAGTTCCAGTCGCAGGGTCTTGTAGGGCTCTGCATGCAGGCTGGTGATTAGCCCTAACAGCAAAGCAATTAAAAATCCCTGTTTCATGATAGATGCTCCATATCGAACCAGTGGTTGCTGCATTAGTTTCGTACTCGAATTGTCTCGACTTTATCGCCGCTATACATATAAATGGATTTTGGCGGTGGGGCGGGTTTAAAGCCCGTGACTTCTCGCATTAAGGTTGCTTTGTCTTCGTTTTCTTCGGGTGTTTCACCGGATGCGATCATCTCCTCGCGTGCCAGGCGGTCAGCTTCGCCGATCGCTACCAATCGAAGTCCCCCGGCGCTCTCGGCTAACACAAGGCGGTTTACCTCGTCTGTAGGCACTTCCAGTACCGCGGAGCGGCTGCGTTTTCCGCCATCTTTGTTGTTCGCTTTTTTACTGCTCTCGTTAGTAACCGGCTGAGGCTTTTCGCCCTCGACCTCGTCGCCAAACGCGATCAGACGAATATTGCGTAGTACGCGTCGAGACATACTGCGGTCGTTGGTCTCTTTTGTGGCGCGGCTATTAAAGATGACGTCAACAAAATCCCCGGGCTTTAAGAAGCCACCAGTGCCGATAACCTCGTCAACTTTAACGGCAACGGCGCGGTGACCGGGCTGAATTTGCTCAGCTAACTTGCTATCGGATTCGAAATCGCTGTCACGAATCACCGAACCTTTCAGAATGTCTTGTTTACTTCGCTTGTTAAGTAGCTCTGAGACCGTTGCAAAGCTGCCCTCGACCTTGATGGCATAAGGAACTTGCATCAGCTCCTCTTCGGTCAGGGTTTCTCCCTTGGCGATGTCTCTTGTTGCAATGACTAGCTTTTGAGCATATGTGTAGGAGTCGGCCTGCGTTGCCACAGTCTGCCGCTGTTGGTCGCGAATAGCATCTTGTTGGCTAATTCGATAACCAATGATACCCATGATAACTGCGCTGATAATTAGCAGTGCAGCGATGATCTTGAGAGTCCTTGCTTGCATCGGTATATCCCTTGAATGCATCTAAGATGAAGTTATCGTATTACACCGTCGCTACATTTTAGTTTAGCGTCTCTTTCCCTGATGTTAGGTGGTGTGACGTTGTGCTGATATTGTGGCACCTACGTATAGTTTCCTTGTCGCGATTGCTACATGCGCAGGCTGGAACGGCTCACTACCGGGTCGGGCAGGTTGGGAATGCTGCCGATAATAGGTAGATTTATGCTGTCCAAAATAGGTGGAGCGCTGAGCCTCACCGTGCATAGCATTGTTGCATCGCAGCTGAAGAAATCATCGCCGGCCGTTGCTGCATTGACGAGGTCCGCGGAGAACCAAGTAAGTGAATTCTGGACTTGCGCCGTGACGACAGGCTCTAGCTCGGCCTCCGTGCATACTGCTGCAGCACAGTCTGTAGCTAGCGCCGCTCTGAGAGCATCTTCACCCGCATAGGCGAAACTCTGCAACAGTAGAAAATACATCCCATAGGCCATCACTGCATAGCTTAGAGCGAAAAATACCGGGAATAGAATGGCGAATTCAATAGCGACCACACCGCTCTGGCGCGCGTTATTTGAAGTACTTGGCGCCCCGGCCATAATGTTTTCCTCGTGGTGTGTCATAGCGAAACAGAGAAGAATGGTGAGAGGGGGAGTAGCGCTGCGCCCAGACTGACCGCAGTGCCGATCGGGAACCCGCGCGCTCGATGCTTATCATGCCGCTTACTTTTTTCGATGATAGTCATGATGAGTGCCAGCACCAGGGTACCCGAGGCGAAGACAAAGAGTAACGTCGTCGGCGGCCAAAGCGGAGAGAGGGCCAGCAGCAGCTTGACGTCGCCACCTCCCATGTTGTTTGAAAGGTAGCCTGGAAGTGTAATCGCCAGGGCGAGCACAATATTCACCACCCATTGATAGGCGCTGATGCCACCACTGCCGATAAAAATGCTCAGCGAAGCAATAAACAGCGCCAGATTTAGGGCGTTGGGAATTCTCCGTGATGACCAATCAACATATGCCAAGACGACAAGTAGCAGAATGATGACGATGGCCATAACACGGGGAATTCCTTTTTCGCCGCCAAATTCAATAACGTGTTTAGGCTGCGTCGATATCTGCGTTGATGTCAGTGAAGATGCCGCCGAGGTCCAGCAGGCCAATCGCTGCGATGATAACGCCGATCAGTACGGCAGCCATAATTGCGTACTCGATGGCACTTGCGCCGCGCTCATCATCGCGAAATTTAGCCAGGGAACCAGAAAAAATCTGCATCAACAATACTTGAATTTGCACTAACATAGTTACACTCCATGGTAAAAGAAAGCGGTCGAGTCTAATAACGCCCTGTTGACCGTGTTGTTACTTTGCTATTTGCACAGATTAAAAAAAATAAGTATTTGCCGTAGAGGCGAGCATCTACCCCCAGTTAGGATAGTAGAAATTGAGTGACATAGGTATACGAAAGAAAGCAATGGATTTATTGGCCCGACGGGAGCACAGCCGTAAGGAGTTAGTGTCCAAGTTGGCGCAGCGCTTCCCCTGTTGTGAGGCGGACATTGCGATAGTTGTGGAGCGCTTGGCTCTTGAGCGTCTGCAAAGTGATCAGCGTTTTGCCGAGAGCTACCTGCGGATGAGAGCAAATAGTGGCTTTGGCCCCTCGCGTATTCGCATGGAACTGCGCGACCGCGGTGTTTCAGAAACGATTATCGATGAGGCGTTTGCTGATGCCGGTTTCGACTGGTTTGAGCAATTGCAGAGTGTTTACCAAAAAAAATACGCCGATGTTCCACCCAAAGATCGGCGGGAGCTGGCCAAACGGCAGCGATTTCTTCATCATCGTGGCTTCGACGCAGAGTCCATCCGGCGCGTGTGTAGAACTGCATAACGATGTTGCACCGAGAAGTACTCTGTTTGGGACAGATTCATTGAAAGGAATAATGAATGTTGATTCGCTCTATCTCGATTCTTTTTTTCAGCACATGGGTGCTGGTGATGCCGGCTCAAGCGGCAGAGGCGCTTAGCAGTGCCAGCATCGCAGCCCTGGCGGACAAGCTGGAGCTCACTAGCCAGCAACGCGAGCAGGTCAATAAATTGATTGTCCGCTATGCGGCAAAAGCAGCCGAGTTACAAAAAGAAAGCGTCGCACTTAGACAAGATATGCAGCTACAACCGCTACCGGAAATGACGCGCAGTACCATTGCTGCAATGAGCCAGCGGGCGGGGTCTGTTGCGGCCCGCCACACCGGGTCAATTCTCCAAACACAAATGGAGTTTTACGGCCTGCTCACGCCTTCCCAGCAGGCGGAGTATCGAAGACTGCGCAAAGCTGGCCAAGAAAAAACCGGAGTCTCTGCGGCGCAGTGAGCCTTTAGTGGTTGCTGAAATCACGGTTTGTACCTAGATAGCGTCTACGCTGGGTCACGTAGTATTCGCAAGGATAGCGAGCTGCAATGGGCAGTAAATTAATGGAGCTGTGAGTATGCGACAGGGTTTCTTAACCCCACTGTTTATATGTTTTTCCCTTGTTGCCTGCGGCGGAGGTGGTGGGGGCGGTTCCGGTCGCGACGACACGCCTTCCTATCGCATCGCTCCAGGTGAAGCGTCGGTGCTAACCTTCGATGACACCGCGCGTTTAGAACTGGCGTCGACCAGCGCAGCGCAAGCCCTGTCTATTTCTTTAGAAGTGAGCGCTGCTGCGGAGCAGACGCAGTATGAGCTGCAGCCCACGGAAACACAGCTGCTAACGCCCGCTAGGTTATTCTTACCCCTGCCGGAAAAGCCCAAAAATCAACGATATAGCGTGGCCAGAAAAGTCGATGGGCAGTGGCGGCCGCTATTGAGCTCTGTGCAGGGTGAGGCGGGTGTCACTGCCAGTATCACCCAGTTCGGTGAATATCGCTTGGTTCCCACTGAGGCTCCCGAGGTGGCGCGCGTGGTCAACGGCAACTGCGAAGCACAAGCCGAGGAACAATCGCTGCGCTTTATTCACGTAGCTGACCTGCATGCACGCTATGGTGGCCCTGAAAAGCTTTTTAGTCGTATCAAGGCCTACCACCGTCAGGCGCTTGGAGAACAGCCCTATACAGTATTCAGTAACGGCGGAGACGATTTTGAAAAGGGCAGCGTCGCTGAGTTGTTATCGGCGGGAGCCGCGACGGTTGAGGTCACCAAGGCCATGGCGTTTGATGTACGCGTCATTGGCAATCACGATTTTGCCTGGGGGGCGGACACGCTACTCGACCACGCCCAGGACCCAATCGCACAGGTGATTGCCAGTAACAGTGAATACCGAGGCGGCAGTGCAGAGAGTTTCGGCGCGCAGGGCTTTGCAGTACTTCAGGTAGGCTGCTTGAAGGTCGGCTTCTTTGGTATGAGCTCGGGGCCGTGGAATGAGCTTGATGAGCCCCTTGAGACGGCACCGATTCCGGATTTCGTCCCCGACTTTAAAATGAATTGGCACTTGCAGCATATTGCCGAGGGGGTGGTCAGCCAGTACCGGGAGCACGTGGACGTTTTAGTGATGCTCAGCCACCTAGGTGCCAGTGCGGATCGTGAAATCCTACTCGCCAACCCAGAGATCGACGTCGCCCTTGGCGGACACAGCCATTTGGGTACCGAGTTTGAGCAGTTGGCGTCGGGCAATATACTGATCCAGCCAGACTTTTTCGCCGATGGTCTGAGTGACGTGACGCTTCGCTACCGCCTGTCGGACAAACGCCTTCTCGACGCCAGTGTTGACGAAATTCAGGTGCGTGATATTGCTGAGCCCGATGCGACAACACAGCAGGTTATTGAGGGCATTGTGCAAAAATACAGCCCCGATGCGCATGTCGAAATCGCCTTGGCTGAAGACCAGCCAAACGCACAACAATTAACCGCCCTGGCAGCCAAAGCGGCGCTATATCATCACGGGGCCGATGCAGCGTTGCTGGATCCCTCGCAGGTTATCGAGCGCTGGCTGCCAGGGACGGTAACCGCAACCGAATTTCATCGCGCGCTACCCGTTGAGCGACAGCCCGCAGATACGCCAGGTTTTAAGGCATTCTATGAAGTTAGTGTATCCGCCGCAGAACTGGCTGAGATGCGTGCGGCACAGCCAGCTTGGGTGTTTGTCTCGTCGCAGGCAGCCGAGTCAGAGCCCATCAAGCTGGTGCTCTATAAAAGTGCCGCGTGGAATTTGACGCTTTTCTTCCCCAATTTAGCTGACCGCTCAGCAACATACCTGTCAGAAAGTTGGGCAAGTCTGGATGCGTATGCGCGCCAGCGCAGCAGTGACTGCCTGTATCTGGATATCGATAAAACCCTGAGTCGCTGTCAACCAGACACCGTTACCACAACGTGGCAGTTCCATGGCGATGAGCAGCCCTTGCGAGAAGACGCTGGGCCCTCGCGCCTGAGCTACCTTAACGTTGCCACACAAGCGGATACCCAATTCGGCCCGCCGGCAGACTTTGGTGTGCCGGAATTAGCGGGTGGAGACTCGGTGGTGATGGCATTTGATGCATACAGTCCGGAGCAGGGGTTGAAACTGCAGACCAACGTCCCTGCGAACGGCGACCTCGCCGAGCAAGGAAAATTATCGGATTACTCGCTCGTTATGGACATTTTATGGCCAGAGGCCAGTGATGGCTTCTGGCGCGCCATTATGCAGACTACGCCTAATAACGATGATGACGCAGACATATTCTTCGAATCCAGCGCCAGTGGCGGAGTGGGTATCGCCAGTGCCGGTTCCGGGTACTTTGGCGAGTTCCGTCCAGGAAAATGGCATCGACTCGGCTTGGTATTTTACGCCGGTGGCGATGGCGGTAGCTTCAAGGCCTACCTCGACGGTGAGCTAATCGGTGCCAAGGCGGGGGGAGATATCGGTGAACGCTGGGCGATAATTGATGAGCTGTTGCTGCTGACTGATAACTCCTTTGAAACGCAAAAGGGTTACATGAATGCGCTGTTATTCTCGGGGCGCGCGCTGAGCGACAGCGAGCTCAATGACCTGGGCGCCGCGAAGCAAAATTTACGCCTGCAGCCCAATGCGCAGCAGCTGCAGCAGCGCATACAGCGCCACCTTCATCACTGATGGAGTAGGTGGCACTGCACGCGGGCGCTAGAGTTGCCGTTGCTCAAAGCCTTCCGCTGACAGCCAGTCGTCAAGGTTTTGGGCCGTTGCGCTATTACTGATTACCGCAATGCTGGGCGCCACGCCCTTGAGGTACTCTCGGGTCACCCGCTGCAAATCGTCGCCAGTCACCGCGAGTACGCGGTTTCGGAATGTGCGGCGATCATCAATGCTGCGGCCAAAAATACGGCTGTGAAAATCCTGCTTTGCCTCGCCGGCGGGCGAGCCGGGTTTGTCGATATTGCTGACAACGCCCAGTATCGCTTGCTCCAGGGCGTCGCTGCTCACAGGTGTGTCCAGCATCCAATCAATGGCTTGGCTGAAATCGTTTAGCGTTTCTTGCAAGCGTGGGTCGCGGTAGGAATAAAAGCGGAAGGCCGCAATATTGGAGTCTTGCGATGCGCCGCCGCCATAGGCGCCGCCCTGTTCGCGAATGCTGCGATGCAAGATGCCGTTGCGAAGATACACAGCCAGCACGCTCAATATCGCGGCGTCCGGATGGCCCGAGGGAACGGTGGGGTAGGCGCTGGCGCAGAAGTTGACCTGGGAGTTAGCAGACCAAAATTCACGACGTGCTTCACGGCAGGTGTCGGTGTGCAATAGCGCGTTGCCATCGCCCTGGAAATTATCCCAAACCGATGCCAGCGCTGAGCGATGAGCATTGAACCCCTGTTCTTCAGCAACGACCAACAGCTGCCGGTTGGCAGAGAGCACTTTCTGGTGAATGGCCGCTAATCCCTCAGCCAAGGCGGCTTTGCCGCTCGCTGTCTCAGCCGCATCGCTCAGCTGTCGAAGCTGCAGAATGCCATCTAAACCGGACATCTTTTGGCTAATTCTTGCAACGGGGCTCATCCCCGAAGAGGCCGCTGCCATGGCCAGCGCGTGCCCGTTTCCGGTGATTGAAGACTCTCGTCGCGCCTTCATGTGGGCGAGCATATCGTAGATTCGTTCATGTTCGTCAAAGCGTACCTGCTCCAGTGTGTCGCGCATGAGCGTTGCTTGCGCCTGGCAATTACGTAGCAAGGCCTTCGACGACAGTACTAAGTACGCCTGCTGCTGCTGTTCATCGTTTATGCCGCCGCGCATACTGGTGTAAGCCGAGATGCCGCCACAAATAGCGGCTTGCTGGGCTTGCACCTCTATGTAGCTGCGCTCGCCCAGGCCGAGCTCGGTGACGGTTTGGGTGTAGAGGGGGAGTAAGCCGAGCTCGTCATCGCTGAGATGCGGCATTTCGATTAACAACTGCTGGTAAATCAAACCATTGGTGCCACGGTTGTAATAGCAGTAGGGCAGATTGCCGAAATGCGCGTCGGTATAGGGCAGCTCGGGGAGGTCTTGGGCGACATCCGCCAAGCCTACTCGGGGCAAGATGCTCTCGTCTTCTTGCAGGGTTTGTCGCTCAGCCAAGGCTTCTGCCTGATCGATAATCGCCTGCTTCTCCGCGTCGCTGAGCGAGGCTTGGATTGTGGCTAATCGGTGTTGTTCAGCGTTTTCGGCGCGCTGTTGATACTGTTGGTCAGGACTGAAAACCAGGGTGACGCGATGAGGGTTATCAATTAGCTGCTGCAGCAAGCGGGGAAGATAATCCGCATCAGCGATTTTCTCACGCAGGCGCGCAAGCGCTGGGTCTAGGTCCAAGACATCAACGGGGTTGCCGCGGTGGGTGGCCGCTCCCAAACTATTCAAAATTAGTTGCAGGCCATAGGGGTAGCCGTCGCCACTGATCTCTCGTTGTTGTAGCTCCAGCTGGTGAAGGACTGATTCAACTTGGTCGGTGTCGACGCCCTCCTTGACCAAGCCGCGGAGAGTGTCGAGCACCAGGGCCTCTACGGCATCGCGGTGCTCGACCTCACTGCCTTCCAGTCCGCAGGCAAACACCATCTCACGCATTGAGTCCTCTAAACCACACATCGGCGAGGGGGAGCTCCCCAGGTCGCTGGTTTCAAGCGCATGCAGCAGTGGGCTGGAGCTGTTATCCAATAATATTCCGGCAAGAAGTTGCGCCTCTAGCAGGCTATCAAGGTCGGTACTATTGCCCAGTAGCCAGGACAACACGATATGGGTCTTACCCTTGGGGTCTTCCGCCGCTGGCAGCGGGTAGGACTCTTGCACGCGAATGGGGGCGTGGTAGCGTTTTTCATCCGCCACTGCAATGTGCTTATCCAGGGCGGTAAAGCGCTTGAGGGCCAGTTCTTCAAAGCGTGCTTGGTGCTCGGCGGCAGAAATATCGCCGTAGGTCATAAAAATGGCGTTGCTGGGGTGGTAATGGCTTTCGTAAAAGCCCTTTAGCTCTTCGTAGCTGAGGTCTGGAATGGCCTCCGGATCGCCGCCGCTGTTGTGGTGATAGGTGGCAGTGGGAAATAAATACTTACATAGCGTGTGCCAGAGCCTGCTTGGTATCGAGCTCATGGCCCCCTTCATTTCATTGAAAACCACACCTTTAAATTGAAGTGCGGAGTCGGGATTGCCGCGTTCGCTAAACTCTAACCGATGACCCTCTTGGGCGAAATCTAAGGGGTGCAGGCGTGAGAAGAAAACGGCATCTAAATACACCTGTAACAGGTTATCAAAGTCTTTCCGGTTGCTGCTGGCAAAGGGGTAGGCTGTCCAGTCGGAACTGGTAAACGCATTCATAAAGCTGTTCAGCGAGCGACGAATCATCATAAAAAACGGGTCGCGCACCGGGTATTTTTCGCTGCCACACAGCGCCGTGTGTTCCAGGATATGAGCGACGCCCTTCGAATCGTTAGGGACGGTGCGCAGTGCCACAAGGAACACATTTTCTTTATTGTCAGCGTCAATATGGTAGTGGCTGGCGCCGGTTTCTATGTGCCGGTATTCGCATAGGGTGACGCCGAGTGCGTCGATTGATTTACTGCTGAGCAATTCAAAAGCAGGGTGGGCGGCACGTGGTTGGGTAGCAGTCATAGAATCCTGTCTTGAGCGATTAAACGTTTCAGGGAGACTAGCATTTTTAGCCGGCTTTTGCGGCGCTTTTTGCCGTCTCCAATACTGGAAGCGTAAAGCGAATTCGGTAGATTTTGGGCCAGAGTTTACCAGTCACCAGCCAGGTATCGTCGCGGGCATCATAGGCGATACCGTTGAGCACCGCTTCCTGATGGAGGCCCTCTGGAATGAGTGCACTCAAGTCTAGTTGTGAAACGACTTCGCCTGAGCGCGCATCAATGACAAGGAGGTAGGGCTGCTTCCATTGGTTGGCGAGGATATAGTCGCCATGGCACTCCAATTCGTTGAGGTGCTGATAGTTACCGGCTCCGGTAATGGTGAGGGTGTCCACCAATGAAAAGTCGCTGGTTCGGCGCCACTGTATTTCGTCGCTGCCGTCAGACATTGCAAATAAGTCGCGGCGCGAGTGATAGCAAATGCCCCAACCCTGACCCTTGTATGCGTGACGGCGCAGTAGCGCAAACCGCTCGGGGTCTATCTCCAGTAATTGGCCAGCGCGCCATGTGAGCAGGTAAAGTCTGCCTCTGTGGAAGGTTAAGCCCTCTGCGAATAGCGATTTGTCCAGGGTGACGCCCCGCAGGGTTTCAGTGCTTTCTTCAGGGGCAGTACTCCCTTCTGGAAAGGGGCGTGCAATCACTTTCGAGTGGCCATAAAGACCGCTGCTCTCAAAAAGCTGGCCGTGAAACAGTTCCAGCCCCTGGGTGAAGAGCGCTGTTGAATGAGGGTAGTGCCCCACAACGTCGTAAGGAAGCGGATTAGCAGCCGCGCGCAGTGGCAGTACGACGACCACAAGAGCGATAAGCGTGTGTAAGCGGTACATCACTATTGTCAGCATTCACAGTGTTTGCAGAATCTCCTACTATGCCATTTCGCTGGTAGCCGCGCACCACTGACGTGCAGATGACGGGCACCGTGGCTAAGCAAGGATTTGGAGGGCACTCAGGGCGATGAACAACGACGATATTCTCTGGCACTTGTCAGCGAAGGAAGCCATTCGCGACTTGGTACTGCGCTACTGCCGGGCCATCGACCGCAAAGACTACGCCGCATTGGCAGAGCTCTATCACCCTGATGCTACTGAAGACCACGGGGCGATGTTCCGCGGCGCAGCGAGCGATTATGTTCAGTGGTTGCCAGAGCAATTATCCCAGATGACTTTGACGGCGCACGCGGTAACGAATCACCTGATTGTGGTTGACGGCGATCGCGCCGAGGGCGAAGTGTATTGCCAGGCTTACCACCGTTACCCCGGTGCCTCGGGCGATGAAGAGCTGCTGGTGGGTGGGCGGTACTTGGACCGTTATATTCACTGTGACGGCCGGTGGCAGTTCAGCCACCGCGAAATTGTCACCGACTGGAATGAATGTCGCCCTAGCCGTTGTGACTTTTCAGGCCCCATGTTTGCCGGTACGGCCCAAGGGGCTGAGTTGTCTCGCGACCCATCCGCGGCTTGGTTTGTTAAATGAGCCGCTAGGCTTTGTTCTCCAAGACGAACATCCTATAAGGAGGGCATTGTGCTTCCGGTGTAGGTAACGCGGGCGTGGTCACCAGAGAAATCAATCATCTCAACAGCCGCCACGGTGAAGCGGCTCGCTGATATCTTCCACTCTCCATCGACACGTTGGTATTCATCGTCGTAGTGTCCAGACAGCTGAATGCGCGTTTTATCCTGGGTGTTGATGCTCAGAAAACGCAGGCCGATGTGCCCCGTTGCCTGGTCTTCCGAGAGGATGCGGATAACGGGGTTTTGGGCGTGGTGCATGTCGATAATGTGGGCATGGCAGCCAAGTTCTTCAAAGACGTTTACAAAGGCTTCACGGCTGTCAAAGCGCCCGATGTGGCCGAAGTCGATGTCGATCTTTCCCGCAACAAAGCAGTTACTAACCTCCTCGGGTTGCTTGGCATCACAGGCATTTAGGTAGCGGTATTTCAGTGCAGAAATTGCTGAAATATCCTCGAGTTCGCGCAGACGTTTTTCCAGGGCAGTGTAGTCGCTCACGCAGGCTCCTATCATGTGTTGGTAGTTTGGGGGCAGCCTAGCGTTTACTGCGCATTAAGTCACGAATGATAAAACGCGCGGGCGACAAACTTTCGCACAACTGCTTGGGCAGTGGCCGATTCTCATTGCATAGATAGGCAGCAAGCAGTTCGGCGGCGATGGGGGTCGACGTAAGGCCCCGCGAGCCGTGGGCGACATTCACATAGCAATTGCGCACATAGCGCCCGGGCTGATCGATGGCGCGGCGAGCATCTTTGCGCAACGCGGCGTAATCATTGTCGAAGGCTTCAATATCGGGCAGGGCGCCAACAATAGGCGCGTAATCCGGGCTGGCGCAGCGCAGCGCGGCGCGGCCGCCAATCGCTTCGCTGCCGGTCTTTAGTAGGTTAGGGCTAAGGTCGGCGAGTGTGTTGAGGTTATAGGCGTGGTCCTCAGCCGTTACCTCACTGTTGGCGTTGTGAAGATCAAAGCTCGCGCCAATGCAGAGTTGTTGCTTATGTTCAGGGGCGACATAGCCTTTGTGGCACACCACGCACCGGGGTGAGGTCTGAACATCCTGCTGTCGAAAATAACTAATTTGACCGCGAATTTTACGCAGCGGTAAGAACGCGCTCTGTGAAAACTGTGTTGCGTCGTGGCTATTGGCAATAACGACGGCATCACCCTCAGCAATTGGATGTGGCCCGCTGCCAATGATCTGCCAGTGGTCTCCGTGGTCAAGCAGCGACAGTGCCTCACTGTTGGTCAGTAGCGCAATGTTGGGGTGAGCAATGCGTTCTTTGCAAACACTCGGCGGCGACAGCCAGCCCGCGGCGGGATAGAAGATACCGTCTTGGCGAATATCAATACCGCTTAATGCAGAGGCCCGATCGCGATCCACAAATTGCAGCCAGTGGTGTTCGGCCAATTGTTGCTGCAAGCGCTTAAACAGCGCCGCCTCGCGTGGCGAATTGGCGAGTTGAAGAACACCACAAAACTCACCATCAATGGCATCGGAATTGCTTGCAATACGATGGTAGTGGTGAAGCGCATAGAGGAAGCTGTGCAGAGTAAACACGTTGAGCAAGCCGGGTTCCGGCGATAATTTGGTGTAGAGCATACCCTGGGGGTTGCCGGATGCCTCCTCGGCAGGGTTGGCGCGGCGCTCGATAAGGGTGACCCTGAGTCCTCGCTCTGCCAGTGCGCGGGCGGTGGTGCAGCCAGCTAAACCGGCACCAACCACCACCACTGAGTGCACGCTTGCGGTCGCGGCAGGCTGATGCCACGGCAGGCGGCTCGGCGGCAAAGCGGGCTCGGTGTCGGGCTGCGCGGCAGTAAAGTGTCCGACAAGCATGTCGCGTTTGCGGCCAAAGCCCTTGGTTTTGGTCACGGTAAAACCGCGTTCACGCAGACCACGTTTGACGATGCCCGCAGCGGTAAAGGTCGCAAAGCTTGCATTGGGCTTGCTCAAGCGAGCCATGGCGTCAAAAAGGCTCGCTTGCCACATGCCCGGGTTGGCAGAGGGGGCAAAGCCGTCTAAAAACCATGCGTCAACGGGGCGAGGTAACGAGTTGGGGTGACCGCCAATACTGTCAATCAATGCGGGCAGGGTGTCGGCAATGTCGCCAAACAGCAGGTCTATGTGCGGCCCTCTCTCACTGAGTGAACGGCGATGGTGTCCAGGTATCAAAGGGGGATAATTGTGCTGTAGAATCGCCGCCAATGACGCTAGGCTTGGCCAGTGCTGATGGGCTTTGGCAAGGTCGCCACTGTTCAGCGGGTGCTTTTCGCAGGAAATATAGTGCAGGGTCCAAGAGTCGGGCGCACATTGTTGCCATAATTGCCAGGCCAGTAAAAAGTTGAGACCGGTACCAAAGCCGGTTTCGCAGATGGTAAAGCGTCCGGGTTTATTGGCATCTAGGGCTCTCCAGCGTTCTGCCAGCTGGTTGCCGTCAAGAAAAACATAGCGGCTTTCGGCGCTGCCATCATCGCGGGAAAAATATACATCACCGAAGTCGCTGGCGCAGGGAACACCGTCTTGCCAGTCGAGCTCGGCAGGTTGGAGATAATAAGGATTGTTGTGGTCGTTCAATGACAGGCCTGTAAACGCTATGAGAGAGGCAACAGGTATTGTAACAGGCAAAATTGCGTCGGCTGTAATGCTGATTGTATTTGCTGTCGTGGGGATACTCCCAGGCCTGCCCGCGCAAGCGGGCGCCGTCGACCCAGAGTCAAAAAGTATTACGCTGGCCCTCGCAACTGAACCGCCCACACTGCACAGTGCGAGAGCGACAGATACGATCGCGAGCTTCGTTATCTCTCATATGATGGAGGGGCTGCTGCGCTACGGCGAAAACGGTGAGCTGGTAGGCGGGGTGGCCGAACGTTGGCAAATCGACGAAAACGGGGCGCGGTTTTGGCTGCGCGAGAAAGCGACGTGGAGTGACGGCCAGGCGGTTACCGCTCAGGATTTTGTTTTTGCATGGCAATATGCCCTGCGCCCGGAAACCGCCTCCCAGTATGCGTTTATCTTTTATCCGATTAAAGGTGCTCGCGCCGTAAACGAAGGCCTTGCGCCGCCGGATTCACTGGGTGTACGGGCTGTCTCCAGCACCGAGTTGCATGTCGAGTTTGCCCAGCCCTGTCCCTACTTCCTAAGCCTTACGGCCTTCATGAGTTATATGCCGCTGCGCCAGGACCTTGTAGAGCACTGGGGGCGCCGTTATGCCGCTGACGCCGACAAAATGCTCTACAACGGGCCTTTTACCCTGACCAAATGGGTGCACGGCGCGCATTTAACCTTGGAGAAAAATCCGCATTACTGGGACAAGTCGTCGCTGCAGATCTCACGCATCGACATGCCCTATATCACCGCGGACCCTGGTGCGCAGTTTAATTTGTTTCGAGATGGGCAGATTGCACTCGCCAATTTAGATACCGGCTTGTTGGATGAGGCGGTTAAGCGCGGCTATGACATTCAGCATTTTCACAGTGGCTCGCTGTTCTTTCTGGAGTTTAATTTTCGCGCAGGCAGGATTACAGCGAATAGAAACTTCCGAAAGGCGATTCAGTATCTGTTGGACCCAGATGTACTCGTCAATAAAGTGATCGGCCTGCCGGGTGTACTGCCGGCGTATTCCCTGTTTCCGGTCACAGTGCGTGGCCAGCGACAGGCTTTTCGTCAGGAATATCCGGTGAGGAGACTGCGGCAAGATCTGGCCATGGCGCGCCAGTATTTGGCGCAAGCGAAAAGGGAGCTCGGCCTTGAGGCTTTCCCACCGCTTATGCTGCTTGCCGGAGACAGCCCTCGCGCTGTACAGGAGGCCGAGTACTACCAGTACCTCCTCAAGCGCGGCCTGGGCCTGGACCTGCGTATTGATCAGCAGGTATTCAAGCAGCGCATAGAAAAGATGCGCCGCGGCGATTTTGACATCGTGGTTGCCGCCTGGGGGCCTGATTACGACGATATTATGACCTTTGCCGATTTGTTTGCGTCGTGGAATGACAATAATCGTGGTCGGTACAGCCACCCGGAATATGATCGCTTGGTGCGCGTTGCTCAAAGCAGCGCCAATGCCTCCCAGCGATTTGCCGCGATGGCTGCCTTGCAGGATTTGGTGGTTGATGATGTCCCCATTTTGCCCACCTACGAGAATGCCATGCTGTATGTTCAGCACCCTCAGTTAAAGGGCGTTCGTCGTTCAGTGTTTGGCGGTGACCCCAATTTTCGCGATGCCTGGATTGAGCCCTGAATGATGATCAAGTTTGTATTGCATCGGCTCCTATGGGGCGCGATAACAGTTTGGTTTATTGCAACGGCGACGTTCTTTGCCATGCACGCAGTTCCGGGTGACCCATTGATCCAGGACAAAGCGATGTCGCCGGTAGTTCGCGCGCAGTTGGAAGCGCGTTACGGGCTAGATAAGCCACTCAGCCAGCAGTACTTCACCTTCATGGGCAATATGATAAACGGCGACTTCGGTATCTCCTTTACTCAGGAAAATCGCCGTGTGAACGACATAATACGCGAGCATTTTCCGGTGTCGGCAACCCTGGGGATCGCGGCCATTGCTATTGCATTAGTGGGCGGGGTTTTGGCAGGCAGCATCGCCGCGCATTACCGCGGCCAGTGGCCTGATAAGTTCGTAATGTTCATGGTGGTTGCAGCGATTTCTGTGCCGGGGTTTGTGATTGCCGGTTTGGCTCAATTGATTATCGTCAAGATCAACGCCGCGGCCGAGAGCACGGTGTTGCCGGTGGCGGGGTGGGGAGGTGTCAACCATGTTTGGGTCCCGGCTCTGGTACTGGGGCTGGGCACTTTGGCATATTTAAGCCGCTTGAGCCGCGCGGCGATGCTCGAGGTACTAAGCAGTGACTATATATTGGCTGCGCGAGCGCGCGGTATCAGTGGTGTATCACTCTTCTTTCGCTATCAGCTGCGCAATGCCCTGTTACCGGTAGTGACTGAACTCGGTCCAGCGGTTGCTGCGATAACGACGGGCGGGTTTGTGGTTGAGCTGATTTTTGCCATACCCGGCTTGGGACGCTATTTCGTGCAGGCCGTGCAACAGCTGGACTACACCGTCATTATGGGAACCACGGTATTTTATGGCGCCTTTCTGGTGGTCATTGTGGTGCTTGTCGACATCAGTTATGGCTTGATAGACCCTCGAATCCGTTTGTCAGCGGGGCGCAGCTAACATGCGCATTCCCGTATTTCGTTTTGCGCCGTGGCAGCCGCCGGTACTTCCAGATGTGGAGTGCGCGGCGCCCCCCTCATGGCGGTGGAGCCCCAGCTTACTAGCGGCCGCAGGCACGGCGATGGCGATGCTGCTTTTTGTGCTCCTTGGCCCGTTAGTGTGGCAGCAGGATCCGAGCCAGCAATGGTTGTCGCAGGTGTCCAGTGGACCGACATCGGGGATATACGCAAGGGTGGTCGGCCCCATATCAACAAAGGGAGCTGGTAACGTCAGCCGCTTAACGGTGCTGGAGAGTAATACCGAACGCGTGCAGCTCGCCTGGCCCGAGGTGGTCTCGGTTGAGCGCTTTCGTCTCTATCGAGCCAAACAGCATCAATCGGGTAAAGGCCTGCCGCTGTGGCAGGGTAGGGGCTGGTCATATACCGATGAATTGCAATTGCGGCGTCAGATCTACCGTTACACCCTGGTCGATGCCGACACGGGGCTGATGCTGTTTTCAACCGAGACGCGTCCTGAGCCAGCAATTTCGGTATTTGAAGCCCAGTTGCAGGGACTGATACCTGCCTCTGCGACGGTTTATCCTGAGTACCTTAGATTGCCTGCTCACCCTCTGGGTACCGATGCCTTGGGCCGCGACATCCTGGCGAGGCTAATGGCTGGCGGGCGAAGCTCGCTGTTTGTGGGGATTGTGGCGCCGCTATTGTTTATCAGTTTCGGTGCGATCTTTGGTGGTTTGGCGGGCTATATTGGCGGTAAGTTTGACCAATTTGCCATGCGCTCAGCGGATTTTGTCGTCGCACTGCCTTTCTTGCTGTTCATGATTTTACTGCGTATTGCCTTCGGGATTGGTCCCGGTGAGGACGGCATTTTGCCACTCATTTTGGCGATGTTACTGCTTAGCTGGCCGAGCAGTGCGCGGCTTATTCGCGGCCAAGTGCTGGCCCTGCGCAGCCAGCCATTTATCGACTCGGCGCGACTCTCGGGCGTTACTACTTGGGGGATTTTCCGGCGACATATTTTTCCAAATGTGTTGCCGGTGTTGATGGTGGCATTCAGTTTTGCCATACCCCAGGCAATTTTTACTGAGGCCTTTCTTTCATTTATTGGTATGGGGGTGTCGCCACCAAGCACGTCTTGGGGGGCAATGTGTAACGATGGTATCAAAACACTTTTGTCCCACCCCGGGCAGCTATTGTGGCCGGCCGCAATGATCAGTATTTCGGTATTGGCGTTTAATATTCTCGGTGACGCATTGCGTGACACTGCCGATAAACGCAGCGGCGGGGTGGGGCAATGAGCGTCGTCGCGATAGAGCATTTACAACTCGCACTCAGCGGCAACCAGGTGTTGAGAGAGGTGTCCTTCAGTCTGGAGGAGGGAGAATGCCGAGCGCTTGTCGGCGAGTCTGGCAGCGGCAAGTCGTTAACCGCCATGTGTTTACTCGGTTTGGCACCGCCCAATGCGGTGCTCAATGCCGAGCAGTTCAGTGTAATGGGGCAGCCACTGCCGGCTCAGGGGCATCGCGATTGGCGAGGGTGGCGTGGGCGGCGCATCGCCATGATATTTCAAAACCCGATGACCGCATTAAGCCCCACGCGAACGATCGGAGCGCAGCTGTCTGAGTGCTTTCGCTTGCACCGCAATATGGACCGTCGACAGGCGCGTGCCGAATCTGCGGCACTTCTTGAGCGCTTGGCGATTCCGCGTGCCGAGCAGCGCCTATCTCAATACCCCTTTGAGTTTTCGGGGGGCATGCTGCAGCGGGTGATGATAGCGCTGGCGGTTGCTTGTCGACCGAAATTATTGATCGCCGACGAGCCGACCACCGCACTGGATGTGACGGTTCAGGCCGAAGTGTTGGCACTGTTGAGTGAACTACAGCACGAGCAGGGCACCAGTTTACTGTTTATCAGTCATGATCTGGGGGTGGTGGCCAATATTGCTGACACCGTATCAGTGATGTACGCGGGTGAAACCGTGGAGTCGGCCTCTGTAGCGAGTTTGTTACGCCACCCTGCCCACCCCTACAGTGAGGCCTTGCAGGCAGCAATGCCACGTTTGCATAGCAGGGAAATTACGGTTGCCATTCCGGGTTCACCGCCCGATATGCGCGGCACTATTCACGGTTGTGCCTTTGCACCGCGCTGTAAACATCGTATGGCTATTTGTGAGGATTCGCCGCCGTTGCTGGTCTCACCGCGAGGTGCTGGCGTGCGCTGTTGGCGCTGGCACCCGGACTACCCCGAGCGCTGGAGGCTGCAGCATGACTGAACCATTGCTCGCCTTGCACCAGGTCAGTTGTCATTTTCAGCGCAATAATGAGGATCTTGCCGCTGTCGATGGGGTGAGTTTATCCATCCGCGCTGGCGAAGTGCTGGGGCTAGTGGGCGAAAGCGGCTCCGGTAAGTCCACCCTGGGGCGTATCATTGCCGGCCTGCAACGGCCTTCCCACGGCACTCTGCGATTCAACGGAGCGGTTTTACCTGAGAAGCTCCAGCGCCGCCGCGCGGGGCAGATACAAATGGTTTTTCAGGACAGCTACGCGAGTCTCAACCCCCGCATGACCATCGGCGAAAGTTTGTCCGAGCCACTGCTGGCTCGCGGTGAGCGTCGCAGTGTGATTCACCAGCGGCAGGGGTATTGGCTGGAGCGGGTCGGCCTTGGTGCACGATTTGCCCAGCGCTATCCCCATGAACTGTCCGGCGGGCAGCGCCAGCGGGTGGGGATTGCCAGGGCCTTTTTGTGTGAGCCGCAGCTGGTGGTTTGCGACGAGGCGGTGTCGGCGCTGGATGTGTCGGTGCAAGCGCAAATATTGGCGCTGTTGAGGGAAATTCAGAGCGATCTCGGTACCGCAATGGTATTTATCACCCACGACCTGGCGGTACTTGGCGGCTTGGCTGACCGCATTGCGGTGATGTACCTCGGCGAACTACTTGAGCTAGCGCCCTGTTGGCAGCTGCTGAATACCCCGGCGCACCCCTATACTCAGCAGTTGTTGGCTGCTCACCCCGAGCCGACGCTCGATCGCAACAAGGTACAAGTGATCGCCCCGCGGACCATAGAGCTGTCCCTGCCGTTAAGTACCGATGTCGGCTGCCGCTTCGCCGACCGTTGCCCCTACGCCCTCGAATCATGTCGACAGACCCCACCCTGGCTTAAAGTGCAGGCTGAGGGCAGGGCCGTGGCCTGTCACCGCAGTGACGACATTGCCGGTGCAGCACCCGCGGGCTGAGGCTGGTGTGAAGGGGTGTCTTGCATTAGCATGCTGTCGCCAGAAAATGACGTATCAGGAATAACAACAATGAATGTAAATATTGAGACCCCCGCGCTGATGTTATTGGCATCCTCGCTGATTAAACAGTGCATCATTGATGGGCAGCGCAGCGACGGAAAGCGTTTCTTTCGCGCCTTGGAGGCGGGTAAGGCGGTATTGCTGAACGATGTGAAACTTGAAGACGGGTCGGTCCTGCGCGTCAGTCTTGATATGAACTATGATGAGTTCCGCGGACAGTTAAACTTTAGTGCATTTCGCAATCAATTGATCATGCTCGTGGATAGCTACGCCCGCTTTCTAAAAACAGGCAATGCTCCCAGGGTGATGAGTGATCAAGAGGGGCAAGAACATGTTATTTTTGTGCCTGTCATCAGCGAAACAAAAGGGCAGATGAATGCGCTGGTACTGGGTGTAGACCAGCGCCAGGCGGGAAATTTGCGCTTTCGCCTGATGTTTGTGGACCCGGATCAGTTTGCGGCTGGCGAGTCGACTGGTGTTGACAGTGAACACAAATCTGGTTAGCTTGCCAAATTCACTTGAATAGGCGTCCGAGCCCTTGTGCCAACCGGCATGGGGAGGCACGTCGATAACAAAAATATAGCTAGGGGGCGACCTTGTCTGAGCAGCAACAGCAAATTGCAGAAACGATTAACGCGGCGAGATCACGCATTGGCCTATCCAATGACGTCGATCTGCAAGAGTTCCCGAATTTGGTCGGTATGTTTGACCACTGCGTCAATCAATACGCGGCGAACCCGGCTGTCAGCTGCTTGGGGCACACATTAAGCTACGCAGATTTGGATCGCTTGTCTGAGCAGTTTGCCTGTTACCTGCAAGAGCACAGCGGTTTGCAAGCAGGCGATCGCATTGCGATTCAAATGCCTAATATTTTGCAGTACCCGGTTGTACTGTTCGGTGCGCTGCGTGCCGGCATGATCGTGGTGAATACCAATCCCCTTTACAGCGAGCGCGAACTCAAGCACCAATTGAACGACTCCGGTGCAAAGGCCATCGTCGTATTGGCAAACATTGCCGAAACAGCGGCCGCAGTAGTTGGTGATACTGGCGTGGGTACAGTTATCGTTACTGAAGTGGCCGACCTTCATCCACCAGTGAAGCGGACGTTGATTAACAGCGTACTTAAGTATGTACGCAAAGAAGTCCCCTCGGTTAAATTCAAGAACTCCATTAGCTTCCGTAAAGCCCTGGCCAAAGGCAGTAGCAAGCAATATCAAAAGGCTGCGCCGGACCTGGAAGCATTGGCGCTGCTGCAATATACCGGCGGTACCACCGGGGTATCTAAAGGCGCAATGATTAGCCACAGAAACCTGATGGCTAACGTATTGCAGAGCCGAGAGAACTTCTCCAGTTATGGCTTGGTGAGTGGCGGCGAAACCTTTATCGCGCCGCTGCCGCTGTACCACATCTACTCCTTTATGCTGACGTTTGTTGTCATGATGCAGGGTAACCACTCAATTTTGATTCCCAATCCGCGTGAGTTGGACAGCGTTATTAAAGAGATGAAACGCTGGAAATGGACGGGAATGAGCGGTATCAACACGCTGTTTGTTCAGCTTTGTAAACACCCGGAATTTGCCAGCTTGGACTTCTCCGGCCTCAAGGTCACCCTGTCTGGCGGGATGGCGCTGACTGCCGGTGCCGCGAAAACCTGGAAGGAAATGACCGGCGCGGAGATCTACGAGGGTTACGGTTTGACCGAAACCTCACCAGTGGTATCGATCAACCCGGGTGGTGCCAACCAAATTGGTACCATCGGCCTGCCGCTGCCGGGTACCGAAGTGCGTTTGGTTGACGACGACGGCAACGACGTGGGCATCGGCGAGCGCGGCGAACTTTGCGTGCGCGGCCCGCAGGTCATGATGGGTTACTGGCAGCGCCCGGACGAAACTGAGAAGACCATTAAAGATGGTTGGCTGCTGACTGGCGATGTCGCGGTGGTGAAGGAAGATGGCTACCTGAAAATTGTCGATCGCAAGAAAGACATGATCTTGGTGTCCGGTTTCAACGTTTACCCCAACGAGATCGAGGATGTGCTTAGCTCGCATCCAAATATTGCTGAGTGTGCGGCGATTGGCGTGCCTGATGAAAAATCCGGTGAAGCCGTTAAGATTTTCGTTGCGCCCAAGCATGGCGAACTTGACGAGAAAGAGTTGAAGGACTTTTTGCGCGAGCGTCTTACCGGCTATAAAATGCCGCGCTATATCGAAGTTCGTGACGAACTGCCCAAAACGAACGTTGGTAAAGTACTTCGCCGCACTCTGCGAGACGAAGAGCTTGCCAAGCGCGCCAGCTGATTTTTACGCTGGAAAACGCAAGGGCGCCCATGTGGCGCCCTTTTTATTTTAAGGTCCTAGTCTAGCGCTCATGTCCGGCCATAATTGGAATCTCCTCGCTGACAAGCTCGGCGACAGCTACCGCCCCGATCACTATCGATTGCGACGTCGTTTGCAACAACTGCAGCGTCGAGAGCGAGACGGTCAAGCTGTCGGCGACGCCTATGTCAAACTTGAGGAGAGCATCAATGCCTCCGCTGAGCGGCTGCTCTTCCGGCAGCGCGCCGTACCGGCAGTGAGCTTCCCCGAGGGATTGCCGGTCAGTCAGCGCATTGACGATATTCGAGCAGCAATCGATAAACACCAGGTTGTGGTGATAGCCGGCGAGACGGGTTCGGGTAAAACCACGCAGCTGCCGAAGTTGTGTCTGGAAATGGGCCGCGGGGTCAATGGGCAGATCGCCCACACCCAACCTCGTCGTCTTGCGGCGCGCACGGTGGCTCAGCGAATTGCAGATGAATTGAATACGCCGTTGGGTGGTGCCGTGGGTTATCAGGTGCGTTTTCAGGAGCAAAGCACCCCGAACACCTACATAAAGCTGATGACCGACGGGATCCTGCTCGCTGCAATCGCCAACGACCGTTATTTGAGCGATTACGACACGATCATCATCGATGAGGCCCATGAACGCAGCCTCAATATCGATTTTTTGCTGGGTTACCTGAAAACCCTGTTGCCTAAGCGCCCAGAGCTCAAACTGATTATTACCTCTGCAACCATTGATGTGGAGCGCTTTTCTCGCCACTTCGACAATGCCCCCGTCGTCGAGGTGTCCGGTCGCAGCTACCCGGTTGAATTTCGCTATCGCCCTTTGGAGGACATCAGCGCAGAGCAAGACCTGGGAGAAGGGGTAGAACAGGTATTGCGGGAGATGATCGCCGAGGGCGCGCAACGCCATGGCGATACTCTGGTTTTTTTGAGTGGAGAACGGGAGATACGGGACGTCGCCAAACAATTGCGTCAAGCGCAACTGCCGGGTGCGGAGGTGTTGCCGCTGTATGCGCGGCTGAGCGCGGCGGAACAACAGCGCATTTTCGACCTTAAAGGGCGGCGTGGCTGGCGCGTGGTGTTGGCGACAAACGTGGCAGAAACCTCGCTGACGGTGCCAGGCATTCGCTATGTGATCGACGCAGGTACGGCGCGCGTGAGTCGCTACAGCGTTCGCAGTAAGGTACAACGCCTGCCCATTGAACCAGTGTCTCAAGCCAGTGCAAATCAGCGCGCGGGGCGCTGCGGGCGCGTGGCAGAAGGCATCGCTTATCGTCTGTACAGCAAGGAAGACTTTGAGCGCCGCCCGCTGTTTACCGAGCCGGAGATTCAACGTACTAACCTGGCGGCCGTTATCCTCCAGATGTTGCAGTTGGGTCTGGGTGATATCCGCAAGTTTCCCTTTGTCGACGCGCCGGATAACCGCTTAATTCGCGATGGCTTTGCCTTGCTGAGGGAGCTCGGGGCCGTCGACGGGGAGCGGATGACGGCACAGGGCAAGATGCTGGCGCGTTTTCCGGTAGATCCGCGTATAGCTCGGCTGATTATCGCCGGGGCAGAACAGCAGTGCCTGCGTGAAATGCTGGTGATTGCCAGTGCCTTGAGTATTCAGGACCCACGCGACCGCCCGGCGGACAAACAGCAGGCCGCGGACGAAAAGCACCGGCGCTTTTGGCAGGAGGGGTCGGATTTCCTCGCCTTTGTAGCACTGTGGGAATACGCGGAGGAGCAGCGCCAACAACTCAGTGCGAATCAATGGCGCAAACTGTGTAAGAAGGAGTTTCTCAGCTGGACTCGCATGCGTGAATGGCGAGAGGTGCACCACCAGCTACTACTGATGTGCCGGCAGTTAAAGCTCGAGCAAAATAAGCAGCCAGCCGATTACCAAAACATTCATCGGGCACTGTTGCCGGGCTTTCTCAGTCAAATTGCGAACCATGACGAAGGCAGGGAATACCTCGGCGCGCGCAATCGTAAACTGATGATTTTTCCGGGGTCGTCGCTGCGAAAGAAAACACCCAAGTGGATTGTTGCCGCTGAACTGGCAGAGACCAGTCAGCTCTTTGCTCGCTGTGTGGCAAAGATCGAGCCCGAGTGGGTGTTTGGTATCAACGACAGTTTGTTGAAGCGCAATTACGCCGAACCGCATTTCCACGCCCGTAGCGGGCGGGTAATGGCCTATGAACAAACCCTGCTTTTCGGCTTGACCCTGCGCGACCGTCATCGCATTCACTTTGGCCCTATTGACGCCAAGCTGGCCAGGGAGGTCTTTATCCGCCAGGGCTTGGTTGAGGGGCGTTACCGAGGTGCGGCGGCATTTTTTGCCCACAACCAGGCCTTGCGCCGCGAGATACTCGACTTGGAAGACAAGGCGCGCCGGCGTGATATTTTGATCTCAGATGAGGAGATCTATGCGTTCTATGATGAGCGCCTGCCCGAGGGCATAACGACCGCCAGGCAACTGGAGTCCTGGCTGAAAAAATCCTCGGCGGATGCCACTCTTAAGATGGCTCGCTCACAGATGATGCGCAGCGAGGGTGGCGTTGACGAGGCGCAATTTCCCACCCAGTTGAGTTGTGGGGGTAAACAGCTGGCCTTGTCTTACCACTTTGAGCCGGGGCATCGCGATGACGGCGTCAGTGTTTCCGTTCCGCTAGTATTGTTGCACAAGCTGCCGGAGGGGCGCTTCGAATGGCTTGTGCCAGGGTTATTGCGAGAAAAATGTATCGCCTTGGTTAAGGCGTTGCCAAAGGCCCAGCGCAAGCAATTGGTGCCGGTTCCTGACTACGTAGATCGGGCATTGGCCCGGCTAACGCCGAGTGACGAGCCTCTACTACCAGCATTAGCTGCCCGGCTGGAGCAGCTTAGCGACGCCAATATTGATTTAGCAGCATGGTCATCGGCGACCATAGATGACTACTACAAAATGAATGTGGTGGTACTCGACGACGGCGGCAAGCGGCTGGCGTCGGGGCGGGATATTGTTGCATTGAGGGCGCAGCTCGCTTCAGAGGTGCAAAAAAGTATCGCTGAAGAGAGCCAGGGTGGTTTTGAGGTACGCCGCTATCAACAATGGGAGTTTGGCGAACTGCCTGTCGAGCATCGCTTCAAACAGGCGGGCGCGACCTTGACTGCGTTTCCCTGCTTGACGGATTCGGGGCAGGATGTGGAGCTCAGCTTGGCCGAAACGCTGGAGGAGGCGCAGAACAAGTCCTTGCGCGGCTGTTTGCGGCTGTTACTTCTGCGTTTGCCCGCCCAGTGCAAGAGTCTGCGCGCTAAGTTGTTTAAGGGGAATGCCCAACAGCTACAGTTCGCCGCCTGCGGACAACAACGCAAAGCGTGGATAGAGGCCTGTCTATTGGTGGCAGCGCGTCGAGCTTTTGCAGTTACTACGGATAATCTGCCGCGCGATCAACAGGCCTTTGATGCCCTTTGGGAGTCGGGTCGTGCGGAATTTGTGCCTTGTGCCGAAGAGGTTGCAGCGTTGCTAGGCGATATTCTCGCGTCGCAGGCGCGAATCCGAAAGCAGCTGAAGAAGCTAAACAGCTTGAGCTGGATACACAGTATTAATGATATTCAGCGCCAGTTAGACGGCCTATTTGTCGACGACTTTATTTTTCAGGTGTCTACCGAGGCGCTTGGCCACTACCCGCGATACCTTGCTGCGATAGAGGAGCGGGTCAGTAAACTTGACGGCCACTATCAGCGGGATCGCCAGTCGACACTTGCCATTGAACCGCTACAGGAGCAGCTGGAAAACGCACTGGCTCGCGATCCCAAGTTGTGGCAGAAATCAGAAAAGCTCAGAGAATACCGCTGGCTGTTGGAAGAATTTCGCGTGTCGTTGTTCGCCCAGCGCTTGGGCACGGCGCAAACCGTATCGGAGAAACGCCTAAAGCAGCTTTGGCAAGCGTTAAAGAACGATGTAACAATTCGCTGAGTCATACGTCCTAATACAACAATAACGGGCGAAGAGGAGAGGGCCTTGCCTCAATATCACGTTCAGCAACAGTCAGCAATTCAACCGGGCTTAGCGGCAGATGCTGTGGGACTGGGCTTGCGACGCGGCATGCTCGATGCCTTCAGCGAGTTGCAGCCCGGCGATATCGACTTCTTCGAGGTCGCCCCCGAAAACTGGATTGACCTCGGCGGACGGTTTGGCAAGGCATTTGAAGCGCTGGCTGAAAAATTCCCGGTTACCCTGCACGGTTTGAGCTTAAACATCGGCGGTTTTGCGCCGCTCGACTACGCGTTGATCGACGATATCGCGGCATTCATCGACCGCTTCGATTGTCGCCTCTACAGCGAGCACCTTACCTACTGCGGCGACAGCGGCCACCTCTATGACCTGATGCCGATCCCCTTTACCGATGAGGCGGTTGCGCATGTTGCCGAGCGCGTAATTGAGGTGCAGCGGCGTCTCGGTCGAAAAATTTTACTGGAAAATGCCTCCTACTACGCCGCGCTTGATAGCCAGATGACCGAATCGCAGTTCATTACTGGCGTGCTCGAAGAGGCCGATTGTGGCCTATTGTTAGATGTGAATAATGTTTACGTTAACAGTGTGAACCACGGCTACGATGCCCGGCAATTCCTGCGCGAGCTACCGCTGGAGCGCGCCGCTTATATGCACATCGCCGGTCATTTTGACGAGGCTGATGACCTCAAAGTGGATACGCATGGTGCGCCCGTTATCGAGTCCGTGTGGAAGCTGCTTGGCGAGTGCTATGGGCATTGCGGGTCTTTGCCGACATTGTTGGAGCGAGATTTTAACTTTCCACCAATGGCCGAGTTGCTTGATGAGGTATCGCGAATTCGCGATGTGCAGGCGACAGGGGAGGTAGGGCAGTAATGGACCCCTTTCAGCAACAGCAGCAGGCCTTAACCGCCTATTTGCGCGATCCAGAGTCTTGCCCAGCGCCGCAGGGGGTCGAGCCTCGTCGCCTGGCCGTGTATCGAGACTTGTTCTACAAGAACATAGAAGGCTTCATCAGCGGTGGTTTTCCGGTTTGTCGCAGTATTTTTCCCGATGATCAGTGGCACGCCATGGTGCGGGACTTTATGAAAGTCCATCACTGCCAGAGCCCGTATTTTTTGCAAATTGCTGAGGAGTTTCTTCACTACCTTAGCAGTGCGCGCGACCACCCCGATGATCCACCATTTTTACCGGCGCTGGCGCACTATGAGTGGGTGGAACTTGCTCTCGATACAGATACGGCCACGCTGCCGGCGAAACTGTCTGTGTCCACGCCCTTGGTCGATACCTGTCTGCGGAAGTCGCCCCTCGCCTGGAGCTTGAGTTACCCATACCCGGTGCATCGTATTTCCAAGGCCTATCAACCTCTCCACCCGCCGGGAGACATGACATATTTGGTGGTGTACCGGGACCGCAGCGACGCGGTGCGATTTATGGAAATTAATGCCGTCACCGCTCGCTTGTTAGCACTGCTAGAAGGCGGAGCCTCGCCACGTGAGTGTTTGGCGAGTTTGGCTACGGAACTGGCGACCGAGGAAGACCGCTTGGTTGACTTCGCTGAGAGCCTGCTAAAACAGCTGCTGGAGGCGGATATTCTCTGCCTTGCAGAGCCTTCATTCACTGGCGAATAACATCGCTGGTATTAATGTGGGCTTTAGGTATAGTGGGCGCAATACAACAGTAGGGAATACTATTCGCATGTTGCTGCATAGACTGCTCACCACGGTGATTTGTCTGTTCGCGCCGCTGTCTTTCGCCGCAGAATATGGCAATGATCCCCGCGACCCCTGGGAAGGCCTCAATCGCCACATTTTCGCCTTTAACGAGGGGGCGGATCGCTACGTCGCCAAACCGGTTGCCAAGGCTTACAAAGAGGTGACGCCGAGATTCATTGATCAGGGCATCGGCAATGTTTTTGACAACCTCGGTGAGGTGAAGAACTTCTTCAATGATGTCCTCCAGGGAGAGGGCAAAGACGCCATGGTTGATGCCGGGCGCTTTCTGATAAACACCACGGTGGGTGTGCTGGGCTTTTTTGATGTCGCGACCCATCTGGGACTGCCCCGCGAGTCAGAGGATTTTGGGCAAACTCTGGCTGTTTGGGGGGTAGAGCCCGGCCCCTTTCTAATGCTGCCTCTTCTCGGTCCAAGTACCATTCGCGATGGTAGCAGCCGCTTTATCGATCGCTATGCCTCACCGACCAGTGAGGTCGAGCCCTTTTCCGCTGAATTGGGTTTGATGGCGCTGGATCTTGTGCAAGTACGTGCAAAATTATTGGGCTCCGATGAGCTGGTCAGCGGTGATAAGTACACCTTTCTTAAAGATGCCTATCTGCAGCGCCGTCAGTTCCTAATTAACGATGGCGAGTTCCAGGATAGCTTTGGCGACGAGGATTTTGAGTCCTTTGATTTTGAATAGCAGGGTAGCGGGATGTGAATCCTGCACAGGCACATGGCTTGCTCCGGTGGCGCCGTAAAGGTAAAACAGGCAGATGACCAGACCCTTACATCACCGGCTGCTGCTTGTTCAGCACCGCGATGACCTTCACCGGCAACTGCGCGAAGCCCTAGAGGCCCTCGGCGTTATCGTGTTGAGTCTCGACGACAGCACAGAGGCGCTGCGCTGTTTTCGGGAAGACGATATCGATATTGTGATGATTGATATCGATCTGCCCGACTGCCAAGGCATCACCTTGCTTGATGATATGGCTGCCGACCCCCGTGAGCTTCCCCTGATCTGTGTGTCCCGGCGCGAGAGCCTGGCCGATGTTCTCTCTGCTGTACGCCACGGCGCTACCGATTACCTCATGCTGCCGCCTGAAAGCGCTGATGTCATTCGCCATGCCATCAATCGCGCGGTGGAGCGCTGCGAATTAAAACGTGAAAACCTCGCTTATCGCCATAAATTAGAAGCGGCCAACCGCGAGTTATTGGAAAGTCTGACCCACCTTCAGCAAGATCAGCAGGCCGGTAAGCACGTTCAGCAATTGTTGTTGCCAGATACGCCTAAAGACATTGAAGGCTACCAGTTCTGCCATTTTATTTTGCCGTCTCTCTACCTGAGTGGCGACTTCGTTGACTATTTTCTCGTCGGCGATGATCGGGCGGTATTCTTTGTTGCCGATGTGTCAGGCCACGGCGCCAGTTCCGCCTTTGTGACCGTATTTTTGAAAAACCTTTTCGCTCGCAAGCGCAGTGACTACCTTCATCGCGGCTCAACGGCAATACTGTCTCCCGCGAAAATGCTTGCCATTGCCAACCGTGAACTTCTTGAAATGGGTATCGGTAAGCATGTGACCATGTGTGTCGGGGTCTTTGATCTCAACTGCGATCAGCTCTGTTACGCGGTTGCGGGACACCTTCCGGCGCCGGTGCTGGCCTGTGACGGGCAGGCGGAATTTTTGCCCGAGCACGATATGCCCGTGGGGCTTTTTAGCGATGCGGCTTTTACCGATCACATGATCTGCTTTCCGAGTGGCGCCGTGCTGACACTGTTTTCCGATGGTATATTGGAGGTGTTACAACGCGACTCGCTAAAGGAAAAAGAAGAGGCGCTATTGGCACTACTCAGCGCTGGGCAGCGTTCGTCCAGTGAACTGGTAACGGCCTTCGACTTAAACAATATTGGTGATGCACCGGATGATATCGCCATCTTAGTCATTAGCAGGTTATAGGAAGTCATGCAGCCAGGTAAAATTTTGGTCGCAGAGCAAGACGGTGCTTTCGTCATTAAATTGGTTGGCGAAGTGCGTCTAACCCTTTGCACGACGATGGATGATTTTTTTGACGATATGCTAACCAGCAAAGGGTTTGCCAGTGTCGTTATTGATCTCGTTGATGCAACCAATATAGACAGCACCACCCTCGGCTTGCTCGCAAAACTAGCAATCAAAGCCAAGCAACGCTTTTCCTATGTGCCGGTTATTTTGTCTACCAATCCTGATATCACTCGCGTGCTGGATAGCATGGGGTTTGGTCGCGTTTTCTGTATTCGCCAAGAGCCAGTGGTAGACGACGAGGACCTGAATGAACTGCCGGTATTGCCCGACAGTGAAGATGCGGTTCGCGCCAAAGTGCTGGAGGCGCACCGCGTGCTCATGGGAATGAATGAGAGCAATCGGGCTAAGTTTCGCGAGCTTGTCACCCTACTGGAAGGGCAGTGTTACTAAGCCTGCGGCATTACTTTTTTGCAGTTAGGCCAAGCGTTTCACAAACCATCAATTTTGCCCTGATAAAGTCCTTGTGGGGCAGGTAAATCAACTCTGAAATTTTACGGATGACGTGTTCTTCGTACTTGTCTATGTCGCCGTCTTCTGCCGCAACTTCCCACAGCGCCTTCACCAGCTGAAACTTCTCTGCGTTATTGCAATTGTCATTGATGTAGCGGGTAAAGGGGTAGAGGGAGGTGCTGTCTTGGGTCGACTCATGCGCCTTTTCCATAAAGGCTTCAATTTCGTCTGCACTGAGGTGAAAGTGCTGCACCAGCAGTTGGCGAATCTTCTCCACTTCTGCCGGCTCTTGCTTGTAGTCGGATTTGCTGACTTCTATCAACAGCGAGGCGGCTACCAATTCCATCGACAGCTCGTCGCTGCCGTCGGCATTGGAGGCCTCGCCCAGCAAGTTTTTTATAAACTCAAACACCTTGCCAGCCTCTCAACAAATCCTCGAGTTTCCGTTGATCCGCGGCGAAGGCGCGAATCCCTTCTGCCAGCTTTTCTGTTGCCATGGCATCTTCATTCATGGCCCAGCGAAAGGATGATTCGCTAGAATCGAGCTTCTGTTGTGGTGCGAAGTCGGCTTCAGGGCTCAGGCGCTGTGGCAGCTGACCTTGCGCATTATCCAATTCTTCGAGCAGGGCAGGGCTGATTGTGAGTCGGTCACAACCCGCTAGCTCAGCAATTTCGCCGGCATTTCGAAAGCTTGCGCCCATCACAATGGTGCTGTAGCCGTGCTGTTTGTAATAGGCATAGATGCCCGCGACAGACTGCACGCCGGGATCTTGTGCCGGGCTTTCGGGGCTGTCGCCGCGGGCCACGTGCCAGTCGAGAATGCGGCCGACAAAGGGCGAGATCAATGTTGCACCTGCCTCGGCGCATGCCGCCGCTTGTGCCAGGCTGAACAATAAGGTCAGGTTACATTCAATGCCGGCTTTTTCGAGCTCTGCGGCAGCTTGAATGCCTTCCCACGTCGAGGCGATCTTCACTAATAACTTGTCGCGCCCAACACCCGCTTCTTCGTATAACTTGACGATAGTCTTGGCTTGTTCGACGGTTGCGGCGGTATCGAAGGAGAGCCGAGCGTCCACTTCTGTGGAGACTTTTCCTGGTACCAGCTGACTAATTTCGCGGCCTATGGCAACGGCCAGGCGCGTGCAGGCAGCTTTAATTTGTTCGTCGTTGTTAGGGTCGGTAATGTTTTCGGCAACGATGCGGTCGATCAGCGCCTGATACTGCGGCAGCTGGGCGGCTTTGAGGATGAGTGAGGGGTTGGTGGTCGCATCTTGGGGGGAAAAGCGTTTGATTGCCTCGATGTCGCCGGTGTCGGCCACGACATCCGTCATCGCTTTAAGTTGTGCCAGTATACTGCTCATTAAATGAATCCTATCACCGTATCTTGATTTCGCTTTCCTGCAGGGTTTGGCCAGCACGTTGTTGCGCGTAGTCTTGCAGGCGTTGTTGCGCCGTTGTTGTCAGGGCCAGTGCTTCTTGCAGTACCTCCAGTCCAGCGTCATTCCGGTGCGCATGCTGACTGAGATGGCGGCGGAACTGGCGGGCTCCGGCCTGGCCATTAAAAATCCCGAGAATATGTCGCGTTATATGGTGGAGTCGAGTACCGCTTGCAAGTTCCTTTTCAATGTAGGGGTAGAGTGATTCGACAACATCCTGCCGGCTGCGCTGATTGGCTTCATCGGCATAGATACGTTCATCTACCTCCACCAGCTGGTAGGGGTTCTGGTAAATACTGCGCCCCAACATACTGCCATCGACATGTGACAAATGCGATAGCGCGTCGTCGATACTGTCGATACCACCATTGATAATGACCTCCAGCTTGGGAAAGTCATTTTTGAGCTGGTAAACCATATCGTAATTCAACGGCGGGATTTCCCGGTTTTCCTTGGGGCTTAAACCCTGTAGCCACGCTTTGCGGGCATGCACAATGATCGTGTTACAGCCTGCCTGATGAATTTGGTCAACAAAATCGTGCAGCGGCTCATAACCTTCCTGATCATCAATACCAATGCGGTGTTTCACGGTGACCGGCAAGTCGCTAGCATCAATCATCGCGGCGACGCAGCCTGCCACCAGGCTGGGGCGTGCCATTAAGCACGCGCCAAAAAAGCCATTTTGAACACGGTCTGAGGGGCAGCCACAATTCAGATTCACCTCGTCGTAGCCCCATTGTTTGGCAAGCTTGACGGCCTTGGCTAAGTCGCTGGGATCGCTGCCGCCCAACTGCAAGGCGAGGGGCTGTTCCTCTGTGCTGAACTGCAAATGCCGGTGTTGGTCGCCGTGAAGCAGGGCGCCAGTGGTCACCATTTCTGTGTAGAGCACGGCGCGCCGACTCATTTTTCGCCAAAAAAAACGGCAGTGGCGGTCTGACCAGTCCAGCATTGGCGCTACGCAGAAGCGCCTGTCGAGGGTATTGTTGGGCATTCGCTAGGAAAACCTCCGCGGTAGGTGAATCTTATCGCCGCTGGCCCGTATAATGGCGCCTTTCATGTCGCAGCTTATGCGCGCGGCCAACGCTAATTGTATTGAAATGGTAAACAACTCTCCATGACTGTTCGCACTCGCATTGCGCCATCCCCCACTGGTGATCCACACGTCGGCACCGCTTACATCGCCCTGTTTAACTACTGCTTTGCAAAAAGCCTAGGCGGCCAGTTTCTGCTGCGCATTGAAGACACTGACCAGCAGCGTTCGACGCCAGAGTCAGAACAAGCCATTTTAGACTCCCTGCGCTGGCTGGGCTTGGACTGGGATGAAGGGCCCGATGTGGGCGGACAAGCTGGGCCTTACCGGCAGAGTGAGCGCAGCGAAATTTACCGGGAGCACTGCGAGCAACTTATCGCGAAGGGCTTGGCGTTTCGCTGTTATCGCAGCCCCGAAGAACTCGATGCTCTGCGAGAAGCGCGGCGCGCCGAAGGCCAGCACACGGCGTTAAAACCCTCAGATCTGCGCCTGAGTGACGACGAGCAGCAGCGCCGCGAAGCCGAGGGCATGCCCTATGTTATTCGCATGGTGGTGCCCGAAGAAGCGGGCCGTTGCGAGATAGAAGATATGTTGCGCGGTACCGTGGAATTAGATTGGGGCCAGGTCGACGCGCAGATATTATTGAAATCCGATGGCCTGCCTACCTACCACTTGGCCAATGTCGTGGATGACCATTTGATGGGTATCACCCACGTGCTGCGCGGCGAAGAATGGTTGAATTCTGCGCCTAAGCACAAGTTGCTGTACGAGTATTTTGGCTGGGAAATGCCGCAGCTTTGCCATTTGCCACTGTTGCGCAACCCTGACAAAAGTAAGCTCAGTAAGCGCAAGAACCCCACTAGTATTTTGTACTACCAGCGCATGGGCTTTTTGCCGGAGGCGCTACTTAATTACTTGGGGAGGATGGGCTGGAGTATGCCCGATGAGCGCGAGAAGTTTAGCCTTCAGACAATGATCGAGCACTTCGACATTCAGCGTGTCAGCCTGGGTGGCCCGATTTTCGATGTTGAGAAACTGCGCTGGCTTAATGGGCTTTGGTTGCGAGAGGACTTGAGCGACGACGCGCTAATTGAGCGCCTGCAGAGCTGGGCGTTGAATCGGGAAACGCTGACCAAAATGTTGCCACATCTAAAACAGCGTATTGAGGTATTTACTGATATCGCACCGCTGGCGGGTTTTTTCCTATCGGGAATGCTGCCGCTGAGCAAGGAAAGTTTTGCTCAGTGCACCTTAGAGGAAGAGCAGCTGGTTGAGGTCTTACAGTGCTGCTTGTGGCGTTTGGAGGCCGAATCCGATTGGCAGCGCGATACGTTGTTTGCCGATATCAAAGCGCTGGTCGACGGTCTGGAGCTGCGTATGAAAGATGTGATGCCTCCACTGTTTATTGCCATTGCGGGCACCACTGCATCGATCTCAGTCGTCGATTCCATGGAAATACTCGGGCCGGAAATCAGTCGTGCGCGCATTCGCCACGCCATTGATATTTTGGGCGGGGTGGGCAAGAAAAAACTTAAGAAGCTGGAAAAACGCTATCAACAACTCCCTTGATGGTGGCGGCAAATGAGTCTGTGTTGTTAAAGGGGATTTTTTTCACTGCGCGTGTTGACAAGGTAGGGGACGAACCTTAATATGCGCAGCCTCTTTCGGGGCTATAGCTCAGCTGGG
>NZ_DBTD01000003.1:150443-311007 GCF_002306875.1 Spongiibacter sp. UBA1325
CGATCCCGCCTAGCTCCACCAAATTAAAAGAACCGCCTATCGGCGGTTTTTTTATGCCTGCAATTCCGTCAGCGCCTGAGCACGACTCTGCTAGAATGCTTGATATTCCCGATGCGACTTACTGGAGACTGACCGTGTCGAAAATTTCTCTTAGCCAACGCCACTCGAAAAGCGACGCAGATGTTCGGGAGATGCTCGATGCTTTAGCAGTGAAACTGGGTGACCGTTTTGAGATGAAGGCCCACTGGCGCAGCGACCGAGAACTGGAGCTGAAACGCTCCGGTATTCAGGGGGTGCTGCAATTGTTGGAGGGGGAGGTCAAGGTCGACATCCAGCTGGGAATGATGATGAAGCCGTTCAAGTCGCGAATCCGCGATGAGCTTTCCAAGGCGATGGCAGAAAAACTGGCCTGAGCAGGCAATGATTTGCTGATCTTGCAGAATCTATTTATTTAGGGAAATAATTTTGGATTCTGCACTCTAACCTTGTTATCAACGTTATGAGGAGATCGGCATAGTCATGACCCGGATTTTGCAAACTACCATTTCCCGCTCATATTTAACGGTTTTTGCAGCGCTGCTGTTAGCGGTAAGCACACACAGTTTTGCTCTACTACCGAAGTCGGTGGCCGATGGGGAGCCATTGCCCAGCTTGGCACCGATGTTGAAATCGGTGAATCCGGCGGTAGTGAATATCTCAACCTACACCACGCAACGGGTCCAGCAGAACCCACTGTTAAACGACCCCTTCTTTCGCCGTTTCTTCAATATGCCTCAGCAGCAATTGCAGCCGCGTCAGCGCCGCACGCAGAGTGCTGGGTCAGGCGTGATTATCGATGCGGGTGAGGGAACTGTGCTCACCAACCACCATGTAATTGACGGCGCGGATGAAATCACGGTGTCTCTGGAGGACGGGCGCAGTTTTACAGCAGAGCTGGTCGGCTCTGATCCAGACGTTGACATCGCAGTGCTGAAAATTCCCAGCGAGAAGCTCACCGCGGTGCGCCTTGCTGATTCCGATAAACTGCGTGTGGGCGATTTTGTTGTGGCGATTGGTAACCCCTTTGGCCTGGGACAAACGGTGACTACCGGGATTGTTAGTGCCTTAGGCCGCACCGGACTGGGTATTGAGGGCTATGAGAATTTCATCCAAACCGACGCCTCTATCAATCCCGGTAATTCGGGTGGTGCGCTGGTAAATTTACGCGGAGAGTTAGTTGGTGTGAATACCGCGATTCTGGCGCCCTCCGGTGGCAACGTAGGCATCGGCTTCGCCATTCCGGCAAATATGGCGATGGCGAGCATTGAGCAGATTCTTCAACACGGTGAGGTACGCCGGGGGCAGCTGGGCGTTATTATCCAGGACCTGACGCCCGAGTTGGCGGAAGCCTTCGATATTGAAGCAGGTCAGCGCGGCGCGGTAGTGGCAGAGGTTCAAGAAGGATCGGCCGCTGACAAGGCTGGCATAGAGGCGGGTGATGTCGTGATCGCTGTGGATGGCAAGGCCGTACTGAGTTCTGCGCAACTGCGAAACGCCATCGGCTTGCGCCGGGTCGGCGACAAAGTGACGATCACGCTGTTAAGAGAAGGGCGCGAGAAACGCTATAAGGTTGTTTTGGGCTCGGCTGAGAAGCAGGTCGATGCCGATGCGCGGTCGGTACATCCTCTGCTTGACGGCGTTAGCCTGAAAAACGCCGACGATGGCAAAGGCGTGGTGGTTACCGAGGTTAAACAAGATGCCCTGGCGGCCTCTAAGCTGCGCCCCGGTGACTTGTTGGTGTCAGTGAATCAGCGGCGCGTACGCAGTATTAATGAGCTGCAGGCGGCGGCATCACGCAGCGATGATGGTATGCTGCTGCGCGTTATTCGCGGCCGCTTTGCAAACTGGGTAGTACTTAAGCGAAATTGAAGCCACTAGGCGACTTGGAGGGCGTAATGCACGATTTACCAGCAGTCATTAAGCGATGTGGTATTGCCGTTATCGCGGCAGTAGTAGCGGCGTGCACAGCAGTGCCAGTGAGTCAGGATTATGCCCTCGATTACGATTTCGCTAACGTAGCGAGTTACGCCTGGCTGACGCCTGACAACGAGCAACGGGAACCCGCCTACGACGCCCTGATGCATGAGCGCTATCGCGATGCTATCGAGGCGCAGATGGCGCTGCGCGGCGTGAAGAAAGTTGCCGTCGACAGTGCGTCAGTACTGGTGAGCTACCATGTCGGCACTGTCGAAAAAACACGCGTGGAAAGTGTGGGCAACTGGTATAGCCATTTTGGTTACTACCCTTGCTATCACTGCTACCACCGCCCGGGATTTGGCTACGCGCATTTCTATGATGACGATATTTGGGTGCGCGAATATACTCAGGACAATGTTGTTATCGATATTATCGAGCCTGAAAATCGCCGTTTGGTATGGCGAGGCAGCGCAAGTCGTGTCAAACCCACACTAAAAGATCCCGTGGAGCGGCGCGCGTATATCGATGAAACTGTGGCGACGATTCTCGCGCAATTTCCGCCAGTCAGCGCGCAATAATCCGATTATCCCCCTTGCATGTGGAGGGGGTTTCGAACACAATAGCGCCCCGCAATTGGCCGAGGCCGAAAGCGCGTTATGGTGGTCCTTCCGGTCCCCTCGCAACGATAGGTAGCAAACCCCGCCAGGCCCGGAAGGGAGCAACGGTAGTTATCGACTCGTGTGCCGGGGTGTGGCTGGTCGGGCCGCCACCCATTTATTCCTATCCCCGTGATTCCTCTCGTTTTTTCTAATTCCGACATTATTTATGTCAGCGCAGCGCTAGTGTATCCTTGACGATCGATTTCGAGAGATTTTGTGATGACATATCAGGTTCTGGCGAGAAAGTGGCGACCCAAAAGCTTCCGGGAAATGGCCGGCCAGAGCCACGTGCTCAAAGCCTTGATCAATGCGCTTGATCACGATCGGCTTCACCACGCTTATTTGTTCACCGGGACTCGTGGCGTGGGTAAAACCACCATCGCGCGTATTCTGGCGCGTTGTCTGAATTGCGAGCAGGGCGTCAGCTCAGAGCCCTGCGGCCAATGCCAGTCGTGTGTCGCCATCAACGAGGGGCGTTTCGTTGACCTGATCGAGGTTGACGCGGCGTCGCGCACCAAGGTTGAGGACACCCGCGAGCTTCTCGACAATGTGCAATACACCCCGACACAGGGGCGCTACAAGGTGTACCTCATCGATGAGGTGCACATGCTCAGTGCCAGCAGTTTTAATGCGCTGCTAAAAACGCTGGAAGAGCCGCCGCCTCACGTTAAGTTTTTGCTGGCGACGACGGACCCACAAAAAATTCCCGCGACCATTTTGTCGCGCTGCCTTCAGTTCAGCCTGAAAAACTTAAGTCCTGAACGCGTAGTAGAGTATTTGAAGCAGATACTCGAAAAAGAGCTGATCAGCTTTGACGAGGCAGCGCTGTGGCTGCTGGGGCGCGCCGCCGACGGCAGTATGCGCGACGCCTTGAGTTTAACCGATCAGGCAATCGCTTTCGGCTCGGGTAAACTCGGCGAGCACGATGTTCGGCAGATGCTGGGCACCATCGATCACGGCGCCGTTTACCGATTAATTTCGGCGCTGTCTAAACGCGACGGGGCCGAATTGTTAGCGATCGTGGCGGAGCTGGCCGAGCTGGGTGTGGATTTTGCCGGCGTTGCCAATGAACTGCTGGTGGTGCTCCACCGCATCGCTATTGCGCAAACCGTTCCCGATGGGCTGGACAATAGCCTGGGCGATAAACAGAACGTGACGGCACTGGCGGGCGAACTCAGTGCCGAGGAAGTCCAGTTCTATTACCAGATGGCGCTTCAAGGGCGACGCGATTTGAATTTGGCCCCCGAGCTTCGCGGCGGCCTGGAAATGTTGTTGCTGCGTATGGTGGCCTTCAAACCCGAAGGTGTCATGGCGCCGCCAAGCCAGCCGCTTACTGCCAGCGCCTCGCCCGAGGGGGAGGCTGCCCCCGTAAAAAAGCCGCCGACGCCGTCTGACGCCGGGGGCGAGCCGGAGGCAGAGCCGAACACTGCCGTTACGGCGGCAGAGCCCGCACCTATTGCCAATGAGGCTCCTGAACAACATAGCCGCGAGGACGAGGCGTCGTCAGTCGCCGCTGAGCCGAGCAAACCAGAGCAAGCCTCAGCGCCAATACCGCCACAAGAGGCTGCACAAAACAGTGCGCCACCGACCGAGCAAATTGCTGACGCCGTTGAGCATGAGCAAGCAGAAGTTCAGCGGCCGCGTTCAGACGAACCACCGGTGGCAACAGTGTTGGCACCGGAAGAGGCTGCAGCCGCGGCGCCGAGTGTTGAGCTCGCTGATCTCGATGCCAGGCTCTGGCGCGAGCAGTTCGACGCTTTCGCCTTGCCTGGAATGTTGGGGAGTATTGCCTCGCATTGTCAGCTAGCCGCCAAAGAGGGTAGCCGCCTGCAGTTTGTAATTAGCCAGGGCAACGCGACACTGCTGAATGACCGTCATATCGAGCGTCTGCAAGAGGCCTTGGCTGATTACTTTGGTCAGGCACTTAAGGTGGCAATCGATATCGGTGAGCCCGCAGAGGAGACACCGGCGGAGTACCGCGCCCGACGTCTACAAGAGAGGCTTGTTGTCGCTCGCCAAGCGATCGAAAGCGACCCCCTCGTGCAGGAAATTATCGCCGAGTTTTCGGCCGAACTAGACCTTGAATCAATCAGCTTGCCGGAAAAACGTCGTCAAGATTAGGAGACCAGAGTGAAAGCAGACCTTAATGAATTGATGAAAAAAGCTGCCGAAATGCAGGAGAAAATGCAACAAGCGCAGCAAGAGCTGGCAAATAAAGAAGTGCGTGGCGAAGCCGGCGCGGGCTTGGTGAGCGTGGTAATGACCGGGCGCCACGATGTGCGGCGTGTGCAAATAGACGACAGCTTGCTCAGCGAAGACAAAGAAGTGCTGGAAGACCTGTTGGCCGCGGCGGTGAATGACGCTGTGCGCAAGGTTGAGGAAAACAACAAGGGACAAATGGGCGATATGCTTTCAGGGATGGGAATGCCCGGTAACTTCAAGATGCCTTTTTAATGTCGAACTACAGCCCCCTTATCGATGAGCTGATTGACGCGTTGCGCTGCCTGCCTGGGGTTGGTCCCAAGTCGGCGCAGCGCATCAGCTTTCAATTGCTGGAGCGAAACCGTGGCGGTGCTCAGCGCCTTTCAGAAGCGCTGCACAATGCCGTTGAAAAAGTAGGGCATTGCCGCAGCTGTCGCACGCTCACCGAAGACCCTGAATGTCGATTGTGTCGTGACCCGCGGCGCGACCAACACACTATCTGCGTCGTGGAATCACCCGCCGACGTGCTCGCCTTCGAACAGGGCGGGGACTATCGCGGCCTGTATTTTGTGTTGATGGGCCGACTGTCGCCCATCGACGGCATCGGCCCGGAGGACATTGGCATTGACCGCCTGGTCGAGCGGGTTCAGGCCTTGAACGTCTCCGAATTGATACTGGCGACTAATCCCACCGTAGAGGGGGAGGCAACCGCCTTCTATATTGCTGAAGAGATGCGGCGCTTGGGGGTGGCGGTGAGCCGTATCGCCCATGGTGTGCCCTTGGGTGGCGAACTTGAATATGTCGACAGCGGTACCTTGTCGCATGCGCTAAAAGGACGCCAGCGCTTTGAATGATGCATACCATTATCTGGATTCCAACGAGCAGCTAGCGCAAGCTTGTAAGCGTTGGCAGTCGGCTGAATTTGTCGCCCTGGACACCGAGTTTATCCGCCGAGATACCTTTTATCCTATTGCAGGTTTAATACAGGTAGGCGCGCTTGGCGAGTGTTGGCTGATCGACCCCATTGTCATTACCGATTGGGACGATTTTAGGGGGCTTCTCAACAACGCCGGTATTCCTAAAGTCCTGCACTCGTGTAGTGAAGATCTCGAAGTGTTTCAGCGTCTGTGTGGCGCGCTGCCAGCGCCGTTGTTAGATAGCCAAATTGGCGCTGGCCTGGCGGGCTGGGGAGAGGGCCTGAGCTACCAAAAGCTGGTCGCTCACAGCTTGAATCAGCACGTAGAGAAAGGCGAAACACGCTCCAATTGGTTGCAGCGACCACTTACCGCGAGCCAATGCCACTACGCGGCGCTCGATGTGGCGTATTTGCAGGATATTTACCCCTTGCTGCGTCAGCGACTCGAGGAGTTGGGTCGGCTGCCGTGGTGGCAAGAAGATTGTCGGCAACTTATCGAGCAGGCCGATCAGGGCACCCCATCGGATCAGTTTTACCTGCGCAATAAATCGCTTTGGAAGCTCAACGGCTGCCAGCGTTTGGTACTGCAGCGCGTATGTGCCTGGCGGGAAGAGCAGGCGCGGGAGAGAGATGTGCCACGCGGGCGCATTTTTAAGGATCCAGTGTGCTTCGAAATTGCTCGCCGCCAGCCCTCCAGTAGCGGTGAGTTGGCAAGAATTAAAGACCTGCCCGGTGCATCGCTGCGGCGCTTTGGCGACGACGTGCTTACTATTGTGCGAGAGGCACGCGAGGAAGATAGCGCTGCACATCCACCGCCGGGCGAACGGCCGTTGTCAGCAGAGCAGACGCAATATTTGGCCGCGATGCGTCGCGGGGTAGAGCGTTGTGCTGATTCGCTGGGTATCCCCGCGGGTTTGTTGTGCCGCAAACGTGATATGGAAGAGGTGATCAGGCTTCGTCGCCTGCCCGATTCGATGACAGCGTGGCGCAAGCAGGTGGTAGGTGAGGTGTTATTGCAAAGTTTGGAGGGGGCGTGATGCGGCGGATTTGCACCATTTATCGCAGTGCTAAGCATGAGGGGATGTACCTTTATGTCGACAAGGCGGAAGACACAGAGCGTGTTCCAGAGGCGCTGTTGAAGCGTTTTGGTCAGCCGGAGCGTGCGATGACACTGCTGCTCGAAGAGGGTAAAAAGCTAGCTAGAGCGGATGTTAAGGATGTGTTGCAAGCTATTGATGAAAATGGATTTTATCTTCAGCTTCCACCGCAGCCAGAGGCGCCTCTCTCACCGCGTGAAGATCGGTGATAGCATCTCGTCATCGCCCATTTTGGGAGGCAAAGTCGCTCGCAGAGATGAGCGACCAGGAGTGGGAAGCCCTGTGCGACGGTTGTGGCCGCTGCTGCTTGCACAAGCTTGAAGACGAAGATAGCGGTGAGGTGTATTACACCGACGTGTCGTGTCGACTGCTTGATGTTGAGCACATACGTTGCCGGGATTACCCGCAGCGCCTGACGCGGGTGCCGGGCTGCCTCGATCTGCGTGAATCACTGCCGGCGTTTGCGTACAGCCTGCCCAGTAGCTGCGCCTATCGACAGCTTCATGAGGGGCGGCCGCTCGAGCCTTGGCACCCCCTTATTGCCGGTGATCAGCGGCTGATGGAAACATTGGGTGTGTCGGTAAAGGGACGCTGCGTGAGTGAAGTGACCGTGGCCGACGACGAGCTTGAGGACCATATCATCCGCTGGATTGATTAGGGATTAGTATGATTGATAACAATGATTACACACTCGCCTGGCAGGCCTATTTGGCCTTTGGCGTGGTCGCGACTCTGCTTTGGGGCTTGCTGATTCGCGTTTATCGCCTGTCTGCAGTCAAGTTGTGGGCGTTTCTCGCAGTGGCCCTTTTACTGTTGCTGCCGTGTCGGCACCCCGAGGCGGTGGAACTGTGGATGCCGGCAACCATCGGCGCGGCGCTAAGTGTGATGACCAGCGGAATTGAATCGGCGATGGCGGCGGTGATTATTGTTGGCGCTGGCCAACTCTTCGCCATTGTTGCGGCAATAGTATGGGCACTGGTCGCGCCGCGCTCTGCAAGTTCTGCTCCCGCAGCCGAGAAAGCCGGGGAGCGTGTCGAGCCGAAAGTGTCGGCGTAGATCGGGTGCTGCCGTTTGCGATGCCCTGCAGGGTGATGTCAGCTCTCAATTTCGCTAAAGGCGCCGTCAAATAGTGGGCTGCTGAGGTAGCGCTCCGCCGAGTCGGGCAGGATCACAACAATGGTTTTGCCGGCATTGTCTGGTTCATTGGCTACGCGCTCTGCAACGGCCATCGCGGCGCCGCTGGAAATACCGGCCAGAATGCCTTCCTCCTTCATCAGCCGATGCGCCCAGCGCATGGCGTCTTCATCGCTTATCGCTTCAACACGGTCTACCACGCTTAGGTCTAGCGTATCTGGCAGAAAGCCTGCACCGATGCCCTGAACTTTATGCGGGGCGTGCCTGAGTTCTTCGCCGTTGAGTGCATGGCGAATCACCGTCGAGCTCTCCGGCTCCACGGCCACTGAGCAGATGGCTTTGTTGCAGTGGTTTTTAATATAGCGAGACACGCCGCTGATTGTGCCGCCGGTGCCGACGCCGCTCACTAAAATATCGATATCGCCGTTGGTGTCCCGCCAAATTTCCGGGCCGGTGGTCTGTTCGTGAATCGCTGGGTTCGCGGGATTCTTAAACTGCTGCGGCATAAAATAACGCTCAGGGTCCTGGGCGCAAATGTCTTCAGCGGCACTGATGGCTCCCTTCATCCCCTTGGCGCCATCGCTTAAATGGAGTTTGGCGCCCAGTGCAATGAGTACTTTGCGGCGCTCCAGGCTCATTGTGTTGGGCATGGTCAATGTGATGGGGTAGCCCCTAGCCGCGGCGACGAAGGCCAGTGCGATGCCGGTATTACCACTGGTTGGCTCAACAATTTCCATGCCGGGTTTCAGCGTGCCGCTCTGTTCAGCTTGCCAGATCATATTGGCGCCAATTCGGCATTTCACACTATTGGCAGGATTGCGCGATTCCTGTTTTACAAGAATCCGGTGTTGGCTGATTCTGCGTATCTGCACGAGCGGCGTTTCGCCGATGCTGCGGCTGATGTCGTCGAAAATTGCGGTCATTTTGGGTTTCCTTGATCCTGGCAGTGTAATGTCACGGCAAATTGTCCTGACTCGATACTATAGCTGGCCGCTGCGACGCTTGCCGTAAGTCGAGCAGCCAAGTAGGCTTCGCGTTGACTATTAGATAGTGTGGCGCCAGCGCCGCCCAGTGTAATGATCGTCCGGCAATAATAAAACCGGGCGCCCGAGTAGGACGAGTTGATGAAATTTACTGGTACTGATTCTTACGTATCCACCGAAGAGCTGAGCATGGCGGTAAACGCCGCCGTCACCCTGCAACGCCCGCTGCTGATCAAAGGCGAGCCCGGAACGGGTAAAACCCTGCTTGCCGAGCAAGTAGCGGCGGCAATGGGTAAAAAGTTGATCCAGTGGCATATCAAATCCACCACAAAGGCTCAGCAGGGCTTGTATGAGTACGATGCGGTGTCGCGTTTGCGTGACTCGCAACTGGGCGATGACAAAGTGCACGACATTGCCAACTACATTAAGCGCGGCAAACTCTGGGAAGCGTTTGCCGCCGATGAGCAGGTGGTGCTGCTGATCGATGAAATCGACAAGGCAGACATCGAGTTCCCGAATGACCTGCTGGTCGAACTGGACCGCATGGAGTTCTTTGTATACGAAACGGGTGAAACCGTTCGCGCCAAGCACCGTCCCATTATCATTATCACCAGCAACAACGAGAAAGAGCTGCCAGATGCCTTCCTGCGCCGTTGTTTCTTCCATTTTATTAATTTTCCCGATCGCGAAACGATGGAGAAAATCGTGGAGGTTCATTATCCCGATATCTCCAAAACCCTCGTTCAGGAAGCACTAGAAGTCTTCTTCGATGTTCGCAAGATTCCGGGTCTGAAGAAAAAGCCCTCAACGTCAGAATTGATTGACTGGTTGAAGCTGCTGATGGCCGATGACATCCCCGAAGAAATTCTTAAAAATCGCGATGCGAGCAAGGCTATCCCGCCGCTCTACGGCGCATTGCTGAAGAACGAGCAAGACGTTCACCTGCTTGAACGGCTGGCCTTTATGCATCGTCGCGAGAGCCGCTAGTCTATGTTGGTTCAGTTTTTCTTTGGCCTGCGAAATGCTGGTGTTCCGGCGAGTATTCGTGAACTACTCGACTTGATGGCCGGCCTTGAGGCGCGGCTCGCCTTCATGGACGTCGACGAGTTCTATCAGCTCGCTCGCGTCTGTATGGTGAAGGATGAGAAGTATTACGATCGCTTTGATAAGGCGTTTGCGCGTTACTTCAATGACCTATCGAGCCTTGACGACGTGATTGAGGCGCTGATTCCCGATGACTGGTTGCGTACAGAGTTTTTGAAGCAGCTCAGCGAGGAAGAAAAGGCAAAAATCGAGTCTCTGGGTGGCCTCGATAAGCTCATTGAGGAATTTAAAAAGCGGCTAGAAGAGCAGAAAGAACGCCACGAGGGTGGTAACAAGTGGATCGGCACCGGCGGTACCTCACCGTTTGGCCACAGTGGTTATCACCCCGAGGGCATACGAATCGGTGGTGAAAGCAAAAACAAGAAAGCCGTAAAGGTCTGGGAGCGCCGCGACTTTCGCGACCTGGATGACTCCGTTGAGCTTGGTACGCGTAATATCAAGATCGCGCTACGCCGCTTGCGCAAGTTTGCCCGCAGCGGTGCGGCCGACGAGCTGGATATCGACGACACGATATCGTCGACGGCCCGCAATGCCGGTCTGCTGGACCTGAAGATGGTGCCGGAGCGCCATAACGCTGTTAAAGTGCTGTTGTTCTTTGATGTGGGCGGCTCTATGGACCCGCATATTCGCGTTTGCGAGGAGCTGTTTTCCGCCGCGCGCAGCGAGTTTAAGCACATGGAGTATTTCTACTTCCATAACTTTCTGTATGAGTCGGTGTGGGACAGCAATGTGCGTCGTCACAGTGAGCGAATACAGCTGCTCGACGTGATGCACAAATACAGCGCGGACTACAAAATTATCTTTGTCGGCGACGCGTCAATGTCGCCCTACGAGATCGTGCAGCCAGGCGGCAGTGTCGAGCACTGGAACGACGAGGCCGGGGAGCTGTGGATGCGGCGCCTGCGCGAGACCTTTGACAAAGTGGTATGGCTAAACCCCGTGCCGCCCGAAGATTGGAGTTGGACACAGTCCATTGGCATGGTTGAGCAGATTATGGAAGGGCAGATGTACCCCATGACTCTGGGCGGCCTCGAAGAGGCGATGGCCTACCTGGCCAAGTAGCGCCGCGCTATGCGCCCGCCCTGTTATGGCTAAAGGCCAACAGGGCGGCGGTTACCGCGACATTGAGTGACTCCACACCATTGGCCATCGGTATTTGCAGTGCGCAGTCGCTCAGTGCCTGTGTGGCCGACGACACCCCCTCAGTTTCATTCCCCAATACATAGACTCGGCTAGTGTCAGACTGGCTTTCGAAGAGCGATTGCTCGGCGTGGGAAGAGAGGCAGGCGATCTCCACCCCGGCTTTTTGGAGGCGCTGCAGTGCGGGCTGAAGTGTGTCGCAGTGAAAAATAGGGCAGTTGAACAGGGCTCCGGCGCTGGCTTTGATCACCAGCGGTGACAGCGCGGCGCAGCCCTTTTTGGGCAGTATTAAGCCATCGATACCACTTGCCGCCACCGAACGAATAATCATGCCCAGGTTTTGAGGGTTGTTAACGCCATCGAGCGCGATATAGATACGCCGAGTAGTGGTGTCGCGACTTGCCGGTATGTCGCTACAGGGCCGATACGCCTTCAGCTGCAGGTCCGCAGCAACCCCCTGGTCTTGTTTGCCATTTTTCGATATCCGCGATAGGGCACGGCGCTCGTGCCAGGCGACCTCAATCCCTTCGCGCTCCGCCGCGTCTACGATTTCTTTGACGATGCCGTCGCGTCGATTGCTGTCCGCCAAGTGCAGTTTATAAATGCGAACTTGTGGGTTTTGTAGCGCCTCGAGCACCGGCTTACGGCCGTAAATAGTGAGCAGCTGTTGGAAAAATTGCTTTTTCTTGAGGTATTGCTGGCGATCTTCGGTCATGCGGTCGGCGGATCCTGGTCAGGCTGGGGGTAGCTCAAGGTTGCGGTGGCGGCTTCGCTGATTTCTTTAGCCGCGAGTTTTAGGCGGTCGGCGATGGCAAGGATATCCTGCGCTGACACGGGGCGGCGAATACTGCCCGCTGAAATCACCAGTTCCGGCTCTTCACCACTGGCGAAGATAGGCACAGCAATATTGGCGACCTGGTACTGGCGGCCCTCTTCAATACGGTCAAGGTGGTAGTGGCTGCGGCACAGCGACTCCCGGTAGTGCTGCACGTGCTCAGCGACTTCCTCAAGGCTCCAGTTTTCTTTCGGTTTGGCTAATTCCCGCTCCAGCGCGGCCTCTGCCTCGCTAATCAAGGTCACCTCAAAACCGCGAGCACGTATGCCAATAACGGAAATTCGCAGTCGTTTATCTAGGTTTTCATCCCACTCGGGCAAATGTGCCTGAGCGCTATCTAACCATTGTTGCAGCTTGTTCGGTGACGACCAGGCGATAAAAGCGGCCCCTAATGGCGCGGCATTGGGCAGACGCAGGCCTTGGTGGAAAGGGAATTCCAGGCGCTCTGGGATGCCGTAATTAGTGAGCAGCACGAGCTGGTCGCCGCTTCGTCCCATCAGGCCGCAGCCCAGCTGCAGCTCTTTACTGAGCGCCTCCAGTCGCGGGCGAGCCACTTCAAGCACGGGAAACTGGGCAAAGGCTGACATGCCGGCGGCGGCGATGCTTGGCCCCAAGCGATAGGCTTTACTGCGACTGTCCTGGGCGAGAAAGCCGTAGCGGGCCATGGTGCTCAATATGGCGTGGCAGGTGGCCTTGTTCAGGCCCAGTATGCGCGTCAGCTCGGTTAAGCCGTAGGCTTTGCTGGGGTGGCTCATAAACAAGTCCAAAATCGCTAAGACTCTGGCAGTTGGTTTGGAAAACACACTGTTCTTCCTTGTTATCGTTGTTGGCGGCCTATTCTACGTTATCTGGGCTTGAATGCCTCGGCCTATCACGCGCTCCGTCACTGAAAACGAATTTGCAAGAAAATGGTGCGCTCGCCCCATTTTGGGCATGGATATTGCTTTTAAGCGGGGCAGCGGTCTCTTTCGGTAGTAATTAACGGCGCGGGCAATACTGCGCGGTCGCTGCCGAAAATTGATAACTATTTGAAATTAAATGAAAAATATCTTTCTGGTGAGGGAGGGCTAATTCGATGTCATTGCGAATTAGCGTCAACATGCACCTTAACGGTGCTGCCTCGCTGGGTTGTGCTTATAAATAGTGCGTTTTGTTGCGCAAGTTTGGAGAAAAGTAAATGAAAATTCCTGTCGTTCGGGCGGCTCTGCCCATTTTTGTTGCATTGGCAGCATTGCTGCCGCAAAGCAGCCTCGCTGCAGAAGCCGATGGCGCGAATACGGCGTGGATTTTAACGTCCACGGCATTGGTTCTCTTCATGACCTTACCCGGGCTGGCACTGTTCTATGGCGGTCTTGTCCGCAGTAAGAACATCCTCAGTGTGCTGATGCAGTGCTTTAGTATCACCTGTGTGGCCTCGCTGTTGTGGTTTGCCGTGGCCTACAGCATGGCGTTCTCTGATGGCAACGACTTTGTCGGCGGTCTCAGCCGTGTTCTTCTGGCCGGAGTAGGGGAAGACAGCTTGGTGGGAGATATCCCCGAGACGGTGTTTGTAATGTTCCAAATGACATTCGCCATTATTACACCGGCACTCATCGTGGGCGGTTTTGCTGAGCGTATTCGCTTTTCTGCCGTGATGCTGTTTTCGGCACTGTGGCTGCTGGCCGTTTACGCGCCCATTACCCACTGGGTATGGGGTGGTGGCTGGCTCGGCCAAATGGGGCTGCTCGACTTTGCCGGGGGCACGGTTGTGCACATTACCGCCGGCGTGGCCGCGCTGGTAGCGGCGATGGTAATGGGGCCGCGTAATGGCTTTGGCAATGTTGCTTTACCGCCCCACAACTTAACGATGACATTCACCGGCGCGGGAATGCTCTGGGTGGGTTGGTTTGGCTTCAATGCCGGTAGCGCGCTGGCGGCCAATGGCGACGCCGGTATGGCAATGCTGGTGACCCACCTGTCAGCGGCAACCGGCTGCCTCACTTGGTCACTGGTCGAATGGTGGCGTTACGGTAAACCCAGTGCGCTGGGCGCTGTGACCGGTATGGTGGCCGGGCTTGGTACCATCACACCAGCATCGGGGTATGTTGGTCCAGCGGGTGCGGTGGTGATTGGTTTGTGCGCAGGCGTTATTTGTTTCTATTGCACGCTGTGGATCAAGCAAGTGTTGAAAATTGATGACTCACTGGATGTATTCCCCGTGCACGGTGTTGGCGGTATTCTCGGTACCTTCCTCGCCGGTATTTTTGCCAGCAGTGAGCTGGGGATTTTCAGTGGTCAAGGCTTGGCCGAGGGCGTGACAATTGTTGAGCAGCTGAAAGTGCAGCTTATTGGTATCGGGTCGACCTTTGCCTATACCGCGGTAGTGAGTTTTGCGCTGTTTAAACTGGTCGATAAGTTGATTGGTCTGCGCGTTACCGCTGATGAGGAATCGGAAGGTTTGGACATTACTGGCCACAACGAAGTCGGATACGACTTATAATGGCCTAACACCTGACCTGGAGCCCGGCAGTTGCCGGGCTTTTTTTTGGACCAAGTATGCGTGAATTAACTCTGTATGGCACCTCGGCGTGCCACCTGTGTGAGCAAGCTGAAGCCCTGCTAGCTAACTTGCTTGCTAGCCATCCGCAGTGGCAAATAGAAGTGGTGGATATCGCTGAGAGTGATGCCCTGATTGCCGATTATGGGGAGCGTATCCCGGTATTAGGCGATGGCGACAGGGAGTTGCAGTGGCCGTTTGATAGCGCTGCCGTTGTGACCTTTGTCAGTGAGGGAGAGGCGTTGTGCAAGTAAGTGGTTTGTGGCGCTATCCGGTAAAATCGTTGGCGGGAGAGTCCCTTTCGACGCTTGATGTCAGTGATTGGGGGCCGCATGGCGATCGGCGCTGGATGGTTGTTGACCACCGTGGCCAATTCCTTAGCCAAAGGCAGTTGCCGCAGATGTGCCGACTGCATGCAAGGCAAATCGATGGCGGCATTATCCTGGAAGACTTGAGCAGCGGCGACTCTCTGCCGGTGGTGAAACCCACTGGCAGTCATAACATGGCTGTTGTTGTTTGGCAGGACCGCTGCTCGGCCGCGGACGGTGGTGATGAAGCTGCCCAGTGGTTGTCCCGCCGGCTCGGGGTGGAGGTGCGACTGTGCTATATGGCCGATGATTTTCACCGGCAGGTCGATACCGCTTATGCTCAGCGCGGTGACAGAGTCAGCTTTGCCGACGGTTTTCCTTTTTTGCTGTGCCTGCAGCAGAGTGTTGATGCCTTATCTGAAGGCTATGGTAAGCCACTGGCGATGGCGCGTTTTCGGCCCAACCTCGTTGTTGACGGCGCGCCACCCTTTGCGGAAAGGCAGTGGCAGCAATTACGTATCGGCGATGTTATTTTCGATGTGGTCAAGCCCTGCACTCGCTGCGCGATTCCGACCATTGATCCGCAGACAGGCGAGCGTGAAAAGGCTGTTTTTTCGCTGTTGCGTGAGCACTGCAGCGAGGGAAAAAATATCATTTTTGGGCAGAATGTTATTCAGCGCGGCCAAGGGCGGATAACCCTTGGCGACGATGTTGAGGTGCTGGCTTAGCTCAGGGCGTTTGAAGCTCCTCGAAGGGACTGATCCGCCGCTCATGCTGAGCCAGAATAGGTTTGCTCAGCTGCAGCTTTTTGCCGTACACCACACTGAAGGCCATCACATTCTTGATGTACTCACGGGTCTCGCCGTAGGGTAAATTCTCTATCCAGATATCTGCCGGCATATTGCTGTCTTGGCGCATCAATACTCTTTCCACCCTTGACGGGCCAGCGTTGTATGCGGCGGTGGCGAGAATGCGATTGCCGTTAAAGCGCTTGAGTAGCTGGCCCAAGTAAAAGCCGCCCATTTCGATGTTGGTGTCGGGTTCCAGTAACTCCTTACCACGGGGGACGGGGCGCCCCATTTGTCGTGCAAGGGTGCGAGCGGTGCCGGGCATCAGCTGCATCAAACCGCGGGCACCAACGGGAGAGCGGGCATCACTGGCAAAGGCGCTTTCTTGTCGGGCGATCGCGTATATCCATTTCAAGTCGATATTTTCTTTCTCGGCAATACGCGCAAAGACTGTCTGGTAGGGAGTGGGAAAGCGCAGAGACAAATCGTCCCATTGTCCCGCTTGAATAGCGGTGGCGATGGCCTGGTGAGACCACTGCCAATCCAAAGCTAGTTGTGCGGCCGCGATTTGTTCTGCGGTGTTTAAGCTTCGCATTGCCTGGCGCCACTCAAGTCGGGCTGTGGTTGTTGCGCCGTGCCAGTACAGCTCGCGCGCGCGTAGAATTGCGCTGTGTTGTTGTACTTCGCTCACCAAGCTGGGGTCGAGGTTGCGTTGGTGGCCCAAGCGATATTCCTGATTCAATAAATCGGCCGCCATAAAACTGTAGTAGCCGCGATCAGTCGCCATGGCCCTAAGCCGCGTTTCTGCTTCGGGTGTGAATCGCTGGTTTTTTTCAATATCGGCACGTGCCCACCAGTACTGCCAGTCTGGCTGCTGGCGCAGTTTGGCAGGCAGCAGGGCAATGTAGTGGTGTACTGCCTCCCAGTCGCCATCTTTTAACGCGAGCCTTACGCGCCACTCGGTGAGGTAGGGGTCTTCAAAAGCGGGGTCATTGGCGTTAATCCAATCCCGGGCGTATTCCGCGTCGCTGGCGATAATTTGCCGGGCGAAGGCGTCACGCAGCGCGTAGTTTTGCTGGCTACTGAAAGACAATTCCCGCTCTAGTTGGTGCCAGAGTGTATTTGCACGCTCGAAATCGCTTTTCGCCAAGCGGCGCAGGGTAAGCAATGCCAGCTGGCGGTTCTCGTCGTTGGCCGACAACTCGAAGCCGCGGGTATAGAGCAGGCTGGGCTGCTTAAGCAGCGCGAGCGCATCATCGCTGCCCGGTACGTTTTTAAGTAAATAGATCGCTAGATTGTGCTGTCCGGCGGCAATTGCCAAGCGCGCTCGTTGGCGGCGTTGTTGGTGGCGTTCCTGTGGTGCTAAGCGGCTTAGCCACTGATCTAATACGCCGTCGCAACGCGTGGGCAGCGAGTGTCCGGTATGCCATAGTTTTTGCGTTTCTTTGTCCGCTAAGGTGTTATCGCCGGTATGTCGGAGGGCGCTAATATAGGCGCAGCGCAGGCTGCTGATAGGCTTTTTGCGGTAGTAACGTATAAATTGCGGCCAGTCGCCCGCGCGACGCAGCTGGTGTAGCCAGGCAATGTGAATACGGCTGCCAACGACCGTGTTGCGGTATTGTTGTAGGTAGTAGTCGATGGTGCCGCTGGCAACGTCGCCAATCTGTGCTTTTAACAACTCCAGTTCAACGTAGGGGAGCAGCGGGTAGTTGGCGAGTGCGGGAAGGTGGCGCTCGGCCTGTTCGTTGCGACCGCGGCTGATTTCATTCATGGCTTCACGATATACTTGCCGCTGCTTGTTCAACTGGGCATTATCCGCCCAGCATGATGCAGCGCCAATTGAAACAAGCAGCGCGAAGAGTCGCGTGCCAATCGTCTTGTTTATCATCCTTGTGCACCTGCTTTTCCGGCCAGCGATATGGCGCGGCAGTTAACCTTAATACCCATGGAAACCACTATATGCCTTTAATTCGCGGCACTCAATTGCAACACAGCATTGGCCAGCAGACGGTGTTGGATAACACTGATATCCAGCTGGATGATGGTGATCGCGTCTGTTTGCTTGGGCGCAATGGTTGCGGAAAGTCGACATTATTGCGCATGGTTGAGGGTGGCCTTCAGCCGGATGCGGGTGAGTTTTGGCGCCAGCCAGGGCTGGTCATTGCGCGAATGGAGCAAAACCTGGACTTCGCGTCGGCAGATGACTGTGTTTTTGACGTAGTCGCAGGTGGCCTTTCCGAACTCGGTGATCTGTTGAAGGGCTATCACAGCCTGACGCACGGCGAAATGAATGATGCCTCGTTAAAAGCGTTAGAGCGTCTACAGCGTCAAATTGAAGCGGCGGATGGTTGGCGTTTTCAGCAGCGTATCGAGTCGACCCTGAGCCGCCTGGAGTTAGATCCTGAAGCCCCGATCTCATCCCTGTCCGGCGGGTGGTTGCGTCGCGTATCGCTGGCGAGGGCGCTCGTCGCAGAGCCCGATGTATTGCTGCTGGACGAGCCGACTAACCACCTCGATGTTGAGGGCATTCTGTGGCTAGAGCAATGCGTTAAAAGCTTTGGTGGCTGCGTGCTTTTCGTCACCCACGACCGTGCACTGATTGAGTCACTGGCTAACCGAATTATTGAGCTGGATCGGGGGCAACTGAAAAATTACGACGGCACTTACAGTCAGTATCTGCAGCGGCGCGAGCACGAGCTAGAGGTAGAAGCTGAGCACAATGCGTTGTTTGACAAACGCCTGGCTCAGGAAGAAGTCTGGATTCGCCAGGGTATAAAAGCGCGGCGCACGCGCAATGAAGGGCGGGTCAGGGCGCTTGAGCAAATGCGTAGGGAGCGCGCCCAGCGCCGTGAGCAGCAGGGTACTGCGCGCCTGAACGTCAACGAAGGGACAAAAACTGGCAAGATTGTTGCCGAGCTGACCGATGTTTGTTTTAGTGTGCCCGGCCGCGACTTGGTGAAAAACTTTAACCTGTTGCTGAATCGCGGCGACAAGCTGGCTTTGATTGGGCCGAACGGCGCGGGTAAAACGACGCTGCTTAGGTTGATACTGGGGGAATTGGCTCCTCAGAGCGGCGAGGTCAAGCAGGGGAGCAATCTGCAAGTCGCCTATTTTGATCAATTACGCGACCGCTTAGACCCCAACGAGCGTGTGGTAGATATCGTCGGCCAGGGGCGAGAGTCGGTTTCGATCAATGGCAGCGAACGGCACATCATGTCGTATTTGGGTGATTTCCTGTTCACACCTGAGCGCGCTCGCAGCCATTTTGGTGTGCTGTCAGGGGGGGAGCGCGCACGCGTGCAGCTGGCATGCCTGTTTACGCAGCCGGCAAATGTGCTGGTGATGGACGAGCCGACCAACGATCTCGATATGGAGACCCTCGAGCTGCTGGAAAGCTTACTCGTTGACTTTAAAGGAACCGTGCTACTGGTCAGCCACGATAGGTCTTTTGTCGACAGCGTTGCCAGCAGCTGTCTGCTGTTCGAAGGTAACGGCAATATCAGTGAGCACATTGGCGGGTATAGCGAAGTGGCCGCCTACCAGGCGCGCAGGGCGGTGGTAGCGCCTGAAAAACCAAAAGGCGAGAAAAAAGCGACGGCTGCGCCGGCCAAAAAAGCAGCGCGTAAGAAGTTAAGTTACAAAGATCAGCGCGAGCTCGACAATTTACCTGACAAGATTGACGACCTGGAGACTCAGCTACAGCAGTTGAGCGACCAGAGCGCCAGTGCCGAGTTCTATCAGCAGGATGCGCAAAAGGTTAACGATACGCTGGCGCGCTTAGCGGCGCTCCAAGAGGAACTGGATAGCTGTATGGAGCGCTGGATGGAATTGTCTGAGGCGGCGGGAGACTAACCCACTCGTACAGACAAAACGTCGCACTTGGCGCCGTGTAATACCGCGTTTGCTGTGGAGCCAAGTAGCAGGGCGAGCCCTTTGCGGCCGTGGCTGCCCACGACAATCAGGTCGCAGTCTAGCTCTTCGCTGAGTTGGTGGATGTGGGCCTCCGGGCGGCCAGTAAGCAGGTGACAGTTGTCGGTTTGAATGCCGTATTGGTCGGCATAGCGCTTAAGACTGTTTTCCGCTTGTTGTTGCAGCTCTTCCTGTATCCCTGAGAAGTCCATGGGGATATCGCCGCCGTAGGCCAGGCTCAGGGGTTCAACGACGTGTAGAAGATGCAATTCCGCTTGATGCTGGCGGGCCATGGCTGCCGCGCGTTGCAATACCGGAATCGCCTCATCCGAGAGGTCGATCGCCGTCAATATCCGTTGGTAGTTGGCCATGGTTTCTCCTTGCGCTGTACTTGCGGTGAGTCTATACGACATTTTATAGCACGGGTTGTACGACCAGTGTGCAATGATTTATTAAGGATAACCATGTTCTGGATCATCGCGGCGGCGGTTTTAGCATTTATGTTGGCGCCGATATTGTGGATCATTCCCAGCCCGCGCCAGCGCTTGCAGGCGGCACTTCGCGATCGGGCGAGAGCGCTGGGTGTTACCGTGCAGATCACTCAGCTGCCGCAAACCCGTCGCCAAAAAGTGCGCAAGGAAGAAACCGTCAACGGGCTATGCTATGCCATGACCCTGCCAAAAGCCCGCGCCGGCGAGCGCTGGCGATATTGGCCCGATGGCGCCGAAGACGATGTGCCCGGTCCGCCTGCTGCGGTGCAAGATCGCATTGCCGGCCTGCGTGACCGGCTGCCGAAAGACACCATAGTGATCGAGGCCAGTGGCCGAATGGTAAAAGTGTTTTGGCGCGAGGCGAACGCGGATATCGCGGCAGTTGAAAATTTGGCTGATATCCTCAATACACTAGTATCAGATTAAGGTTGGAGTATGTCGCAACAGACAAAGGTAGAGCTTGGTCGTTATCGGCACTATAAAGGTGGTGAGTACCAGGTCTACGGCGTAGCGCGTCACAGTGAATCCGAAGAGCTGCTGGTGGTATATCGCCCCTTGTACGGGCAGTCAGAGCTATGGGTTCGGCCTGTTGATATGTTTCTCGAGCATGTTGATATCGACGGTACCTCGACGCCCCGTTTTGCGCTGATTGAGCAAAATAAGGAAGCCATTTAGGGGCGATGTCGGGTTGGCATTATTGTGACCAGCCTTGACCACCGAGGATTGAACACTTATATATGTCGCCTCGCCACTGGCGCGTCATCTAATCGCATTTTGCAGATAAGGGTAATATGGGTAAATCTCTGGTAATCGTGGAGTCGCCGGCCAAAGCTAAGACGATCAACAAATATCTGGGGTCAGATTTTGTTGTTAAGTCCAGTGTGGGCCATATCCGGGACCTACCCACTAGCGGCAGCAGCAAGGCCGGGGCAGATCCGAAGGAACGCGCCAAGGCCGCCGCGCTAACGCGCAAGATGTCGCCGGAAGAGAAAGCGCGCCACAAAAAGAAAAAGGCGCGTGAGCAGTTGGTGGCGAGAATGGGTGTTGACCCGGAGAAAGGCTGGAAGGCGCGCTATGAAATACTGCCCGGCAAAGAAAAAGTCGTCAGCGACCTGAAAAAGCTGGCCGCCGATGCTGACACCATCTATCTCGCGACCGACCTTGACCGCGAAGGGGAGGCGATAGCCTGGCATTTGCGCGAGGCGATTGGTGGCGACGACTCGCGCTACAAGCGCGTCGTTTTCAACGAGATTACCAAAAAGGCGATTCAAGAAGCCTTTTCCGCTCCCACCGAGCTCGATATCAACAGGGTTAATGCCCAGCAGGCGCGTCGCTTTCTCGATCGCGTTGTTGGCTATATGGTTTCGCCACTGTTGTGGGCAAAGATTGCACGAGGCTTGAGTGCAGGCCGAGTACAATCGGTGGCCGTGCGCCTGATTGTCGAGCGCGAGAAGGAAATCCGCGCTTTCGTGCCAGAGGAATACTGGCAAATCCATACGAACAATCGCGCTGCGGCAGGGCCGCTGCGTCTGGAAGTCAAAAAGCAGGGGGCGAACAACTTCCGGCCCAATAACAAAGAGTCAGCGATGGCGGCGGTGACCGCACTTGAAGCCGCAAGCTTTGAAGTAGCTGGCCGTGAAGACAAGCCGACGCGGAGCAAGCCTGGCGCGCCTTTTATTACGTCTACGCTGCAACAAGCGGCGAGTACGCGCTTGGGGTTTGGCGTTAAGAAAACCATGATGCTGGCGCAGCGCCTCTACGAGGCGGGTTATATCACCTATATGCGTACTGACTCGACCAATTTGAGTAATGACGCTGTGGAGGCCTGCCGAGGGTACATTGAGCAGCATTTTTCTGCGCGTTACCTGCCTGAGCAGCCCCAACGCTACTCAAGCAAAGACGGTGCTCAGGAGGCTCACGAGGCGATTCGCCCCTCCGACGTCAATGTCGAGCCGACCCAATTGTCCGGCATGGAGCGAGATGCGGAGCGTCTTTACACCTTGATCTGGCGGCAGTTTGTTGCCTGCCAAATGGTGCCTGCTGAGTTCACCAGCACGTCTATCACGGTCAAAGCGGGGGAGTTTGAGCTGCGTACCCGCGGGCGTGTGATGCGCTTTGATGGGTTTATGAAGGTTCAGCCGCCGGCTGCGAGCAAAAAAGACGACGATCAGGAACTGCCCGATGTAAAAGTCGGAGATCATCTTGAGTTGCTTGAGGTTGATCCCAGCCAACACTTTACCAAGCCTGCGCCGCGTTACAGCGAGGCAGCGTTGGTAAAAGAGCTTGAAAAGCGCGGCATCGGCAGGCCATCGACCTATGCGTCCATTATTTCGACGATCCAGGACCGCGGTTACGTAAAAGTTGAAAATAGACGCTTCTACGCCGAAAAAATGGGCGATATTGTCACCGATCGTCTAGTCGAGAGTTTCAGCAATCTTCTCGACTACAGCTTCACCGCGCGGATGGAAGAGTCCTTAGATAGCGTTGCTTCTGGCGACAAAAACTGGACGGCGCTGCTGGATGAATTTTACAGTAATTTTAGGGCGACCCTCGAAAAAGCGGAGGGCAGTGACGATGGGATGCGCAGCAACCAACCCACCGAAACGGATATTCCCTGTCCGAAGTGCGGGCGTAATATGCAAATCCGCACGGCCAGCACCGGTGTCTTTTTAGGGTGCTCGGGTTATGCCTTGCCGCCCAAAGAGCGTTGTAAGCAAACCATCAACCTGGTTCCCGGTGAGGAATTTATTAGTATTGATGCGGAAGACGAAGAGGCAGAGTCTCGGGTCTTGCGTAGTATGCACCGTTGCAAGCTGTGCAACACGGCAATGGAGAGTTACCTGATCGACGAAAGTCGCAAATTGCATATTTGTGGCAACAACCCCGATTGCAGCGGCTATGAGATTGAGCAGGGCGCCTTTAAGGTTAAAGGCTATGACGGCCCAATTATCGAATGTGATAAGTGTGGTGCCGACATGCAGCTGAAAACGGGGCGCTTCGGCAAGTATTTCGGTTGCACGAGCGAGAGCTGCAAAAACACACGCAAATTACTGCGTAACGGTGAAGCGGCACCGCCGAAAATGGACCCGGTTCCTATGCCGGAGTTGCAGTGTGAAAAAGTCGATGACCACTACGTACTCCGCGACGGTGCCTCCGGACTGTTCCTGGCTGCCAGTGGCTTCCCCAAAAACCGTGAAACCCGGGCACCCAAGGTGAAAGAGATTCTGCCTCACCAGGCAGAGATCGATCCTAAATACGCTTTCTTGTTTTCTGCGCCAGCGCAAGACAACGAGGGGCGAGATACTGTTATTCGCTACAGCCGTAAGACCAAGGAGCAGTACGTGCAGTCTGAGGTTGACGGCAAACCCAGTGGTTGGTCCGCCTTTTATGAAGGCGGTAAATGGGTGGCGCATGTAAAGCAGAAAAAAGCGGCTAAAAAATCGCCAGTGAAGAAAGCGAAGTAGGGCGTATGTCAGAGAGTTACCGGGGGCAGTGCAACCTCCATTTACACTTCGCTAAGCAGTATCTCGCTGACAGTGAAGGGGACGCCGAGCCACAGTGGAGCGGGCATTATCAGCGAGCTTGTGTTGAGTCTGCGTTGTGGCAGCTACGGCTGGCCTACGAGTGCCATTTGGCCGACTTACTCATCCAGCAACCGCTATATAGCCAGACTTTACCCACTGGGCGTATGAATGCTCAAGTATTGACGAAGGCCGCGCACCCTCCGGAAATTGCAGAGTTGGCTGATCGCGAAATACACGATGATCAGTTGAAGTGGATGCTGGACTACCGTTTTGTGCGCCAGCCCGGTGATGCAAAACAGTACAACCCGTCGCTGCTAAGCACCGTTACGGTTTCTGATCAGGACGATATTGAGCTTGCTAAGGGCTGCTTGCAGTTCCTCAGCGAGCTGATCGCGAGACACCGAAGCACACTCCTGGAGTATTGATAGGTCGGTCTACTGACAGATTGGCCTACTGGTCGCTGGGTTTGTTACACTTAGCAAACGCGTCAACGCGTGGTGATAACAAACAAGGGAAACTCTGTGCTGGCTTATTTAGAATTGGTTGAATTGGCAAATGGCGATATCGTGCTTCAGCGTTCCGAAGGCGACGAAAAGCCATTGGTGATGATCCGGTTCTCAAGTGAGGCCAGAGAGCAAATTCCAGGCTCATGTTTAGAGATCGCCCGTGCAATGGTGCAGGCTGGTCTAGAAGCTGCGCAGGTTGTGAGCGAAGAGCTTAGTGACGACGCCGCTGAAGCACAAGACGACGATCAGGACGATATTCACCCCCCATCAAAGACCCTCCACTAGGGCATAGAGCACCTCTTTACCCCTTATGTATCGTGGCTGCTGGGTCCCTCTTGGCTGTTAATTTTGAAGCTGTATCACCAGGCACTCGGCGTCGCCAGCCAGCGCTGCTCGCTCTAGAGCGCAGCGTTGTTCTGTGCTGAGGGGAGTGTTCGTCAAAACCGCCACGGTGTGACTTTTCCCGCGCTCCAGCGCTCGTGCCGCAATATTGCAGAGGCTGCCGCCGTTCGACACAACCTGTAATATTCGCTGGCCGCGATCTTTGCCGCAGGCATCGAGTAATGGTTTGAGAGGTCTGTCTGCAACCCAGCACAACCAACGCTCTTCAGTTTGTCCGCTTAGCTGCATTAGCATGGCGGCCAGCAGCGTGCGTGACAGGTGCGCCTGGCTGCTCAACATGATATCGGTAATGCGCGTAGCAGTGTTGTGCTGCTGAGCGTTTGAGAACAATGATGTTTGCTCGATCAGTGCCATGCTTAACTCCCGCGTCTCAGTACACCCACACTCAAGCCCTCAATGGCGAAGTCCTGTTCTCGCAGGTCAACTTCAATGGGGGCGTAGTCGGGGTTTTCGGCGATTAATAGCAATTGGTGTTTGTTCTTTTGGTGTTGCAAGCGCTTTACAGTGACCTCATCACCAATTCGCGCGACGATGATTTGTCCGTTCTGAGCCACCTGGCAGCGGTGTACAGCCAATAGATCATCTTCAAATATTCCGGCATTGATCATACTGTCGCCGCGCACGCGAAGGAAGTAGTCGGCCGAGGGAGAAAACAGGTTTGGCGAAATCGCGCAATGGTCTTCAATGTGCTCCTGAGCCAGGATGGGGCTACCTGCAGCAACCTGGCCAACAATGGGAATGCCGAGGTCTTCGGGAAGGCGAATACCTCTTGAGGCGCCGGGTATAATTTCGATCGCGCCTTTTCTGGCCAGAGCCTTGAGGTGCTCTTCGGCAGCGTTAGGTGAGCGAAACCCGAGTTCTCTGGCAATGTCTGCACGGGTCGGTGGGTAGCCGGTATCGTCGATATGGCTCTTTATCAGCTCGAGTACTTGCGCTTGTCTGGCGGTTAATTTTTCCATGTTCTGGCATCTGTTTATCTATACAGTAACTGTGAGTATATACAGTATTTTGTTCTGTGCAAGCCGCGATCGGTAATTTTGATGTTGGCTGAAAGTGGGAGGGTAAATAAAAAGAAGCCCACCCGAAGGCAGGCAGGAGGGGGAGCGCGGAAAATTCAGTGTTTCAGTGGCTAGAATTCATCGAGGATGCCGTTGACAACATCGCTCTCGATTTCGTGTAGCGGGTTGCCGATCTGCTCCGGTATGATGCCATCATCCCAATGGCGGTAGTCGTCATCGCTGAGCTCGAACGCATTTCGCCAGTCCTCTGGCTCTTCAATACCGGTGAGCTTTAGCTGCCTCCAACTGTCCAAATCGTACTCGCAGATTTCTCCGTCAATTAATTGCACTTCTATTGTGTCCAGGCCTTCATCTGTAGCCACAACTTCGAACTGCTGACCGGTTTCCAGGTCTTTGTACCAGCAGCCTATCAACGCATTTAATGATGCCATAGCGTTCACCTCCTAAAGTACGTATCTCCAAGCTATCATGTCCCATCGGGCTGTCCAGTAGGGATTTATCCGAGAGCCCGGGTGTGGCTTTGTGTCGTTGTTATGGGCTTCAAGTTTAAATCTTCGCACTTTCAGTAAGATGCCCGGCTAAGTTAAACTGATTTTCTTTTTTTCACCCCGTTTTTTAGCACGCTAATGAATAAGTGGCTCGGGGTTAACAAGCAATCTGTATAAGTAGAGGGCAGCGTTTGATGTCGATGGATTGGATTAAAGGTATAGAGTTTTCTAGCTACCCTTGGCTCACGGAAGTGTTCATCGTTGTTCTTATTGTTCTGACGGCGAACTTACTGGCAGGCCGCTTGCTGAATGTTCTGGGCGAGCGTTTTAAACGCACGCATAACCTGTGGGATGACGCCGTTTTGCTCGCTGCGCGTCGTCCGCTGGTATTGTTGATATGGGTGGTCGGCGCCAGTCACGTATTAGAGATTATCGCCGGTAGCACTGACGCCGACATTTTTACCGCGCTGCAACCGTTCAGAGCCGTTGCGGTGATGGCGATTTTGGGTTGGTTTCTCGTGAAGCTGGTTCACGAAATCGAAGCGGGCCTGCTCTCCAGAGAATACAGCGATAGCGACGAGCCGATCGACCAAACAACGGTGATGGCGCTGGGCAAACTGGTGCGAAGCGCGGTCATCATTGTTGTGGTGTTGATGATCCTTCAGAACCTTGGCTACAGCATTTCTGGTGTGCTGGCCTTCGGCGGCATTGGCGGGATAGCGGTAGGCTTTGCCGCAAAGGATTTGTTGGCGAATTTTTTTGGTGGCCTGATGGTGTATTTAGACCGTCCATTTTCTGTGGGCGACTGGGTGCGCTCCCCCGATAAAGAGATAGAGGGCACGGTAGAAAATATTGGTTGGCGGCAGACCCGAATTCGCACCTTTGACCAGCGACCACTGTATGTGCCCAATGCCACGTTTACGCAGATCGCCGTCGAGAACCCATCGCGCATGCTGAACCGGCGTATCTATGAAACGGTGGGCGTAAGGTATGAAGATGCGAGCAAGTTACCCGGCATTATCAGCGGCGTAAAAACCATGCTGGAAGCGCACCCCGAGATTGATCTCAGAAAAACGCTGATTGTGAACTTCAATAAGTTCAACGCGTCGTCCTTGGATTTCTTTATTTATACCTTCACCAAGACAACCCAGTGGGTGAAGTACCACGAAATTAAGCAAGATGTTTTGTTAAAGGTCTTAGAGATTATCCATGAGCATGGTGCTGATGTGGCGTTCCCCACCACCACGGTGAAAATGGACCCCTTACAGATCGAAAATGCTGCTCGCCAAAGCGGAGCGGCCGGAGACGAAAAAAATGCGTAGACCCATTGCAGTTATCGGCGGTACAGGGCTGTGTGATTGGCCGGGAGCTCACATGTTGAGCAGTGAAACGGTGTCAACGCCCTACGGTGAGCCCAGTGCACCTGTTCAGCATATGGAGTATCAGGGGGCGGAGTTTCTGTTTTTGCCCCGGCACGGTGTGGGGCATTCGCTGCCGCCACATGCTATTAACTACCGCGCGAACATTCACGCCTTGAAGGCTGTTGGCGCAGGGGAAGTGATCGCAGTGAATGCGGTAGGGGGAATCAGTGAGCGCTTTGTTGCCGGTGTTATCGCATTGCCTGAGCAAATCAATGACTACACCTGGGGACGCGAACATACCTTCTACGATGGTCGTGATGGCAAAGTTGAGCATGTGGACTTCAGTTACCCCTACTGTGAAGAGCTGCGGCTACGATTATGCGCCGCTGCCCAAGAGGCGGATATTGATATTGAGCCCTACGGCACCTACGCGGTAACTCAGGGACCGCGTTTGGAGACGGCTGCAGAGATACGCCGCTTGGCGCGCGATGGCAACGATATGGTGGGTATGACCGCAATGCCGGAAGCGGCACTCGCTCGGGAGGCCGGTCTGGATTACGCCTCCGTGTGCCTGGTGGTGAATCCAGGTGCCGGCCTGAGCGATACGCTCATTACGATGGAAGATATTCAGGCCGTTATTGATACCGGAATGTTGCAGGTAAAGTCGTTACTCTCCCACGCTATCGCCAGCCACGGGTAATTCCTGAGGCTTGCTGATCATAACCAGTAAGCCAAACAAGGGGTGGTCGATGTAGTGTAGCTCTTCGCTGCGCATGCGGCGCTCCTGCTTCATTACCACGATGCGCTCTACCGGCTCCGCCCCCGCAGGGATTGCGGGCTCAGCATCTGCCAGCTGGGGATTCTGTTTTAAAAATTCGGCGTACTCTGGACTATTTTCAAACGCCTCATCGACAAAGCCGTCCTCGTTTTCCGGTGCGGGTCGGTAGGGATGGCGGGGCAGGTAGTAATTACCGCCGCGTTCACCGAACTGAGAAAGCCAAAGCATGGGTTGCGCATATAGGTAGCGCTCCAAGGCAATGCGAATATAGCCCTCAAGCTCGAAGTGCTCGCCGACTTCCCGCCCGCCGCGAATGAGGATAGCTGGTGCTTTGCTGCGTGGTTGCAGGTCTTGAATCCAACTTTGCTGAGTAAGAATACGGTAGCGCGACGACAGCTGCAGAGAGCGTAGGGCTTTGGCGAATTGTGGGTGGTGCTGCTCTGTGCGTTGCAAGTGCCCGCGGCCTGTGTCTTTCAAGCTTTGCCAATCTCGCGGGTAACGCAGGTGCAGATTGTCTGGCCATGCCTCGGCATTGTTCGCTGCGGGATCGGTATTGGCGTAGACCACAATATCGATTTGGTAACGGTTGTCGGGCTCAGCCTGCAGTGGCGCGGCAATTGCGACAGCAAGTAAAAAGAACGTAGCGAGTTGAAAGCGGGGCATATCCTGGTCTCTTGTTGTTAAGCGCCGTCATCGACGTTTACTTTGTACTGGGTGTCAGTGCTGCTAGCAAGTCGTCAACGGCACTAATACGCTGTTCGGGGCTTTCTACCTCTTCTTTGAAGCGCATAGCGTTAGCGCCATCAAGTTGGTAGCGCAGAGCATTTTTCTGCACCAATTGAACAATAGCCATTGGATCCACCTGCGTGTCTTCGGCAAATTCCAGGCGACCCCCTCCCGCTGATGCCTCGATTTTGCGTATACCCAGTGCTTCTGCTTTGAGGCGGAGCTGGGCACAGCGGAACAGATTTTTACAAGCCTCGGGGAGCAGGCCAAAGCGGTCGATCATTTCCACCTGTAGCTCGCGCAGCGCGTTGTCGCTAGTAGCACTGGCAATGCGCTTGTAGAGCATTAAGCGTTCTTGCACATCGGGCAAATAATCGTCCGGGATCAGTGCAGGAATGCGCAGGTTTACCTCAGTGTGGTCAGCTTGGCTGTCTTCGAGGTTCACCGTTTTCCCGGCTTGAATGGCTTTTACGGCGCGGTCGAGCATTTCCATGTAAAGGCTAAAGCCGATGGAGTGTATTTGGCCGCTCTGGCCTTCGCCGAGCAACTCGCCGGCGCCGCGTATCTCCATGTCGTGCGTCGCAAGGGTAAAGCCAGCGCCGAGGTCGTCGGCCTCGCTAATGGCGGTCAGGCGCTTCTCGGCGTCGCGGCTGAGCTGCTTGGCCGGAGGCGTTAGCAGATAGGCATAGGCCTGGTGGTGAGAGCGTCCGACCCGGCCTCGCAGTTGGTGGAGTTGCGCCAGTCCGAATTTATCGGCGCGTTCAATGATTATCGTGTTGGCATTCGGGACATCGATACCTGTTTCAATAATGGTCGAGCACAGCAGGACATTGTGGCGCTTGTGGTAGAAGTCGCTCATTACTTGTTCAAGCTCGCGCTCGCGCATTTGTCCATGACCAATACCGACACGTATTTCCGGTAGCATCGCCTCGAGTTCGCGCGCGGCTTTTTCAATGGTTTTGACTTCATTGTGCAGGTAGTAAACCTGACCGCCACGCAGAATCTCTCGCAGTATCGCCTCTTTGATCAGCGCGTCGTCACGCTCGCGAACAAAGGTTTTTACCGATAAACGCCGCGCTGGTGGGGTGGCAATGATGGATAAATCGCGAATGCCGGACATTGACAAATTCAACGTTCGAGGGATCGGTGTGGCGGTCAGCGTCAGCACGTCGACTTCGGCGCGCAAATTTTTGAGGGCCTCTTTTTGACGAACACCGAAGCGGTGCTCTTCATCAATGATGACCAGGCCGAGATTGGCGTAGCGAATATCACTGCTGAGAAGCTTATGGGTGCCGATAAGAATATCGATCTTGCCGGCTTGCAGGTCGCTGATTACTTGCTTTTGCTCGGCTGCTGAGCGAAAGCGCGACAGCACTTCAATTTTGACAGGCCAGTCTGCAAAGCGATCGCGGAAGGACTCGTAGTGCTGCTGGGCAAGCAGGGTGGTAGGCACCAGGATTGCGACCTGGGTGTTGTTTTCCACGGCAACAAATGCGGCGCGAACCGCGACCTCGGTTTTGCCAAAGCCCACATCGCCACATACCAGTCGGTCCATCGGTTGCTCGGAGCGCAAATCGCCCAGTACCGCATCGATCGCCAGCTGTTGATCTGGCGTTTCTTCGAAGGGGAAGTCATCCGCAAATTGCTGATAGTCGCCGCTCAATGAAAAGGCGCGGCCCTGTCGTGCCTCGCGCCGGGCATAAATATCGAGCAGCTCTGCTGCAACGTCGCGAATTTTTTCAGCGGCTTTGCGTTTGCTGCGACTCCACTGGTCACTACCAAGTTTGTGTAAAGGAGCCAGCTCTTCGTCGGCACCGCTGTAGCGGCTTATCAGTTGCAGTGATGACACTGGCACGTACAGCTTGGCATTGTCGGCGTATTCCAGAGTCAGGAATTCATTGCTTTGCCCGTCTACATCGATGCTGTGTAGGCCGAGGTAGCGGCCCACCCCGTGATCGGCGTGGACAACGGGTGCGCCGATGCGCAATTCTGCAAGGTTGCGGACCACCGCTTCGGCATTGTTGCTGGTGTTTTTGCGCCGCCGTCGGCTCTGTGAGACCCGGCGACCAAACAACTGCGGCTCGGCGACAACCGCGAAAGCCGTCGGCGCGCTGAACGCGAAACTCTCCTGTAGGGCGGCGGTAGTAATCGCCAAATCGCAGTCGGCGCTTTCAAAGGCCTGCCAGCTGTCGATCAGGATGGGGCGCAGATGGTGGCGCTGTAGCAGCTCTACGAGTGCCTCGCGCCGCCCCGCCGATTCTGCACACAGTAATATCCGCCGGTTTTCGCTGAATGCGCGCAGCGCCGCCACGGGGTCGTCGGCGCGGCTGTCGATGTCGAGGACGGGTAGGGATTCAGCGGCAAGGTTGTATTCAGGGTTGCTGACGCCGTCTCGGCCCAGGCGCAGACGGGGGTAGTGTTTGATGCTGGCAAACAGGTCTGGCACCGGCAGGAATAACTCCGCGGGGCTTAACACGGGGCGCTGGGTATCGCCGTTGCGTTGCTCGTAGCGTTGGTGAATGTCCTGCCAGTAGTGGTCCGCGGCGGCTTCTATGCCGTCGCAGCGCAGCAGCGTGACATTGTCCGGTAAATAGTCGAACAGGGTGCCGCAGCGTTCAAAAAATAACGGTAAGTAGTACTCAACGCCCGCCGGGGCAATACCGCTACTCACATCCTGATAAACCGGGCATTTGCGGTGGTCGACGTTGAAGCGCTCGTGCCAGCGCCGGCGAAATCCGGCAATGCCGTCGTCATCCAGCGGGAATTCCCGCCCCGGGAGCAGGTCGATTGCCTCAACCTGTTCCAGGCTGCGCTGCGTTTCCGGGTCGAAGCTGCGCAGGCTGTCGATATCTTCATCGAGAAAGTCCAGGCGGTAGGGCAGGTCGCTACCCATGGGGAAAATATCCAACACGGCGCCGCGCAGCGCGTATTCGCCGTGCTGAAAGACGGTAGTGACGTTGTTATAACCGCCATTTTCTAATTCCAGCCGGAAGGCATTTAAGTCGACGGCTTGACCACGCTTCAGCGACAGGCTGTGACTGCCCAGGTATTCCGGTGGGGCGATGCGTTGCATGAGCGACGTGATTGGCACCACAACGACGCCGCGGGTCATCTGACGAATTTCAGTCAGGCAGCGCAGTCGCTCGGAAATAATATCCTCGTGCGGGGAGAAGGTGTCGTAGGGCAGAGTTTCCCAGTCGGGGAGCAGCTTGACGGGCAAGCCAGCGGCGAAAAAATGCAGCTCTTGTTCGAGGCGGTAAGCACTTGCGGTATCCGGGGTGATCAACAGCAGGGGCTGCTCAATACGCGAAGCGAGTTCTGCGGTGACAAATGCCTGGCTGGCGGGGGTAACACTACCGAGATCAAGGCTTTGACGGTGGCTAAGAGAGAGCGTATTGGGAAGTTGTATCACTGTGCTTATATTCGTCGGTGGACAGGGGCGGGCATTGTACCGCGTCGGCGCTTGCAGTCATAACCCCGACGATCACGGCAAATTTGCCAGGATTAGTACCGACATTGGTAGCAGTTGACAGTTGTGGAGGTTGATCTGGATGGCGTGAATAAAGATAATACGCGCTCCTGAATTTTCCCCCCGACAGCAAAGGGTATCTGCCGTGACTGAGAGAAGACGAGAGCGTCCTGATGATTACTTCGCCGACTGGAAAGAGCGCGAAGCATTAGCCGAGGGAATGATCCCTCTGATTGGTAAGCTCTACCGCAGCAATAACGTCAAAACCTATATCTACGGAAAGAATCTGGTCAACCTCTCGGTTCTGGATATTATGCAGGCGCATCGCTTTGTTCGTCAGGTTGAACAAAACGAGTTGTCTGAATTTGAAACCTTCCCCGTTATTCAAGCACTTGCTGGTTTGGATTTGGGCACAGCGCACATTGATGCCGGCCGTATTGCTGTTGCCTATGAAGAGCAAGGCAAGCCAGCAGGTCAGAGTGTCGACGAATTCGTTCGCAGCCAGGTTGCCGACCTGATCGGTGGCGTCAAAGAGCCTGCGCGCCCACCTCGCGATGTCGTTCTCTACGGTTTTGGTCGCATCGGTCGCCTGATGGCCCGTCTCTTGGTAGAGAAAGCGGGCGGCGGTGACAACCTGCGTCTGCGCGCGGTTGTTGTTCGCCAGGGCGGTGCTGAAAACGATCTGGTTAAGCGTGCCTCATTGCTGCGCCGCGATTCAGTGCACGGCCCCTTTAATGGCACCATCCGCGTTGATGAAGAGCGTCAATCTTTCGTGGCCAATGGCGTGGAAGTCAAAGTCATTTACGCCAACTCTCCTGAAGAAGTGGATTACACCCAATACGGTATTAACGATGCAATTCTGGTCGATAACACCGGTAAATGGCGTGACCCCGAAGGCTTGGCGACACACCTGGCGCGCCCCGGCATCGCCAAAGTGATCCTAACGGCGCCTGGCAAAGGCGATATGAAGAATATCGTTGCCGGCGTTAACAATGCAGAAATTCTCGACAGCGACACCATTATTTCTGCTGCCAGCTGTACAACCAATGCTATCGCGCCACCACTTAAAGTGCTGGATGACCGCTTTGGTATTGAAAATGGTCACGTTGAGACGGTTCACTCGTACACCAATGACCAGAACTTGATCGACAACTATCACAAGGGTGATCGTCGCGGCCGTAGTGCACCGCTGAACATGGTTATCTCTGAAACGGGCGCAGCGAAAGCCGTTGGTAAAGTGTTGCCGCAAATGCTCGGCAAGCTGACCGGTAACGCGATTCGTGTGCCGACCCCGAATGTGTCGCTGGCTATTTTGAAGCTGAACCTTAAAACGGAAACGACTGCCGATGAGTTGAACGAGTACATGCGCAAAGTGGCGCTGCACTCGCCGCTGCGTAAGCAGATCGACTACTCAAACTCACCCGAAGTGGTATCCAGTGATTTTGTCGGATCTCGCCACGCCTGTATTTTTGACAGCGAAGCCACCATCGTGAACGGCAAGAGCGCGATTTTGTACTGCTGGTACGACAACGAGTTTGGCTACAGCTGCCAGGTGCACCGTATTTTGGAGCAAATGGCAGGGGTTTCCTACGCGGTATATCCAGCCGAGTAAGCAACGATACGGCCAGCAGCGCACTTAGCGACGCTGGCCTTTTTGCATAGCGGTTCTGGCCGGTATCGCCAGTTTCGTCGTGACAGACTATGCCGTGAGTCTATATACTTGCGGCAATTTTTTGAGCTGGGTGACCGTGCTCACCCCGCCTCCCGGGCCAGCATCTGCTCGGAATCGCAGAATTTTTATTTTCGCGTTTAACCATAAGAGTGTCAGAGAGCCTTATGATCAAAATCTCCAGGGGCCTGGATTTGCCCATATCCGGCGCACCCGAGCAGCGTATTGAGCCAGGACCCAAAGTCCGCTCGGTGGCTGTACTCGGGTTCGACTATGTTGGTATGAAGCCAACAATGGCGGTGAAAGTAGGGGACCGTGTAAAAACCGGCCAACTTCTTTTTACCGACAAAAAAACTGAAGGTGTACGTTACACCGCGCCGGCTACCGGTGTGGTGTCGGCCATCAACCGCGGCGAAAAGCGTGTGCTGCAGTCGGTCGTTATCGATGTTGAAGATGACGACTACGAAGCGTTCGCCAGCTATTCTGCCGAGCAGCTAAGCGGGCTGAGCAGAGACCAGGTTGCTGAAAACTTGCAGCAGTCAGGGCTTTGGACAGCACTGCGCACGCGGCCATTCAGTAAGGTGCCTGCGTTAGATGCCTCGCCAGCTGCGATTTTTGTTACGGCAATCGATACTCAGCCACTGTCTGGCGATCCACAATTAGTGATCGCAGAAGCAGAGCAGGACTTTGCTAACGGCCTTGAAGTGCTGAGCAAGCTCACCACTGGCAAAGTTCATCTTTGTGTCGCCGCCGGTAGCCAAGCGCCGAGCATCAATAACAGTCAGGTGCAGGTCAGCGAATTTGCCGGTGCGCATCCGGCAGGTTTGGTGGGCACGCATATGCACTTCCTGGAAGGCGCTAGCCTCAGCAAGCAGCTGTGGCACGTTGGTTATCAGGATGTGATTGCCTTCGGACGCTTGTTTACCACGGGTAAATTGCAAGCGGATCGCGTCGTCGCACTGGGCGGCCCGCAAGTTGAACAACCGCGACTGCTCAGAACACGTCTGGGTGCGAGCTTGGAAGAGCTTTGTGCCGGTCAATTGAAAGCGGGCGAAAACCGATTGATTTCTGGTTCCGTACTCGGTGGTAGAACCGCGCGCGGCGCAATGGCGTATCTCGGCCGCTACCACAATCAGGTGAGTGTCCTTCTTGAAGGTGTGCAGCGCGATTTCATGGGTTGGCTATCGCCCGGTGCAAACAAGCACTCGACTCTGCGTATTTACCTCAGCCAATTCCTGAAGAAGCGTCTGCCATACACCACCAATACCAATGGTAGCGAGCGCGCTATGGTGCCGGTCGGTGCTTACGAGCGGGTTATGCCCCTAGATATTTTGCCTACCCAGTTGTTGCGTGCCCTCATCGTAGGGGACACACAGATGGCGCAAGATTTGGGCTGCCTCGAACTGGACGAAGAAGATTTGGCGCTGTGTACCTACGTTTGCCCTGGCAAATATGAATACGGCCCGATTCTCCGTGACAATCTCAGCCGTATTGAGAAGGAGGGTTAAATCATGGGTCTGCGAACTATTCTCGACGATCTGGAACCGCATTTTGAAAAAGGTGGCCGCTTTGAAAAGTGGTATGCCCTCTATGAAGCGGTTGACACCATTTTTTATTCGCCGGGTTCGGTAACAAAAACCACGGCCCATGTGCGCGACGGTGTCGATCTTAAGCGCATCATGATCACCGTGTGGTTCTGTGCGTTTCCCGCCATGTTCTACGGTATGTGGAATATCGGTTTCCAGGCCAACACCATCATGGCCGATATGGGTATCGCTGCTGGTGAAGGCTGGCGTCATGCTTTGATCGGCATGTTTGCCGGTTACAACCCGGCCAGCGTGTGGGACAACTTCTGGCATGGCTTCTGGTACTTTATCCCGGTTTATGCCGTGACCTTTGCGGTCGGCGGTTTCTGGGAAGTACTGTTTGCCATGAAGCGCGGTCACGAGGTGAATGAAGGCTTCTTCGTTACCTCTATTCTGTTCGCACTGATTTGCCCCCCTTCAATTCCTCTTTGGCAGGTAGCCCTGGGTATCAGCTTCGGTGTGGTTGTGGGTAAGGAAGTATTCGGTGGTACCGGTAAAAACTTCCTTAACCCAGCGCTGACCGGTCGTGCCTTTTTGTTCTTCGCTTATCCTGCACAGCTTTCTGGCGATGCAGTGTGGACGGCGGTAGACGGTTACACCGGCGCGACGGCATTGTCGGTTGTGGCCAGCGACGGTATGGCGGCACTGCAGGACAAACTGACATGGTTCGATGCGTTCAGCGGTAACATGCACGGCTCCATGGGTGAGGTATCCACTATCGCGATCCTTATTGGCGGCGCTGTTCTGCTTTGGACGGGGATCGCTTCCTGGCGCATTGTACTGGGTGTATTCAGCGGCATGGTGGCGCTGTCGTTGCTGTTTAACGGTATCGAAAGTGATAACCCCATGATGGCTATGCCCTGGTACTGGCACTTCGTTTTGGGTGGTTTCGCCTTCGGTATGATCTTCATGGCCACCGACCCGGTTTCCTCAGCCATGACCAATACCGGCAAGTTCATTTTTGGTTTGCTGATCGGTTGTATGGTTGTTCTGATCCGCGTCGTTAACCCCGCCTTCCCAGAAGGTATGATGTTGGCAATTCTTTTCGCCAACCTGTTCGCACCACTGATTGACCATTTCGTGGTTCAAGCAAACATCAAACGGAGGTTGGCACGTGGCTAATAACGACAGTATTCAAAAAACACTGCTGGTCGCGGTAACACTCTGTATCGTCTGTGCATTGTTTGTTTCCTCGGCGGCAGTAATGCTGAAACCGGCTCAAGTTGCCAACAAAGCGGAAGACCGCAAGGCAAATATCCTCGCTGCTGCGGGCATGCTTGACCCTGAGAAAAGCATCGATGAGCAATTCGAGCGTGTGACTACGCGCATTGTTGACCTCAATACAGGCAAATTTACCGACCAATTTGATGTTGCAAGCTTCGAGCAAAGCAGCGTCGCTAAAGATCCGCAAACTTCAGTGGATCTGGGCGGTGACGACATTGCCAAGATAAAGCGCCGCGAAAATTACGCGACGGTCTATCTTGTCGAGAGCAATGGCGAGCTGGACAAGATCATTCTTCCGGTGCGCGGCGCTGGGTTGTGGTCAACACTTCACGGCTTTTTAGCATTGGAAAACGACCTCAATACCGTTGCCGGCTTGGGCTTCTTCGAGCACGGTGAAACACCGGGGCTTGGCGGCGAGGTTGATAACCCGAACTGGAAAGCGCTGTGGCCGGGTAAAAAGGTCTACGACGAAGGGGATGCAAAAATTCAGTTGATCAAGGGCAGTGTCGATGCCAACACGGCAGAAGCAGAGCACAAGGTTGACGGTTTGAGTGGAGCAACTTTGACCAGTCGCGGTGTAACCAATCTACTGCAATTCTGGATGGGCGAGAATGGCTACAAGCCTTTCTTGAGCAACCTGCAGTCAGGGGAGGCCTAAGTAATGGCAACGATGAAAGAGGCATTGACCTCACCCATATTTAAAAACAACCCAATAGCGCTGCAGATCCTCGGTATTTGTAGTGCCTTGGCGGTAACCTCAAGCATGAAGGTTACCCTGGTAATGTGTATTTCTGTGATTTTCGTTACGGCGTTTTCCAACCTCGCCGTATCGATGATTCGCAACCACATTCCTGGCGCTATCCGTATCATCGTACAGATGGTTATTATTGCCTCGTTGGTTATCGTGGTTGACCAGGTACTCAAGGCCTACGCCTATGCCATCAGTAAGCAGCTGTCGGTATTCGTTGGTTTGATCATCACCAACTGTATCGTTATGGGGCGCGCTGAAGGCTTCGCAATGAAGAATCCACCGCTGGCGAGCTTTATCGATGGTATCGGTAACGGCTTGGGCTATAGCGTGGTGTTGTTCAGTGTGGCGTTCGTGCGTGAGCTGCTCGGTTCCGGAAGCCTGTTTGGCATCGAGATTCTCGCCACAATTAACAACGGCGGCTGGTATGTACCTAATGGCTTGCTGCTGCTGCCTCCCAGTGCATTCTTCTTGATCGGTTTCTTCATCTGGATCCTGCGTAGTGCAGACAAAGAGCAGGTAGAAGAGGAAGAATTTAAAATCACTAAGAATACACGCAGCGTTAAGGAGGCCTTCTGATGGAACACTATCTCAGCCTGTTCGTCAGGTCGGTGTTTATCGAGAATATGGCGCTGGCCTTCTTTCTTGGTATGTGTACCTTCTTGGCAATTTCAAAAAAAATCCAGGCCGCCATCGGTCTTGGTATTGCGGTAATTGTTGTACTGACACTTACCGTGCCGGTTAACAACCTGATTTATACCTATTTGTTGCGCGACGGCGCGCTGGCGTGGGCCGGCTTCCCGGATGTGGATCTCAGCTTCCTGGGCTTGTTGAGCTACATCGGTGTTATCGCGGCTATCGTACAAATCATGGAGATGTTCCTGGACAAGTTCGTCCCGGCACTCTACAGCGCCCTGGGTGTATTCTTGCCGCTGATCACGGTGAACTGCGCGATCATGGGCGGTTCACTGTTCATGGTTGAGCGTGATTACAACTTCACCGAGTCGGTAGTTTACGGCGCGGGTGCGGGAACCGGTTGGGCGCTGGCGATTACTGCTTTGGCGGGTATCCGCGAAAAGCTCAAGTACAGCGATGTTCCCGAAGGCCTCCGCGGTCTTGGCATCACCTTTATTACTGTCGGCTTGATGTCGTTGGGCTTTATGTCCTTCGGCGGCATCGATCTGTAACCGAGAAGAAGAACTGGAGGCGTTTTAATGAATACAGTGGTTATTCTCGGTGTAACGATGTTTACCGCGATCGTGTTGTCGCTGGTAGCCGTTATCCTGTTTGCTCGCGCGCGCTTGGTGAGCAGCGGTAATGTGACCATCGAGATAAATGGTGAAAAAACAATCAGCGTACCCGCTGGCGATAAGCTATTGGGTACGCTTTCGAATCAGGGCATCTTTTTGGCATCTGCCTGTGGTGGCGGCGGTAGCTGCGCGCAGTGTAAGTGCATTGTAAAAGATGGTGGCGGCTCCATGCTTGCTACTGAAGAGGCACACTTCAGCCCCCGTGAAGCTCGCGAAGGTTGGCGTTTGTCCTGTCAGACGCCCGTCAAGCAGGACATGGTTATTGAAGTGCCTGAAGATGTCTTCGGCGTTAAGCAGTGGGAATGTACTGTTGAGTCTAACCCCAACGTGGCTACCTTCATCAAAGAGCTGACGCTCAAGCTGCCCGAAGGTGAGAACGTAGACTTCCGCGCCGGTGGTTACGTGCAGTTGGAGTGTCCGCCTCACCACGTGAAGTACTCTGACTTTGATATCCCCGAAGAGTATCGCGGCGATTGGGAGCGTTTTGGCTTCTTCAATGTTGAGTCAAAAGTTGACGAGACCGTTGTGCGCGCTTACTCAATGGCCAACTATCCCGAAGAGAAGGGCATTGTTAAGTTCAATATTCGTGCAGCAACACCGCCGCCGAATAATCTTTCGCTGCCAGCTGGCCAGATGTCTTCCTGGGTATTCAGCCTGAAACCCGGTGACAAAGTTAAGGTGTACGGCCCCTTCGGTGAGTTCTTTGCTAAGGAAACTGAGGCAGAGATGGTGTTCATCGGTGGTGGTGCGGGTATGGCGCCAATGCGTTCGCACATCTTTGACCAGCTCAAGCGTTTGAATTCCAAGCGTAAGATCTCTTTCTGGTACGGCGCTCGCTCATTGCGCGAGGCGTTCTACATGGACGAGTACGACAAGCTGGCGGAAGAAAACGACAACTTTGAGTGGCACTTGGCACTGTCTGACCCGCAGCCTGAAGACAATTGGGAAGGTTTGACGGGCTTCATTCACACTGTGTTGTACGAAAACTATCTGAAGGACCACGAGGCACCTGAAGATTGTGAGTTCTACATGTGTGGACCCCCGATGATGAACGCGGCAGTGATTAAAATGCTCGAGGATTTGGGCGTAGAACCGGAGAATATTCTTCTTGATGACTTCGGTGGTTAAGCGATCTCTGTCCGCGGAAAAAGCAGCCTTAGTGCTGCTTTTTCTGTTTTTAAGTGCCTGTAGTCCGGCGCCAGAGGAAATTATCCAGTTCAGTGGCGAGACGATGGGCACCACCTACCACGTCACGCTGCGAAACCCAGGTGATTTGCGCGCAGAGCGCTTGAAGCAACAGCTCGATTATCAGCTCGCGCACTTTAACCAAATTGCGTCGACCTATATTGATGACTCTGAGCTAAATAAGCTAAACCGCGCGCCCATCGGTGAGTGGCAACAGCTGAGTGAGCCGCTATATGCGATTCTGACCATGGCAATGGAGGTGAGCTGGCTTAGCGGCGGGGCATTCGATATTACCGTGGCGCCGCTGGTGGACCTTTGGGGGTTCGGGCCGGTGAAGCGCGAGGGCCGTCCGAGTGACGACGCCCTGGCCGACGTGATGGATAGGGTGGGTTATACCCGCCTGCAGCTCGATATGCTTGAGCCAAAGCTGATGAAGTCTGCGGCATTGAGCATGGATCTTTCAGCCATTGCCAAGGGCTATGGCGTCGACGCTGCCGCGATTTGGCTGACGTCGCTGGGTGTGAAAGACTACCTCGTTGAAATCGGCGGCGAAATGCGTGTAGCGGGGAAGAGCCCGCGCGGCGATGCCTGGCGCATCGGTGTTGAGAATCCGGCCGGCGGTGGCCCTCAGTTGGCGATAGCGCTGGGCGATATTGCGGTGGCGACCTCCGGTGACTACCGCAACTATTTCGAGCAGGATGGTGTGCGTTATTCTCATACTATTGACCCGCGCACTGGCAGGCCCATCACTCACACGCTGGCGTCGGTGACGGTGCTTGATCCATCGTGCGCCTTCGCTGACGCGATGGCGACCGCGCTGTCCGTAATGGGTACGGAGCGTGCGCTGGAGCTTGCTGAAGCTCAGGATTTACCTGTGTATATTATTGAGAAAGGGGAAGAGGGTTTTGTCAGTCGTTACAGCTCGGCCTTTGCTCCCTATCTACCGAAGGAGTAAGTGATGGCGACTATTTTTGCAGCAGTACTGGTGATGTTGCTGATCGTGGCGGCGATGTCGGTCGGCGTTATCTTTGGACGCAAGCCGATAGCGGGCTCTTGCGGCGGTGTGGGTGCAGCGTTGGCTGATCCGGATTATGTCTGTGACCTCTGCGGGAACGACCCGAATAAGTGTAAAGAAGAGTCCGAGAAAGCGGCCATGCAGGCTGACAGCAAGCAATTTTATGACGCTAGCCGCGACTAGCGGTTCCTGTGCGCCGCAGACAGCGGCGCAATAACTGCGGTTTCTTGTCCCGACAATGCTAGTATAGAGACCCAACCGTTCACGGCCCCCCAGCAACACTATGCCAGCTTCACTCCCATTCTTTATTGGTCTTCGCTACTTTCGCAAGGGTGCGGGGGATGACCGTTTTCTATCCTTGATGTCGTGGTTTTCACTATTGGGCATGATGCTCGGTGTTGTCTCACTGATCGTCGTGACCGCCGTCATGAATGGCTTTGAAGCCGAGCTACAGAAACGTGTGTTGTCAGTGTTACCCCATGCGTATGTGGAGGGGCCGAATCAACGCCTGGATGATTGGCCTGCACAGCGACAAGCGATAGCCTCGGCGCCAGGGCTAAAAGCCTCGGCACCCTACGTCGGTGGCAAGGCGATGCTGTCGGCGGCAGGCAGAATACAGGGCGTTGCGATGTACGGCATCGACCCCGAATTAGAGCGATCAGTGTCGTCGGTCGCCGAAAAAATGATCGCCGGTCGCTACTTGAGCGAAACGCCCGGTCACTATGAAGTGGTAGTTGGCGATATCCTTGCGCGGCAGTTGGATTTGATGCCCGGCGACACGCTGCGGGTGATTTTACCGAAGGTCACCGTCACGCCCTTTGGTTTATTTCCCCGGGAGCGGGTTTTCACCGTTGTTGGAATGTTTTCAGCGGGCGCGCAGCTTGATGCCAGCACGGCGTTTATCCATCTTCAAGACGCACAAAAACTCTATCAACTGGGTACTGCCGTGCAGGGCTTACGCCTGCAGTTTAGCGACCTTCTCCAGTCGGCAAAGTGGTCTGCCGATCTACTGCCCTTGCTCCCCAAAGGCAGCACAGTGGTGGACTGGAGTGCCAGCCAAGGCAGCCTGTTTCAAGCCGTTAAGATGGAAAAGCTGATGGTGCGGCTGCTGTTGATGTTTATCGTCATCATCGCCGCCTTCAATATTATTTCCATTCTAAGTATGGCCGTTTCCTCTCGGCGCGGCGCCATTGCGGTGTTGCGTACCATGGGTGCATCGCCTGGCAGTATCACCGGGGTATTCATTGTCTACGGGGTCGCAACCGGGCTGTGCGGTGTGTTGTTGGGCTTGCTGATTGGCGTGCCGCTGGCAGTGAATATTGGTGACGTCGTCGCGTGGTTAGAGTCCGTGACAGGTCTGTATGTGTTTGATCCGCAGGTGTACTTTATCAGCCGAATACCGTCGCTGCTGAGGGTGACGGATATTGTGTGGATTTGCGGTTTTGGTCTCGCACTAAGTGTATTGGCCACATTGTATCCCGCGCGCCAGGCGGCCAAAGTCCAGCCGGCAGAAGCATTGCGCTACGAGTAAATGAAAAATATGGAACAACTAAGCACCGCGAAACCGGTTTTACACTGCCAAGCCCTCTGCAAGCGTTATCGTCAGGGCGACGGCGAGCTCACCATTCTCGATAACATCGAGCTGGTGGTGAAGAAGGGGGAAATGCTGGCGATAGTCGGGCCCTCAGGGGCTGGTAAAACCACCTTGTTGCATATGCTGGGAGGCTTAGACTTGCCCAGTAGTGGTCGGGTACTGATTAACGACCGTGACATCGCCGCTCTTAATGACCGTGACCGCAGTCGTCTGCGCAATGCCGAGCTGGGCTTTGTCTACCAATTTCACCACCTGTTGGCAGAATTCAGCGCGGTCGAAAACGCCGCAATGCCGCTGCTTGTTGCCGGTAGAAAGCGACGAGAGGCAATGGCGGAGGCCGCGAGCTTGCTGGAGCGCGTTGGCTTGGCCAGTCGGCTCAGTCATCGTCCCGCCCAGCTTTCCGGTGGCGAGCGGCAGCGCGTGGCCATTGCCCGGGCGCTGGTCAATCGCCCGGCTTGTGTGTTGCTTGATGAACCAACCGGGAATTTGGACGGTGATACCGCTGAGTCTGTGCACGCGCTGCTCGCTGAGCTTAACCGCGAGTCTGCAACGAGCTTTTTAATTGTTACCCACGACCTACAACTGGCGCATCGCATGGACAGAATTCTGGAATTGCGGGCTGGCCAATTGACCCAGAAGGTATAGCAGTGGCCGGTATCTCCAGATTTATTGGTTTGCGCTATAGCACCGGCGGTGATGGCAGTCAGCTGATGTCATTTCTATCGCGGTTGTCCATGGCGGGGTTGATATTGGGCATTGCCATGCTGATTACCGTGTTGTCGGTAATGAACGGTTTTGACCGGGAGATGCGCCAGCGTATTCTCGCCCTTGTGCCGCACGTTAGTATGGTGCCCTGGAATGGCGGCGACGCCGATTGGCAGTCATTTCGCAGCAGTGTTCTTGCACATTCTGAGGTTCGCGCTGTGGCGCCCTTTGTACAGGGCAATGCGCTGTTAGTGAAGTCCAGTCAGGCCGAGCCTGTGCAGTTCTTCGGGGTCGACCTTGCGCAGGAAGCGACGGTGTCGCAGATGACACAGTTCGCTGATTTCAGCGCATTTCAGGAGCAGAGCGTCGTGCTTGGTAAGGGGCTTGCAACGCGCCTGGGATTGGCGGCGGGAGACTCGTTGAGCTTGGCAATTCCCCAGCCGGAGAAGGGGGGAGTGCGGTTTTATCGCTTTACGCTTGCGGCGATTTTCAGCAGTGGCACGGAGCTTGACCAACAGCTGGTGTTGATGCCGCTGGCTACGGCCCAGTCATTATTGCCGAATCAGTCGTTGTCGTTGCGGGTTGCCCTGCACGACGTGTTTGCAGCGCCGAAAGTGGCTTGGGAGCTGTCAACAGTGCATGGTCGACACTACCGGTTGCGTGATTGGAGTCAGCAATTTGGCAATATGTATCACGCGATACAAATGTCGAAAAAGTTAGTGGTGATAATGATGTTGGCCGTAGTGGCCGTTGCGGTATTCAACATTGTTTCAACACTGGTGCTTGTGGTGAATGACAAGCGCTCGGATATTGCCATTCTGCGCAGCCAGGGCGCCACACAGAGCGACATTCTGAAAACCTTTATGGTGTACGGCGCGATCATTGGCGGTATTGGCACGCTCATCGGCGCCATACTGGGCGTGCTCTTTTCTTTGGTGATCGGTGACCTTGTGGCTGGCCTGGAGCAGGTGTCCGGAGCGCAGCTGTTGCGCTCGGATGTCTACCCAATTAGTTATCTGCCGACTGATATTCGTGCCAGCGACGTCGCGATTGTAAGTGCGGCGGCGTATTTTATGAGTGTTTTTGCCAGTTTGTATCCCGCATGGCGAGCATCGCGGCTCGCGCCCGCGCATACCCTGCGGCAGCAGTAACAGGGATCAGTTAGGTGTTTTTGCTCTGCGCTGCTGTTGACGTTTACGCCAGCGGCGCACAACGTGCACGCGCCACAGTATGTGGATACCCACCGCACCGACCAGGCCGCAGAATAGCCCGGTCAGCAAGCAGCCAAGCAAGAATGGCCGCCACAACAAAATCAGTTCATCCTGAATCCACTGCCAAGACAGCTCAAAGGCGAAGTCCTTGGCAGGCACGTCAAGCAGGGCAGCACCCACTTTGTAGCTAAAATAGAAGAAGGCCGGCATGGTAACGGGGTTGGTGATCCATACCAGCATTACCGATAGCGGCAGATTTGCCCGCAGCAAAATAGCCAGCAGTGCCGCAAGGAGCATTTGTGTGGGAATGGGCACAAAGGCAGTGAACAGACCAATAAAAAACGCAAAGGTCACTGAGCGGCGATTTAAATGCCACAGATTGGGTTCGTGAAGAAGACTGCCGAACACGCGCACTGAGGGGTGTTCACGCATGCGCTCGGGAGCCGGAAGCCATCGCTTGAAGAATTTACGAGCCATTGGCCCCACTTTACGTAAAATGAATGCACATGACAGCCGCTAGCACAGTGCCATGCGGCGTTATTATGCATGTAAGTCGAGAGCGAGACCAGTATGTTGTCATGGATGACATTTGCTGCAGCCGGGCTGGCAGTGCCTCCTTTTCTGCCGGAGGTCATCGACTGGCGCCTGCTCGTCGGCGCTGCGATTGCTGCTGGCCTGATGGTAAAACGGCAGTGGCGCAGCGCAGCGGTAGCGTTTTTCCTCGCTTGCGGCTACAGCGCGCATTATTGCGAGCAGCGTTTCGCTCAGCTTCCCTCAGCAGGAGACATGCCGACAAAGGCGGTTTTCGACGCCCTGATCCTCGGCCCAATTGAGGAACAGAGTGGTTATGGGCGAGTTTACTATCGCTTTGATATTCAGTTGGCCGCCGGGCAGTGTGCCGACGGCTACTGCCCCGCCGGTCGCGCCCGATACCGTGTGAACTATTACGGCGTGCGTCCCCCTCAAGCTGGCACCTGGGCGAGGTTGACGCTGCGCTTGCGACCGCCAACGGGTGCCCGGTCACTGGGGGCTTTTGACTACGGCCAGTGGCTGATTGCCAACGGCTACGCCGGGCGCGGTTATGCCAAAGCCATTATGCCAATCGCAGGCGCTGAACACGCAGCCAGTATTGGTGTTCGCTATCAGCAACTGCGTAATCGCTTGTTGAGTCAGCAGCGCGAGGCGCTCGTTGGCCTGTCGCGGCAGGGTATTATGCGGGCGCTGCTCTACGCGGATCGGCGCGATGTCAGCGACGAGGATTGGGCGCTGCTTTCCCGAACCGGAACCAGTCACCTGATGGCCATATCAGGTATGCATATTGGCATTGTTATGGCTTGGGGCTTTGTTCTGGCTCGCCTGCTTGGCGCCGTATTGACACGAGGCGGGCAGGGCAGTGTATGGCTGGGGCCGGCTCTTGGGTTTGCTCTGGCCAGCGCTTATGCCGCAATGGCCGGGTTTACGCTGCCCACTCAGCGGGCATTAATCATGGCCGCCGTGCTATGCGTCGGGCTGCTACTACAACGGCGCATATCGCCGTGGCAGGGCCTTCAGATTGCGCTGGTATTGGTGCTAATGCGCGACCCACTGGCACTGCACAGTGCTGGGTTTTATCTGTCATTTGTTGCTGTGGGCGTGTTGCTGATGCTGACAATGGGCGTGCAGTCGGGCCGGGCCGCCTGGCGCAAACTGCCGCTTCTTCAAGCGCAACTGTTATTCGTATTATTGCCGGTGCTGGCGATTTGGGGTTTCGGCTCAGGCGTCGCGGCATTACCGGCAAATTTAGTGGCAATTCCGGCGCTCGCGCTGGTCATTATGCCGGTGCTCTTTATCGCGTTATTGGCGGCTTGGCTAGGCTTGCCCGATTTTGGCCTATTTTCTGCCGCGAATTCGTTGCTCAAGTGGCTGTTTAATTATCTTGAGCTGCTGTCACAGCTGCCATATTGGCAGCCCGCGCTTAGCGTTTTATCGATCCTGTGCCTACTGTTGGCTGCGGGTTTACTGTTGTTGCCCCGCGGCGTATTGGGTCGCCCCTTGGCGGTGATTTTTGCCGGGCTCGGTTTGCTACAAACGCCGCCATCGCCGCCACCCGGCCATGTATGGGTGAGTGTTTTAGATGTAGGCCAGGGCTTGTCGGTGTTGGTTCAACAAGGGCGGCGTGCGTTGATCTACGACACCGGGCCGAGCTTCTCGGCGCGCTACAACAGTGTTGATGCGGTGCTACTTCCGCTGCTCCGTCGCCGCGGCATTCACCGGGTCGACCGCTTAGTTCTCAGCCACGGAGATCGCGATCACGCCGGCGCGGCCGACAGGCTGGTGAGCGCGGTGCCGGTGAAGCAGGTACTGTCCGGCGAACCAGAGCGACACCGCGAATTGGCGGCGAAGAACTGTCATCTCGCGTCACCTTGGCTTTGGGACGGTGTGGAATACCGTTTTCTACGCTATTCACCCTCTCGTGACAGCAAGAGCAATAACCGCAGCTGCGTTCTGCTTATTCGCGCTGGCGATCACCGAGTACTGCTGACCGGCGATATTGAACGGGGTATTGAAGCAAAATTGGCGCGGAGATGGCCCCCAGAGGTAAAGCTGGACATGCTCCTGGCGGCGCATCACGGTAGTAAAAGCTCCTCGTCTGATGTATTTCTCCGCGCTACTCAGGCCGAGCACGTTGTCTTTGCGGCCTCGCGGTTTAACACCTACGGCCACCCTGCCAAAGACGTTACCGAGCGTTTTCAAAGACTGGGAAGCCGCTGTTGGCAAACAGGTATCCACGGTAGTGTGCATTTCGAGATGACCAGCGAGGGTATGCAACTTTTGCTATATGACGGGAAAAAGCGCTACTTCTGGCAGATTAACCCCAAAGATGTGTGCGCCATGCCGTATTCAGGGCCGTGATGACTTTTTCATTGCCAGCATCGCTGTATAATGCAGCGACAAAAATAAAGAGGCTGTGCTGTGCTGGAACTCGTCAAAGCTGGTGGCTGGCTAATGCTACCAATCATCCTTTCTTCCATTCTCGCCCTGGCAATTTGTGTAGAACGTTTTTTAGCGCTGAACCCCGACAAGGTTGCCCCGCGCAATTTGCTCAATCAGGTGTGGGGCTGGATGCAAAACAAGCAGCTGGACAATGAAAAACTTCGCCAGCTGCGCAAGGGCTCGCCACTTGGCGAAATCATTGCCGCCGGGCTTGGCAACGCCAAACACGGCCGCGATATTATGAAAGAGAGCATCGAAGACGCGGCCTCCCATGTTATCCACGAGCTGGAGCGCTACCTCAATGCCCTGGGAACAATTGCTGCCGTTACCCCGCTACTGGGTTTGCTGGGAACCGTGGTCGGCATGATCCGAGTATTCAGCGAGATCATGGTGCAGGGGACCGGAAATGCGGGGGTACTGGCTGGAGGTATTTCCGAGGCACTGATCACCACCGCCTCCGGGCTGTGTGTAGCCATTCCTGCGCTGATTATGCACCGGTATTTCTTGCGCCGTATCGATGCCATCGTTGTGACGATGGAGCAAGACACCATCAAGCTCATTAATGCCGTCCACGGCGATGTGCAAATGAAAGAAAATAGCCACTCGGGGCGCTCGGCGTGAAGTTTCGCCGGCAGCGTATCGATGACGGCGGCGTAAACCTGACGCCGCTGATCGACGTGGTATTTCTCCTGTTGATTTTTTTTATGGTGTCGACGACCTTTACTAAGGAAAGCCGTCTACAGCTGGAGTTGCCCACGGCCGAGGGTGAGTCGCTTAGCGATGACACCGACCTGATTGAAATAATCATCAACGCGCAGGGCCGTTTTCAAGTCAATGAACAATCACTGGGTGATGGTGGTCTAGAGGCATTGCTTAAGGCTCTGCAGAATGCTTCGGGCGGTGATACGATGCGCCCGGTCATCATTACCGCTGATGCCAACAGCCCCCATCAAGCGGTTGTCACGGCGATGGATGCAGCGGGCCGCCTGGGCTTTGTTAAGCTTAGAATTACCACACAGGAAGCTGATGCCAGTCCAAACTAGGGCGGCTTATGTTATGAGTAAAAAACCTTCAGATTTAGCTATTTATGGCCGGCTTTTAAAGTACGTTTTCCCATTTTGGCCGCTGTTTTTGCTCAGTGTCTTGGGCTTCTCATTCTATTCGGGTGTGCAGGTTTTACTCGCCGATATGATGCAGCTGATCGTCGATTACATCGGCGGAAATGTTAAGCCGGGCGAGGGTGGGGTAACGGCCAAGATGATGTGGGCACTGGGCGGGGATGACTTCCACCTGGGCTCGGCGCGTACCTGGATCGTGGTGGCTCTGGTGGCACTGGGTGTTGGTCGCGGGCTGGGCTTTTTCGTGGGTAACTACTTTATTGCCGGTATCTCGCACCGCTTGGTGCACGTGCTTCGGGTAGAGCTCTATCAAAAAATGCAGTTCATCCCCAGTAGCTATTTCGATCGCAACTCCACGGGCGCACTAATCTCGAAAATTACCTTTAACGTCGAGCAAGTGACGGGTGCTGCGGTCAACGCCCTGAAGGTGGTACTGCGCGAAGGCACCTTTGCGATTGGCTTACTGGCCTACCTCCTGTATATGAATTGGCAGCTGACCCTGGTTTTTTTACTTGCCTTGCCAATGATCGGCGTGACCGTGTGGTGGGTGGGCAAGCGCTTTCGCAAGATCAGCCGCAAGATCCAGAACGCAATGGGCGAGGTGAACCAAGTCACCAACGACAGCATTAATGCCTATCGTGAAATTCGCCTTTATGGCGGCAGCGCCCAGGAAGCAAAGCGATTTCAGGCGGCAAGTGAAAAAAACCGCAATCAGAATATTAAAATGGCGTTCTACAACGCGATTAGTCCAACGGTGATTCAATTTCCGGTGGTGTTGGCGACGGGCCTGTTGATCTGGATTGCTCTGGGTCTTACCGGCCAAATGACACCAGGCTCTTTTGTGGCCTACCTTTCCGCGGCGCTCTTTTTGCCCAAGCCCATTCGCCAACTGGCCGAGGTGAGCAGCGTGATTCAGAAAGGTCTGGCTGCCGCCGAGAGTATTTTTGAGTTTCTCGATGCTGAACAGGAAAAAGACGAGGGCCGCATCGAGTGTGAACGTGTGCGCGGCGAGATAGACATCCGCCACCTCAATTTTCGTTACGGCCCGGAGCTGCCGAATGTGCTCACCGACATTAATCTGCATGTGGAGCCCGGTACGTCGCTAGCCTTAGTGGGCCTTTCTGGCTCCGGCAAGTCCACCTTGGTCAGCTTGCTGTCGCGTTTTTACCAACACAGTGAAGGTGAGCTGTTGCTCGACGGCGTTGATATTCGCGATTACACCCTGGATAACCTGCGTCACAATATCGCCTTGGTTACCCAACAAGTGACGCTGTTCAATGACACGGTGTACAACAATATTGCCTATGGCAGCATGGCATCGGCCAGCCGTGAAGAGGTGCTTCGCGCAGTTGAGGCGGCCCACGCCAGCGACTTTATTAACAGTTTGCCTGAGGGAATCGATACCGTCATCGGTGAGGACGGCGTCATGCTGTCCGGCGGCCAGCGCCAGCGTTTGGCCATTGCCCGGGCATTTTTGAAAAATGCGCCGCTGCTGATACTCGACGAGGCAACGTCGGCGCTCGATAACCAGGCGGAATCCCATATTCAAAAAGCGATGGAAGAGGTCATGAAAGGCCGCACGACCATCGTGATTGCCCACCGACTCAGCACTATTGAGAGTGCCGACCAAATCGTGGTGATGGAGGAGGGGCGCATTCTGGAGCGGGGCAGCCACGCTGACTTGTTGGCCTTGGGGCAACGCTACGCTCAGTTGTATAACCGCAATTTTGAGGAAGATAGTGAAGCTTGAGCAATGGCTGAATGCGCGTTGGTACGGGCGGCCGGGAGTGCTGTATGCATTCTGGCCTCTGGAGTGCCTGTTTCGCGCATTGGCCGCATTGCGACGGCGCAATACCCGCCCACAGCGTTGTTCGGCGCCGGTTATTGTGGTCGGCAATATCGCTGTCGGTGGCAGTGGTAAAACCCCCGCTGTTTTAGCGATTGCCCAGCATCTCCAGGAGCAGGGCTGGCACCCCGGAATCGTCAGCCGCGGTTATGGTGGTAAAGCTGCGCAGTATCCCTTATTCGTCACCAATGCCACACTGCCCTCGGAAGCGGGCGATGAACCCTGCCTGATGGCGCGGCGCAGCGGCCTGCCGGTTGCGGTAGCGCCAGACAGGGTTGCCGCTGCAAATTTGTTAGTGGACGAGCACGCGTGCAACGTCATTATCAGCGACGATGGTCTGCAGCATTATCGCCTCTACAGAGATGTTGAAATTCTGCTTGTTGACGCAGCGCGCGGCTTTGGCAATGGCCACTGCCTGCCACTTGGGCCGCTGCGGGAACCGCCGCGGCGCAGCGAAGAGGTGGACCTGGTCATCAGCAACGGCCGCGTTGAAAGCGATGTTCTGGCGGCGTTATCCGCCTATGAAATGCGCCTGAAGGGCGACACCTTGATCAATGTTCACTCGGGCGAGCGACGCGCGGCAGCAGACTGGCCCGAGAATGCCCGTCGGGTGAATGCGATTGCGGGGATTGGCCACCCACCACGCTTTTTTGCCGCACTGACTGCGCTGGGCTTTGACTGTCGGGGGCAGGCTTTTCCCGACCACTACGAATATCGACCCGAAGACCTACAGCGGGACTCATCATTACCACTGGTGATGACGGAGAAAGATGCGGTTAAATGCGCACAGATCAGTCCGGCGGACAGCTGGATGCTTCCTGTTGATGCCGTGTTGCCCGACACGTTTTTTGAATCGCTTGATCAGTTACTCGACCGAGTTGCCTAAACGCCAGAGGTTTCCATGTCTTACACCGTTATTATTCCAGCCCGTTACGCCTCGAGCCGTCTGCCGGGGAAACCGCTGATGGACATCGCGGGCATGCCGATGATTCAGCATGTATGGCTGCGCGCCTCACAGAGCGGCGCCGAACGAGTGGTGATTGCAACCGAAGATGAACGCGTGGCCCGCCGTTGTGAAGCGTTTGGGGCGCAAGTTTGCATGACCAGTGCTGAGCACGAGAGTGGCACTGACCGCTTGCAAGAGGTGGTTGCCAAATTGGGGCTTGCCGATGACGATATCGTGGTCAATGTCCAAGGTGACGAGCCCCTGCTGCCAGCACCGGCAATAGAGCAAGTGGCGCAAAACCTCGCGGCCAATACTCAGGCCGGCATTGCAACACTGAAAGAGCCGATTGACGATGCCGCGACGGTCTTCAATCCCAATGCGGTAAAAGTGGTGAGCGATCGTCAGGGTTTAGCACTGTACTTTAGCCGCGCCCCCATCCCGTATTGCCGCGACCAATGGTCCGATGGCCAGGGGGTGCTGCCTGAGGGCGTTGAATACTGGCGGCATATTGGTATCTATGCCTACCGCGTCGGCTTTCTGCACCAGTTTGTTAGCTGGCCCGCGGGCGAGCTGGAGAGTTGTGAGCGCCTGGAACAGCTTCGGGCTATGGAGAACGGCGTGCGCATACATGTGGCGCAGAGCTGTGTCGATATTCCCGGCGGTGTAGACACCGACGAAGACCTCAATGCGGTACGCGCCGTTTTGGAGTCAGGCCGTGGTTAAGCGGGTGTTATTTGTCTGTCTGGGAAACATATGCCGCTCGCCGACGGCGCACGGCGTATTTTTGCACAAGGTGATTGATGCCGGTTTGCAGGCGCAGATCGAGATTGACTCAGCGGGCACCGCGGCTTGGCATACCGGCAAGTCGCCAGATGAGCGCAGCCAAGCCTTCGCCGCGCGGCGCGGCTACGATTTATCAGCCCTGCGTGCCCGGCAGGTATGTGAAGCCGACTTTTATCGCTTTGACTATATATTGGCGATGGACCGCGCCAATATGGATTCCTTGGCAGAGATCGCCCCGAATGATGCCAGCGCAACAGTCTCCTTACTACTGAACTTTGGCAGCAGCACGATTGAAGAGGTTCCCGACCCATACTACGGCGGCGATGACGGCTTTAACGCCGTGTTAGATCTTGTCGAGGACGCATCAGAGGGGCTGTTGCAGGCTCTGCAGAGAGAACGTTAATGTTGGAAATCGCCAAAAACGTCTCACTGCTCAATCACAATACCCTTGGCGTAACGGCGCAGGCACACGCCTACAGCGCGATCGACAGCGACGGCGACTTGCGCGACGCCCTGCAGTACGCCGAGCAGCACGGCCTGCCGAGCCTCGTACTGGGCGGCGGTAGCAATATAGTATTGAGTGATGACTACCCCGGTTTAGTGATACACATGCGCCAGCGCGGTATCATCGCAAGCCCCATTGAGGGCGGCGTGGCGCTGCGGGTTGCCGCAGGCGAAAACTGGGATGCCTTGCTGCGGTATTGTCTGGATCAAGGGTGGTATGGGCTCGAAAACCTGATAGCCATTCCCGGGTCGGTGGGGGCCGCACCGGTGCAAAATATAGGCGCATACGGGGTGGAGCTGTCTCATTGCCTGGCCTGGGTAGAGGGCTGGGATCGGCGGCTCGGCGAGCGCCGGCGCCTGTCGGCAGAGCAGTGCCAGCTGGCCTATCGGGACAGTATTTTTAAGGGCGCGTTGCGCGATCAATTCATCATTACTGAGGTTGGGCTGCATCTGCGCCATCGCGCCCACGCCAATACCGATTATCCTGCGCTGCGGCAATTCCTTGTCGAGCACGGCGAATCACCCGAGAAGGTTCACCCTCGCGTTGTTGCGCAAGCCGTTGCGGCGATACGTGCCGCTAAGCTTCCCGATGTGCACGCTGAGCCGAATGCCGGCAGTTTTTTCAAAAACCCGCTGGTCAGTGCTGATGTCGCCAAGCAATTACTTATCGACTTTCCGGAGATGGCGCACTGGCCGATGCCCGATGGGCAGGTGAAGCTGGCCGCTGCGTGGTTAGTGGACCAGTGCGGCTGGAAAGGGCGCCGTCTTGGCCCGGTCGGCGTGCACCCCAAGCAGGCCATTGTTTTGGTGAATTACCAGCAGGGCAGGGGCGAGGATATTCTTGCCCTCGCCGATGCCATCATTGGCGATGTCGCCCGGCGCTTTGGTGTGCAGTTGGCTATCGAACCGCGGGTTTACTGACGATGGCGACCGGTGAACGGGAGATACAACTTCCCGGCGGTGGGCTAATTTATCAGGCGGATTTTGTGCCGGCGCCGGATCAGTTGTTTCAGCAGTTGCGTGACCACGTTATTTGGCAGCAGCCGATGCTGCAGGTTTTCGGGCGTTGGTCTCCAACGCCGCGCCTGGTGAGCTTTGTCGGCGACGATGGGCTGAGCTATCGCTACAGCGGTCAGCAGCACGATAGTATGCCGTGGCCAGATGCCCTGTTACCGCTAAAAGCCGCGCTGGCTGATAAATACGGTTTGTTATTCAACTGTGCACTTTTAAATTACTACCGTGACGGCAAGGACTGCATGGGCTGGCACAGTGATAATGAGCGCGAGCTGGGACCATCGCCGGCTATCGCCTCAGTCAGCGTGGGGGAGTGCCGGGATTTTCGGCTTCGGCCCTCGCCCAAGGGGTGTGCCGCGGGCCATCCGCCTGTGAGCATCGCCCTGGAGCACGGGTCGCTGCTGCTGATGCTGCCGCCGACCCAATCCCACTGGCAGCATAGCCTCCCCAAGCGTGCAAAACGCGGTCCACGCATAAATATCACGTTTCGTCAGCTGATTCGCTGAGCTCCCTGTAGCCTGAATATATCCCTAAATGGTATCGTTTGCGTCTTACACAGGGAGTAACACTATGATCACAGTGCTGGTTGCAGATGACCACGCCATGGTGCGGACGGGCATAGCAAGGATGCTAGACGACGCAGACGATATCAGTGTCATTGCGGAGGCGGCAAATGGCGAGGAGGCCATTCAACGCTGCCGCGAGCTTCGGCCTGATATTGTACTGATGGATATACGAATGCCGGGTATGGGCGGCCTTGAAGCCACCCGAAAACTTCAGCAGGTTGCGCCGGATACCCGGATTATTGCGGTTAGCGCCTGCGAACAGGAGCCGATGCCCAGCCGCTTATTGAAAGCCGGCGCCTGGGCCTACCTGACGAAGGGCGGCGACGACAGTGGGCAAGAGGTACTGACTGCCGTGCGTCAGGTGGCCAGCGGCAAGCGCTATTTAAGCCCCAGTATTGCCCAGGCCCTGGCGCTCAGGGGCTATGACGAGCAATCGGCTTCGCCCTTTGACAGCCTGTCTGAACGAGAAATTCAGATCAGTATCATGATAGGCAATGGCTTACGCGTGCAGGATATTGCCGATACCCTGCATATTCAGGCGAAAACCGTGAACAGCTACCGCTATCGCATCTTTGAGAAGCTCGATGTCAATGGCGACGTGGCACTGACGCTGCTGGCCATTCGCCACGGCCTCATTGAGGCTCCGAGCAGTAGTTGATAGGACAATATGGCGTCTTCGCAGAGTTTTGACCACCAGCGTTTTTTAAAGACGGTCACCCAAAAAGCGGGTGTCTATGTCATGCTCAGCGAAGCGGCCGATATTCTCTATGTCGGCAAGGCCAAGAATCTGCGAAACCGACTGAGCAGCTACTTCCGCAGCGCGGGGCTGACCAATAAAACGATGGCGTTGGTGGCGCGCATTCATCAAATTGAAGTGACGGTTACCAGCACAGAGCGAGAAGCTCTGCTGTTGGAGCAAAACTTAATAAAGCAGTACCGACCGCCCTATAACATCCTACTGCGTGACGATAAATCCTACCCCTATATCTACCTGAGCAGCGATCATCGTCATCCGCGCTTGAGCCTGCACCGCGGCAGCAAACGCGCCAAGGGCACGTATTTTGGCCCTTACCCCAGTGCCGGCGCGGTGCGCGAGAGCCTGAGCTGGCTGCAAAAAGTCTTTAAGGTCCGCCAGTGTGAGGACAGCTACTATCGCAATCGCAGCCGGCCATGTTTGCAATATCAAATTGGTCGCTGCACCGCGCCCTGCGTCGGAAAAATTTCCGATGACGAGTATCGACGCGATGTCGCCTACACAGAAATGTTCCTCAGCGGGAAAAGTGCCGATTTACAAGCCTCACTGGCCGATGAAATGGAGCGCAGTGCCGAGGCCCTGGAGTTTGAAAAAGCGGCGGAGCTGCGCGATCGCATTGGTTACCTGCAGCAAGTCCAAGCCAGCCAATGTATTGAGGGAGAAACCGGCGACCTGGATATCGTTGCCGGCGTTATCAACGCCGGACTGTGTTGCATACAGCTATTGTCGGTGCGCGGTGGACGGGTGCTTGGCAGCCGCAGTTATTTTCCCAAAAGTGCATTGGAGGAGGGCGTGCACGATCACGTCGAAGCCTTTATCGCTCAGCACTACCTGACGGGTAGCGGCGCAACGGACTTGCCGAAGGAACTGGTACTCAATGTCGAACTCGGCGATGCTGCTTTACTGGCCAGCAGTTTAAGTGAGCAAGCCGGGCGCAGTGTTTCCATCGCGCACCGGGTGCGTAGCCAGCGTGCCAAATGGTTGCAGCTGGCAATTACCGCTGCCGAGCAGAACCTGCAAAATCGCCTGGCGGCAACGGAGAGTATGGCTGGCCGTTATCGAGCCTTGCAGGAGCTGCTGGATTTGGACGCGCCGCCATCGCGACTGGAGTGTTTTGATATTAGCCACATCAGCGGCGAGGCAACGGTGGCCTCCTGCGTGGTGTTTGATGACAACGGGCCACTGAAGTCGGACTACCGTCGGATGAATATCGAGGGTATTACCGGGGGGGATGATTACGCGGCCATGAACCAGGCGCTGAGTCGCCGTTACAAGCGTATTGCCAGCGGCGAAGTTCCCAAACCTGACATCCTGTTCATCGATGGCGGCAAAGGGCAGTTGAATCAGGCGCTTAAGGTTTTGCATGAGCTCGGCATTCGCGATCTGCTGACCGTGGGTGTTGCCAAAGGCTCCGATCGCCGCGCGGGATTAGAAGTGCTGATTCGCGGCGATAATGGACGCGAACTCAGCCTGCCAGACAACAGCCCCGCGCTGCATCTTATTCAGCATATCCGCGATGAATCGCACCGCTTTGCGATTGGTGGGCACAAAGCCCGTCGCGACAAGGCGCGCCGACAGTCGGGGCTGGAGGCGATTCCCGGCGTGGGCGCCAAGCGTCGCAGAGAGCTTCTGCGCCATTTTGGTGGCTTACAAGGAGTGCGCCAGGCGAGTATCGCCGACCTGTGTCGCGTGTCGGGTATTAGCGAAAAAATTGCCCGTGATATCTATGAAGGACTGCGTAGCGCCTAGAAAAAGCCTAAAATAGCGCCAATTCAAAGAAATGAGAGCCCCATGAATATACCCAACGCCTTGACGCTATTCCGGATTGCATTGATTCCCGTGTTTGTAATCCTGTTCTATCTGGACTTTCCCGGTAGTTACATCGCAACGGCCGCGGTATTCGCAATAGCCGGCATGACTGACTGGCTCGACGGCTACCTTGCCCGCAAGCTTGAGCAGTCCACGCCGCTGGGCGCGTTTCTGGATCCCGTGGCCGACAAGCTTATGGTCGCCGTTGCCCTGGCGCTGTTGATAGAGCGCTACAACACCCTCTGGTTTACTGTGCCTGCCATCGTAATCATTGGTCGGGAAATTGTAATTTCCGCTCTGCGTGAGTGGATGGCGGAATTGGGCAAGCGCACCAGTGTGGCCGTTTCTTACTTAGGTAAAGTTAAAACGACGGCGCAAATCGTCGCCATTATCGGCCTGCTGATGATGCCGCCCGTGGAGGGCAGTTTGTGGTACCAGGCAAATATGCTGTGCTTGTATGTTGCGGCGGTATTAACCCTGTGGTCGATGTTGATCTATCTTCATGCAGCGTGGCCGGATTTGCGCGGCAAAGTGGAAGAAAACAGATAAAACTGCGATAAATCAGCAACTTTCCTTGACAGCAAGCGGCGAGAAGCTAGAATAGGCGCCTTCTTGAGTTGCCGCCCTGTAGGGCCTTGTCTGGCATCTCAAATTGCGGGAATAGCTCAGTTGGTAGAGCGCAACCTTGCCAAGGTTGAGGTCGCCGGTTCGAACCCGGTTTCCCGCTCCAATACTTGCAACTCATCGGTTCGAGTATTAAAGGCGCGGTGGCAGAGTGGTTATGCAGCGGACTGCAACTCCGTGTACGCCGGTTCGATTCCGACCCGCGCCTCCATTTTTCTTCAGACATAATTCCCAGACATAAAAAAACGGCTGGATAATCAGCCGCTTTGTAGTGTTTTTTTCCGTATTCTTTATCTGAAATCAGGCAATGCCAACACCAACATGGCGGGTAGTGTCGTAATGCCCCCGGTGCGCCTGGCTAAAGTGCTCCCAGCTCATTGGCATTTTTTGGCGCCAGCGGCCGGGTAGGTTGCTCAGTGGCACCGCAATGCCGTCGCTGTCACGCCAGAACAGCCAGTCACAGTGTAAATGCGGTGTCAGGCGGCTGGCGATCTGCGCGGCCGCGGGACTTAGCTTTACGCCGCGCAAGTCACTGCGTTTCATGGTAATGGCTTCGAGTAGTGACAGATTTTCGCTCAAGGCAAACAAGATGGCGGCTCGTTCACCTCGTTCAAAGCGCGAGATCATATAACCCGTTTCTGACACATTGCTTAATGGGTCTGGCAGCAAGCTGTTAGCGGTGGCAATCCAGCCGTTTTGCTCAGCTTGCTCGGCGGAGATTTGTAAACGGTGAAAGGCGTCGTGCCGAGCGCTTGCACCGTCCATTAACTCAATGCGGTTAAGGGCTTCCGCCACATCCTTGAGAGCGACTTCCTCCAGTCGTAGGTCATAAAAGCATGTTTGTTTAAAACAGCTTAGGTCCACAAAGCAATTCAGGTCTGAAAATCGCATGGTTTATCCGCCTCTGTGCTCTAACGGTTTTATTATGTCTCTGGTCTGGCGTAGGAACAAATCCAGATACGTATTTTTCCCTATTGTTACAGAAAAACGTGCAGTGTGTCTCCTTTTCTAATGGTATTGCTGCGGGTATTTTGCTGCGAAATGACGCGAAAACCCCTAACTTAACTAGTGTTAAACCATATATCTGCAGAAAAGTGTGCAGTAGTCTTTTGGCGTTTATGTCAGCCCGTGCAGACGGCTGAACACTGCGTGAATCCCTTACTGCCCCTCGTCAGCCTTCGCTTTATCCTTTTTCCTATGTTTGTGTCATAACCAGTGTGAGGGATCGGTGTTGGGGAAGCTGCGCGTAATACATTGGCTGCTTTGCGTCATTACGCTGCCCGGCGCGCTGGTATTGGCGTGCTCCGGCGGTACAGGACATCAGTCACAATCCGGTGACGCACAATGGCGAGCGGACACGTTTTATGGGCCGCGATTACGAGAATACATAGAACGGGGCAGGGGGGAGGTTTTGTTTAATACAGAACAGCGTGTTCTGCTGCATTACCGCGCGGGAAGTCTGGCCGATGTACTTGAGCGCTTAAAACTCCACGACTACGCTGTGGAGAAGACAAATGCGACCTTTCTGCAGATTACGCTGCGCCTAAACAGTGAAGAGAAGCTACATCAACTGCAACAAATCGATGCAATAACGGCGGTATCTCTCGCGCCAAAGCTACCCCCAATTTCTAAATGAGATCCTAATATGACCTTAGCCCCAGCAAAAATCGGATGTGCGATCGCGGGAATACTGAGCCTGGGCATGAGCTCAGTAACATTGAGTCAGGGGGCAGGCACTGCCATTAGCGAGCGATTGGGCAGCCATTTGCGGGATATTCGCGCAGGCGTCGGCCAACGCGACAGCACCGGACTAACGCGCTTGATGCGCAGTAGTATGGAGCAAGCGCGCTTGTTCATCACGTTGCGCATCAACCCGGAGAATGTCACGGACGAGGCTTTGCGCCGCGAAATAAACAGCCTGACGGGCGTTGATCTACGCTATCTGAGCGGCGATAGGCGCTGGGCGCGCATCAGTATTTCCAGCCTGGATATACTCGATCAGCTTAGTCAGCAGCCGTGGCTGAGTGAAGCAAGTTTTGCCCCGTCGGCCATTCTTCGCCGTGGCGAAGCCCGAAGCCGAGCAGGCGTTGCGCTGCGTAGCGAGCAACTGGCGGCAAGCTATACCGTTGATGGCAGCAGTCAAGCGATTGGTATTATCTCAGACAGTTTCTCGCACACCAGCAATGTCCGTGACGCCAATACCACGCCAGCGGTGGGCCAGGCGGGCACGTTAATGGGCAGTCGGCCGCAAGACAGTGGCGATTTGCCGCAATCCGTGCGTATCCTCGCCGATGGCAGCCGAGACGAAGGTGGGAATTTCGACGGTACGGATGAAGGCGCCGCTATGGCCGAGCTGGTGTACGACATCGCTCCCGGCGCCGATATTCTATTCCACACCGCGGGGGGCAATCGTCGCGAATTCGCCGATGCAATCAGTAACCTTTGCAATGGCGGCGCCAGCATTGTCGTCGACGATATTCTATTTCTAACCGAATCCAGTTATCAGGACGATTTACCGGCGATTGCGGCCAGTAATTGTGTCGCCAAAGGCATTCCCTATGTCAGTGCGGTCGGTAATGACGGCGACCAAGGGCATCGCTTTGTCTATCGCGACAGCAACCGCTTGGTTGATGAAGAGGCCGGCAATCGCAACGCGCCGACGGGCAGCGATCTTCACAATTGGTCGCAGAGCGGCACTGACCGCTTTATGGCGGTCACCCTGCCAGCCCGCGCGTCCACGTTTGTATTGCTTAACTGGAATCAACCCAGTGCCAGCGTAAACCCAAGCAATGGCGCGCAAGTTGACTTAGACCTCTACGCGACAACCCGCGCCGATATCAGTGCTCTCACCACCACTAACGCAAGCTTCTATGCGCGCGGCGCCAATACACAGGGCACCACCAATAACCCGCGTGGCGACGCCGTCGAGTTTTTATTGCTTGAAACCGGCAGCACTGCCCAGACGTTTTACCTGGCCGTTGAGCACTATGCCGGCAGCCAGGGAGATATCCCGCAACAGAGTGGGGTGCCCTTGGAGTTCCGGCTGCTATTTACCGGTACATCGCCTGACTCTGTTGAGTACGACTACAACGGCCCCAGTACCTGGGGGCACGCGCTTACCGCGGGCATAGCCGCCGTGGCGGCCGTGCCGTGGTGGGAATCACCAGAGTTTGCACCCAGCCGTTACACCACACCGGATATCGATCCCGAGCCATTCACCTCTCGCGGTGGCAGCCAAACCATCCAATTCGATTCCCAGGGTAACTACCAAGCCAGCAATCGCAACCCGCCTGCCTTCGCCGGCGTCGATGGCAATAACACAACCTTCCTGGGCTCGCCCTCCAGCAGTGCAGCCCCCGAAGATGGCGAGCCCGACGGTTTTCCCAATTTCTTTGGCACCTCAGCCGCGGCCCCCAATGTTGCTGCGGTTTTTGCGCTGATGTTGGAAGCGTTTCCGGCCGCAACGCCCGCGCAATTAATCAGTGCCGCGCGCGATAGCGCCATTGATGTCACCGGATTTCGCGCCGCTTCGGGCAACGACGATGTAACCGGCCCGGGCTTACTAAACGCCAGCGCAGCGGCGGACTTATTAGCGCAGCGTGTTGGCGACGATGACAATACCGACGACACTCCGCCGCAAGATAATGACGGCGGCAATACCGGTGGCGGCAGCGGAGGTAGTGTCGGTGGCAGCTCCGGCGGAGGCGGTGGTGGGTGTTTTATCGCCACGGCGGCCTACGGTAGCTTTATTGCCGAAGATGTTGAGCTGCTGCGGGACTTCAGAGACCGCGTGCTGTTGCAGTTTGGTCTTGGCAGACAATTTGTCGCCTTTTACTACCAGCACTCGCCAAAACTCGCCAACGCCATTGCCGAGCGAGAATGGGCAAAATCGGTGGTTCGTGCTGGCCTGTACCCAATGGTACTTTCTATTCGTTATCCGCTGAGCAGCGCGGCAGGCTTACTGCTGTTGCTGCTGGCGTTGCACATCCGACGTCAAAAAAAGCGCTGATTCAAGTGTAGAACAGCGCTAAGGCATTGTTTTTGAGGGGGGTAGGCAGTAGAATCTGCCGCCTCTACAAAAACCGCGACGGCTGCAATAGCCTCGTCGGCCTTTTGCCCGGATGGTGAAATTGGTAGACACAAGAGACTTAAAATCTCTCGACCTCACGGTCGTGCCGGTTCGATTCCGGCTCCGGGCACCAATATCTCTCAAGCGCTTACTGTATATTCGCTGATTACGCATGATTTTCTGACCTCAACCGTGCCTTTACGGCGCGCTTAAATGATCAATAGTGACCGTTTCTAAAACAACACGTCGTATTCCTAGGTCATCACTCTTCTCGTTGTTTGCCTCCCGACCTATTTTTCTTTGGAAATGCCGTTAATATGCCCTTCAATACAAAAATACTGTCGAGGCAGACTAGTTGACGAGTAGAGATTGGGGTGGCGATATTGTTGTGTCTCAAGGGGTGGCAATTTACCGAGGTCGCGTCGGCGATAATCGTTTGCATAGCCACTGGGCATCGCAGTTAACCATAGCGCTGGATTCTGAACTCATTTTTGAAACACGCGCGGGTCGGCGCAGTGCCGGCGCGGTGTATTTCTCCTCAAAGACTGAGCATCGCCTTGAGTCGGGCTTTGTCTGTTCAATCTATCTTGATCCATTGGCAGCGCCGCTTCCCGATAGTGTCGATTTTAAGCTGGTTGATGGCTGGGCGACGTTGCCATTGGATACCTTTCCGGAGTGGTTATCGGGCATTGACCGAGAGACAGATTTACGGGCGCTCGTAGAGTCGGGGAACTTGCTCAGGCCACGTCAAACGATGGATCCGCGATTTGCTTTAGTCGCCGAGGAAATCAGCCAGCAGCTGGCGTTGGGACGGGATATTAGTCGAGATGCCCTGGCGGCGGTGGCGGGTTTATCTCCTAGTCGTTTTTCGCATTGGTTTGTTGAGTGTTCTGGTGTGCCACTGCGGAGCTACAAAAAATGGCTCAAGTTGAGGCTGGCGGTGGATGCGGTGTTGGCGGGCCAGCCGCCGATGGAGGCGGCAATGCAGGCAGGTTTTAGTGACCTGGCTCATATGAGCCGTGCGTTTTCAGCGTCTTTTGGCTTCACCTATTCCGATGCAATGCGCGCGATGGCGCAATCAACCTTGGTATAGCTGTTTCGTTCAATACCTCTGCCAACTCACAGAGTAGACTGGGTCTTTTAGAATAATCAGCGGCTGATAGGGGGGCTGGCATGAAGGTCAGAGAGGGTTTCGTTGAGTCGGATGGCCATCGCTTCGCTTATTTAGCGGTCAATGAACACTTGGCGAGCGATGATCAGCCGGCGATTATCTTTATTCATGGAGTGCTGGCCTCAGTCAATTTTTGGCGAGACTGTGTGCCGGCCAGCTTCCGTGAACAGCGCGCGTGGTATGCCTTAAGTTTGCCCGCCCATCACCCCTCTACCGTTTCGGAAAACTTTGCTTCTGAAAACCTGGATGAGCAGTGGTTTTACGACATTACCCACGGCGCAATTTCCGCATTGCTAGGTAGCCGAAAGGCAATTGTTATCGGGCATTCCACTGGTGGTTTCTGCGCGTTAAATCTGGCGATCCGTCGTGCGCCGAATGTGATTGGTATTGTAAGTATTGCTGGCTTTCACAGCGGGAACTGGGGCGGAGTGGAAGGTTTGCTCGTTAAGCTGGCGGCTGCGGGAAGCTGGGCAAAAGGCTTGTTTGCAGTAAATATCTGGTTGGCCAAAAAAAGCGCATTCGTTCAGCGCCTGTTTGCCAGTTTGCTGGCCTATGACCGACATGCTTACCTGGCAAGCCCATTGAGTCAGAAGATGATCGACAATATTCGGCCTAATGTTCGCAGCCAAGACTCCTCGGCATTGTTTTATTTATTCCGAGGTATCAACCGTCTGGAGATTGCTGAGCAGCTGAATGACATTTCCATACCGTGCTATCTGCTCGCCGGCACTCACGACCCAGTTGTGCCAGCCGAGCAATCTCTGTTGTTGGCGGGAGCGATTAAACGGGTCAAAACGGTGGTGTTCCAAAATGTTGGTCATATGCCGTTTATGGAAGCTACCGAGGTCTGCATGGCCGCCATCGAGGGGGCTGTTAACGACATTGCATCGCAGTATAGCCGCTATAGCATCGAGGTTGATGCTCAGCTTGAAGGAGAGCGCTGATGAACGCTACGGGTGCCAACAATGTCATTGTCATCGGAGCGGGTTTTTCTGGGCTGGCGGCGGCTGATGCACTCAATGCCGCGGGCCTGGCGGTGACCGTTGTGGAAGCTCGTGACCGCGTGGGTGGACGAGCGCGCACGCAGCAACAGGAAAATGGTATTTGGCTGGATTATGGCGGTCAATGGCTGGGGCCCGGGCAAGACGAAATGTATGCGCTGGCAAAGCGCTTGGATCATAGCACCTGGCCGATGTATACCGCTGGCAAGCACCGCACCTTATTTTCCGGGCGGCTCGGGGCATATCGCGGCAGCATTCCCCTTAACTTGCCACTGCGCGCACTCTCTAGCTTAGGCTATGCCTACTTTCGCTTGCTGCGCCTGATGCGAAGGGTCGACAGAAATAGCCCGTGGCTGTCGCCGTGGGCACAGGAGCTGGATAGCCAAAGCATGGGGGAGTGGATGCGCGCGCATGTGCGTCACCCCGATGCCTTCAGTGTTTTTCGTATTGCTGTGGAAAGTATCTTCGCGGCTCACCCGGACGATATAAGCCTGCTGCATGCGCTGTTCTATTTTCGCAGTGGTGGAGGCTTTTTCTCCTTGGTGGAGTCCGAGGGTGGCGCGCAGCAAGACCGCCTGCAGAGAGGCGTGCAACCCTTGGCCGAGGCCTACGCTAAGGACCTGCAGCAGCGCGGTGTGCAGATGTTCCTCAATGCGCCTGTGCGCAGCGTCGAGCAGACGGGCAGCGCAGTAACAGTAAAAAGCGATACCCGCGAGTGGCAGGCAGCGGCAGCAATATGCGCCGCGCCGCCAATATTGGCCCATGACATTGTATTTACGCCGGCCTTGTCGGAGGCCAAGAAGGCGCTGCTGAACAATCTACAACCGGGCTGCGCCATTAAGTGTTTCGCTATTTATGAAACGCCATTCTGGCGCAACCAGGGTTGGTCTGGTTCGGCGGTCTCGGATGTGCCCCCGGTACATGTGTGTTTTGACGTAACGCCTCCCGATGAAACGCGCGGCATTCTTATGGGCTTTATCGAGGGGCGCGAAGGCGTCAAATACACGGAATTGGGTGAATCGGCGCGCCGCGAAGCCTTCTTGGAAGCGCTGACAAATTGGTTTGGCGATGAGGCAGCAACCCCGCTGGATTACTGCGACCACAGTTGGCGAAATGATGACTGGGCGCGTGGTTGCTATGCCGGCGTCGCCGGCCCGGGTCACTGGACGTCCGTTGGGCATAGCATTCGTGCGCCGCACGAGCGGGTGTTCTGGGCGGGAACGGAAACGGCGACGCAGTGGAATGGCTATTTTGAAGGGGCGGTGCGCGCGGGTAAGCGCGCTGCTTCTCAAGTGATCGAGACTTTGTCTTAAAACGGCAAGTGATTCGCGTTAAAACGGTCGGTGATTCTCTGAGGGTATGGGTGAAAAATGCATGTAGGCACCATTAAGGAAATATGGCGTTTTCCTGTGAAGTCGATGGGTGGTGAGCGCATCAGCGCAGCCAACATTGACTATGCGGGATTTGCAGATGATCGTACCTGGGCGGTCCGCGATGACGAGACCAATGAGATTGCCACTGCTCGGCGTATTCCCAAGCTAATGATGCTAAAGGCCCGCTATCTCACTGAGCCGACTACCGGCTTTGGCCCGGTGGCGGCGTCGCGGGTAGAGATCGAATTGCCAGATGGGCGCCGCGTGAGCTCTGATGATCCCTATGCGTCGGCGATTTTGTCGATGTATCTCGGCAAACGCGTCACCCTGATACCGCGACCGGCTGCGCGAGATAAGGCTGCCTACCGCCTGACTCAGCCGATGAGCCCGCGAGAAATCCGCTATATATTGGGCATGGCAGCGGATGATCCAGATCCCGATTTTTCTTGGTTTTCGCTCAAAGTACTCACCAATTTGTCCAAATACACAACGCCGCCAGGTGCGCTCTACGATGTCTATCCGCTGCATTTCATCACAACTGCCGCACTGGATAGCATGAATGCTATTTACCCTGAGGGAAACTTTTGCCCCCAGCGCTACCGGCCGAGTTTTGTTATCGAAACTAAGCCCGAGTTAACGGGCATAGTGGAGAACAGCTGGCGCGGCCGTGACCTGCGTATCGGCGATGCCCTCATTCGCTGTAATCACCCGACTATCCGCTGTTCTATGCCCGGCACGCAGCAGCCCGGTATTCACCAAGACCCCAATGTTCCCCTCACGGTGATGCGGCATGCCGGTCAGCACCTGGGGGCGTATGCGAGCCCGCGTAACCGCGCGGTGATTCAGCTCGGTGATAGCGTTGAGCTGGTCGATCAGGCAAGCACAAAACTTTACGTCTGGTTTGATGACGTTGGGCGTCGAGTCAAGTCGCAGGTCGTTAAGGCAGGGAATCGTATTGCCCAGTGGCAGGAGCAGAAGCGCGCACCGTCGTCCGCGGTAAAATCGCCTTATCCCCGGGGATTCCGCCCTTTTACTCTGGTTAAACGGGAGCAGGAATCCAGCGATATTATCTCGCTGTGGTTTCAAGACCCGGAGCGCAGCGAGCTGCCGCGCTTTGTACCCGGTCAGCATATCGTGCTGGCCATACCGCAGATTGATGGCGGCCTGGTTTATCGGCCCTACACGCTGTCCAGCCCCAGCGATCAGTTGGATAGTTTTCGCATATCCGTGAAGCGCGAGGTCGGCACGGTGAGCGGTGAATCGGCGGTGGGCAGAGGCTCCGGTTGGCTGCATGATCAACTCGCCGTCGGTGACAGTGTGGCGATTAAAGATCCGAATGGGCAGTTTGGCGCCGTCCCGACAGACTCCCAGCCACTGGCGTTAGTTAGTACCGGCATCGGTATTACGCCGATGCTATCGATCCTGCAGAGTGTCGCCAAAGAAAACCCCGAACGGGATGTGCGCTTATTTCACGGCATTCGCGACCCACAAGATTTTGCTTTCCAAGGTGCACTCGAGGCGCTGAAGCAGCAATTAACCAATTTCGACTTACAGCTTTATGTGACGGGGCAGGGAAGTGAGCCGCCTGTTGGCAGCCATGCGGGTCGCATGACCCCTGAGCGAGTGTGCGCTGCACTACCCGATGTCGACAAATATGATGTTCTGATCTGCGGAAAACCGGCATTTAGTAAGGCTTTCCACGATGGCTTGTTAGCGTGCGGAATCGCCGCAGAACGCCTGCACTTCGAGAGTTTCGGTGCTAGCCTTGGCGTCGATGACGGCGACCAAACCGCGTATCGCATCTACTTTAGCCAGAGCGAGCAAACAGTAGACTGGAACCCTGCACAGGAGAGTTTGCTTAGTTTTGCCGAAGAGCAGGGCATTCATGCCAATTCAGGCTGTCGCTACGGCGCCTGCCAGGCTTGCGAGTGTACCTTGCTTTCCGGCGAGGTCAGCTATCCCGACGACGTTCAACCGCCGGGAGGCAAAAACAAAATCCTACTTTGCTCAGCGAGGCCAAAGTCGGACTTAACGCTAGCGCTGTAAGTTGCCGTCAATGTAGGGTTGCGAAGAGTAACGCTCGGGCTTGTTGTCGATTACAACAAGCGTGTTTTAAGAATTGCGGCTGTGCTTGGCTGAGCGCGGCCGCGTTGTTTGGGTAGCGTTAAATGTGTGGTCGCTTGTTTTTTGAACACAATGCGTCGGTTGAAATGTTAATCAGAGCACTGGGGTTTAATGACTTTCAAATGCCGTCGTTGCCCAATGTGGCACCTACTGAGGCCGTGCCCGTTGTGCATTTTCTAGAGGGGCAGTTGACGATCAGCCCTATGCGTTGGTGGTTGGTGCCAAGTTGGTCAGACGGGCCAAGCACGAAGTTTGCGATGTTCAATGCTCGGATCGAGTCGGTACAGACAAGCAGGGCCTACAAGGGGCCACTCAAATACCGGCGTGGGATTGTTCCGGCGTCAGCATTCATGGAATGGCAGACGGTAGCGGGTAAGAAACAGCCCTATTATTTTACCGGTGACCCAAAGCCGCTGGCGCTAGCGGCTATCTGGGAGGAGTGGGGCGGGGAATTACTGTCAGTATCGGTGCTCACGCAGTCTGCCGATAGCAATTTTACCCGCTACCACCCGCGTATGCCGGTTATGCTATCGGGCGAGCAAATAAACCACTGGCTCGACCACCGGCTTGCGCCAAAAGACGTGCTGGCGGCTGTGTCTGGCGCAAGTGTTCCGCTGTTGGCCAGGACGGTTGATCCCCAGCTCAATAATGCCCGGCTGAAGGTCTTTCCCGATTCTTTCACACCGTAGTATTCATGGCGGTCAACGCAGGCCCCACCACTTGGGCAGTAATGCCCGGATTGCGGGCCGGCTAAAGCGATCATCGATTAACTCGATAACGCCGCGATCCTCCTCGGTGCGAATCAATCTCCCTGCCGCTTGTACCACTTTTTGTATGCCGGGGTAGAGGTAGGTGTAGTCATAACCGCGGCCGTAGCGCGCTTCAAGCCGTTGCCGGAGAACTTCGTACAGGTCGTTGTGGGGAGGAAGGCCGAGGGTGGCAACAAACACGCCGATCAGCCGTTCGCCCGGTAAATCTATGCCTTCGCCAAACACCCCGCCTAATACCGCGAACCCGACACTGGGGGTGGCGTCGCTGACTTCAGTAATGAAACTGTCTCTTTCAGCGGGAGGCATGCCCGGGCGTTGGCGCAGTAGCCGCAATGTGGGGGCGTGCTCCCGCAGGTATTCAAACAGGGCGTTTAGGTAGTCAAAACTGCTGACATACACCAGGTAGTTGCCGGGGGTTACGGTCATTTGTTGCACGATACGGTCGCAAATTGGCGCGAGTGAGTGCTGGCGCTGCTGCTGACGCGTGTTGATTGAGGTGATGAGTCTCAGGTCTATTTGCTCGCGAGAAAATGGGCTCTCCACATCCTTAAAAACCGTATCGGCGGGCAGTCCCAGCAGGTCTTGGTGGTACTGAGGAGGGGACAGGGTGGCGGAGAACAACACGGTGCAGGCGGCGGCGTCAAAGCGAGGCCGCAAATGGTCGGCGGGAATGAGGTTGTCGATACACAGTTTGCCACTTCCCGGCTTGGCTTGAAGACTACCACTTACGGTTTCAAAGCTGAGCGTACACAGGGAGTGGTCTGCAAAGCTGTCAGCTAGGCGCAGAAAGGCGAGGGCGGTGAATAGTACCTGCTGTACATCGGCGGCGGCCGGGTGGTCAGTGAGGTAGTCGGTAATGGCGGCAATGACACTGTACAGCGCGCTATTGAGCGCCTCTGGCACCTCGTCGAGATAGTATTGGTGGTGAAGTTCGAACTCGCTGTCCTCAAGATAGGGGCGAATCAAGGCGGCCCAGGCGGTTTCCAGCTCAGAGAGTGGTTTGAGTAGCGGTGCCGGAACCTTGCGCACGGTGTAAAGTAACTCGGCCTCGGAAAGCTCCATGCTGTACATACCGCGGGCCCGGTCGATAAGGTTGTGGGCTTCGTCGACCACCGGCATTACTCGCCATAGATGTTGCTGGGCCAAGCTGTATAGGAGGGCGAATTGATCGAAATAATGATTCACATCGCCCACCACAATATCTGACCAGCGCGCCATTTCCTGGGCGAGAAAGTAGCGGCAAATGTCGTGCTCTGCGGCAATCTGGCGCAGCGTTGTTTGGTCGAGACAGCGCGTCTGGGTCGCCTGCTGGCGCGCTGCGCTAAGCCTGTCGAAAAAACCATTGGCCAGGGGGCAGGAATCGCCGTGACAGGCTTTGTCTGGATGGTCACAGCTGGCTTCTTTGGCAGAGAGCTCCACGAATCGCAGGGGCACTGTGGTGTCTTGGTGGTCGAGGATGCTGCGAAGGCCGTCTAAGCCGAGCTGGCGCCCGGTGTTGCGATTACTTAGAAAAAACACGCGATCGAGGTCGCTGGCTGGCATAGCCTTTAGCGCCGGGAATAAAACACCAACGGTTTTGCCGATACCGGTCGGGGCTTGGAGTAACAGTGGCGTGTCGCGCCTTGCGGCCTTGTACACGTTTTCGGACAGTGCCCGTTGGCCGGTGCGAAAGTCCGGGTAGGGGAAACGCAGTGCCGCGAGGGCCTCGTCCCGCGCGCGGCGATGTGCGGTTTCACTTTCCGCCCAGTGCCGATAGCGGTCGCAAAGTGTGGTTAAAAACTCTATCAGTAATGCGGCCTCGAAGGTTTGCGTGTCCGGCGTTTCCTGTTCGTCGCGGACTTCAAAGTAGGTGAGCCGCAGGTCGATATTGTCGCGTTTGTCGCGCAGGCACAGTAAAGCGCCGTACACTTTCAGCTGCGCCCAGTGTAAGGCTCGCCGCCCGGGTCCAATGCGGTTGATATTTCCCCGATGCGTTTTAATTTCTTCCAGATAGCATTTGTCGGGGTTCGCGTAGTAGCCGTCTACGCGCCCACTTATCACGATGCCCGCGCACTCCCCGGTTAACCGGTATTCGGCGACATAGGGGTCGGGTCGGCGTTGTTGAACGGTGAGGTGGCCGATAATGCCCTCATCGGCGCTCGGTGCGGGGGTGTAGCGAAACTCCAGGCTGCCGCTTCGCGCGGCAAATTCGCAGAGGTTGCGCACCGATACCTCAATCATGATTTGCTCTCCCAATCGACTTCTGCAACGGATACGGGTAAACCGGCCTGAAGCATGGTTTCAATCCACAGGCGCTGATGGTCTTGCAGGCGGTCGCCGGGGCCTTTGACTTCAATCAGTTGATAGCGGCATTGGGCGGTATCGAATAACACCAGGTCCGGCATACCGCGTCGGTGGTGGCGAAGATCGCTGAGTAGGTGGCGGAAAACGATGCGCAAATGCTCGGCAGGAATACAGCGTAGCGCCGCTTGGACAAGCGCCTCGCTCATCGCCGGCCAGTGTATCAATGTGCAGGAAATACCGTGCTTGGCCCGCCAGATTTTCCATATTTCCTGCTGATAGGCCTTGGTTTCCAGCAAGCGCAAGCGCTGGTCGATTAGTGTTTGCCGGCGAGTGACAAAATCGGCTCTAAACAAGTCGGCGGGGCCGGCCTGAAAGGGATGAAAGAAGGCGCCGGGCAATGGTTCAAATAACACCGGCCAGAACAGCAATCCAAAAAGCCCAGTGAATAAGGTGTTTTCGCTATAGAAGCCGGTAAGCGATTTATTTTCGGTTAGCGCAGCAAGCGTTGCGACTTCCACGCTGTGTTCAGATTGACGCAATAGCAGGGTCTGGCTGGGAATAGGCTGTAGGCGCCGGGCAGCGCTGGGCTGACCGGCCTTGCGCCGAAGGCGATGCTGAATCCGTTGTAAGTGCAGCCGAGTTTCCGGGCGCTGCACGTTGTGAAGTGACGCATCCAAACGCGGCAGCAGTTGCTCGGGTAAGGGTGTGGATTTTTCCAACACGCGAAACTGCCTGACCAGTGCTTCTTCCAAGGGGTTGTCTCGGTAGAGCTGCAGTGCGGTATCGATATCACCGCAGCGCTCAGCGTGATGGGCGAGCTGAAAGAGTAGTTTTTGTCGGCGGTGTTCCAGCCAGCTATTTGTGCTGGGGCCAGGCACCTGAAGCTCATTGACTGAAACGCCCTCTGCCAGGGCAGTTTGGCAGTGATAGATGTCGAGGTAATCGTCGACGTCATTGCGATCTGAAAACGCGCGCGATTGAGGCGTGAAACTCACTGCCTCGTAACGCTGATAGCCCAGCTCGGCGAGCACAAATTCCGACCAGTCTTGGTAGAGGTTGCCGAAGAACATCAATCGAATTCGCTGCAATAGCGCGTCGCGAAGTAGGCTGATTGTATTAATAGTGCCCTCGGGCCACCACTGCTGCATGGTTCGTCCGGAGTGATCGGCAACCAGGGTTTGCAGCGGCGCCAGCATCTCGCTTTTGCGCAGTGTTCGTGGGCAGTCAACGCCGCGGCTGGTCAGTAATTGCAGTAATTCCGCTCGGCGGCACAGCTTGTGAACATCGTTGGCCGTTATAGACGGGTTTAGCGCCACCCAGCCAGCGTCGACCAGTGGCCGTAGCGCGTCATCGATAGACGGAATCTCTCGATAGCGCAGCGTGTCGCCACGAAATAGTGTGCCACTGCGCATGCTTAGTCTTGCGAGTAATGCGCGGCTGTGCTTCGGTAACGCGATAAACTGGTCGAGTATCGATCGTTCTGCCGTCTCCAATAAGTCACTGTGGTGGCTGCGTACCCAGTGAATAACCGTTTCCAGATTCGCCAGGTAGTACAGCGGATCGTTCAGCGAGGCGCGCTGAATTTCTGCGTTGTGATGGCGTTTATCCGGGGGCGTTGTTTTCATAGAGGGTGTTTGTGAATGAAGCAAGGGCCTTAGCAGTTAGAGGAAAGCGACTGGCGATACTGCGTTGATCGATCTTCGCTCATCATACATTTTGTACTGTACGGGTGTACAGTGATAGACCTGAGCGGGCGGGAATGCAGCCGCGCGCCTGTGGGGCGATTAAATAAACCGTAATCCAAATCCGCGCTGTAACATCGTATACCGTAACAAACGGCTCAGTAGTGATGTGATCACCGCCGTGGCGGGTGAATTTTATCGGTGTTGGGATATCGCCAACCTATATCGGAGGGAAATGGCATTGCCGAATTCTACAAAGCGCGGGCGGCGCATCCTGGCGGCGGGGGCGCGTACCTTAGGGCGCGGCATTGTGCGCACCGTTACCCGATCAGATGCGGGGGCACACTGGGCGCGGGTAGGAGGCGACTGGTACGAAACCCTGGGGGAGCTTAAAGGTGCGGCAATGAAACTTGGCCAGCTAGCATCCCAGTATCACGATGTGCTGCCGCCGGAGTTGTCTAAGCAGTTGGCGCGGCTGCAGGCCGATGCCGCGCCGTTGCTCTGGAAGAACATCCGGGAAGTGCTTGATGGACAGTGGTCAGCGCATCAGTGGCAACTGATTGCAGAGATTGAACACGCGCCACTGGCCAGTGCCTCGATTGGTCAGGTGCATCTGGCAACACTTCGTGACGGGCGAAAAGTGGCAGTAAAAATACGCTACCCCGGTGTTGCTGCGGCGATGGACGCTGATATTAATAATCTCGGCAGAATGCTGCGGATGGCGGGCATTTTGCCCTTTGATGGCGCCAGCCTGAAGGCCTTGCTGGAAGAGGTTCGCGAGCGGATGGCCGAGGAGATGGATTACCAGCGCGAGCGAGAGTATTTAGAAATTTTTGCCGGCTTGCCAAATCGCGATGGCATCATCGTTCCCGATGTCGTTACTGAGCTCTGCAGTCCATCGGTGGTGGTGACGGAGTTTGTCAGCGGTAGCGGCATCGAGGTGGCGCAACACTGGCCTCAGGCTGTGCGCGATCGCATTGGTGAGCGCTATGTAGACTGGATGGTGGCGCAGATATTTGATCACGGTATTGTCCACGCCGACCCACACCCCGGTAACTACAGTTTCCGCGAAGACGGCAGCATCGTTGTTTTCGATTTTGGTTGCGTGAAACGTGTTAGTGGCACGGATCAACGGCTAATTGCCGAGCAAGTGCGCGCGGTGGTTGAGCGCAATATGGCGGCGCTGCATCAATCGCTGGGGGAGATGGGGAGTTTGGCCAAGCCGGGCCGTCAGCCCTCTGCTGGCCTGGAGCGCGCATACACGGAAAGCACCGAGTTTTTGCATGAGCGGATGATTGTCGAGCCGCCATTCGATTTTGCAGATCCGAGTTTTATTACCGACGCCCGGGCGATCGCGCGGCGCGCACTGCCGGTATGGGGGCAATTTCAGCCGGTTCCTGACCTGGCCTTCGTCGCTCGCTCTCTCAGTGGTGGCTACTGGTTGCTGCGTCGACTGGAAGCGCAAGTCGATTTACGTGAGCGCATTGTGGAAATAGCAAAACGGCGCCACTAGCTAAGGTCGTTATTCAGGCTCGATTCAGGCTGAGCGCGCCACACTGGCGTCACTGTTCACTCTTGGAGTACTGCAATGAAGCCACAACTGATGGGCTGGGCGCTTTTACTTTCTACAACCTCCGGTATTGCGATGGCCAGCCACGCTGGCGGGCATTATTCTTCCTATAGCCGCTCCCCTAATTTTTATTTATTCGGAGGCCTGGGAGCCTCTGAGTTCACCACCGATGCAGGTGATATTCGCTACAGTTTCGGTGACGGCTCACTGAGAGATATCGAGGTGGATAACCAGTCTACCGCTGGGCGTTTTGGATTTGGGATTGTGCTCAGTGAGGCGCTGTCGCTGGAGCTGGGTTACGCGCACTTAGGTGAGCTCAGTGCCAGAGCGCAATCCGACGGCAGTCAGGTGTTAAATAATGGCTATGCGCCCGGGCCGGTTGCGATCGATGGCGACGTAGACGGTGCGTTTTTTGGTGTGCGCTTTCATACGCCGATGTCAGAACCGGCGTCGGCCTTTGTTCGGGCGGGGATGTATGGCTGGACAATGGAGGGCTGGGTGGACGACAGCGATCGCCGCGGCCAATTCACCCTTGAGGGTAGCGATCCCTACGTGGGCGTTGGCTTTATGATGGCGATCTCGCCCGCCGCTGCGGTATCGCTTTCCTATGATTACTATCCTCTGGAAGACGACCGCCGCTCCTTCGACTCAGCAGCCGATGTGTTGTCGCTGGATGTGGTGATGAGCTTCTAGCAAGTTACGGCTATGTAACCCGATAATAATGCATTTTCGCCGCATGTTCTGCGAATTATGAACAAGCTGTAATGGGGTTGTCAGCATCTTTTCTCCATAATCGTCGTTTATAAAAAATAGTCGTATGCTCGCTGCTGAGCATGCAGATCTAGTACGGAGAAAATATGACCAGTCTGGCATTTACGCTAAACGGTAAGGCCGTTGAACTTGATGTTGACCCGAGCACACCGCTGTTATGGGTCATTCGCGACGAGCTGGCAATGACCGGCACCAAGTTCGGTTGCGGCATGGGGCTGTGCGGCGCATGCACGGTGCACTTAAACGGCAACCCTATTCGCAGCTGTAGCTTCCCTGTTCAGGGGGCCGTAGGCCAGGCAATCACCACGATTGAAGGCTTGGTTGACGAGCAGGGTGGCCTCCACCCGGTTCAGGAAGCGTGGATCGAGCACAATGTTCCCCAGTGTGGATATTGCCAGTCCGGTCAAATTATGTCGGCGGTGGCCTTGTTGGAAAGCAATCCGCAACCGAGCGATGCCGATATCGATGCGGCCATGTCCGGTAATATCTGCCGCTGCGGTACGTATTCAAAAATTCGCGCGGCGATTCACGCTGCAGCAGCGGGCGTGCAACATTATGACCCCCAGGCAAATAAAGCGGAGGTGGCGTCATGAGTATTCGTCGTCGCCGTTTTATCCAAGGTAGTGCCGCCGTCGGCGGGTCCCTGGTTCTGGGCGTTAATCTCACCGGTTGTGGGCCAACGCCGCTGCCGCATGCCGCGTCAGCAGACCTTCAACCCAATGCGTTTTTGCAGCTGAGCCCCGACGGGCAGATAACCTTGCAGCTGCACAAATCGGAAATGGGTCAGGGAACCTACACAGGAATGGCGACGATGGCCGCCGAAGAGCTGAACATGCCGCCAAGCATGCTGCATATCGAACAAGCTCAATTCCACCCGGATTTTATCGACCCCGATTTCTACGTAATGCTTACCGGTGGCAGCTCATCGATTCGCACCAGTTTTGAGCCCTTGCGTAAAGCTGCCGCCAGCCTTGCGTATTTGCTGCGCAGCGCCGCGGCGGAGCAGGCGGGCGTGGATATTGCGACAGTGATGTTGCGCGATGGAAATGTTTATATCGGTGATTTAGAGGTTAAGCCGGCCAGCCTGATTGATCGGGCTCGTCAACAAGAATTACCCGAGGAGGTGCCGCTCAAAGCCGCGCGCGACTACCGTTTTATTGGCAAGCACAATGCGCGCTTAGACGCTCGGGCAAAAGTGACAGGGCAGGCTGACTTCGGTCTTGATGCCCAGTATCCTGGCGCGCTGAGCGCCGTGCTGGTGCGCTGTCCACATTTTGGCGGCAGCTTAAAAAGCTTTGATGCCAGCGCTGCCTTGTCCAGCCCCGGTGTTGAACAGGTGCTTGAAGTCGACGGTGCCGTGGCGGTATTGGCCGGTAATTATTGGCAAGCGCGCCAGGCGGCAAACAAAATCAGCGTTGAGTGGAACAAGGGGCCACTGGCTGGTGTGAGTAGCCGAGCACTGCGCGCCCAGCGTCACGAGCTGGCAAAGACTGAAGAAGGCAAACAAGTTGAAGAGGTCGGAGAGGCAAGTGCCGCGGTAGGGGAGCGCTTTGAAGCTTTCTACGACGTGCCACTGTTGGCACACGCCACGATGGAGCCGATGAACGCGCTGGCCGTTGCCAGTGACGATGGCATAGAAATCTGGTCTGGTATGCAGGGTGTGCAACTGGCGCTCGATGCGGTAGAGCGTGCCACCGGGATCGAGCGTTCGCGGATTCGCCTGCATAACCACTTTCTGGGTGGTGGCTTCGGGCGACGCATTCAGAACGACTACGTTGTAGAGGCGGCGCGTATCGCGCAGCTCTCTGGCAAGCCTGTGCGACTGGTATGGAGCCGTGAGGACGACACTCGCCACGATTTCTATCGCCCCAACTCTACGGCATTGATGGCCGCGACCATCGATGGCGACAGCGTAAGCAGCGTGCAGATCAAAGCGGTGGCGCCGAGTATTTTTGGTCAGTTTTTACCGGTGATGACCCGCAGTTTGTTACCGAGCTGGTTGCCATCGGGTGTACACGACGGCATTGGCAGCATGGCGGCGGGCTCAGACCCCGCGGCAACGGAAGGTTTGATTCACACGCCCTACAACTTCGCTTACAAGCGCAGTAACTACGTGATGCAGGATGTCTCTGCGCCGCTGGGTTACTGGCGCTCAGTGGGCCATTCGCAGAATGCGTTCTTTATGGAAGGCTTTATCGACGAACTGGCTCACCAAACCAACAAAAACCCGCTGGATTTTCGTCTGGCCAATATGGATTCGGAGTCTCGCCACTTCGCGGTATTGAGCAAGGCCGCTGAACTGGCTGATTGGGGTAACCCGCCTGCCGGTCAGTATCAGGGCTTAGCGGTGCATGAATCCTTTGGCAGCGTGGTGGCAGAAGTGGTGAATGTGTCAGCTGACGGTGGCCGAATTCGGGTGCACAAGGTAACGTGTGTTGTCGACTGCGGCCAAGTGATTAACCCGGATATCGTCGTTGGACAGATGCAAAGCGGCATTAACTTTGGTTTGACGGCGGCCCTGAAAGGCGAAATCACCCTTGAGGATGGCGCCGTCCAGCAGAGTAACTTCCACGATTATCAGTTGCTGCGGATTAACGAATCCCCAGAAATTGACGTTCATATACTGCTGAGTACCAACCCGCCCAGCGGCGTCGGTGAGCCAGGTACGCCACCCGTGGCACCCGCGCTGGCCAATGCCATTTTTGCGGCGACCGGGCAGCGTCTGCGCGAGCTTCCTTTGCGTTTGAGCTAAGTCTGCACTGAGGTTAAACCGCCGCCGCTTTGGCGGCGTGTTTAGCTGCATCTTCGCCAATCTTCTGCCAAACTGGTGTTTTGCCTCTCTTCACGGCAACGATGGACCGTATCTATGAGTTCTGAATCCCAAAACCCTATTCGTTATCCCTTCTCCCAAGCGCCTGCTAAAGGGGAGTGGATTGAAGTTGCGCCCGGCGTCTTTTGGTTGCAGATGGCGCTGCCCATGGCCTTGGATCACATTAATTTATATGTGCTGGACGACGGCGACGGTTGGTATATCGTCGATACCGGCATGAAAACAGGGGATACCCAGGAGCGCTGGCAGTTATTGTTCGATGGCCCGATGGCGGGCAAGCCGCTCAAGGGGGTTATCTGTACCCATATGCACCCCGATCATATTGGTCAGGCGGGTTGGCTTTGCCGCGAGCACCGCGTGCCCCTGTATATGAGCTTTGGCGAATATATCAGCTCGCGCGTGTTTAGCTCGATGGGGCAGGGTGATCTGGAGTGGACCACTGAGCGCTATTTTCAGAACGCCGGCATTCCCGCAGACGTCATCGAGAAAATGCGCAATAAATTCCGCGGCTTCGGCAATATCGTTGAGCCAATGCCCAAGGCCTACCAGCGTCTGAGAGACGGTCAAACGCTGAAGATTGGTGGCCGACGATGGCAGGTAATGACCGGCAGCGGGCATTCGCCGGAACACGTCAGCCTGTTTTCTGCCGACGATAAACTGCTGCTTTCCGGCGACCAAATTATTCCGCGCATCACGTCAAATGTTAGCGTGATGCCCAGCGAGCCAGAGGCCAACCCCCTCGCAGACTGGTTTGCCGCCCTCACGCGCTTTCGTGAAGCATTGCCTGCTGACACCTTGGTGATGCCCGCCCACAACGCGCCGTTCTACGGCGTGCATTACCGCTTGGAGTATTTGATTGATCATCACAAGGGGCACTTGGCGGCTGTGGAGAAGGCCTGTGAACAGCCCAAATGTGCCATTGAGCTTTTCGATGTTTTGTTCGCGCGCAAGGTCGAGATGAGCCAATTAACGCTGGCCCTCGGTGAGTCCATTGCCCACCTGCATTACTTGTATTACCAGGGGCGCTTACAGCGTCATCTCGACGAGCAAGGCGTTTATCGCTACAGCAGTTTAGACCCGGATGGCAGCCCCTACTCGCGCTGCCCGCATCAGCCCGATGATGGCCCGATGGAGGTATAGAAATGAGCGATTGTATTTTTTGCCAAATTGTTGCGGGCCAACTTCCCTGTCACGAAGTGTATCGCGATGACCAGTTACTGTGTTTTATGGATATCGCACCGGCCAGTAATGGCCACTGCTTGATAATTCCGCATGAGCACCACGATGACATTTTCACCATGTCAGACACTTTGCTGGCGGCAGTAAATCAGTTCGCCGGACGCCTTGCGCCCATTTTAAAGGCGCACTGCCAAGCAGATGGCATTGGTGTTCATCAGCTAAACGGCGCCGCCGCTGGCCAAACGGTATTTCATTACCACATGCATTTGATTCCCGCGTATCCGGGGCAAAGCATTCAAATACACGGTCGCGCCCAGGGTGACCCGCAGCAATTGGCTGATAACGCGGTGGCGTTACGTGAGGCGCTGGCCGCGGGTAATTGACCGATTTTGTGCATGGGCTGGCGTGTAATGCTATTGAGGGAAGGCCGGTCTGCGCAGAGAATGAGGGCACTTTAGGAATCATCGAGGAGCCAACCCATGCCAATACCCAGTGACATTAAGGTCGTGGACCTGATGCTGAGTGTGCCCGGGGAAGACAACAGCCAGTGGTACGAGTTTATGAAGCCGCTGCTGATGGACGAAGAAAGCCGGACCATGTTCAAAATGCCGGCGCAGTACATGTTCAAAGACATTCCCGACACCGGTAAAAAAGAAGACTATATTGCCTACACCATCGAACAGATGGACAAGCACAATATTGAGCGGGCAATGCTGGGCATTGACGACCACAATGAAGTGGCCAAAGAAGCCTACAAGCGTCATCCGGATCGCTTCTTTACCTCACTGGAAGTCAACCCCAACAATGGCATGGATGAAGTGCGTAAAATTGTGCGCTTCCACGAAGAGTACGGTATTAAAGCCGTAACTGGCTTTGCCTCGGGCTTGTGTCCGCAAGTGCCTTACAACGACAAAAAGTGGTATCCGATCTACGCCAAGCTGGTTGAGCTGGATATTCCATTCTGCCCATGTGTAGGGGTTCCCGGACCACGACTGCCCATGGCGCCGCAAAAGGTGGAACTGCTGGATGAGGTTTGCTGGTTCTTCCCCGAACTGAAGGTTGTTATGCGTCACGGCGCCGAGCCATGGGAAAAATTGGCTTGGAAGCTCATGCTGAAATACCCCAACCTGTACTACATGACCAGCGCCTTCGCGCCGAAGCACTATCCACAAGAAATTGTGAACTTTGCCAATAGTCGCGGTGCTGACAAAGTCATGTACGCGGGTTACTTCCCGATGGGCCTGTCACTGGATCGTATTTTCCGCGATATGCCTAATGTGCCGTTCAAAGACGAAGTATGGCCGAAGTTCCTGAGTGAAAACGCACGCCGCGTGTTCAAGCTCGACTGATTCACCCGCTTGGGTCATGCGCGATAAAACGGCAGTCACTAGACTGCCGTTTTTCGTTGTACTGGCGTTATATTTTTAACGATAACAATAAGAGGGCATTGCCGTGAGCTTGAGCTTGCAAGAGATTTCTGACCGCCTTGAAATACAGGACCTGCTATTCCATTACGCCGATATTATCGACCGGCAGGCGGCCGACGAGCTGCGTGACGTGTTCACACCGGACGCGGCGATAGACTACAGCGCTTTTGGTGGCTCAGTGGGTGATGTGGAGACCACAATCGCGTTTTTGCAGGAAGCGCTGCCTGCCTTCAGTAATACCCAACACCTGAACGCGAACATTCAGATACGCGTTGACGGTGACCGCGCAACCGGGCGGGTAATGTGCTTTAACCCGATGGAAATGCCGCTGGGTGAAGAAAGCCAAGTATTTATGCTGGGCCTCTGGTACGTAGACGAATACCGCCGTGGCGACAATGGTTGGCAAATTTCCAGCCGCCGTGAAGAGCGCAGCTGGGTATTTAATGTTCCCGACTTTATGGGCTTGTAAGAGACAGCCCTAGGTCGGAAGGTCCACAGGTGTGCCGCCATCGCGCTTAGTACTGGTTACCACCTCGGGTTTAGTCGTCACTTTCTTTGCATCCGGCGGCACAAAGCTGATCACCGTGTCGCCGTTTTGCAAGCGGCGGCTGGATTTGCTCAACCACTCCAGCTTGCCACTTTCCGGAATTAGGGCCAGTTGCACTGCCTCGTCCGGCAGGCTGCTGAGAAACTGGGACTCGTCGAAGCTCTCGGTGATACTGGTTTTACGAAAGCCCCAGCCGCGAATGAGCCGGGTCCACATTTCGGCGTAGGATACATTGCTTGAAAATGCGGTGATTCCGCGGCGGGTCTCGGGGACTTGGTGTTTTTCGCGCTCGCTGCCACTGTCGTGGGGCTGAAAAACGCGGTGGCGCCCGATATGGGGGGCGTAGTGGTTACACACCATGGAGTTGTAATGGTTGTTACCTGTGGCCGCCAGCACGGTGTATATGTTGTCCAGCGCCATCGCTTCCTCGGCCATATCGGACAATACTTCGCCAAACCAGGTTTCAATACCGCGCTGACGGGCCGTTTGTAATCGCGCCCACTCGCTGTCGGCGATGATCACATCCTGCTTTAGGTTCTTCAGCTCCAGTGCGAGTTCTATGGCCCACGGTGAGGCGCCGACAATCAAGATGCGGCCTTTGCCCGGCGAGCCTAATTTCAGTAGGCGGGTGAGGGGCCCCAATGAGAAGCCGTGGGCAAGTACCGTCACAAATATCAACATAAAGACCGCGGGTACCAGATACTGAGCATCACTAAAGCCGGCATCGATCAACGCTGGTGAAAATGCACCTGCCGAGGCCGCCGCCACCACTCCGCGAGGGGCGATCCAGCCAATTAACAATCGGTCGCGCCAGTCGCCACCCGCGCCGATCGTTGCCAGGTACACCGCGAGAGGGCGCACCACAAACAGAAACGCCAGCACCATAAATATCAGCGGAGGGTGTATCGCGCGAATGGATTCCATGGTGAGCGAGGCGGTGAGTACCACGAACAAAAATGACACCAGTATCAGTGTTAAATACTCTTTAAAGCGCCGCATTTCATCCAGACTGCGCAGGCGCATATTGCCCATCACAATGCCCATCAGGGTTGTCGCCAGCAAGCCGGATTCGTGCTGCACCAAGTCCGCCAGAGCATATACTGCCAGTACCGACGCGATGATTACCGGCGCTTTCAAGTATTCCGGTATCCAGCCCTGACGAAAGCTCACTCCCAGGCCGTAGGCAATGCCGCCGCCCAATAGCAGCGATACGCTGATGGCCAGGCCCAGACTGGTTAACACGTGGCCGATCGCTGGGCCTTCACCCGAGTACAGCAAGTACTGGTAAACCAGCACCGCGAGCAGCACCCCGATGGGGTCGTTGATAATACCTTCCCACTTCAGGTAAGACGCGGTGCGCCGGTTTAGTTTGGCGTGTTTTAACAGCGGCATGATTACCGTGGGGCCAGTGACCACTAAAATCGCCCCGAGTAGCGCCGAGACGCCCCAACTGAGCTGGCCAACCCAATGGGCGGCGGCGGTGCCCAGCAGCCACGCAAAAATCACCCCGAGGGACGTGAGTCGCCGCGTAACTTTTGCGGTTTCTCGCAATTCGTGGAACTGAAGGTTCAGTCCCCCCTCAAAGAGGATGATCGCTACAAACAGTGAGGTAACGGCTTTTAAACCATCGCCAAAGTCGTCCAGCGGCGAGATCCAGCCGCTGAGTGGGCCAAGTATCAGGCCACCCGCAGCGAGTAGTACAATGGCCGGCAGGCGGAACCGCCACGCCAGCCATTGACAGAAAATACCTAAAACCAGAATGCTGACCAAAGTAAGGGTCATAAACCACCAAAATTAAAAACTTGCGTTACAGCCCGCCACATTGGCATGAAGCGAGGTAGACAGTAAAGACGCGACAGCGATCAACGTCTACGCACAAATACCGGGCTAGGATGACGCAGGGTAAAGAGATAATGAAATGAAATGTAGTTCCTTGGGTGTTTTTCGCAACAGCTTTTTAGCCAGTGTATTGCTAGTGTCGGCCTGTGCTCTGCCTACTCAGGAGCGCGTGCTGTTCGATGGTGATGCGGGCAGCGTAGTGTTTGAAGGCCGGATGAATGGCGACATGCCGCGCGAGGGGAAATTGGTGTTCAGCGCCAGTCGCAGCGAATTTAGCGGCCGCTTTGATGATGCCGGCTTTCCAAAAGAAGGTGTGCTGACTCAGGTGTATTCTGATCGCTTCGGGGAGCCGCTTACACTCTCTTTGGATGGCCGGTTTCGGTATAACGCCAGTGAGCGGCAGTTACGCTTTCTCGGCGCTTTTGTTTTGAGCGATAGCAAACAACGCGTATTGGCTGAGTCAAACAAGAGCCAATGGGTGAGCCATTATCCGGCAGCGGTGTTTCGCATATCGCCGCCGTTGTTTGCCATGGAGGGCAAACAGCAGTATCGCCAGTATCGCCGCGATATCAGCCCCGCTAACGCCCCTCGCAGACTGTTGAGTATCTACCGGCCCGTGTCGGGGCCCTTCATTGTCAAAGCCAACTATCAAGACGGCCTGCCGCGCGGTGTTGCACAAATTCGCCGTGAACTCAGTAGCGGCCAGCGTTATGTTATTGAGCGCCAGTATTTTAACTATCAATTACCCGACCAGCGCAGTCACTACTTTTACTTTGAACCGGGCAGCTTTGAGCGGGTTAGCATTATCGGCGGTTGCGAAGCGCCAAACCTCACCGTCCCGCAGCAACTGATCAACGTCTATGCCTACGACTGCGACAGTGGCAATTTCTATGCATTAAGTGAAAGCCTGCCGGCCTCTGTGCTCAGCATTGCCAGCAGCCAGATCGATAACAGCGGCCGCTTCCACAAAGTACGCATCATGCACCACGGTAATACCTCAGAATTCGAGGTGGATGCCGAGGCCTTATTGCAGGGGGTATTGCGCCCCCACGGTCTGTATTTAGACTGGCATTACGGTCAGTTGCGCGCCGCCCACCACGCACAGCACGGGCAAGCTGTTGGCGTAGGTATTGAGCAGCTCAGTGCTGGCGAGCCGCGTTTTATCAGCCACCGGCTCGAAGGCACCGAGGGAAGCGCGCCATCTGAAAGTCAGCACGCCGCGCTCAATGGCATAACAGCCAACGCCGCTGAGCGCCTGGAGCAGATATTTAAAGCCAAGGGGGCAGGGAGTCTAAACACCCGTAGGGCCGAAGCGCTGAAATCTGCACTGGTGAAAGCCTATCAGCAACCAGCGGCGGATGCCGTCAAGCAATTGCCCGGCGCCTTGAGCCTTTATCAGCGCTGGCAGCAAGACTCTAATGCGCTGCTCTCACGTTGGCCTTGGGCATCGCGCCGCAGTGCGAAGGATATCTCAACCTTGCGCCGTGCGTTGCTTGCCAAACACCAGCACTACAGCGAACAACTGGAAGCGCTGCATGCAGAGCAGGCTCTGCGCTTTTGCCGGAGTCAGGGTGAGAGCTTTGATGCATTGCGCTGGCAGTGCCGCCTACAGGCCGATGTGACCATTGCGCAGATATGTCAGCAGGCCTACGGTATTAACCGATGCGACGCAATGCAGGCCGAGTTTGGCGCCAATAGCCAGTAAGCTAGCGCTGGTGTCGGCGGCAAAAAACTCTACAATGGGCGGCCTTTTTGCCGCCTTTTTTATACTGGAATTATCGATTTTATGTGGTTTAAAAATCTGCTCGTCTACCGTTTTACCCGTCCCTTTAGCACCAGCCTGGAAGAACTTAATGAAAAGCTCAGTGCCGCGGCATTCCACCCCTGTTCAAGCCAGGAGCAGTCGAGCTATGGGTGGAGCAAGCCCTTAGGCGACGCCGGCAGCGAGTATCTGCACGCGGCAAACGGCTGCGTCATGTTGTGTGTTAAACAGCAGGAAAAAGTCTTGCCCGCCGCCGTGGTTAACGAAGTGCTCGATGAAAAAATTCGCGAAATTCAAGAAGCTGATGGCCGCAAGCCGGGCCGAAAAGAGCGAACGGATATGAAGGAAGAGATTGTTTTCGACCTGCTGCCGCGCGCTTTTTCGCGATCCAGAAAGCTGTACGCCTATATCGACATTGAAGCGGGTTTGCTGTTTGTCGACAGCGCCTCCCACAAAAAGGCCGAGGAGCTTCTCACCCTGTTGCGCGAGACCCTTGGCAGTTTGCCCGTCATTCCTTTGAAAGCTAAGAACACTGCTCAGCATTGTCTGACCGAATGGGTTGCCGGCGCAGCGCCAACCGGTTTTGAATTAGGCGGAGAGTGTGAATTGCGTGATCGCGCTGATGAAACGGCCGTCATTCGCGCCAAAAACCAAGACTTGTCCTCGGAGCAAATTCAAAGCCATTTGCAGTCTGGTATGTTTGTCAGCAAGTTGGCCATGACATGGACCGGCGGGATCGATTTCGTGGTTGATGATCAGCTGAGTATAAAGCGTATTGCGTTTGGTGACTTGATCCGTGAGCGCGCCGACGACATCAATGCCGATACCATGGCCGAGCAATTCGATGCAGACTTCAGCATTATGGCGGGCGAATTTGCGAAATTTATCCCGGCAGTCATTGCTGCTTTTGGTGGCGAAGAGGTGGAAGAGGGCGCCGCATAGTGCGCCATAGCATGCAGTAATGCGCTGATCATGCAGACCAGCGCATTGCCTTACTTGCCGCTGCGGGTGATTTTGTCCAAATAGCCCATCGCAAAAGCAGACACCACAAAGGTGATGTGCAGCAATAAATACCACATAATTTTATCGTTATCGATCTGCTTGGCGTTCATGAATACCTTAAGCAGATGAATAGACGAAATTGCCACGATAGAAGCCGCGACCTTGTTCTTAAGTGAGCCCGCATCCAACTTGCCGAGCCAGCCAAGCTTATCGGCGTCATCATCGACATCCAGCTGGGAAACAAAATTTTCGTAACCGGAAAACATCACCATCACAATCAGGCCACCCACCAGGGCGATGTCGATTAACGACAGGGTGACGAGAATTAAATCTGCTTCCTTCATCGAGAGAATATGCGGAAACACATGGAAAATTTCCTGGAAAAATTTGATGCCAAGAGCAAGCAAGACCAGGCTGAGGCCGAGATAGATCGGCGCCATGATCCAGCGGGATGAATACATGAGTTTTTCAAACATTTTTTCCATGGCGGTAAAGACTCTGTGTAAAGATGTAGAGAGCGTGACAAGCGGCGGTTAACCGGGGCGGGATAATACCGCCCAGATTCACAGCACACAATTGTTTGTGGTCCGCGGTTGAGTACGGTTGATCATGCTGATGCCGAAATGGTGTGCAGGCAGTACTCATCGGCTCTGCTTTGCCTTAGGTGTGTGGCTTCGTGTTGATGACATGTGGCGATTATACATTCGGTTTGTTCTTGAGTGGCTCACACCTGTTTGCTGATATGACTAGGTGGTTACACGGTTGTATTTGGCTTCACCCACTTCGCCGCGCTAACGGCGGAAATGATAGTTTGGGCGGTTTGGATTTCGAATGGCACAGGAATGAGGGGTTTTCAGGCCATCCGTAATATAGGATGATCTCGCGTCTAACATTGAGATATTCTTGTCGCTGCCCTGCAATGTTTGTATCGATTAGCCTGCAGTATCGTTGAGTCGTATCGTATGCCCACGCCGCACCTGCCCTCACTTAACTTGATTCGTGTTTTCGAAGTCGCCGCGCGTCGATTAAGCTTTAAAGACGCGGCAAATGAACTGTTTGTGTCTCCCCCGGCTGTTAGCCACCAGATTAAGGCGCTAGAGGAAAATCTTGGTGTCACTTTGTTTCAACGAGAGAATCGTAAAATCTCTTTGACAGCGGAGGGCAAACGCTATTATTTGCATGTTAAACGCGGTTTAGACTTGATTGATACCGCTACACTGGCGGTGCGCAAAGAGCAAAAAAAGCGGCGCTTTGTTATCAATACTTTGCCAAATATCGCAACGCTATTACTTTTTCCCAATATCCACGAATTCCAAACCAAATATCCAGATCTGACGATTCAGATCGATTCCGATACTTCTCGTGTTGATCTAGAAAACTCGGAAACCACCGTCGCAATCCGTCACGAATGCGGTAATGAGCCAGAGCTTACCTATCATCCCCTGGTAGAAATCTCACTCACGCCTATCTGCACCCGTCGCTATCTCGCTGAGCACCCCGGCTTGGCAGAAGGCGACTTCACGGGTTGCCGGATCATCAAAATCGCCAACGACAGTTATCAATGGCCACGATGGCAAACGCAGTGGGGCCTGCTCCCGGATATTGCGAATGAGCTTGTAGTCAGCACGGTTCAGGCGAGTATCGAGGCCGTCAAGAGCAATATCGGCGTTGCAATGGGCTACCTGCCAACATCCTACCAATTCATGCGTAGTGATGATGAGCTAGTACTGCCAATGTCAGAAAAGGTGACGCGGCACGGGGAATGTTTTTTAACCTATAGCAACAACTATCGGGGCGATGGCGTCATTCAGGACTTCCAGCAGTGGGTGTCTGGCATCATCGCTAAAGAATGGTCGGATAAGATAATCTAACCTGACGGCGCTGAATTATTCATTTGTCAGCCCCGTATTCACAGGGGAAGATACTCGGCAATCGCAACGGAAAAGTGATCGCCAACATGCCCCTCGACAACGCTAGTATGCTGTATTCCGACGTAAAGCCGCTGCCTCTCACGCCCCGTGAGCGCCAGGTGCTCCAGGAACTTGCACTAGGTAAGAGCAACAAGATGATTGCAAATATCTTATCTATCAGCATGTACACGGTAGACGGATACGTGAAAGACATTTATCGAAAACTCGGGATTAAAAATCGCGCGATGGCGACACTCGTCGCCGTCCAGCACGGCATTCTTAATTTGAACCATCTTGATATGGCAGACTTTTCTCAGAACAACGCTGCAACTCAGTAAAGACAACCCAGCGCTGCAACATTTTTAGAGGGAACCTAATGCCCAAGCATACGAAGGCGGACCGGGCGTTTACGGCCGCAATAGTTAAATCAATAGTGGCCACCGTTGCCATTTTGTCTTTTTCTTCCTCTGCCGTGGCGCAATTGGACTCGGACAGTCAGCCTCCGCCCGCATGTAATTTAAGCTCAGAGCAGCTCGAGAATCCCCGTGCTTTCGTCGCCGTTGACAAGTCTTTTGGTGTTGTTGCGTTTTGGGCCCTGAAGGGCAAAGAGGGGATACAAACGGCGGCCTCCTACATGCGACGCGACTTCGCAGCACAGGTATTTGGAAAATGGGCTCAAGATCACTCCAATAAATTAAAGAAAGGCGAACCAAACCGCTGGGGCATTGTGCCCGATAAAAAGGTGGAAAAAGCGCTGGAAAAGCACAAGCCGCTTCCTCTCGACAGAATATCCGAGTATCCGCCGCGTGAAGCGATGATCATGGTGACAAAGATTTACGGCGATTGCTTTGGTGAGCGCAGCGCAGAGCTCAATTTCGAGGAGATTGGACTGATTCGCGGTGAATTCTCGGCCGACTTCTGCAACGCGGCAGCGGCAATGCCGAAAATGACGCACTACCTAGCAAAAGATAAAGCCTTGATGCATTGGGGGCGCTCGCAAATCGAGCATCGCAATGCGCGAGGGTGTGGATATGTTCCTGCCATCGCCTATGAATACGCGCTGGAAAACGACGCAGCGGGTCGAGAAGCTGCCGAAAAAGCACGAAAAATCGCAGCAGCTCAACGTCAGCAATATCTCGATAGTATTCGGGGCCAGAAACTAGCCAGAGAGGCTTATGAGGCGGGCCGGGCGCAGCGTGAATTCTATGCCAGGCAGGAACGCGATAAACAGGCAGCCAAAGACCAAGCCCGCAAACAGGCTGCAGATGCTGCATATAGAACAATGATCAACAACTCGCAAAACCAGTTGCCGTCAGCGCCAAGCTCCAATCGCCGCGATTGCTACGACCAGGGCAACGGCAAGGAAATCTGTTTCACCGATTAAATGCTCGGCTTGCAAGCATTGGGTTGCGACAACAAGCATGGTAGGCCGTCAATGCGTCCAAAGGACACCTGTCGGATTCTAGCCCGGTGAGCCTTGTATCTGAGAAAGGCACCAAGGGTGCGGTCTATTTTAGTATCTACCCCATTATGATGGGCTTAATTGAAATCAAGACCGACGGTAAACGACGCTTTGGGATTGGTCGTTTCGACCTGGTAATTATCGACGAAGCCCACACAACGTGTATCAATAAGTACCGGGCCATCTCCGACTACTTCGATAGCTCTAGTCGGACTGACGGCCACGCCACTCGAATGCCAGGTACTCCACGAACTCGCGATGGGTAAGAGCAATAAGATATTTGCCAATATCTTATCCATCAGCATGTGCACGGTAGACGGATACGTGAAAGACATTTACCGAAACCTCGGCGTTAGAAACCGGGCGATGGCGACACTGGTTGCGATTCAGCACGGTATCCTCCAACTGAATCAACTTCAAATGGCTGACTCTTAGCAGCGCGGCGTTGTGAGTAAGCGAAGAGATATCCGTTTCAATGTATTGAAGTGGAGCATCATGCTAAACCTGCGCAGGGGGTATAGCGTCAAGTTAAACGAATACGCAGCCATTGCTCCTGTTACACCCACTGCTTTGTCGCAACTGCATCCGCATAGTCAGCCTTTCTCGTGCAATTTACCTTTACATTAGCTACCGCATTATCAACATATCCCGGTGAATATAAGCCTTTCTCTACGAGTGATCCCCACAAGTTAAATCATGCTACGGCGGAAAATATTAAGTCCGGTTTGAATGTACTAAGGCCACCCACAGCTCGCGCTGATTAGACACAGCACCCCTGAATACGGGGTTGTTGGAGGGGCTTGTCCTGCGAATACTGCTTGCAAAATTATTCAGAGGTTTCGCGCAGTTGTTATCCCAGCGACGGAACTAGATGATCGTATAGTCGGAGAGCGTTATGAAATTTCTAGCTTGGAAGCACCTTCCCGTGCTGGCGTTGGTCGTCACGGTGGCAGCTTGTAATGAAGATCATAAATATCCTCAGGGCGGTGAGTCAGAGTCGATAGCGGTGTCGCCGTCTCTAGGTTTGGTGTCCAGTGCTCTGGTTAACATTTATGAGGCAGATGGCGTCACGCTTATCGGTACCGGAACAACGGCTGCTGACGGCAGTGTTAGCGTGGACTACGGTCGTTACCAAGGGCCGGTAGTCGTAGAAGTGCTCGGTGGCGGTGGTGCTAGCTATTACGACGAATCTGCCAGGGCAACATTGGCTTTTCCTTCGGGTCAGAGTATGCGCGCGATGGCTATTGCTCCTAATCGTGCCCTGGCGGTAACACCACTGACCCACCTCGCATATGAGATCGCTATGGCCCGTGGCAGCTCTCCGCTGACAAGCGATATTGTGACTGCGATTAACGATGAGGTTCGCACTGCGATCGCGCCAAGTTTAATTAGTATTCTCAGTGTGCCGAGCCTCGTGTCTGGTGCGACGGAAGCCAACAGCCTGGATGATACCGAGGCAGGGCGTTACGCTCTGCTACTGGCCGCTCTCGCGGAAATGTCTTCTGGCGAAGGATTACCTGCTGTGAGCACCATGAATGCGCTGATTGCCGATGGTAAAGACAGCGCCCTGGATGGTGTCTCGGACGGTTCTTCAGTGGCCGTTCCCTATACTGATTTTGTGGCGGACTTGTCTGCAGCGATCAATTCACAGGCTGCGCTGTTAGCCAACACTGCTCTACAGACAAACACAGTAGTCCTCATTCCCGATTCAAACACAATAGGTGACAACGCGTCGGGTGGAGAAGCCGGAGGTGAGACTGGGGGAGAAACCGGAGGTGAGACTGGCGGAGAAACCGGAGGAGAGACTGGTGGAGAAACCGGAGGAGAGACTGGCGGAGATACCGGAGGAGAGACTGGCGGAGATACCGGAGGAGAGACCGGAGGAGAGACCGGAGGAGAGACCGGAGGAGAGACCGGAGGAGAGACCGGAGGAGAGACCGGAGGCGAGTCTGGTGGAGAAACCGGTGGTGAGACTGGCGGGGAAACCGGCGGCCAAACCGACCCGGAAGTCGATAATCAAGGCAAAGGCCGCTTCACTGGCGATGGTTTCACTGGCGATATCGATGGTGTGACTTATACCTTCACTGATGTTGTCGACATCCTAACCAGCAACAACGGCAATGGGCTGGTTTATCTCGAGGGGCTGGATAGTGAGCGACGCGAGAAGTGGCGAGTGCACGTGCCGGCAACAATAGGCACCTATTCCTGCGACGATAACGGCCACGACACGGTACTGCAGTACATCAATGCCGATGATCTCGATCAGTCAGGACTGGCTTCGAACAATGGCGACTGCGTGATTAAGGTGGTGCAGGCCGGCCCTGTCTACGAGGGTTACTTCTCCGGGAATTTCTTGGGCGAGGAGCCTCGTCGCGTAGTGAGCAATGGCTACTTTAAGGCGACGATCGAAAATAGCGGCGGCGGTGAAACCGGCGGCGAGACCGGCGGCGGTGGTGTCGCGGGCGAACTCGACAATCCGGTTTACGATTCTCTGAATGGTAAGAACGGCGCTTACTTGAAGTTTGCAGGCAGTAATTATCGCTATTTGTTGGATTATGCCAGCGTGTATACCACGTTGGGTGGTGTTCGGCAGCTGCGGTTTAATGTCGATACCCGTAACAACATCGATACCACGGAGTACGAAGGCGTAGTGCCTGCGGCCATGTATCTGAATATTCCTCATGTTCTGGGCGAGCAAATCTGCGACGATCAGCTACAGATGGTGCTGTCAATGAATGCCGTTACCGGAGCGCCAGCTAATCGCGGCGATTACACGGCCAGCGACTGTAGGCTACGCACTGACTACGTCAGCGAGTTGGGGGGTATTCAAGGCGTTATTCTTGCGGCCACACTGGAGAAGGACGACTACGCTATTCAGCTTGAAAATGTGCCGTTCCGCGTATATGACCACGAGGGTGTACCAGGAACACTTGAGGGTGACTTGCCTCGGGACTATTTTGGCAGTATCGAACTGGCCGATAATCCAAGTTATGAACTGGGTTCAGATCAGCACTTCCTGTTGGATAACCCTGTTGGTCTCGGTGGTACCAGCCCTGATGACGGCACGCCTCCGTTTACCGGCAATGCCTCCGATATCATTAGCCTGCATGCGGGCACCCAGCCACAGGGTGGCTTTGCTGGGGATGCAACCTACCACTGTGGCACCGAGTACCGAAATCGTGCTGGCGCTATGCACATGTGGGTAAAAGTCGGTACCTATTTGCTGGAGCAACGCTATACCTCAGATGATGCCGGTGGTGAGTGTGAAATCGTAACCGTGTCGCGTGGTGGCAAATTCTATGACGCTAGCTACACCGCGACGTTGTTTGCCCAGGAAAACTTATTGGAGGGTGACGATCGCCGTTTGGAAATCAGTGGCAAATTCCGTAACTATGCCGTTGTGCTGACGCGCCCTGATAATGACAGCGGTGACGAAGGCGAACTGGCGCCCGACGAAGTCGGCATGACCATGCGTGTTGAAGACGGCAGCGGCCATTGGCAGACGGGCGATCGTTTCAAATTTATCTATGACCCCTTCGATCAGCTTTACAGCTATGAGAGTTCTTACAGTCAGTACGGTTATCGCACCCTGGATCGCCGCAAAGGCCTCAAGTTGGATGTGATCAATATGCCGCGTGCAGTGGGTGTGTATAACTGCGCCGATGTAAACAGTGCCGACAATCGCGCGGTGCAGGTGAATCTGCAGGCGATTGGCGCGCTGTACCAGACTACGCAGTATGATCGTGACGCCAAGGCAGAGCTGACGCTGGATGGTGCAGCCTGTCAGGTAGAAATTCTTACCGATGACAATGGTTATGTGACCGGCACCTATAAGGCCACAGCGCTGATTATCGACGGTGAGCAAATCATGCCCGATGGCGACAATATCGTGCGGATCTCGGGCAGCTTCCGTCGCAAATTGGAGCCAGTGCCAAAGTCTTGAGCAGACTTAGAGAAAGGGTTGGATCCGCAGGTTGAGCGGCCTAGCCCTTACTACACGATAAATGGCTATTTGCTTATCTCTTCGGGGCGCCTTCGCGTTGCTTCGGCGTCTAAAACGCGTTGCGTTTTATAGAACCCTGGCGAGGGTTCTCACCGACCCCCACGGGATAAATAAAAAACCCGGCTCAAGGCCGGGTTTTTTTATTTATGGCGGTGAGGGAGGGATTCGAACCCTCGGTACGTTGCCGTACACACACTTTCCAGGCGTGCTCTTTCGACCACTCAGACACCTCACCAAAACAGGTACAGCCGAGGCTGTGTTTTGAGGGCCGACACTCTAAGGGATTTTCTACGCCTTGGCAATTGTGAATTTACATTGACGCCTGCTGCTGCACTCAGAGTGGAACATTTCTTGCGTCGACGTTGCTGCTTATTCACGCTACGCCTTGTGCGGCTAAGGATATCCAATGTTGTATACCCCGGAGATGGTGTCGCGCCTTCAGAAGCTGCGCTCCAGATTGTATGCCGAGTTTGGCATTCGTATTCGTTTGGCCGATCCGGAATTGCTAGATATTTTGTCGGCGTTGGCGCCCCGCACCCGCGACCCTATCTCGAAAAACACCATCGGCGAGCTACTCAGCCTCGCTGGTCGAGAGTCGGCGGAGAAAAAATCGCTGGAGGCTATTACCGAGATTACCTACCGGGGGCATAAGATCCCCTCTACTGATGAGCAGCAAAACCCGGCCCCCGGCGCTAAAAAGCATGTGTACCGGGGACGGGTGTTTTATAAGTAAGATTTTCTGCTGGCGGTGTTAGCCGCCAATATTTCCCAGAACTTCAATGTAATGCTCAACGGGCAGGTTCTCAGGGGCTTCGGTCATTGCCTCTGATAAGGCCTGCTGCATGCGTGCATTGAAGTCTCCAATGCTCTGGTCCGCCGTCAGGGGAGAGGGCGAAATACTGGGGGGCTGACGGTGCAGAGTTGCCTGTTCGTAGTCGTAAGCGATGGCAAGTCCGGTTCCCTCGTCATACTGACGAACGAATATCTCCATGCCGCGCGGCACACCAACGCTGTCGTCAAAGCCGACAGGCACGACGATTGAGCCCATTTGAGTGGTCGAACCGAAATCGCAGGTTCTGCCGCCGGTCGGCCCCGGGCTCAAAATCAGCGCATCCAAGCGTACCTGTGCACCATTTTCGTCCAGTACCGGTTCGCCTGACTCATCGACCAAGGCGTCCATAAGTGAGGTGGTGTAGTCACGCATTTCAATCAGACCGTTGAGCTGGGCTTCGCTAGGCGCAAGATTTGGGTCGTCTGCGGCAACAAGCGCGAATAGCGCGGCCGTGCGCGGTCCCACTCTGCCCGTTTCAAGTATGCCGTCCAGGCCACTGCAGGCCTCGCGCTCATGGGCGATGGAGTCGGAGCCGTTGGTGGCAATCGCCAGGCTGCTTACGCAGGCTCTGGGGCTGTCTCCGCCTTCTTCCTCGAAGGTGAGGAAGTACTGGTTCATATCATAGTGCCGTGAACCCGCGCCGCGGCTTTCAAAATCGGGGAGGTAGATGTCATAGACCTCTGCGCCCAATTCGCGCATTTTTTCAACAGCGGCGCTAATCAGTTCGCCCTGGGCGCCGGTACCTGCCGCATCGTTGTTGCTGCCCAGCTGTTTTACCACGCCAATTTTTCTTCCCTTCAGACCATATTTTTCCCGGTCCAGAAAGCTCATATAGCTTTCGGGCCGCAATTCGGCAGGGTAGAGAAGGGTTTTCGGGTCGCGGGGATCAACGCCCGCCATTGCATCGAGCATTAACGCTGCGTCGCGCACCGTTCTTGTCATCGGCCCGCCGGTGTCGCGCTCGTGGCTGAGGGGGAAGATTCCGTGCTGAGAGATAACACCTAAACTGGGGCGGATGCCCACTAAGCCGTTAACTGAGGAGGGGTGGCGAATTGACTGGCAGGTGTCACTACCGGTGCCGCCTAGGGCAAAGTTGGCGGCGATAGACGCGCCTGTACCTGAGGATGAACCGGCGGGGCTTTCTGCGGTGTTATAGGGGTTGCTTACCTGGATGGCGCGATTGGAAAAGCCAGTAGTAAAAAAGGCGAATTCGTCTTGATTGGCCTTGCCGAGAATGACGGCCCCGGCTTGTCGCAAGCCCGCAACCGAGTGGGCATCTACCCCGGCCTGATGGCCGAGCATACTGTAGGAGCCCTGTGTGCTTGGGTAATCGTAGGTGTCGTAGTTGTCTTTCAATAAAACGGGCATGCAGTGCAGCGGGCGATCGCCGATGCCACCGTCACGCGCATAGAGGGCATCCAGCGCCTTGGCCTGGTCGATACTGTCGGGGTTAACAGCAAGCACGCCGCGAATAGGCAGCCCGCCGTTTGGTTGGGGGTTGTCGTTATAGGCGAAGATTCGCTGGATATACATATTAACGAGGGCTTCGCAGGTGAGTCGCTGACCATCGGCAAGACTGAGATCGCCGCGAAGCGCCGCGTGGACGTCCGCCGTGGTGGCTTCTTCCAGCACAAATTCCCCACCTGGAGTGGTAGGCGGCGCGGGCGGCGCGCTGGTACTTGATGAGCTGGACGAGCCGCCGCACGCAGCAAGTGCGAGGACGATAGGGGCTAGGGTGTATGCGAATGCACGCTGCATAGTGAAATTACCTCTAATAATGTATCGCCTCCTGGCGAACTGCTCACCTCCCTGTGTAAATGGCTAGCTAAGCTAGTGTTTGCGACGTTTGTGGTTTCTCAGTAACAGTCTCCAAACAACAGCAAACAGCGTGCCAGTATCGATTTATCGCCGCTTGCGCTATGAAGTTGCCAGTCGACTGCTTATCATTGTCGCCAGATGTGGAATAACGAGTGGAAGAAAAAATGAAGTGTGCGATGGTGCCGGTAACGGCATATCAGCAAAATTGCTCGGTGCTGCTCTGTGAAGAAACGGGGCAAGCCGCGGTGGTTGATCCAGGCGGCGATATTGACCGCATCGAGGCAGCGTTGGAGCAGTTGGGCGGCAAACTGTCAGTGATTTTGCTGACCCATGGCCATATGGATCATTGCGCGGCGGCAGATACCTTGCGCCAGAAATACGGGGTGCAGATCATCGGGCCGCATAAGGACGATGCATTCTGGATCGACAAATTGCCTGAATGGTGCCAGATGTCCGGCTTTCCCCATGCGGAGGCTTTCACGCCGGACCGCTGGCTGGATGACGGTGAGTCTGTTAGTTTCGGGAACCAGCAGCTGGCGGTCAGTCATTGCCCTGGGCACACCCCGGGGCATGTGGTGTTTTTTCATGAGCCGAGCAAGCTGGCGATTGTCGGTGATGTGTTATTTCAAGGCTCGATCGGTCGCACCGACTTCCCGCGTGGTGATTACGATACCTTGATTACGTCCATCCGAGAAAAACTCTGGCCGCTAGGGGATGATGTCACCTTTATCCCCGGCCATGGCCCGACCTCGACATTCGGCGAGGAACGCCAGACCAATCCTTTCGTTGCTGACAGTCGCTATGGGTGATCACGTGGAAGAAAAACAGTTCACGCATTTTGATGCACAGGGCCAGGCGAGCATGGTCGACGTGACCGATAAAGCGGTAACGGCCAGGGAAGCCGAGGCGACAGGCCGTGTGGTGATGCAAGCAGAAACGCTGGCTATGGTTGCCGCTGGCAATCATAAAAAGGGTGATGTGCTCGGTGTAGCCAGGTTGGCGGGCATTCAAGCGGCAAAAAAATGCAGCGATTTGATCCCCTTGTGCCATCCGCTGATGCTGTCTTCAGTCAAGGTCGATTTTGACATCGACAGTGCAGGGCAGTGCGTGCACATTCGTGCGCGGTGTAAATTAGCTGCGCAAACCGGCGTCGAGATGGAAGCCCTTACGGCCGTATCTGTGGCCGCATTGACGATCTACGACATGTGTAAGGCTGTCGATAAAGGCATGTGCATTGAGGGCATCCGCCTTCTCAGCAAGCGAGGCGGGCGTTCCGGCGAGTGGTCGGCGGAGGAGCATGACCATGATTAAGGTCTTGTTCTTTGCCAAGCTGCGTGAAACCTTGGGCACCTCTGACTTGGATATTGACTACGCCGGCACCGTAGCCGACCTTAAGGCACAGCTGTCCACGCGCAATGATTGTTGGGCCGAGCAGTTCGCCCAGGAAAATTTGCTATGCGCGATTAATCAGCAAGTTGCTGCCGACGAAAGCCCTGTTTCCAAGGGTGATGAGGTTGCTTTTTTTCCTCCAGTTACAGGAGGTTAAGTTAAGTGATTAAAGTTTTAGTTCAGGTTGAGGATTTCGATGCAGGCGCTGAAGTTGCGCAACTGCGCAGCACCGCCAGCGGCGCAATTGTGCAGTTTTTAGGCGTGATGCGCGATAACAACCAGGGCGACACCGTGGCATCGATGCACCTGGAGCATTACCCCGGTATGACCGAGTCCAGCATCGAGCGCATTGTGGTAGAGGCGAGTGAGCGCTGGTCCTTGCTTGGCTGCACCGTTATCCACCGGGTTGGTACCGTGCTGCCCGGCGAGCAGATTGTACTGGTTGCGGTGAGCGCGGCGCACCGTCGCGCTGCATTTCAAGCCTGTGAGTTCGTTATGGACTACCTTAAAACCCAGGCGCCATTTTGGAAAAAAGAACAACTGCACAACGGTGAGAGCCGCTGGGTGGACGCCAGGGAAAGCGACGATAGGGCCGCCGCGCGCTGGTAGGGCGTCAGCCGTTCGGACGAGCTGTAACAGCATCGGTGAATGCATTCCCACGGTATACTACGCGCTCCTCACGCCGGCCCATACGCAGGTCGGCGGCGAATCACAGATAACAGGATATTTATGAGCTTCGATCCCCGTAACTTCCGCAATGCCCTCGGTCAGTTCGCGACAGGTGTGTGCGTAATTACCGCCAATCCACGCGGCTATGAGCCTTTCGGTATGACGGTTAATTCATTTGCCTCGGTGTCGCTGGACCCGGCTCTGGTGTTGTGGAGCCTGCGTAACGACTCCGAATGTTACCCGGCCTTTGAAGCGGCCGATGGCTTTACGGTCAACGTACTGAGCCAAGAGCAGGTTGGCCTGTCCAACCAATATGCGAAGAAAGATGCTCACCAACTGGATAAGGATCACTACCGCATTGGTAAAAGTGGCCTGCCGGTTCTGCGCGGTGCACTCACTAGCTTTGAATGTGATATCTGGCAGCGCTATGATGGCGGGGATCATTTGATTCTTGTTGGTAAAGTTACTGAAATGGACCTGAGTCCCACTGGTAAACCTCTTGTTTTCCACGGTGGTGGCTATCAGGAACTGCGCTAGGACTTTGCCTCTCAGCGGAGTAGCGGTATAGATGAAGTTTTGCAGTGAGTGTGGTGCGCCGGTTGAACTCCGTGTGCCGGAAGGAGACGACCGACCACGTTATACATGCACTCAGTGCGACATTATTCATTACCAAAACCCCCGTGTGGTGGTGGGCTGCCTGCCCACCATCGGCGATCAGGTTCTGCTTTGCCGGCGCGCTATTGAGCCACGGTTGGGCTTCTGGACGATTCCCGCCGGTTTTATGGAAAACGGCGAGACGATGCTGGAGGGCGCTCTCAGGGAAACCCGTGAGGAAGCGGCCGCCAAAGTGAAGGACGAGAGCCTGTATCGATTATTCGATATTCCCCATATCAATCAGGTGTATGTATTTTTTCGCGGTGAACTCGACGGCGATTTCGGCGTCGGTCCGGAAAGCCTGGAAAGTAAGCTTTTCCGAGAAGAAGACATTCCCTGGTCCGAGCTGGCGTTTCCGGTGGTTACCGATATTTTAATAGATTATTTCGAAGACCGTCGGCGCAACGATTACCCCATTCGCCTGGGTAAGCCCGGCCCCCTCTGGGCCAAGCACGTAAACTGGAACTTCGACCAATAGCCGCTGCGCGGCACCCGGGTAGGGTTTCAGCGCTCGGTGTATAGTACTCCATTCACTTTCTAGTCAGCCCGAATACGATGAATAATGTAGATCTAATTTTGCTTGTTAGCAGCGCGGTAGCGCTACTGCTAGGGCTGGGTATTGGTGCGCTGATCTGGCATCGCATAGCCGTGCTTGAGCGACAAAAAACGGTCCAGCAAATGGACGCATTACGTGCACAGAGCGAGGACCTTAACGCGCGTTTAGACACCGCACAACATCGCTTGAATGCCGCTGAGCAACGGGCTAATGAGGCGCAGCGCGCTGAAGCCGTTGCTCAGGATAGAGTGCGCCATCAGGCAGAGGAGCTGGCAAAAGCCGAGGCGTACCGCAAGCAACTGGCGGACGCTCAGGCGGCGCTGGCGCGCAAAGAGAGTGACTATCAGCACCTGCAAACTGCCAGCGCCGAGCAAATTGGCCTGCTCAAGCAGGCCAAGGAAGAACTGAGTGCGCAGTTCGAGAAGTTGGCGCACAAGATCTTTGACGAAAAATCCCGCCGCTTTAGCGAGAGTAATCAACAGAGCCTTCAGCAGTCGCTCAATCCCTTTCGCGAACAACTTAAAGGCTTTCAGGAGCGCGTAAACCAAATTTACGACATCGAAAATCGCCAGCATGGTGAATTGCGCGAGCAGTTAAAAACCCTTCAGGAAATGAACCACAGTATCAGTCGCGAGGCGCACAACTTAACGCGCGCGCTTAAAGGGGACAACAAGGCGCAGGGCAACTGGGGCGAAGTGATTCTGGAGCGGGTGTTGGAGGAGTCCGGGCTGCGCAAGGGCCACGAGTATGACACCCAGCAAAGTTTTACTGATGAGCAGGGGCGCCGCCGTCAGCCCGACGTGATCGTCCACTTGCCTGACGACAAAGACATCATTATCGATGCCAAAGTCTCTCTTATTGCTTATGAACGCTACTGCAGCAGCGAGGATGACAGCGAGCGCAGCGCTGCGCTCAAAGAGCATATCCAGTCGGTGCGCCAGCATATCGGGGGCTTGTCGACCAAGGCCTATCAACATATTGAGGGCCTGCGAACCCTAGATTTCGTGTTTATCTTTATCCCGGTGGAGGCCGCGTTTATGGCGGCTTTTGAACATGATCCGGAGCTGTTTCGCAGCGCGTATGAGCAAAACATTGTGGTTGTCGGGCCGACAACCTTATTGGCGACGCTGCGCACGGTGCAGAGTATCTGGCGTTACGAGCGCCAAAACCGCAACGCCGAGAAAATTGCTCGCGAAGCGGGTGCCTTGCACGACCAATTTGTATTGGTGTCCGAGTCTCTGGAAGACCTGGGTAAGCACCTGGACAGAGGCCAACAAGCCTATGAGAAAACCCTTAAGCGTATGACAGAGGGGCGCGGCAACGTGGTCGGTCGTATTGCCAGACTGGAGGCTCTGGGCGCGAAGGTTAAAAAGCAGATTCCAGCGGCACTCAGCGATCGCGCTGATCTGCAACACGACGATACTGACAATTCAGCGATAGATGATTGAGGAGTAAATCATGGCGTTCCCCAAAATCGGTAATCTGGCTCCCGCCTTTACGTTGCAAGATCAAAATGGCGATAAAGTCAGCTTGAAAGATTTCAAGGGTAGTAAAAATGTTGTTTTGTATTTTTACCCCAAAGCGAAGACCCCGGGTTGCACCGTGCAGGCCTGCGGTATTCGTGACACGCAGAAAGAATTTGCTAAGCGGGACACCGTGGTGCTGGCTGTTAGCCCCGACCCGGTTGCGAAATTGAAGAAATTTGAAGAAAACCCCAAGAAGGAAGAGGCGCCGTTAAACTTTACCCTGTTGTCTGATGAAGACCACGCTATAGCGGACAAGTACGGCGCCTGGGGCCTCAAGAAGTTCATGGGCCGTGAGTACGATGGCATTTTGCGTACGACCTTTATTATTGGCAAAGATGGCCGCTTAAAACATGTGATGGAAAAAGTGAACACCAAGCGCCATCACGACGACGTTATCAGCTTGCTCGATGAGCTGGATTTAGGCTGAAACCGCGCATAAATACGCATAGGCAAGGTTCTGTGGGCTTGCTATAAAGAGGTAACGTCACAGGAGATGCCGATGAGCAGCGACGCACACGGTTCTTTTTCCGTAGAAACTCAGGGCAATATCGTTATTGCCACCTTGCGCGGGGCCTGGAATATAGAGGGCGCCATGGCGTATTTCCAAGAATTGGAGCGCGTGGTTGCCCGCTATGACAAGCAGCCGTGGTGTCGAGTGGTGGATTATCGCGACTACGACCTTCATACCCCGGAAGTCACCGCGGCGCAGCCGAAGTTGTCGCTCTGGTGCCAGCTGCAAGGCTGTGTTGATCAGGTTTATGTCGGCTGCAACTCGGTTGACTTAAAAGCGCTGGACTTTTCCTACGCGGACTCGGGAATGACCTACGTCGCCTGCGATACCGTGGGGGAGGCGGTGCGTTATTGCCAGAGCGTGCTCAATGACGAACCACCGCCCGCTGACCTCAATTTCATTCTCGCCGGTGACCTGCCTGACGATTAATCGGTGTCTTCGTTGCTTATTTCGCCCTGTTGCTCGGCCTCATCTTTACTCAGACGGTACTGCTGAAGGTCCCGGGCGATCATGTCTAAACACAGTTTTAACACCACGGCGTCATCCAGATAGCCCGCTACAGGAATGAAGTCCGGGATGCTGTCCAATGGCATTAAAATATAACCAAGGGCTGTGATGACCGCGCCGATGGACCACCAGGGTATTTCCCGATAATTGCCCCGAGCATAGTCTTGCACAAGTTGAAACAGGGTTTTCACTTGTTCCAGGTAAGGGACCAGTGAAGCGTTAGTGAGGACTTTATTGAGAATGCGCCGCCGGTTTTTCAGGGTGGCTTCCAGCTGTTCTTGCTGGGCATCGTCGGCCCCGTCTTCAAGAATCTTGCGCGCCCGGCGCTCGGAGAAAAATTTCATTAGCGCTCCGAAGGGTGGCCCGGCCGTTAGCCGGGCGTGAGAACTTAAACCTTCGCCAGTGTAGCGTACTCCTCCTTAATTTGCTTTTTCAGCAGCTTGCCTGCGGCATTGCGGGGCAGGGGCTGTGCTACGAAGTGCAGCGCCGAGGGCACTTTAAAGCCGGCCAATTGCTCGCGTAAAAAGGATAGCAGGGCATCTTCCGTGAGCGTTTCGCCGTCATTCAGCCTGACCAGGGCGGCTACCGATTCCCCCATACGCTCATCCGGCAAGCCGATAACTGCGGATTCAAGAACCGCAGGGTGGCGGCTTAGCAGTGTCTCAATTTCCGCTGGATAGATATTTTCCCCGCCGCGAATAATCAAGTCTTTGGCGCGGTCTGCGAGATGAACGAAGCCGTCTTCGTCTAGGAATCCGATATCGCCGGTGGCCATCCAGCCATCTTTAAACTGGCTACCGGTTGCTTCAGGACGGTGCCAGTAAGACTGGATATTGCACACTGAGCGCAGCCAGATTTCCCCCTTTTCCCCCGGCGGGAGGTCGCGGCCTTCCTCGTCGCAGGTTTTAAAGTCGACCAGGGGGGACAATGTTCCGGCGGCGCCGGGTTTTTCTTCGTAGGCAGCGCCGGTGCAGCTAGAGCAGATCGCGTTGCTTTCCGTCATGCCGTAGCCGGTGCCCACGTAGGCTTGTTCAAAACGCTCGTCAATCACACGTTTAAACGTCGGTGGACAGGCGCTGCCGCCGCCACCGAGAGAAAACAAGCTACTGGTGTCGCGTTTGTCGAAGTCCGGGTGTTGCAGCAGGTCTATCACCATCGAGGGGGCTGCGCTGAATATCGTGACGGTTTCCTGCTCAATCAAACGCAGGGCCTCGGCGGCGTCCCATTTATAGGTCATCACAATTTTGCGACCGCCGCGAAGGTTCAGCAGAAAGGCGGCATAGCAGCCGGAAACGTGAAACAGCGGCACTGATAGCAGTGAGCAGGGAGCATTGCCGCCGGCAAACATCGCCTCGATCGCCTTCGGGTTGGCCATCGCTGACATGATTGCCTGTACCTCAAAGCTGATAATCGCCTGGATGATATTGCGATGACTCGAAAGTGCTCCCTTGGGCTTACCACTGGTGCCAGAGCTGTACATGATTTGTACAGGATCATCCAGTTGGCATTGCCAGGGCTGCGGCATGGCTTGGCCCATTGCGCCGGCGATAAGCGCTTCCATACTTTCGGCATGTTCACTGGCTTGGCTGCGTGCAACGATGGCGCGGCAGGGCAGATCGGCCAGCATCGGTGTGAGCAGCTCGAGACGGCGAGCGTCGCAGAAGACAATGTCAGCGGCGCTGTCGCGCAGTACAAACTCCAATTCTTCAGCGCTGCCCCAGCTATTTAGTGGCACCACAATAGCACCGAGTGACGCGATAGCTGTGTAGGCCTCCATCCACTCTGGATAGTTGCGCATGGCGATCGCGATACGCTGGCCCTGTTTGAGTTGATAGTGGTGGACAAGCTGGTAGGCGAGTGCGTCCACCCGCTGAAAAAATTGTGCGAAGCTGCGCCGCTCTTCCGGCTTGCCCGGCTCGGCATACACCAGAAATTCCCCGTCTCCATGCTGGCGGCCGGCATCGAGCAGCTCACGCATGCTCGATGGTGCCTGCTTAAACTGACGGAAATGCTGCCCGTTTACCACACAGTCTTCCATCTCATAGGGGGCACCCGGGGCGCAGAGCTGTTTTTGGCAGTCGCGAAGCGTTTGAGCAATATTGGTCATAGTCTGGGTTGCCTATTTCTTTTCAAACATACTGTGGGTAAAGCTCAGGGTCGATGGAATCGGCGCATTGATGGTTTCCATTATCCGCTCATATTCCGTTCGGCAAATTTTCCACTCACCATTTTCCAGGCGATAGTGATCCGTGTAGATGGCCGTGCCAAACAGCATCCAGTTTTGCTCTTTATTGAACACGAGGTCCTGCAGGTACCACTTTCCGCGTGCCTCACTTTCGCTGAGCAACTCGATTTCAGGGTGGTGGCCATTGTGCATGGTTAGTACATTGGGGCTATCCATGTGGCCGCGCAGGCCAGCGATGAGCTCGCTGCGGTTGTCGAAGCTATACTTGCCGCCGTCGTAGCGGGCAACGCAGTCTTCACTGAGCGTGCTTTCCAATAATTGCCAGTCGTGGGTATCTACTGCGCGCAAGTAAACATATTTGAGACGTTTGATCGCCTCGATCTGTAAGAGTTGGTCAGCGGAGCTGGCGTTCATAGCGAATGTTCCTGTTTGGTCTTTATGTTGCCGCAATGCGGTTGTTATCGACCCTGATTCTAGGGTAAGCGACGCGGAACAACATGCTCTGTATGGGTGACGTTATATGGCTTCAAAATATTGAATTTGGTGAAAAAAAATGTACAGCAGTACTTGCCGGCAGGCCGGGTCTGCTAAGCTCGGCCATTTTTTGGAGGGTACGTGGTGCGCGTAATTACCGTAAACACCAACGGTATTCGAGCAGCAGCTCGCAAGGGTTTCTTTTCCTGGCTGGAAACTCAGCAGGCTGATGTGGTTTGTATTCAGGAAACCAAGGCTCAGCAACACCAGCTAAGTGACCCACTGTTCCACCCCCAGGGTTATGTATCGGCCTTCAATGATGCGCACAAGAAAGGGTATAGCGGCACGGCCATTTATTGTCGCACGCCGCCACAACGCTTTGTTTGCGAGCTGGGCTGGGACCCGCTGGACAGCGAGGGGCGGTATGTCAGACCCGATTACGACAAGCTCAGTGTTATCTCTCTTTATATGCCCTCCGGCTCAAGCAGTGATGCGGCGCAGCAAAAGAAAGATGATTTTCTGGAAAAGATATACCCGCATTTTGTCGAGCTAAAAGCCCAGGGTAGGGAGCTGATCATTTGTGGCGACTGGAATATGTGCCACCGCGAAATTGACCTAAAAAACTGGCGCGCGAATCGCAAAAATTCAGGCTTTTTGCCCCACGAGCGGGCGTGGCTGGATAAGCTCTATGACGAAGCGGGTTTTGTTGACGCCTTTCGGCAGATTAACACCGAGGCGGTATACACCTGGTGGTCAAACCGAGGGCAGGCCTATGCCAACAATGTTGGTTGGCGGCTCGACTACCATGTGGTCACCCCCGGGCTCATCGATAGCATTCGCGATGGCTGGGTATACCGCGAAGAACGCTTTTCCGATCATGCGCCTTTTATAATGGACTATGACATCTCGCTTTGAATCTGGGCCTTGTGTACTATATTTCGCTCGGGATCTGCCGAGCAGCCCAAATTGAGGGCTTTCGCCCGGCTTTTTTAGTTTTGTTTAAGGAAACACGATGAGCTTTTTTATCTCTCAAGCCCACGCACAAACTGCTGGCGCTGCAGGCGCCCCTCCGGGCGGTGAGTTGTTCCAGATCGGCTTTCTGGTGCTGATGTTCGGCCTTTTTTACTTCATTGCGATTCGTCCTCAGCGCAAGCGTCAAAAAGAGCACGCGGCAATGGTCGCCGCTCTGGCAAAAGGCGACGAGGTGGTCACCAGTGCGGGTATTCTCGGCAAAGTCACCAAGCTTGACGATGACTATGTTGTGTTGAGTGTTGCGGACAACGTAGAGCTGAAGTTCCAGCGCGTTGCCGTGCATGCAGTGCTGCCCAAGGGCACGCTCAAAGCCATTTAATACCGTAAACGGGGCGCATCAAGCGCCCCGTTTTCATTTCACGTCATAAACGAGCGATTGCGGGTTTCACATGACTATCCCGACTCAGTTCACGCCCCCACGTCTGGGCCTAGCCAATCTACCAACACCGCTCCAGCCTCTGACACGCCTGCAGGAAGCTCGTCCTGGTCCGCGCATATGGGTGAAGCGCGACGACCTAACGGGCTGCGCACTGTCTGGCAATAAAATACGCAAGCTGGAATTCAGTTTGGCGCAGGCGTTGGAAGAGGGCTGTGACACCATCATTACCTGTGGTGGCTTACAGTCCAACCATTGTCGGGCCACCGCCTTGCTGTGCGCTCAGCTCGGTTTGAAGTGCCACCTGCTACTGCGCGGCGAGAAGCCCGAGCATGCCGATGGAAATTTACTGCTCGACCAATTAGCGGGCGCCCAGATTTCGGCTTATCCCGCCAAGCAATTTCAGGCTCAGCTGCCGCAGTTACTCGCGCAGTGGCAGCAGTACTACGCCGACAGAGGGCGGCGCGCGTTTATCATACCCACCGGAGCATCCGATGCGGTGGGGGTTTGGGGCTATTTCTCGGCGTGTGCCGAGTTAGCCGACGATTTTCGCCACCATGACATTCGTCCACGCCATATTATCTGCGCAACCGGATCCGGCGGCACCCAGGCTGGCTTGACCGCTGGAGCCCACTATTATCTGGCCGGTAGCCGCGTGTGGGGCGTGAATGTCTGCGACGATGAAGCGTGGTTCTTAAATAAAGTGGCCCAAGACCTGCATGATTGGCAGCACCGTTACGACTTAGACGTCGCATTGGACGACTTACAGGTGAGTGTTATCGATGGTTACGTTGGGCCGGGCTATGCGTTGGCCGACGAAAAGGTTTATCAAACCATCGCTGACCTTGCCGCGACCGAGGGCCTTATTCTGGACCCTGTGTACACAGGGAAGGCCTTTCATGCGTTGCTGGAAGAGCGCGACAACGGCCGCTTTGGTGACGATGGGGACATCGTCTTTGTGCATACCGGCGGCATTTTTGGCGTCTTCCCGCATCGGCAGCATTTTACTTCATTGGGTGGATGACTATTTGGCCTGCTATTAGCGGGCCAGCAGCGACTATGCACCGCGACCCAATAACAACGATAAGGTAGCGCTATGGAAACAATTACGTCGATCATCGGCGGCCTCAATGGTCTGGTGTGGGGCTGGCCCATGCTTATTCTTATTCTCGGCACCGGGGCCTACCTGATGTTGGGGCTGGGCTTTATGCCACTGCGCAGAATCCCCCAGGCCTTTGGTCTGTTATTTCGCGGTCGCAAAGGCGAGCAGGACAGCGGCGATATCAGTCCCTTTCAGGCCTTAATGACCTCCTTATCAGCAACGATCGGCACCGGCAATATCGCCGGTGTTGCCACAGCGATCGCGCTCGGCGGTCCCGGTGCGCTGTTTTGGATGTGGTGCACAGCATTGGTGGGTATGGCAACCAAGTACGCCGAGGCGGTCTGTGCCGTGCACTATCGCGAACAAGACGAGCAGGGCAACTTCAGCGGCGGCCCGATGTATTACATAAAAAATGGTCTGGGGCCAAAGTGGCGTTGGCTGGCGGCAACCTTTGCATTTTTCGGTGTCTTTGCGGGCTTTGGCATTGGCAATACGGTTCAGGCTAACTCTGTGGCCGATGCGCTTCACGCCACGTTTTCTCTGCCGGTATGGGTAACCGGCGCGGTGCTGGCAACAGCGGTTGCGCTGGTGGTGTTGGGCGGGGTGAAGCGCATCGCCTCGGTTGCCGGCGTGCTAGTGCCCATCATGGCGGTGGCGTATATGGCGATGGGCCTCGTTATTATTGCGATGAATATTAGCGAAATTCCGGCACTGTTCTTACTGGTAGTCGATGCCGCCTTTAATGGCGCGGCGGCGGTTGGTGGATTTGCCGGCGCGAGTGTGGTGGCCGCGATACGCTTTGGTGTGGCGCGGGGAATATTTTCCAACGAGGCTGGCTTGGGCAGTGCGCCAATTGCCCACGCCGCCGCACGAACACACAACTCGGTGAACCAGGGCCTGATCGCCATGCTGGGCACCTTCATCGATACCATTTTGGTGTGCAGCATTACTGGCTTTGTCATTCTGTTGTCTGGGGCATGGCAGGGCGGCGAAAGTGGCGCGGCGCTGTCGGCGTTGGCCTTCGACAGTTTGATCGGCGGCGGTGACTTTATTGTGTCCGTGGGCTTGGCGGTCTTTGCGTTTACCACCATGCTGGGCTGGGCCTACTACGGCGAGCGCTGCGTGGTGTATTTTTTTGGCACTCACGCTATTTTTGCCTTCCGCCTGGCCTGGGTCGCGGCAATTCCCCTCGGCGCGATGGCGGAGCTCGATTTTATCTGGCTATTGGCCGATACCCTGAACGCGCTGATGGCGCTGCCGAACTTGCTGGCATTGCTACTGCTCAGTCCGGTGGTTTTTGCGTTGACGCGTGAGCGCCTGGGCAGCAATGGCTCAGCGGAAGCGCGCGAATGAGCGGTATAGGCGCTAGCTTATCTGGCGCATTGCAGCGCCTGAACCCACGGCGAATTCTCGTTCTTCTCGACGATATCGATGCCGAAGCAGATAGTTACCGTTTATCGCGCCCGGCGGCGCTCAGGCGGGTTTTTGCGGTGCTGGCCTGTGTGTCCGTGAGTTTGCTACTCATCCACTACTTAAAGTTTTCCTCTAGCTTGCAAACCCTGCTCCAGTGGCTCAGTGAAGTGCAGGGGCGTACACCGAACTATTGGTGGTGGGAGCTGCGTCGCAGTGGCTATGGTGAGTTGCTGTCCTACCTGTGGTGGACCACTTGGCATGTGGTTGGCTACGTGCTGCTGCCGTGGCTGATAATTCGCCGCGTAATGGGCGAGCGCATGCGCCATTTTGGCTGGGGCTGGGGGGACACCCATCGGCACTGGCAGGGCTATCTGCTGTTGCTCAGTCCAATTCTTGTGTTCATTTACCTGGCCAGTTTTCGGCCCGATTTTTTACAGCACTATCCCTTCTATAAACAGGCGGGTAGAAGCTGGTTTGACTTCATTAGTTGGGAGCTTCTGTACCTCACCCAGTTTATCTGCCTGGAGTTCTTCTTTCGCGGCTTTGTGCTGCAAGGCTTGCGTCCGGCAATCGGCGCGAATGCAATCTGGGTAATGTGTGTTCCCTATCTGATGATCCACTTTCCGAAGCTGTGGCCTGAAGCGGTGGGTGCCATCCTGTTTGGGTTGTTTCTGGGTATATTGGCGCTGCGCTCGCGATCTATCTGGGGCGGCTTTTTCGTTCATGCCGGTGTCGCGGTTGGTATGGATGTGGCCTCTTTACTGCGCCAGGGACGAATACCCGAGACGTTTTGGCCCTTTTAAATCCTGCCAACGCGACGACTTACTTCCCCGCATTTTTGCGCGAATAACGGTGCAATAGCGCCGTTATAGCGCAAAACAGCGCAACGCCGAGCGCTGCAATGCTGCCGCCAATATAGGCAAATAACACCGGCGCTTGCATCATGGTCGACATCAGCGAGTCTTGGTAATAGAAAAACCATTGGTGCTCTGCCGGAAACACCCAAATATGCAGTTGGTAGAACACCGCTTCAAAGCCAAAAACGCCCAGCAGGCCAGCTATTAACACGGAGACGCCAAGCAATTTACCCAGTTGCTGAGTCAGAGGCGGGAAGGGCGCCTTGCGGCGTATTTTTGCCAATGTCCAAACGGTCCAGGCCATCGCGGTAAGGATAACGAGCAAGCGAGTTGCACTAATCAGATGCGCAACATCTTGGAGGTGGATAATTTCCGCCTCGTGCAACAGGGCGACGGCGCGGGTTCGCCCCGCGGCGCGATAGCTTATCTCCTCGAGGCCTTCGCCACCGCTGTGCACGGCGCGAACAATCTCCGCAAAGAGCGTGATGCGCTGTGCTCGGTCAGTTGTTTCAAAGCCATCTTTAAAGCGATTTTGGGGGCCGTATTCAGCGATGGTTTCAGCGATGCCGATATGGTCGTGAAAAAAGCCATAAAAGTAGTTGAGCTGCGCTGATAGCAGCCATGCAAGGCCGGCGGCAAGCACCAAGGTTAATAGGGCGTAGAGGCCATCGCTTGTGCCGCTGCGCAGGCGGTGAACGTTGCCAGCGGGGTGTTTAGTCATAGTAGCGCTCAACCCGTGATGACACCTGAGTGAACAGCTCATAACTGATGGTGCCGCAGCGCTCGGCGACCTCCGCGGCACTCACGCCCTGGCCCCAAAGGGTGACTTCGTCGCCAACCTTAACGTGGTCGACGTCAGTGACGTCGGCGGTGAGTAAGTCCATGGAAACACGCCCGGCCAACGAGGCGCGCTGACCATTCACCATTAGCGGTGTACCATCAGTGGCGTGGCGCGGGTAGCCATCGGCATAGCCAGCACCAATAGTGGCGATGAGGCGTTGTCCGCTGGCCTGCCAACGCCGCCCGTAACCGACGCCGTCGCCCGGGTGAACGGTTTTAAGCGCGACAATCCGGCTCTTGAAGTGCATGACCGGGCGCAGCGCTTTATTGCCCGTTAATGTCCCCGTGGGGTCGTCGCCGTAGAGCATAATGCCTGGCCGCTGCCACTGTGCATGGGTGTGCGGGTGGGCAATAATCGCGGCGGAATTAGCCAGGCTTAAAGGGAATGTGCCCAGTGCTCGACTGCTGCTGAACAGACGCTCAGCCTGTTCTTCGGTGACTTCTGCCCGAGGTGTATCGGCATCACTAAAGTGGCTCATATGAATCACTTCTTTCACATTTTTGCTACCGACGAGAAGCTGCTGCGCGGCCACAAAATCCTCATGGCTCATGCCCAAACGGTTCATGCCGACATTCCGCTTAAGCCAAATTGACAGAGGGGTAGTTAAGCGAGCGCCGGAAAGCCGTTGTGCATCCTCTAGGCGATGAATAACCAAGTCCAGGCGCGCCTCGGCGCAGTGTTTAAGCGTGTTGTCATCAACCAGGGTGCCGAGCAGAAGCAAACGTTTAAACGGCGCGTGTTCGCGCAGTGCCAGTGCTTCACACAGGCGCGCCAAGCCAAAGCCCTGAGCGCGTTCGCCGAGGGTTTCGGCAACCCAATTCGCGCCGTGACCGTAGCCATTGGCCTTGAGCATGGCTAAGATAGCGCCGCCCGGCGCTAACTGTTTCACAACAGCGAGATTGTGGCGCAGTGCCGCTGCATCAAATTCCAACCAGGTTGTATTATGCAAGATATGTTGCCGCTCCGAAGCCTGTTGAGAGATTACCGCTGTCGCGTCCCGCGTAATTCTACCGCCCTCTGGTTTACCCTGACAGTGTTTCTGCTCGGTGTTTCTCCGGCGTGGTCCGACAATCAATGCCCGCCGCGCTATTCACCTGCAGACGCCGACGATGCGCTTTATATCAGTGTATCGGCTTGGCAGGCGATGCAGGCACAACGTCGCCTTATCGAGCGCTGCCCAACTCTTGCGGCAGATTTTGCATGGGCGACTTTTTTCAGTGGGCCTGCAACGCAACAGGCCGTTGCTGAGTCTGCGAATTATGCTGCGCTGGCGACCTCGGTGGAGGCCCGCGATCAACTGCGCCTCGTAAGAGTCGCCCATGTTTTGTTGGGGGCGTCGCAAGATTTCAGCGTGTCGGCTGCGGTGCGCCGCCTGCGCCGGGAATTCCATCGACAGCCGGTGATTTACCGGGATAAAGCCTTGGCGCTAAGCAATCGACTTGCTGAGTTTCTGCCAAGGGTGTCCATTGACGGCCGCCGCGGCCTCGCGTTGCCTGCGCATCCGGGCTACTACCTGCTAGCAGGGGAGCAGGGCAGGCCTGAACTGGTGCTTAGCGCCGCAACGCCGCAACGCGAGCAAAGCAGCGGCGCAGTGTTTTTTATCAACGCGCAGGCCCGAAGACTCCGTGTTTGGCCGCAGGCTGGCGTCCAGCAATGGCAGGTGGGGCGCCTATACAGCCAGTACCGCATGGGGGACGCCTGGTGCACTGCCACTGCACTAACACGGCGCTGGCTGATAACGGCAGCGCACTGTTTGTTTGAACCGCGCTCGCCTGCACGCAGAGCGCATTCGGTGGTGTTCTACCCGGCGCGCGATGGCGCGCCAAACCCGGAAATCCCGGCGGTGGCGGCGTGGACATTGGATCACAAGCATGCACAATTGCTTGCTGGCGACCTCGCGGCCTATGCAGGTAGTGACGTAGCACTCGTACAGCTTGCCTTGCCGATTACTGGGCAATTTATCGGCGCGCCATTGGCAGCGCTGTCTGCAAATGATGCCGCCGTAGAGATAGTTTCCTACCCAAGCGCGTCGTCCTCCGGCGGTTTGTGGTTGAGTCGCTGTCAGACGAGTCCGCGCAGTGAGGTAGGTGGTGACCTTGCTCTTGTCGGGCTCGACTGCTTGAATCAGCCCGGCCAAAGTGGCGCCATGCTGCGCGAGGGAATGAAAGCGGTTGGGGTATTGTCGGCGAATGTCAGTAGCGAGGGCATCGCCGCCACATCGATAGCGGCTGTATTTTCCCAAGCATTAATCGATGATATCGCCTTGATTCGTCAGGGCAGCAAGCCGCGCTCGATGAACTGGCAGCGTTTGCAATTCTAGCTTCGGCTCTTGTCTGCACTTCGCCATCTTGTATAGTGGAGACGCTACGTATTGAGGGACATTCATGCCCAAGGGATTTGAAGACAAGTTAGTCGTTGCGATTTCATCACGGGCGCTGTTTAACTTGGATGACAGTCATCAGGTGTTTGAAACGCAGGGGCTGGACGCGTATCAACAATATCAAATCGATCGCGAAGATGAGGTGCTCGATAAAGGCGAGGCCTTCAATATTGTTGAACGCTTACTCAAACTTAACGACTTGCTGAAAGAACCGCGCGTTGAGGTTATTTTATTGTCTCGCAATTCCGCGGATACCGGCCTGCGGATATTTAACTCTATAGAGCACTACGGTTTGAATATACGCCGTGCCGCCTTTAGTGGTGGGGCGAGTCCCTACAATTACGTGTCGGCGTTTGGCTGCCACCTGTTTTTGTCCACCCATGCCGAAGACGTGCGTCGAGCACTTGAAAACGGCGTTGCTGCAGCGACCTTGTTACCGCGTAGTAAAAAGTCTGAGCAGTCAACGCAGCGCGAACTGCGTTTTGCTTTCGACGGTGATGCAGTGCTGTTTTCCGATGAGGCAGAACAGATATATAAACAGCAGGGGTTGGAGGCCTTTACAGCCAGTGAAGTGGAGGCGGCAGACCGCCCGCTGAGTGGCGGCCCCTTTAAACCCTTCCTGTCAGCATTGAATACCTTACAGCGAGAATTCCCATCGGACGCGCCGCCGATTCGAACTGCCTTGGTGACTGCTCGGTCGGCACCGGCGCACAAGCGCGTGATACGCACACTGCGCGAGTGGAATATCCGGATCGATGAGTCACTATTTTTGGGCGGTCTTGAAAAGGGCGAGTTCTTGAAAGCCTATGGTGCGGATGTATTTTTCGACGATCAGCAAAGTCACTGTGAATCAGCCAGTGAACATGTGCCAGCCGGGCATGTCCCGCACGGTATTGCTAATGCCCCACAGGCTTAGCCGTTGTATTTGGAGACAATAATCAATGAAACTTCAGCAGTTACGCTACATCTGGGAAGTGGCCCATCACGAGATGAACGTATCCGCAACGGCGCAGAGCTTGTTTACCTCCCAGCCAGGGATTAGTAAGCAAATTCGCATGCTAGAGGATGAGCTGGGCGTGGAAATCTTCGCGCGCAATGGCAAACATCTGACACGGGTAACGCCGGCGGGCGAGGCAATATTAAAAGAAGCCGGAGAGATACTGCACAAGGCTGAGGGCATCAAAAGCATCGCTCAGGAGTTTAAAAACCCGAGCAAAGGCAGCCTGTCTATCGCCACCACGCACACGCAGGCGCGCTACGCCTTGCCGCCGGTGATCAAAACCTTTATCGAGCGCTATCCCGATGTGTCCCTGCACATGCACCAGGGAACGCCCATGCAAATATCGGAGCTGGCGGCAAATTTCGGTGTGGACTTCGCCATCGCCACTGAGGCTCTGGAGCTGTTTAGCGACCTGATAATGATGCCGTGCTATCGCTGGAACCGGGCGATACTGGTGCCGCGAGATCATCCTTTAGCCAACGTCTCCAAGCTGTCTGTGGAGGATGTTGCTGCCCATCCTATCGTCACTTACGTATTTGGTTTCACTGGTCGCTCAAAATTAGACGATGCGTTTTTACAGCGCGGTTTAGAGCCTAAAGTCGTCTTCACGGCCACCGATGCCGACGTTATCAAAACCTATGTCAGACTTGGCCTGGGCATAGGTATTGTCGCGCAAATGGCTTACGATCCCGAGGTTGATAGCGACCTGGTTGCCCTCGATGCCAGCCACCTTTTCGAAGCCAGCGTTACCAAAGTGGGCTTCCGCCGCGGCACGTATATGCGCAAATTTATGTACGACTTTGTCGAATTATTTGCTCCGCATCTGACGCCGGAGCTCGTTGACCAGGCCTACCAATGCCATAGCAAAGCAGACCTGGAAGCGCTGTTTGCGCCTATCGAGTTGCCCACCCTTTAGTGAGATCGCTCCGGTGTTGACCTGAGGCGTTGCTTTTAGCGGGGCAAGCCGTTAGATTGACCGCCTTTATTACTTGAGGAGACTTTCGCCGTGGAAATCGCATGCCTGGACCTGGAAGGTGTACTGATTCCGGAAATCTGGATCGACTTCGCCGAACGCACGGGTATTGAGGCGCTAAAAGCGACGACCCGCGATATTCCCGACTACGATGTGCTGATGCAGCAACGTCTTCGTTTGTTAGACGAAAACGGCCTTGGCCTGCCCGATATTCAAGCGGTGATTGCCGATATGCGGCCGATGGAAGGCGCACGCGAGTTTTTGGATTGGCTGCGGGCACGCTTTCAGGTGGTGATCCTCTCCGATACCTTTTACGAATTTGCTGCGCCATTGATGGCCCAGCTCGGCTGGCCAACCCTGCTGTGTCACAAGCTGGAAACCGATAATGTCGGAAAGGTGGTCGACTATAAAATTCGCCAAGTAAACCCTAAACGCCAGTCGGTATTGGCGCTGAAAACCCTGTATTACCGCATTATCGCTGCTGGTGATTCATACAATGACACCACCATGCTCGCGGAAGCAGACGCCGGGATTTTGTTCAAAGCACCGAGCAATGTGATCGAAGAGTTCCCGCAATTTCCAGCGGTGCACGACTATGAAGCGCTGAAGTTGGAGTTTTTGAAGGCCTCTAACCGCAACCTGAGCTTGTAACGAGCGCTACTCGGGCTCGGCAAGCACCGCCATGAGCTTGCCGAGCTTCTCTTCCGTTTCGACAAATTCCATCTTTGCCTCAGAATCGGCAACAATGCCGCCGCCGGCCCAGCCGCGAATCTGCCCGTTGTGGCAAACAAAGCTTCGAATGGTAATTGAGCTGTCCAGCCGCCCACTTGCCGACAAATAGAACACGCTTCCGCAGTACAGCGATCGTCGGCTTGGTTCAAGCTCGGCAATAATCTCCATCGCCCGTCGTTTTGGCGCGCCGGTGATGGAGCCACCCGGAAAGCAATCCAATAGCGCCTGAAGCGCGGTGATCTCGGGGTTTAGCCTACTGCGAATGGTGCTTACCAAGTGATGAACCGTGTTAAAGCTTTGCAGCTCAAGCAAACGCTCGACCTGCACACTACCCGCTGTGCTGTTTTTACCCAGGTCATTGCGTAGCAGGTCAACGATCATCACATTTTCCGCGCGATTTTTTTCACTGGCCTCCAGGGCCTCGGCATTCGCCTTGTCCGTTACCGGGTCAGGGGATCGTGGCGCGGTCCCTTTGATGGGCTGGGTTAGCATGCTGCCCTTATCGACTTCAATAAAACGCTCGGGGGAAAGGGATAACAGCTGGCATTCCCCTAAATCGAGATAGGCGGAAAAGGGTGCTGCGGCGACCTTTCTCATGCGTTTATACGCCTGCCACGGGGAGCCTGAGTAGGGCGCGCTAAACTGGCGAGTGAGATTGATCTGGTAGCAATCGCCGTCGAGGATATAGCGCTGAATCGCCTCGAAGCAGCGAGCGTAGTCCGGCCAGTCCAGATGGCTATGAAATGGCGCAGTCAGCATAAATGTGGCGTCGTTGACGGCGTGTTCGAGGGCCGATGACGACAGCTGGCACGCTATCTTGCTTTGGCAGCCAGGCTGTAACACCAGCTCTGCGCACTGCGTGTGGTGGTCAACAATAATTGCCCAGTCGTAAATGCCAACGTGCAGCAGCGGCAGTTCCGCAGAGGGGGAGAGGTTTATATCCCTGGCCTCACCAAGCTCATAGTTGATACAGCCAATCGCCCCGCCGCAGAAGGGCAAATCGTCGGCGCTGTGCATGCCGGCAACGGCTTGCTTTATAGCGGCCTCCGCCTGTGAAAGCAATACACCGATAGTCGTGTTATCACGTGGCGCAATGCTGATTATAGTGGTGGGATCGGCACTAATGATGCTGTAGCGGCCGCGGTCGCTATGGGGCTTTCCCGAATCGATAAACACTGGATTCGGCGCCGACGCCACAGCCTCGAAGTAGCGGCTGCTGTCTGCAAAATAGGCTAAAGGACGGCGTTGGAGGTTGGGCATTGCTGCGGCGATAGTGCTCTTGAAAGCGGGTTGGCAAAGACTGATTGTACGTGCTAGGCCTATGAAAAATCTAGCATTTTGTCATTGATAGTGATCGGTATGGTCACCCATATCAGATTGACAGCGCCACCGCCCTAAAGTAATGTTAGCCGCCGCTTTGAGAATCAAATAAGCCGTCGTTGGAATGACACCTAGAACGGCACGTTCTCAATCATCCGTCGCTCACATGCCAGTTGGCAGGAATCTAGGCAGCCTGAAATTCAGTGGCTGTGGATTACTTCAGCCTGTATGCGGGTGCGGAAACAAAACAATATTGCATCTGGGACTGACAGGCATGAGTAAAAAAGAGCAATTGACTCCCTCGCTGAATAATCCATTCGCGCAGAAATCCGAGCTGGAATTCACTGTGCCCGGTCAAATTGACTACGATCCGGGCCTCTATGAAGCTGCGCTTCAAGCAGGTTACGACTTGCAGCAGCGCCCAATGAAGGCTGCGGGAATTAAAGGCGTTCAAAAGCAACACGAAAAGAAACGCATGACTATCTGGGAACGTATCCAGGTGCTTGCAGACGATGGCAGTGAGCCAAAGGTGCTCTACCAAAACTGGGGCAAAAACCTCGATGGAGCCTCACTGGTAACAGCCATTGTTAAGGTTAACGGTCGCGATGTGGCGATGTACGGCCACGACTTCACCGTTCGCGCGGGTTCCATGGATGCCACCAACGGTACCAAGCTGGCTAATCTTTTCCAGCTTGCCGGTAAACTGGGTATTCCCCTGGTCGGCATGAACGACTCTGCGGGGGCATACATTCCCGCGGGTGTCGGCGGCCTTGACGGTTATGCCGAGGCCTTTACGGCACTGCGTAAGATCAACGGTGTGGTGCCGTCGATTATGTGCATGTTCGGCTATAACGCCGGTGGCGGTGCTTACCTGCCGCGTCAGGGCTCTTTTGTTATTCAGCCCAACGACACCTTCTTTGGCTTGACTGGCCCAGGTGTTGTTAAGTCGGTACTGGGTGAAGACGTAACCGCCGATGAACTCGGTGGCCCCAGTGTTCACAGCCAGTCTGGCGTTACGGACTTTGTTGTGCCCGATGAAGTTGCAGCGCTGCGCAAAGTTAAAGAGCTGCTGAACTACCTGCCAGACAACGCATCGTCTAAGCCTCCCTTCCAGCCGACGTCTGACCCGCTGAATCGCAAAACCTGGGATATCGACCTGCTGCTGAAGAAGGCCTTTAACAGCCCAACCGGTTTCAACACGCCCTTTGATATCAGCATTATCATTCAACAGATGTGCGATCACGGCGACTATTTTGAAATTCAGCCAGAGCGCGCTCGTAACACCATTTGTGCGCTCGGCCGTATCGGCGGGAATGTTGTGGGCTTTGTCGCCAACAACTCAGCCGTGTCATCGGGCCAGATCGATATAGACGCCGCCTACAAAAACGCGCGTTTCATCCGCTTCTGTAATGTCTACAACATTCCGGTGATCTTTATGGAAGACACCACCGGCTTCCTGCCCGGTCGCGACCAGGAAACGGGTGGTATTGTTCAAGCCGGACGCGCCATGCTCGACGCGATTATCGACCTGCGCACACCGCGCTTCCTGATGATTGTGCGCAACGCCTTCGGCGGCGCATACGCCTCCTTCAACAACTATCCAACGGGTGCGGATTTCGTCTGCGCGTTGCCAACCACTCGCCTGGCCGTAATGGGGCCTGCAGGGGTTGAGTACGTGTATAAGGATGAAGTGCGCAAAATCCGTGGTTCAATCAAGTCTCGCATCGCCGAGGCAACCCAGCAGAATATTGCCGCTGGCATGGCCGAGGGCGAGGCGCGCAGCCAAGCTGAAGCGGCAGTTGCCGAGTGGCAAAAGCAAGAAGAAGCGCTGTTAACCCAACGCTACGAAAAAGAACTGATGAACCCCAATGAAGCACTGAGCCTGGGATCGATTTCCCAGATCGTCATGCCTGCGGACCTGCGAAAAGTCCTGGGCGAGCAATTGGAGCTGCACTTGAAAGCGTACACGCCTGAGCCGATGTCCGGTCCTCAGCGCGAGTTCCACTAAGCAGCCTTGCTCGACAACAACTACTAGACGATTCGCTTAAGAGGTTATCAACGTGCAGACAAGCAATAATTACTACCTGAACAACCCGCTGATCCACAAAGACCGTCAGCTGGCTAAATCTAACTCAGAATGGGTGAGAAGTTTTTCTTGTAAAGACTTGAAACCATTGATTATTTGTCGCGGCCCCATCCGTAAAGAAGCGATGGATGTTTTCGACGAAATGGGCATTAACGGCTACGGCATTTTGCTGTCCGAGAAAGACTCGATCACCTATACCAATGCCCTGGCGCCAGAACTGCGCACACTGACCGACCCCGATCGTGTGCACCGTGTGCCGGATTACACCGGTGCCACCAAAGAAGAACGCAACAAGCGCATCCAGCAGATCATTCGCATTGCCCACGATAATGGCTACAACGCCATCTTCGCGGGCTATGGCTTTATGTCGGAAGATGCCGACATGGTCGAAGCGATGGAGAAGGCCGGCCTGAACTTTATCGGGCCTTGTTCATTCACGCAGAAATCGGCGGGTATGAAGGACCAGGCTAAGCGCACCGCGCTGGAGACTGGTGTATCGGTTACGCCGGGTGTGAATAACGCCACTAGTCTGGCGCTGTTTGCCAAATACGGTAAAGATGGCCTCGAAGCCTGCGCAAAAGACAATAATCTCAATGTCGACTTCGCTAGCTGCAAAGACGATGAAGAAAAAGCCCTGGCGTTGCTTGCGGCGTCCTATGAAGCGGGTATCGATATTATCGATGCCGCCGACATCGGCGCGGCCCTGCAGGTTGAAGCCAAGCGCATGTTGGCTGAAAAGCCCAACAACCGCTTCCGCCTGAAAGCCATTGCCGGTGGCGGTGGTAAAGGTCAGCGTATCCTGCAATCGGCCAATTCTTACGAAGGCGCCAGCCTCGAAGAAAAGGTTGAGAAAGCGGCTGAAAATGTCCCCTCATTGGTGCTCGAGTGCTTGATTGAGCTGAAAACCAACGGTGTTGGCGACAACAAAAACGTATTGATTGAAATGAACATCGATACCACTCGCCACCAGGAAATCCAGGTGGTGGGTAACGGCGAGTGGTGCATGACGATGGGTGGTCGCGACTGCTCATTGCAGATGCACGAGCAAAAGTTGCTCGAGGTATCGGTGACCGAGGAAGAGCTGGTTGCCGCCATCGCCGTCGCTGAAGCCGAGGGCAAAGAGGGCGAGCTGGCTCAATTGAAGAAAGATCTGGTCATTCTTCAAAAAATGGAAGAAGAGGGCGCCATCTTTGGCCAAGCAGTAAAACTCGACTCTGTCGGCACATTTGAGTGTATCGTCGACGGTGAAGCGCACTATTTCATGGAGATGAATACGCGTATTCAGGTTGAGCACCGTGTTACTGAGCTGTGCTACAAGCTTAAGTTCACCAACCCGGATGACCCCAGCGACTTCTTCATTGTTGAAAGCTTGGTCGAAGTGATGGCGCTGTTGGCCCGTCACGGTAAGCGCCTGCCCAAGCCAGAGCGCATTGTGCGTGAAAAAACCTCGGTGGAAGCGCGTATGAACGCGACCAACCAAGCGCTTCAGCCCCACGCGGGCGGCATTATCGAAAACTGGTCCAACGCGATTCCCGGTGAGATTCGCGATGACCAGGGTATTTCCACCCACAACCCGGATACCGACGTGTTTATGAAGTACCACCTCGCTGGTGCGTACGACTCAAACATTGCACTGCTGCTCACCACCGGTGAAACCCGGATGGACAGCTACCAGCGCCTGGCGGAGATTCTGCGTCGCACTGAGCTGCGCGGCAAGGATCTGGCAACCAACCTGGAGTTCCACTACGGCTTGGTGCATTGGTTTATCGGCAACGGCATCAATGCTCGCCCAAGCACCCGGTTCATCGTGCCGTATCTGACCTTGGTTGGTTTGCTCAAGGAGCAAGCGAATCAGCTCGACCTGGATTACGCCTACGGTGAAATTCGCCAGCGTTATCTGGACGAGAACAGCGATCAGGCCGCGGAGTGGGCGGCTGTGCTCGATGCCAAAAAGCTGCTGTTTACACGCCCGCTGGAGCGCCTGTTCGCAGAGCCTCACTACATGTCGGGCTGGCTGAGCATCAACAAGAAAGCGCTGCAAATGACCGACAACGGCGTGCAGTGGCTGGAAAACCCAATTCTTCTGCTCGATCGTCTGTATCACTACCTGAACATGGATTATGAAACGGGCAAACCCGCGCGTTACATGATCTGGGATCACGATGCAGAGATCCTCAGTGACGCTGTTAGCTTCTACAAGGCCTTGGAAGAGAAGTTGGCGACACAGGACTTCACCGCCATTGAGCAAGCTATCGCCGGTGATGCGCCACAGGGTATTAGCAGCGAAGAATGGGCATCAGTACGCAGCGCTCACGCCGGTTACATGGCGGGAACGGAGCTATTGGCCATTCTTGCGCACATTGCCTCAACCACCGGGTTCTTTGATTTGGCGGTACAGCCGGACTTGAGCATTGATATTCCCGAGCGTCTCACCGATGACGCACTGCAAAAGCGCATGGCGAAGGTGCTGGTACCACCGCCGGTGGCCAAGTCAGACGAAATCCTCGCTGCCAGCGGCGGCATGTTCTACCCGCGCGAAGCGCCGGGTATGGACGTATTCGTCAATGAAGGTGATCATTTCGAAGCCGGCGACACGCTCTACATTGTTGAAGTAATGAAAATGTTCAACAAAGTCGTTGCACCGTTCTCGGGTACCATCGAGAAGGTGTTGATCGACGGCGATGGTGTGATTATTAAGAAGGGGCAACCCCTGTTCAAAGTTAACCCCGACGAGAAGATCGAAGTGGTAACCCCTGAGCAGATTGCTGCCGAGCGTCGCGCTGCGACCGATGGTTTTCTTAAACACATTGCTTAAGCTCGTCTAATCGACGGCGACCGGTGTGGGGCAACTAAGCCCCCGCCGGTTTGCCCTGACGTATTCGGAGTATTTATGATCACTGCACTAGACCATATCGCCATCGCTGTGCCGGATTTGGAAAAGGCCATCAAACGTTTCATGGAAGACTTTGGTTTGCCTTTTGAAGGCACTGAAGATGTTGAAAGCGCGAAGACCTCGACGGCGTTTTTCCCACTTCCCCCAACCAGCATTGAGCTCGTTCACCCGCTTAATGGTGAAGGCCCTATCGCCAAGTACCTGGAGAAAAAGCCAGGCGGCATCCACCACCTGTGCTTTCGCAGCGATGACATCGAGGCCGATGTCGCGCGTTTGAAAGAGAAGGGCTACCAGTTTTTGTCAGATGCGCCATCACCCGGTGCGCATGGCTGCCAAGTTATCTTTATCCACCCCAAGTCTTGCGACGGCGTCCTGATTGAAATCAATCAGCCCGCTGCCGACCACTAATCACTCCTAGTCGCCATAGCTACTCACAGAAGCAGCGTGGCACTGACACACGACAGGTACTCGTATATGGCCGATTACAAAGCCCCAGAGATTTCGTTGGACGAATGGCAGAACATTGCCAATAAATCGCTTGAACGCAGCAACAAGTCATTGGATGACTTGGTTTGGAATACCCCAGAGGGTATTGATGTAAAGCCGCTGTACACCGCAGAAGATACTGCTGATCTGCCGTATACCAATACCTTTCCAGGCGTTGAGCCCTTTATCCGCGGGCCGCAGCCAACCATGTATGCCGGCCGTCCCTGGACAATACGTCAGTATGCGGGCTTCTCAACGGCTGAAGAATCTAACGCTTTCTACCGCAAAGCACTGGCAGCCGGCGGTCAGGGCGTATCTGTCGCCTTTGACCTGGCTACCCACCGCGGTTACGACTCGGATCACCCCCGTGTGACCGGCGACGTCGGTAAAGCCGGTGTCGCAATCGATTCTGTCGAAGACATGAAAGTGCTGTTCGACGGTATTCCTCTGGACAAAGTCTCCGTATCGATGACGATGAACGGCGCGGTACTACCCGTGCTGGCGGGCTACATTGTGGCGGCCGAAGAGCAGGGCGTTGGTCAGGATATGTTGTCAGGCACTATCCAGAACGACATTCTGAAAGAGTTCATGGTGCGCAACACCTATATTTACCCGCCCGCGCCCTCAATGAAGATCATCGGCGATATTATTGCCTATGCTTCGGAAAACATGCCGAAGTTTAATACCATCTCCATTTCTGGCTACCACATCCAGGAAGCCGGTGCTGATGCCGCGCTGGAGCTGGCCTACACCCTGGCAGATGGTAAAGAGTACATCCGCACCGCGATCGCCGCTGGCCTGGACATCGATAAGTTTGCCGGCCGCCTGTCCTTCTTCTGGGGCATTGGCATGAATTTCTACATGGAAATTGCCAAAATGCGTGCCGCGCGTCTACTGTGGGCAGAAATCGTCTCTGAATTTGAGCCGAAGAACCCGCGCTCTAAGATGCTCAGAACGCACAGCCAGACCTCGGGCTGGTCTCTCACCGAGCAGGATCCGTACAACAACATCGTTCGCACCACGATCGAAGCGATGGCGGCAGTATTTGGTGGCACACAATCGTTGCACACCAATGCACTGGATGAAGCGATCGCCTTGCCGACGCAATTCTCATCACGCATCGCGCGCAATACTCAGCTGATTATCCAGGAAGAAACCGGCATCACCAAGGTGGCTGATCCCTGGGGCGGCTCGTACATGATGGAGTCGCTGACCAAAGATATCGCCGACCGCGCTCGCCAACTGATTGCAGAAGTTGAAGAAAAGGGCGGTATGGCCAAGGCCATTGAAACCGGCATGCCGAAGCTGCGTATCGAAGAGTCGGCGGCGAAGAAACAGGCGCGTATTGACCGCGGTGAAGACGTGATTGTCGGGGTGAACAAGTACACCTTGTCTGAAGAAGACGATGTTGAGGTACTGGACATCGACAACGAAAAAGTGCGCCAATCGCAGGTCGATGCGCTGGCTCGTATTCGCGCTGAGCGCGATGAAAAAGCCGTTGAAGACGCGCTGGAAGCCATCTATCAATGTGCCTGCAGCGGCGAAGGCAACCTGCTGGATCTGGCCGTGAAGGCAACGCGTCTGCGTGCAACAGTTGGGGAGATCAGCTTTGCTATGGAACGTGAATTCGGTCGCTTTAATGCTCAGGCGCAAACGGTTTCAGGTGTCTACGGTAGTGCCTATCAGGACGACGAGAACTGGCAGGGTATCAGCAGCGACATCGAGCAGTTTGTTGAAAAACACGGTCGTCGCCCACGTATGCTTGTCTGCAAAATGGGTCAGGATGGTCACGACCGCGGCGCGAAAGTGATCGCCACGGCCTTTGCCGATGTCGGGTTTGATATCGACCTGTCGCCGATGTTCTCAACACCCGAAGAAGTAGCTAAGCAGGCCGTCGAGAACGACGTGCACGTGGTCGGCGTTTCTTCCCAGGCTGCTGGCCACAAAACGCTGGTTCCCCAGTTAATTGAGGAGCTGAAAAAGGCGGGCGCCGATGACATTATTGTTGTCGCCGGTGGCGTTATTCCCCGTCCTGACTACGACTTCCTGTATAACGCTGGCGTAAAAGGTATTTTCGGTCCCGGTACCAAGATTCCCTTGGCGGCACGTGATGTACTCGATGCGATCAATGAGGCCTACAAAGGCTAATCACGCATAGAGAACAGCAGGCGGGAGGCGGAGCTCAGCGTTGCTGATGGTCCGGCCTCCCGTTTTTATATTGGCAGGGATTATGACTATTGATATAGAAGCGTTAACCAAGGGCAATTCACGCGCACTGGCCAAAGCCATCACCTTGGTAGAGAGCAAAAAAGTCGAGCATCGCGCGCAGGCGCAGGAGCTCTTAGAGTCGGTGCTGCCGCAAACCGGCAACAGCATTCGTATCGGTATCACCGGCATTCCCGGTGTCGGCAAGTCCACGTTCATCGAGGCGTTCGGCCTGTATTTGGTCAGCCAGGGCAAGCGTGTCGCGGTGTTGGCAGTCGACCCGAGCTCGCCCATTGCGGGCGGCTCAATTCTGGGTGATAAAACCCGCATGGAAATGTTGTCGCGCAGCAGCGACGCTTTCATTCGACCGTCGCCTTCCGAGGGCTCACTGGGTGGCGTAGCGCTGAAAACCCGCGAAACCATGTTGCTGTGCGAGGCGGCTGGCTACGACGTTATTTTGGTCGAAACCGTGGGTGTCGGACAGTCGGAATACGAAGTGGCCAGTATGGTCGACTTTTTTATGGTGCTTATGCTGCCCAATGCCGGTGATGAACTGCAGGGCATCAAAAAAGGCATTATGGAGCTGGCCGATGCACTGGTGATTAACAAGGCCGACGGAGAGAGTATTAACCTCGCAACGCAAACCCGGCGTCATTACCAAAGTGCGCTGCATTTGCTCCGCCACAGCAGCTTCTGGACGCCACAGGTAATGACCTGCTCGGCGATCAAAAACGAGAATATCGAAGCGGTGTGGGGCATGATCAGCGACTTCCAGGTCGACGCCACAAAAAACGGAGCGCTTGCCGGCAAGCGTGCCCGCCAGGCCAAGGAGTGGATGAACAAACTGTTGCACGAGATGCTGGATATTAAGCTCAAGGAAAACCCGTCTGTTAAAGCGCTGCTGCCGGAACTGAATAGAAAGGTGACCGACGGACAGACCACGCCATTTTTAGCGGCGCAAAAACTAATAAACCTGCTGTTTGAGGACGCGTAATCATGTCGCAGCCTATCGCTCACCGCCTGAGTGAATTTATTGCTGAACACTTACCCACGGCGCGCCATATGCGGCTTTCTGTTAGCGACTATTCCGATGGCGCATTAACGCTGACCGCCCCGCTGGGGCCGAGCATTAACGATAAGCAAACCGCCTTTGGTGGCAGCATCTATGTGGTGGCAGTGATGGCTTGCTGGGGCAGCGTGTATCTACATTGTGTTGAGCGCGGCCTGGACCCGGATATTGTGGTGGCCAAAGCGGAGATCGAATACTTACTGCCGGTGCCCAGCGATATTGTTGCGCGCTCGCTGCCCGCAGAGGACGCCGATTGGCAGGGATTTTTTACTCGCTTTGAGGAGCGCGGTCGCGCCAAGATCGAGCTGTGCTCAGAGGTGATTGTTAACGGCGAAGTCGCGGCGCGCTTTAAGGGCTTGTACGCGATCGTCGGCCTAAAACAGTAGCTTTTATTGGTAGAGAAAAGCGTTGATGTCATCGCGCTGAGCAAGCCCGTCACGGTAGCCTAGATCGATCAGCTTGGCGCAATATTCCTCGGTAAATAACAGGTAGCTGGCAATACTCACGCTACCTCCGCGGCTACTGCCGGTGCGCCCCAGGAAAGCACGTAAACTGCGTGGTAGTTCTTTCACATGCTCGTCGGCAATGGCGTCAATATCTTCGCTGGGGCTGATTACCAGGCACTCAACCGGCAGTAATTCACGCCCCATCATTTGCATATTTTCCCGTGGTATCAGCGCCAACAATTCGTTGATTCTTTCCAGACGCTCAATATCGGTTTCGATGCTGTCGATAAAGGCGCTGTTAAGTAACTGACCAATAATCTGTCCGAACGCCGGAGACTGAATAGGTTTTGGGGTGTGGTGATAAACCCGTTTATGCCCGTTGGCGGGAATCACCAATACCCGGTTTGCACCCAAATGGATGGCGGGGCTGATCGGGGTCAATTGGCGCAGCGCGCCGTCGCCGTAGAAATAACGGCCTACCTTGGCGGGTGGAAAGATCGTCGGGATGGCTGTGGACGCCATCAGGTGTTGCAGCTGGATAGGTGTCGCCAGCCCCTGTCGCCGCCAGCGCTGCCAGCCAGCATGCTGCGGCCCGCCCTGAAAGAAGGTCTCCGACAAGCCGAGGCTGTAGTTCATCGCCGTGAGCGAGAGTGCGTCCAAGTCACCGTTGCGGATGTTCATGCCGATCGACTCAAAGCGGATTCGCTCTTCTAGCAGTTCGCGCAGTGGGCTGTTGTCCAGCAGTGCCACCGGTCGACCGACGGCAATGCCCGAGTTAAACAGGGAGCCGGCCAGTCGCAGGGCATTGCGAAGAACCCCCATTAAATCGGCGCGATAAATCCGGTCAGTGGAAAGCTGCTTCCACATGATTTCCAGGGTTTCCACCGTGCCGGTAAAGTGGTGTGCGCCGGCTGCAAGGGAGGTGGCATTGATCGCGCCGGCCGAGGTTCCTGCCAGGATAGGGAAGGGGTTGCTGTGCCGCTTGCCGTGTAGCGATGCAATGGCTTTTAGCACGCCAACCTGGTAGGCCGCACGAGCGCCACCGCCGGGTAGAATGAGCCCGGTGTTGGCGTGACTGGCGCTGGCGTCAGGACAAGACATCGCGAGACTTCCCGGCTATGACCGCTGACCGCGCAGGCCGGTTTCAACCAGCACGCGCGTAGCAATTTCCTCGACAGAGGCATGCGTCGTATCCAAGTAGGGAATGCCAAAGCGGCTAAAGAGCGCCTCGGCGTCGCGCACCTCATCCTCGCAGCGGCGCAGGCTGGCGTAGGGGCTGTCGGGACGGCGTTCGCTGCGAATTGCGGCAAGTCGCTGCGGTTCTATGGTCAAACCAAAGAGCCGGTCGCGATAAGCAGCTAGTGGTTTTGGCAGCCTGCGTTCTTCTAGGTCTTCTTCGGTGAGCGGGTAATTGGCGACGAAAATACCGCCCTGCATCGCCAAGTAAAGGCAGGTTGGGGTTTTGCCACTGCGGGAAACGCCGATCAATATCACTTGGGCTTGGTCGTAGCGGTTGATTCTTGCACCGTCGTCGTTGTCCAGTGCGAAGTTAACAGCGTCGATGCGATGTTTGTACTGGGCGTCGCGGTCGGCGTTTTTGACGCGGCCAACCGTGCTGGAGGGTTTCTCCCCAAGGGCGCTTTCCAGCTGGTTGAGGAAGGTGTCGAGCACGTCGATGATAAAACCATTGCTGGTGGCAATTACGGCGCGAATCTCTTGGTTGACCAAAGTGTCAAAGATAATCGGCTGGCGCCCCGTGGCCTCGGCGACCTGATTGATTTTATCGACGGCGGCGCGCGCTTTCTCCACGGTGTCTACATAGGGCACGACAACGTGGTCAAATTTTAACTGTTCAAATTGGGAGAGCAGGCTGCTGCCCAAGGTTTCTGCGGTGATGCCTGTACTGTCAGAAATATAAAAAACGGTTCTCATCATGTAGTTTTTTTACCGAATGCTGCGTTGTTTTCGACGGGAATTTCCAGAATAGCTGTTTTAGTATGCTCGCGTCGCATTTTTTTACGCTTATTGCACTATGCACCAAGCATAGCAAAAGGAGATACACCGCATGGCTGAATACGTTATCTGGTTCAGGGACCTGGGAATGAACGATGTCGAAGTCGTTGGGGGCAAAAACGCCTCTCTCGGTGAGATGATCAGTCAATTGTCTAATGCCGGTGTATCGGTACCCGATGGCTTTGCGACTACGGCGCAAGCCTACCGCGACTTCCTCGACCAAAGTGGCCTGAACCAGCGTATTCAGGACATGCTCAAAGGTCTGGATATCGACGATGTAAAAACCCTTGCCAAGGTAGGCAAGGAGATTCGCCAAGCCATCGTTGATACGCCATTTCCCGCGCCATTGAATGACGCGATCAGCGAAGCCTACGCTAAAATGATCGACGGCAACCCCGCAATGGCCTGCGCAGTGCGCTCCTCGGCCACAGCAGAAGATTTGCCCGACGCCTCATTTGCCGGCCAACAGGAAACCTTCCTGAACATCAACGGCCTCGACAATATTATGATCGCGATCAAGGAGGTCTTTGCCTCACTGTACAACGATCGCGCTATTGCCTACCGGGTTCACAAGGGGTTTGAACACGCCGATGTTGCCTTGTCTGCCGGTATTCAGCGCATGGTGCGCTCAGAAACCGGCGCCGCAGGCGTTATGTTCAGCATGGATACCGAGTCTGGCTTTGACGGTGTGGTCTTCATTACTGCCAGCTACGGCCTGGGTGAAACCGTGGTTCAGGGCGCTGTTAACCCCGACGAATTTTACGTTCACAAGGCCACGCTGGAAAAAGACCGCCACGCCGTGCTGCGCCGCAACCTGGGTAGCAAGCTGATCAAAATGGTCTACGGCAGTGAAGCATCGGCCGGCAAATCGGTAGAAACCGTCGATGTTCCCGAAGCCGATCGCAGCCAGTTCTGCATCACCGACGAAGAAGTCATGTCGCTGGCCCGTCAGGCGCTGATTATTGAAAAACACTACGGCCGACCCATGGATATTGAGTGGGCGCGCGACGGCGACGACGGCAAGCTCTACATCGTTCAGGCTCGCCCGGAGACAGTAAAGAGCCGCGAGTCGGCCAACATGATGGAGCGCTACCTGCTGAAAGAAAAAGGCGAAGTGCTTTGCGAGGGCCGCTCTATTGGTCAGCGCATTGGCGCGGGCCCTGTACGGGTGATCGACAACCTGGCGGAGATGGATCAAGTACAACAAGGCGATGTCTTGGTTACTGATATGACCGACCCAGACTGGGAGCCGGTAATGAAGCGCGCAGCCGCCATTATTACCAACCGTGGCGGCCGTACCTGCCACGCGGCTATCATCGCTCGCGAACTGGGTATTCCTGCGGTCGTTGGCTGTGGTGATGCCACTGAGCGTTTGAGCTCAGGTCAGGACGTGACCGTGTCCTGCGCGGAAGGTGATACGGGCATGGTGTACGCCGGCCAGCTCGACTTTGATATCAGCCGTAACAAGCTCGATGCCATGCCCGAGCTGCCCTTTAAAATTATGATGAACGTGGGCAACCCCGATCGCGCGTTTGATTTTCAGGCATACCCCAACGCCGGTGTGGGCTTGGCGCGTTTGGAATTCATCATTAACCGCATGATCGGTGTGCACCCCAAAGCACTGATCAACTACGACACTTTACCCCGCGATGTTCAGCAAGCGGTGAAGCGTCGTGTGGCTGGCTACGCCGACCCTGTGGAGTTTTATGTCGAGAAGCTAGTTGAGGGCATCTCTAGCATTGCTAGCGCGTTTTACCCGGAGCGGGTAATTGTGCGGATGTCCGACTTTAAATCAAATGAGTACGCACACTTGATTGGCGGCAGCCTCTACGAGCCCTCAGAAGAAAACCCCATGCTGGGTTTCCGAGGTGCCTCACGCTATATCTCTGACTCGTTCCGCGAGTGCTTTGAGCTGGAGTGCCGCGCGCTGAAGAAAGTGCGTGAAGAGATGGACCTGCAAAATGTTGAGATTATGGTGCCCTTTGTGCGCACCGTAGGCGAAGCGAAACAAGTGGTAGAGCTACTGGCCGAAAATGGCTTAAAGCGCGGTGAAAACGGCCTAAAAGTCATTATGATGTGTGAGCTACCTGCCAATGCCCTGTTGGCGGAGCAATTCCTCGAGCATTTTGATGGCTTCTCAATTGGTTCAAACGACCTCACTCAGCTGACACTGGGTCTGGATCGCGACTCCGGCTTGATCGCCCACCTGTTTGATGAGCGCAACGAGGCCGTTAAGGTACTGCTCTCCAATGCGATTCGGGCGTGTAAGGAGCAGGGCAAATACATCGGTATTTGTGGACAGGGCCCCTCAGATCACCCGGACTTCGCGCAATGGCTGATGGAGCAGGGCATCGACAGCGTGTCACTGAACCCGGATTCGGTACTGGAGACCTGGCTGTTCTTGGCCGACAAGCTGAAATAAGTTCGGTAAACTACGCTAAAGCCCGGTGAGCGAACTGCTACCGGGCTTTTTTGTTTCTGCTGGCAGGGTGTTCCGCCAAACGCTACTATGGCGCAAACGTCTCGGTGAACCCTTTAATTATGCGTTATTACAGCCTTGAAAAGCTGATCAATCTTTACGATGGATACCGAAAAGTCTTCAAGATTGATGATGCACAATTGATGCTGCTGCAGCTCGACGGTCAGCACTATTTGATCGAAAGCAATTGCCCCCACCGTGCCTGGCCTCTCGATACGTCGGATATCCGAGGTGAGAATTTGGTTTGCCCCAAGCACCACTACCGCTTTGACTTGCGCAGTGGTGAGTTACTTCACGCGACAGAAGAACCCTGTCGGGGCTTGAGGTGTTATGAGGTGGTCTACCGAGACAACGAGCTCGGTGTAATGCTGGGCGATTAGACCAGCGGGCGCAGCCAGGGAGAGGGTTTTGCGTGCTGCCACAGGCGGTCAAACTGTTCTCGGTAGGCACTTGCGGTCGGCCGCGAATGAAAACAGCCCCAGGCCCGGCCGCCGCGCCGCATACTGTGAACGAGGGTTGCCTCGTTGTCGGCGAGCAAGAAGTATTCACTAAGTTCGCCGTGCTGCTTTGGATTAGAAACCCGAATATGAATACTGCTGCTCAGCCGCTGACTGAGTTCTACCAAGGGATGGCGACTCTCTCGCAGCGGCCTGTCGTCGCAGATCAGCAGTCGTATTTCACTGTCGCGATGCTTTCGAGCGAGGGTAGAGACAATATCAATCAGGCGCGGTTGGGCATAAACCTCTGGCTCCAGACTGTGGCAAAACACCCACAACTGTCGGCGACTCAAACTGGCTAAGGCCAGGGCGCTGTCGGGCAGTGACTCAACAGCAAATTTGCGGCCATCTTCTCCCAGGCGTTGCGTACCCCGCAGCGTTCGCGTCATTGACTGGTGAGCGATACCGGCGTCCATAAAACTGTCGCCGATGGGCTGAAAACCTTCTTTCCGGTAGAAGTCGATGGCGTGTGTTTGGGCCGCGAGCTCCAATTTGGGCAGTTGCTGTTGGATCGCGTCATCAATTACGGCATGTAGCAGTGCGCGACCGATACCTCTGCCGCGATAGTCAGCGGCGACGGCCATACGCCCGACGTGGCCGTCAGCCAAAAGACGAACGGTTCCGACGGCTTCGCTGCCATATCGCGCCAGCCAGTGACGCGCGGTGAAATCATCTTCGTCAAGTTCCAGTTCAATGGGAACGCGTTGCTCTTCAACAAAAACCCGACGCCGAATTTCCGTTAATTCCCGCCAATGTTCTGACCAGCGTACGCGCTCAATCTTCAACATCGTCATCGAAATACACCGTGCCTGTTTGGTAGAGCTGATAGCGTAGCTCAACCACCAGCCCCATCACATCATCACCGCCTTCTTGTTCACAGAACTCAGCCACGGCGGGGCGCAAGTCACTGGGGTAGGGGTAGGCAATACCGTCGGCAAACAGATAGTGGGCGTCGAAGGCCAAGCGCGCACCCAGGCGCAGGCAGGCTGGCACCTGTTGTTCGCGGAGAGCATATTCCTCAAATGACAGCGCTGGGTTATCGAAGCGCTGCTGCTGGTCGACGTGAGTCATCATCTGTCCAAACCAGCGTGAAAGGGCTTGATCATCGTCTAGCCCTGCGCTCAGGCGCTCTCGCAGTTGCGGGAGAACGTCTTCAGGGATCCAGCCACTGGGCGCGCTGGCATTTAGGGCCTGATCGCTAAACCGCTGCCCGTCGCTCAACACGGTTTCTCGCTCGATTGACCAGCTATTCAGTAACTCGGCGTCGGAGGGGGCTCTAAAGCCCACCGACAGGGTGATGCAGTCATCGCCGACAGCGGTTCCCCAATGTGCGACACCCGGGGGAATGTAGAGTATGTCGCCGGCTTCAAGAATCACTTCCTGTTGACAGTCGAAGTGTTTAAGCAAGCGTAATTCAGGGTGGCCGAGCAGTTCGCTGCTATCGTCGCAGTGCTGGCCCAGCTGCCAGCGACGGCGGCCGCCGCCCTGAATGAGAAATACATCGTATTGATCGTAGTGGGGGCCCACGCTGCCGCCATCGGCCGCGTAGCTGACCATAATGTCATCGATACGCCAGCGCGGTAAAAAACGGAAATCGTTTAGTAATTCTGCAACGCCGGGTATCCATTGGTCGACCGATTGAACCAGGAGAGTCCAATGGCTGGCGGGCAGCTCGGCGAAGTCACTCTCCTTCAGCGGCCCGTGTTGTAGCTGCCAGTCGCTGCCGTGTTGTGAGATTAGCCGTGAATCAACCTCGTCTTCACAGGCCAGACCAGCGAGGTCATCACCGTCCACGGGGCATTCAAAACCCTGCAGGGCGCCGCGCAACACCCGTGGACGGCGCTGCCAATCCTCGTCGAGGAATTGCTGCGCATCGAAGCCCTGCAGCGCCATTTTATATCCGCTTGGCTTGCGCGACGGCGTTGCCGATATAGCTCGCGGGGCTTAGCTGACGAAGCTCCGCTTTTGCTGCCTCGGGGATCTCCAGCGTGTCAATAAAGCTGGCCAAAGTCTCCCGTGTGATGCGCTGACCGCGGGTTAGGGCCTTCAGTTTTTCGTAGGGCTCTTCTACGCCGTAGCGACGCATGACGGTTTGAATGGGCTCAGCCAGTACTTCCCAGGCATCATCCAAGTCAGCGGCCAGTCGCTCTGGGTTGATTTGCAGCTTGCCCAAGCCTTTCAGCGTGGCTTGATAGGCGATCATGCTGTACGCCATGCCAACGCCCATATTGCGCAAAACCGTCGAGTCAGTCAGGTCGCGCTGCCAGCGAGAGATCGGCAGCTTCGCCGCCAGGTGTTGCAGCACCGCGTTGGCAATGCCGAGGTTACCCTCGGAGTTTTCGAAGTCGATGGGGTTGACCTTGTGAGGCATGGTGGACGAGCCAACTTCACCGGCGATGGTGCGCTGTTTGAAGTAGCCCAGTGAAATATAGCCCCAGATGTCGCGATCTAAGTCGATCAAGATGGTGTTGAAGCGTGCAATGGCATCAAACAGCTCAGCGATATAGTCGTGAGGTTCGATCTGTGTGGTGTAAGGGTTCCAGCTAAGCCCCAGGCCCTCAACAAAGCTCTGCGCGTTGGCTTCCCAGTCTACGTCGGCATAGGCACTGATGTGGGCGTTATAATTGCCCACCGCGCCGTTGATTTTACCCAGCAGGGCAACGTCGGCAATGCAGGCGCGTTGGCGGCGCAGGCGCGCAACCACATTGGCCAGCTCTTTACCCATTGTGGTGGGGCTCGCCGTTTGGCCGTGGGTACGAGACAGCATCGGAATGTCCGCAAACTCGCGGGCTTGCTCGGCCAGCTCGTTAACGATAGCGTCGATGTCCTGCAGCAATACCTCGCGGCCTTCACGAAGCATCAGGGCGTGGGAAAGGTTGTTGATGTCTTCTGAGGTGCAGGCAAAGTGAACGAATTCTGAAATCGCCGCTAATTCAGCATTGTCTGCGATGCTTTCCTTAATGAAGTATTCAATCGCTTTAACGTCGTGATTAGTGGTGGACTCAATCTCTTTGACTCGCGCCGCTTGTGTTTCACCGAATTCAGCGATCATGGCCTCTAATCTAGCGGCTGCGTCTTCTGAGAGAGCTGGTACTTCTTCAATGCCAGGATTTGCCGCCAATTGGGCCAACCAGCGCAGCTCGACGATTAAACGGCTTTTGATCAAACCGAATTCGCTGAACACCGGGCGCAGCGAAGCTGTCTTACTGCCATAGCGGCCGTCGACAGGGGAAATAGCAGAGAGCGCGGACAATTCCATCATGGGGTTACCTTTCTATACGCGGAGGGCAAATTAATGGGGCGCAATCATACACTGCTCAGTGCTGAATTTCAGTGCCCAGTAGCCGCTGCGCTTCGGTAAAAAGGCGATTTCTGAGGAACATCAGGCTAAAGCGATTGCCGCCCGCCGCCCGCCAGAGATAGGCACCGCGAATGGCCGCTAACAGCAGTGCACGAATTTTGGCGGCATTGTCATTGTTTTGCAGTTGCTGAGCGCTACCACTGACCTGAATGCGAAAGCGATATTTGGATAGGGTGTCTTGATAGATATCAGCCAAAGCCGGCGCCAAGCTCGTTAATTCACCGCCAAACTCCCGCTGTTTAGCGCAGTGCTCTAGTCGATTACGCATGATGCTTGCGGCCGCATGGTCCCGGCGCAGTTTGTTTTGTAAGAACAATACGCCCATACAGTAGCGCGTAACGGCCTGGCGCTCGCCGTAATCATTGCCACTGAGCAAATCACGCAGGGCGCGGATACCCAGCTCAAGTGCATTGATATTGCCGAACACACTGCGGGTGTCATTCCCTGAGAAGGCAAACAGGCTGGCCAGGGAGGCGTCGAGCGCTGCGGGTTCAGCTTGCCCGGTTCGGGCAATTTGATCGACCAGTGTCACGGCCTGCAGAACGCCGGCCAACGCCAGGGTTTGTTCTGTGAGTTGCTCTGCATTGGGAAAGAAAGCCATTAGCGATTGTATCCCGATTCAATAATGCCGCCGCCCAGGCATTGCTCACCCAGGTAGAAAACCGCTGACTGCCCAGGGGTGATTGCGCGCTGGGGAGTATCGAAAATTACCTCGTAGCCGGCTTCGGTCGCCAACAACTCGCAGGGTTGATCGGCCTGGCGGTAGCGCGTTTTTGCACTGCAACGCAGCGGCAGCTGGGGTGGCGGGGGAGTGATCCAGTGAATGCTGGACAGCCGCAGGCAATTTTTAAACAGCGCAGGGTGCTGGCTGCCCTGGGCAACCAGCAGAACATTGCGTGACAAGTCCTTATCAACAACGTACCAGGGCTGTTCACCGGCACCGCGCACACCGCCGATACCGAGGCCCTGACGCTGGCCAATAGTGTGATACATCAAGCCGCTGTGCTGCCCCATATCCTGGCCATCGAGACTTTCGATACGGCCCGGTTGAGCAGGCAGGTATTGCTGCAAAAAATCCTTGAAGCGACGCTCGCCGATGAAGCAAATCCCGGTGCTGTCTTTTTTGTTGTGGGTGACGAGCCCGTGCTCCTCGGCGAGGGCGCGGACGGCAGGTTTCTCTAATTCCCCAACTGGGAACAAGGTCTTGGCCAGTTGATCGGCGCTGACTGCATGCAAGAAGTAACTTTGGTCTTTGTTGTTGTCTATGCCTTTTAGGAGTTGGGTATGTTCTCTGCCCGGGCTGCGCCGGGTGTAGTGACCGGTGGCAATGCCATCGGCGCCCAGCTGCAATGCGTAGTCCAAAAAGGCCTTAAATTTAATCTCCCGATTGCAAAGAATATCGGGGTTAGGGGTGCGGCCCGCGCGGTACTCTTCGAGGAAGTGCTCAAAGACATTGTCCCAGTATTCCTGAGCGAAATTGGCGGTGTGCAGGTAAATATCCAGTTTTTGGCACACGGCAGCAGCGTCGGCGAGGTCGTCCATGGCGGTGCAGTATTCTGTGCCATCGTCCTCATTCCAGTTCTTCATGAACAGGCCTTCGACCTGATAACCCTGCTGCTTTAACAGCAGTGCCGTTACCGATGAGTCGACACCACCGGACATGCCGACGATCACTTTTGTGTCGGCAATCGCCTTGTCGGCCAGAGGGTTGTAGTCGGTGGCGCTCATTAAGGTTCTCCGTAGATCATCGCCAGTGGAAAGCGTTGGCCTTCTAGATAGCGTTCAACGCAGTCGAGCACCATGGGGCTGCGCAGCTGATGGCGGCGCTCGCGAAGTTGCTCAATAGTCAGCCAGTGAACGCTATCGATATCGCTATCCAGCGGGCTCTCGGGGCAAAACGCCATGGGGCGGCCAAAAAACGTGGTGCGATGATATGTGGCGTTTTTTGCTGGAGGGCTATACAGGCCAATACCGACGACGCCCTGTAGCTCAACCTTCCACTGAGTTTCTTCCAGCGTTTCTCGCAGCGCCGCTTCACAAAGCCCTTCGTCGGCCTCCAGGTGGCCGGCGGGCTGGTTGAGCACACGCTTGCCGTCACGGATCTCTTCAACGATCAAAAATTTACCGTCATTTTCTATTACACACGCGACCGTGACTCTTGCCTGCCAGTCCATAGTGGTTCCTAGTCTGTTGTGAATTGTCGCAGCACCGAAAGCCGGGCATTGTACCGCCACCGCTCAGCGTGGGCTACGTTTGCCACGCCGGGCTGGCGAAGTTCGCGGCCTGGGTTTGCGCGTTTTAGCATTGCCTGTACTACCGCGCCCGGCCTTCGGAAATAACTTACGTTGCTCTGAAGTACTCAGTTCTACTATTCGCGATTGTCCGGGGGCCAAATCGTCGAGTGACCAAGGGCCAATGCTCGCCCGAATCAACCGAAGTGTTGGAAAGCCTACCGCTGCCGTCATGCGGCGAACCTGCCGGTTTCTACCTTCGGTGATTTCCAGTGACAGCCAGCTGGTGGGAATCGCAGCGCGATAGCGCACCGGCGGTTGCCGGGGCCACAGTCCGGCAGGCTCGTCAATCGCGTGCGCCAGCGCGGGCTGGGTCAGGCCGTCTTTTAGCTCCACACCATTTTGCAAGGCGTTAATTGCCGATTCATTGATCTCACCCTCCACTTGTACCCAATAACATTTGCTAAGCTTGTGGTCGGGGTGGCTGATACGGTGCTGAAGTGAACCGTCTCCGGTGAGCACCATTAACCCTTCTGAGTCAAAATCCAGTCGGCCAGCGGGATAGATGGCGGGAATATCAATGTAATTCGCCAGCGTTTCGCGGTCGTCGCAGGGGGTAAATTGGCTCATAACCCGAAAGGGCTTATTAAAAAGATAAAGAACTGTCACGGGAATCTAATATTCATGGAAGAAATTCGACTATAAAGTGTTATAATGCGGCGCTTTTTAAAGAAAGCTAGGCTTTAAAGCGCTCGCTGACCAGACTTGGAGGGGCGGCATTGTAGCAGCGACACTGCGCTGTTGCCGCCACCGAACGAGCTCAGATACTAACCTATAAACCATGGAGTCAAAAATGGGATACCAACATATCAAGGTACCTACAGAGGGTGAGAAAATCTCCGTTAATGCGGATCTTTCCCTGAACGTACCCGATCGGCCAATTATTCCTTTTATCGAAGGCGATGGCATCGGGATCGACATCACTCCGGTAATGATCAACGTTGTGGATGCAGCGGTTGAGAAAGCTTACGCCGGCAATAAAAAAATCAGCTGGATGGAAATCTTCACTGGCGAAAAAGCCGCCGAGCTCTACGACGGCGACTGGTTCCCCGCAGAAACACTGGATGCCATCAAAGAATACGTCGTGGCGATCAAAGGTCCACTAACTACCCCTGTTGGTGGTGGTTTCCGCTCTTTGAACGTTGCACTGCGCCAGGAACTGGACCTCTACGTTTGTCAGCGCCCCGTTCGCTGGTTTGAAGGCGTTCCTTCTCCCGTTAAAGAGCCAGGCAAAACCAATATGGTGATCTTCCGTGAAAACTCGGAAGACATTTATGCGGGTATTGAATGGAAAGCGGGCACTCCTGAAGCTGATAAAGTGATCAACTTTATGCAGGAAGAAATGGGTGTCACCAAAATCCGCTTCCCGCAGGAGTGTGGTATCGGTGTTAAGCCGGTATCGGAAGAGGGTACTAAGCGCCTGGTACGCAAAGCGATTCAGTACACTATCGATCAAGACCTGCCTTCGCTGACACTGGTTCACAAAGGCAACATCATGAAGTTCACCGAAGGTGCCTTCAAGAACTGGGGCTACGAGTTAGCCATGGAAGAGTTCGGTGGTGAGCTGCTAGACGGCGGTCCATGGGTCAAGCTGAAAAACCCAAACACTGGCAAAGAAATCATCATTAAAGACGTAATTGCCGACGCGATGCTCCAGCAAGTATTGCTGCGTCCGGATGAGTACAGCGTTATCGCGACGCTGAACCTGAATGGCGACTACCTCTCTGATGCACTTGCCGCGCAGGTTGGCGGTATCGGTATCGCACCCGGTGCAAACCTCAGCGACAACGTTGCACTGTTTGAAGCCACTCACGGTACAGCACCAAAATACACCGGCCAGGATAAGGTTAACCCCGGTTCACTGATCCTGTCGGCTGAAATGATGCTGCGCCACCTCGGCTGGAATGAAGCAGCGGACCTGATTATCGACGGCATGAACGGCGCGATTCAGGCCAAAACCGTCACCTATGACTTTGAGCGTTTGATGGAAGGGGCAACCTTGCTGAAATGTTCTGAGTTCGGTGATGCGATCGTCAAGCACATGTAAGTGTGTCGGCCACCCCTGGCGGGGTGGCCTTGCTGTCGATGTGGGCGCATTTATTGAGCGCCTGGATCACAGCGCGGAGTAACTGCCCACGTACTCGTGGCGACCAAGGCACTTTGCAAACCTTAGCCTTTTTCTTGGTTCACTGCTCAACTTCTTGTTCTAATTCAGAATCTGCCTGAATATTTGTTGCATGTAGGCCTTTCGGGCCCTGCTGGGCATCAAAGCAGACGCTCTGGCCTGCCTTAAGCGTTTTGTAGCCTTCCATTGAGATCGCCGAGTAGTGCGCAAACACTTCTTGATTGCCATCTTCGGAGAGAATAAATCCGTAACCTTTGGCGTTATTGAACCACTTTACAACACCATTTTGCATAGCCTTACACCCTGATTTCTCGTTATAGTTATTGTCACATTTAACGCGATAGACCTTGTTTTTCTCGCGCTAATACCCATTTTTAAAACACGGAGTGCTTGGCGTCAAGCCGCGACTTCTCGCTAGCCGCGCTTCGTGAATACCCCTATTGTGGGGGAATACCGCGATGCTAAGCTCAGGTAAACAGAATTATGCCGTACCCGAACACAGTTATGAGCCAGGAAGATCACTCCGATTATGAAGGAGGCACCGCTCTACAGGAGTCGAAACCACAGCTGAAAAAGCCGCCGCTCTATAAAGTGGTGCTGCTAAACGATGACTACACCCCAATGGAGTTTGTCATCGAGGTACTCGAAGACTTTTTTTATATGGATAGACAAAAAGCAACACAAGTGATGCTAACCGTTCACACCCAGGGGAAAGGGGTTTGCGGCGTATTTACTCGCGATATCGCTGAAACAAAAGCGGAGCAAGTTAATCAGTATTCACGTGAAAGCGGCCATCCTCTACTCGCCGAAATCGAAGAGAACGAAGGCTGATCATGTCACGTACAAAGCAGTACCCATGTGCAACAACAGAAGGCGTAACAGGCTATGTTGAGTAAAGATTTAGAAACGACACTCAGCCAGGCATTCAAGTCTGCCCGCAGCCGTCGGCATGAATTTATGACGGTAGAGCACTTATTGCTTGCCCTTGCAGACAACGAAGCCGCCGTGAAGGTGCTACTGGCCTGTGGAGCAGATTTACCCCAGTTAAAGGGTGAACTAAGCGAGTTTGTTGACGCGACCACGCCGCGTATTCCCGACGATGACGTCGAGCGAGATACCCAACCCACTTTGGGCTTCCAGCGCGTTTTGCAGAGAGCCGTGTTTCACGTGCAATCCTCCGGCAAACAGGAAGTGACCGGCGCTAACGTTCTGGTTGCTATTTTCAGCGAACAGGAAAGCCAAGCAGTCTATTTCCTGAAGTCGCAGAGTGTTAATCGCCTGGACATCGTGAATTACATCACCCACGGCATTTCCAAGGTGTCCGGGGGAGAGTCCGGTGAGCACGAGCAACACGGCGAGCACGAGGGTGAGGGTAGTGATCCCGAGCAACGTCCACTGGAAAGCTTCTCCACCAACCTCAACGAAGAGGCGCAGTCCGGTCGCATTGACCCCTTAATTGGTCGCACAGAGGAAGTAGAGCGCGTTGCCCAGATACTCAGCCGCCGTCGTAAGAACAACCCTTTGCTCGTCGGCGAGTCTGGTGTCGGTAAAACCGCTATTGCAGAAGGCTTGGCAAAGCGGATTGTCGATGACGATGTCCCCAGCGTGCTGGCCGACAGTGTCGTTTACTCTTTGGATATGGGGGCGCTATTAGCCGGGACCAAATACCGCGGCGACTTCGAAAAACGCCTGAAGGGCCTGCTTGCAGACCTTAAAAAGCGCGAAGGTGCGATCCTGTTTATTGACGAGATCCACACGATTATCGGCGCAGGGGCCGCGTCGGGCGGTGTTATGGATGCCTCGAATCTATTAAAGCCGCTGCTCAGTAGCGGACAAATTCGCTGCATAGGCTCTACCACTTTCCAGGAGTATCGCGGGATCTTTGAGAAGGACCGCGCCCTGAGCCGCCGCTTCCAAAAAGTGGATATCGGCGAGCCCAGTGTGGAAGATACCTTCCATATATTGAAAGGCCTGAAGTCACGTTTTGAAGGGCACCACGAGCTCAAATACAGTGACGCAGCGCTGCGAACCGCCGCAGAATTATCGGCGCGTTATATCAATGATCGCTTTTTACCCGATAAAGCCATCGATGTAATAGACGAAGCCGGGGCGTATCAACGCCTGCGGCCCGAGGATCAGCGCGTAGATGTTATCGATGTGGCAGATATTGAGGCCATTGTCGCCAAAATTGCTCGCATACCGCCAAAGAGTGTGTCGTCGGACGACAAAGCGTCACTGGCCAAACTCGAAGACAACCTCAAAATGGTGGTCTTCGGTCAGGATCAGGCAATCACCGAGCTCAGTGCATCCATCAAGCTGGCGCGAGCTGGCTTGAAAGCCGGGGACAAGCCCATTGGCTCGTTCCTGCTGGCCGGCCCCACCGGCGTGGGTAAAACAGAAGTTTGTCGCCAATTGGCAAAAATACTGGGCTTGGAATTGATCCGCTTCGACATGTCGGAGTACATGGAACGCCATACGGTATCGCGCCTGATCGGTGCGCCTCCAGGCTATGTCGGCTTTGACCAGGGCGGGTTATTAACCGATGCGGTGACCAAGCACCCACACTCTGTTGTGTTGCTCGATGAGATCGAAAAAGCACACCCAGAGCTTTTCAATCTGTTGCTGCAGGTGATGGACCACGGTTCACTGACCGACAACAACGGCCGCAAAGCGGATTTCCGCAATGTTATCTTTATCATGACAACCAATGCCGGGGCCGAGAGTATTAGCCGCCGCTCTATTGGTTTCACCGAGCAGGATCACCACACTGATGCCAGCGAGGCGATCAACCGGCTGTTTACGCCGGAGTTCCGCAACCGCCTGGACAGCGTGATTAACTTTGCGCCCCTGCCTGAAGAGGTCGTGCTTACTGTCGTGGATAAGTTCTTGGTTGAACTACAAGCTCAGCTCGACGACAAAAAAGTCGCTCTTCACGTTGATGACGACGCGCGCCGCTGGCTGGTGAAAAAAGGTTACGACCGCACAATGGGTGCCCGCCCGATGGCGAGAGTCATTCAAGAACACATCAAAAAGCCGCTGGCGGAAATGGTGTTGTTCGGCAGCCTGGAAGAGCAGGGAGGTGTTGTGCACATCAGTGTGAATAGCGAGGCAGATACGCTAACACTGGAAGCGGAAACTCAGCGGGAAACAGAAACAGAGGCCTGACACAGGTCTCTGTTTCATTGCTAGCGCTTAACGGCCGCGGAAAGTAATGCGGCCTTTGGTCAGGTCGTAAGGCGTGAGCTCAACCTTAACTTTATCGCCGGTCAAAATACGGATGTAGTGCTTGCGCATCTTCCCTGAGATGTGGGCAGTAACAACGTGGCCGTTTTCCAGCTTTACGCGAAACGTGGTGTTGGGCAGGGTATCAATAACCTCGCCTTCCATTTCAATCTGGTCTTCTTTCGCCATTCGGCAGCAATCCTCAGATGTGGTTGAAAGTAGAGAGTGGGGCCTAGTGACCCGGAAAAAACTGCGCGCATTTTGCCCTAAATAGCGGGATTAGGCAATTTGTGATCAATTCAATCGCACCCAGCGCTGACTCATAAGCAGCTCCAAGGGGCGATAATCAATTTTGTAGCGCATTTTTTGGCAGTCTCGTATCCAATAACCGAGATATAAATAGGGTAGTTGTCGCTGCCGGCAGGTTTCGATCATATGCAGGACCGCCAGCTTGCCGAGGCTGCGACGTTGCGCTTCTGGCGCATAAAACGTGTATATCGCCGACAGCCCGTCCCCCATCTGGTCGCATACACTGACCGCTAGCAGCTGACGTTGATGGTATATATGCAGGTAAGTCGTGTCCTGACGGCTGTCGGCAATAAAGCTGTCGAACTGTTCGCGCGACGCGGGGTACATATCGCCATCGCGGTGACGCTCGTTGATGTAGCGTTCATACAGCGGGTAGGCCTCAGCATCTAACGATTCACGCCAGTAGTAATCCAGGTCTTTGTTGCGGGCGATTTGCCGCCGCTGATTGCGACTCAAGCTGAAGTCGGCGACAGGAACCCGGCTGGCAATGCAGGCGTTGCAACCGTCGCAATTTGGCCGGTAATAGTGGCTGCCACTGCGCCGAAAGCCGGCTTGGGACAGGCGAGTATAAAGGGGAGAGCCAACGTCGCAGGCTGGGTCTACAAACAGGGTCTGCGCCTCGCGGTCATCAAAGTAACTGCACGGGTGAGGGGCCGTGGCATAGAGCTTAATTTGTCGGTCGTCATTCATAGCTATCTAGCAGGTCTGCGTCCAGCGTCCAGTGGCTCGCATCACTGGCTGTCGGTTGGGCGAAGGTCTCCAGCATCGATTTAAAGTCTGCGCGCGCTAGGTCTTCGGCGCCCATGCTGTAAAGGTAGTCATTGCCGACCTGGCAGTCGATAAGTTCAAACCCCCATCGCTGTAGTTGTTTGCACAGCCCCAGCAGCGCGAGTTTTGAACCATTGCTGCGATGGCTGAACATCGACTCGCCAAAGAACATTCGCCCCAATGCCAAGCCGTACAGGCCGCCAACCAGTTCTCCTTGCTGCCAAACTTCGATGGAATGCGCCCAGCCGAGTTCATGCAATTGTTTATAGGCTTTCCGCATATTTGCGGTGATCCATGTGCCTGGGCGCTTTGGACTCAGTTCAGCGCAGGCATCCAGCACTTCGCCAAAACATTGATCGGCAGTGATCCGAAAACGCTCTCGCTTTAACTGCTTGCGCAGCGTTCTGTTCACATAGATCTTTTCGGGGAAAAGCACTGCTCGCGGTTGTGGCGACCACCACAAAATGGGTTGTGGGTCTTCATACCAAGGGAAAATCCCCTGTCGGTAGGCTTCCAAAAGGCGAGCAGGGGAGAGATCACCGCCAACGGCGAGCAGGCCGTTGGGGTCATCCAGCGCGGAGTCAATCTCTGGGAATTGCAGCGAATTTTCGCTTAACCAGGGAATGCTGGGCACAGCAACGTGCCCGTATTTAGGCGAGGTTGTCTAAATAGCGCTCAGCGTCCAGTGCCGCCATACAGCCAAAGCCTGCAGAGGTCACCGCCTGACGGTAGATATGGTCGGCCACGTCGCCCGCCGCGAACACGCCCTCTACTGAGGTTTGGGTCGCGTTGCCCTCTGTGCCGCTGGCGATCTTCAGGTAGCCGTTGTGCATATCCAGCTGCCCCTCGAAGATACCGGTATTGGGTTTGTGACCGATCGCAATAAACACACCGGCAACGTCAATTTCCTGAGTACTGTCGTCTTGTGTGCTGGCCAGACGCAAGCCGGTTACCCCTGAATCATCGCCCAGGACTTCATCGAGAGTATGGTTCCATAAAATATTGATGTTGCCATTCTCAGCGCGCTCAAGAATTTTATCCTGCAGGATCTTTTCAGAACGCAGCGCGTCTCTGCGGTGCACTAAGGTCACCTCTGAGGCAATGTTTGACAGGTATAAGGCCTCTTCAACAGCGGTATTACCACCGCCAATAACGGCTACTTTCTTGCCGCGGTAGAAAAAGCCATCACATGTTGCACATGCCGATACGCCTTTGCCCATAAAGGCTTCTTCTGAGGGCAGCCCCAGGTATTGAGCAGAGGCTCCCGTTGCAATAATTAGTGCATCACAGGTGTAAGTATTGCTGCCTGTGAGCGTGAAGGGGCGCTGCTTCAGGTCCACGCTTTCGATGTGGTCGAACAACACTTTGGTATCAAAGCGCTCGGCGTGCTCCTGCATACGCATCATCAGTTCAGGGCCTTGAACGCCGTTTTGATCGCCGGGCCAGTTGTCGACGTCCGTGGTGGTAGTCAGCTGTCCACCCTGCTGCATACCCGTAATCACCACTGGGTCGAGGTTGGCGCGGGCAGCATATACAGCGGCGGTGTATCCAGCAGGGCCGGAACCAAGAATAATCAGACGGTGGTGTTGGCTGTCGCTCATGAAGGCAGAATTCCGTGTTTGGGGATTGAACTTGTACTCATCCCGGGTGACTGAGATTAGGCGCTTATCATAGGGTAAAAGGCCGGGGTCAGCAAAAGCTAACACGGCGACAAACGCCACTTCGAAGTGCTAATATTGGGCCAAATTTCGCGGTTTCAACCGCTTCGCTTGCGCCCGCGCAGTGTTTTATCGCTACGAAGATAAGAAGGAAGCCGATTTCCCTTGGCAAAGACCACGAAGTCAAAGAACAACACTCCCGACAAAGGCCGCGACACCCTGCATTTGCGTTTGCGCGAAGGGCTGCTTATCGCTCTGGTCGCGGCCTGCCTGTACATTTTTGTCTCGCTAATCAGCTATAGCGCCGCCGACCCCGGTTGGTCGAGAACGGGCAGTGGGGAAGATATCGCTAACGCCGGTGGCCCCGTCGGCGCCTGGCTTGCCGATGTGTTTTATGCATTGTTCGGCTACATGGCCTATCTCTTTCCCGCCATGCTGGCCTTTCGGGCGATACAACTGTTTCGCGACCGCCTGCATGCCAACGGTTTCGACTCTGTTGTCTTCGCCTTGCGTTGCATCGGTTTTGTGTTGGTAATGATCGCCAGCACCGGCCTGGCCGCCACGGAAGATCACGGCAACAGTGGCTTGCCATTCGGTGCGGGGGGCGTTCTGGGCGATGCCATCGGCAGCGCAACCGTCGCCGGTTTCAGTTACTTCGGCAGTCATCTGCTGCTATTGGCGATCTTTTTGTTCGGAATGACGGTATTCACCGACCTGTCCTGGCTGAAATTAATAGACCGTCTTGGGGGCATTACGCTCACGCTTTATGCGCGCCTTCAGGATCGCTACTACCAATTCCTCCAGCAGCGGGCAGAGCGCAAGGCCTCTCGCGAGGCGCAGCAACAGCGCAAGGAGTCGGTGGCCAAGAAAAACGAGATACAAAAGACCCGAACTGCACCGGCTATCGCGCCGCCGCCCAAGCCTGCCGCACCATCGGCGCGTGTAGAGAAAGAGCGTCAAACTTCGCTGTTTGACGGCATTGTCACCGGCAGCTTGCCATCATTGTCGCTACTCGATCCGGCGGAACACCACCCAGACAAAGGCTTCTCTCCTGAGACGCTGGAGGCGATGTCGCGGCTGCTCGAAATTAAGCTGTTGGATTTTGGTGTCTCAGCAAAGGTTGTCGCAGTGTTTCCGGGACCGGTAATTACGCGCTTCGAACTGGAGCCAGATGCAGGCGTTAAAGTAAGTAAAATCAGCAACTTGGTTAAGGATCTTGCTAGATCACTTGCAGTCGTCAGTGTGCGCGTCGTGGAGGTTATTCCAGGCAAGCCCTACGTTGGCATAGAAATTCCCAATGAAGATCGCGAGATCGTGAACTTCCGCGAGGTGCTTTCCTCTCAGGCTTTTGAGGCCTCTAAGTCCGCACTCACGCTGGCCCTGGGGCACGACATCTCGGGAGAGCCGGTTTGCGCCGACCTCGCTAAGATGCCGCACTTATTAGTTGCCGGTACGACGGGTTCCGGTAAATCGGTCGGCGTTAACGCGATGCTGCTTAGCTTGCTGTACAAGTCATCGCCGGAGGAAGTTCGCCTGCTGTTGGTGGACCCCAAGATGCTTGAGCTATCGGTCTACGACGGCATTCCCCATCTGCTGACGCCAGTCATTACCGATATGAAAGATGCCGCCAACGGATTGCGCTGGTGTGTTGCTGAAATGGAGCGGCGCTACAAATTAATGTCAGCAATGGGCGTTCGGAACCTGGCGGGCTTCAACCGCAAGATCAAGGATGCCATCCAAAGCGGCGAACCCATCAAAGACCCCTTGTTCGTGCCAGACGAGAACTACCAGCCCGGCCTTGAAGAGGCGCTCGCGCCCGACCTTGAGCCGCTGCCCGCTATTGTGGTGGTCATCGACGAATTTGCTGACATGATGATGATCGTGGGTAAAAAGGTTGAAGAACTTATCGCACGAATTGCTCAAAAGGCCCGTGCGGCGGGTATTCATTTGATTCTTGCCACCCAGCGCCCGTCTGTTGATGTCATTACCGGCTTGATCAAAGCCAACGTGCCCACACGGATTGCGTTTCAGGTTTCGTCGAAAATCGATTCGCGCACAATTCTTGACCAAGGTGGTGCAGAGCAGCTGCTTGGCCACGGTGACATGTTGTACTTGCCACCCGGTTCCGGCCTGCCTGTGCGGGTGCACGGCGCCTTCTGTAGTGATGATGAGGTGCACAGAGTTGTTGCCGATTGGAAAAAGCGGGGAGAACCTCGCTATATCGATGGTCTATTAGAGGAGGGTAGCAGCAGCGATGCCATGCCAGGCATGGCCCCGGAAGGGGGCGATGACGACGGTGAGGCCGATGCGCTCTACGATGAAGCGGTTCGCTTTGTTACCCAAAGCCGTCGGGCGTCGATCTCCTCTGTGCAGCGTAAACTGCGCATTGGCTACAATCGCGCTGCTCGATTGATAGAAACCATGGAGTCTGCAGGTGTGGTCTCCGAGATGGCCAGCAACGGCAGCAGAGAAGTTCTGGCGCCGCCACCGGTCGAATAGGATCTTCTTATGTACAACGCCTTTATGGCCCTCGTTATTAGCGTAATATTCGCGGTGCCAACACACGCCAGTGATGTTGCGCAACTGCACTTGCACTTATCCTCTCTGGAAACCCTGCAAGCCCAGTTTGAGCAAGAGGTTCGCGATGAAAGCGGCAACGTTTTGCAGCTCACCCGCGGCGAACTTGCGGTAGAGCGACCCAACAAGCTTCGCTGGGAGAGCCGTGAGCCTTTTCACTACCAACTTATTAGCGACGGTGTAACGCTATGGCGTTACGACGCCGACTTGGAGCAGCTCAATAGCGAGCCATTTAGCGAGGAGCTGGCAGAAGCACCGGCGATGATTATTGGCGCCAGCATTGAACAGCTAGAAAGCCAGTTTGATGTGCGGTTTAACAAACAGGGTGCACTGCGGGAGTTTATTCTCACGCCGAAACAACCCGGCATGTTCAGCCAAATGAGTATGCGCTTTCGCCAGGGCAAACTTATCGGCATGAGTATGCGCGACAACCTGGAACAGTACACAGAGGTGAAATTTATCAAGCCGCGCTACAACGTACCGCTGGCTGACGACACCTTCATCTTTTCTGAAACCAATGCCCCCTCATGAGTAACCCCGCGCCGCTGGCGGCGCGTATGCGCCCGCAATCACTCGCTGAATACCGCGGACAGGCGCATTTGCTCGCTGAAGGCCAAGCGCTGCGCACAGCGCTTGATTCTGGCCAGCTTCACTCGATGATTTTTTGGGGGCCGCCGGGAGTTGGCAAGACCACCCTGGCGAGATTGATCGCCCAGCATAGCGACGCTCACTTTATTACGGTCTCAGCGGTACTCGCGGGCGTAAAGGATATACGTCAGGCCGTTGAAGAGGCCAAGCGGGAGCGCCAGTACGGTCGCCGGACGGTCTTGTTTATCGATGAAGTACACCGTTTTAACAAGGCCCAGCAAGATGCCTTTCTTCCCTATGTGGAGGATGGAACACTAATTTTCGTCGGTGCCACTACCGAAAACCCCAGTTTCGAGATCAATAACGCACTGCTATCGCGCGCCCGGGTGTACCCGCTTCACGCGCTTGATGCCGAGAGTCAGCTGGCAATTTTACGCCACGCCTGTGAAGAGGAAGGCTGGCAGTGTAGTGATGAACTGTTGTCAGAGCTCGCTCTGCAGGCAGACGGCGATGCGCGCCGAGCGCTTAACCTGCTAGAGCTCGCAATGGACATCATGCGCGACCGGGGCGACGAACAAACGATTGACGCCGACGCTGTCTCGCAGGCAATGAGCCATCAACCCCGGCGCTTCGACAAAGGCGGCGACCTGTTTTACGAGCAGATCTCCGCCTTGCACAAGTCGGTAAGAGGCAGTTCACCCGACGGTGCTCTGTACTGGCTTATTCGCATGCTCGACGGCGGCTGCGATCCTATTTACGTCGCGCGGCGCTTGGTACGGATGGCCAGCGAAGATATCGGTAATGCCGACCCCAGAGCCCTGAGGATCTGCCTTGACGCCTGGGATGTACAAGAGCGCCTCGGCAGTCCGGAAGGCGAGTTGGCACTGGCGCAAGCCGTGGCCTATTTGGCTGCCGCGCCCAAGAGTAACGCTGTCTATACGGCCTTTAACGCCTTAAAAAAACGCATCGCCAGCGACCCAAGTCACGATGTGCCCATGCACCTACGCAACGCGCCCAGCAAGTTAATGAAAGCCCAGGGCTTTGGCGAGGGCTATCGCTACGCCCACGATGAGCCCGACGCATACGCCGCCGGGGAGAGCTATTTGCCGGAAGCCCTTCACGGTGAGCATTTCTACCAACCCGTCGACCGCGGTTTGGAGCGAAAAATTGCTGAAAAAATGCGTTATTTACAGCAACTGGATGCACAAAGCCCGCATAAGCGTTATCCGTGAGCGCAGTTCTTGCTAAAATGCCCGCTTTAACCAACAGGGAAAGCGCGTGCTGCAATATCTACTGATCGCCTTAGGTGGTGCCAGCGGCGCGCTGAGTCGCTACGGTATTGGCCGGCTTTGCCAGGTGCTACCCGCGAGCCAATGGCCAGTGGCAACCTTTGCAGTGAATGTGCTCGGCTCCGCCGCCATTGGCGTTGTATACGTGCTGATTACCGAGCGCAGCACCTTGCACAGCGACTGGCGCTATGTGTTGATGGTCGGCTTTTTTGGTGCCTTCACCACCTTTTCCACGTTTTCCCTTGAGTCTGTGGCGCTGTTGGAGGCGGGCAAACCGCTGCTGGCGCTGGCCTACATGCTCACTACTGTTACCACATGTGTACTGGCCTGCTGGCTAGGAATAATCGCTACAAGATAGCTTAAATATCAAAGGTTTGGAGAGTTTATATAATGTTGGATATCAAGCAGCTTCGCCAGGACCCGGACGCCGTGGCAGCCGCCTTGAAGAAAAAGGCCTACGACTTCGACGTGGCGCATTTTCAACAACTCGATACCCGTCGCAAGCAAGCCGATGTGGAAAGTCAGGAGCTGCTTGCACAGCGCAAACAAGCCTCTAAGCAAATTGGCGAATTAGTAAAGAGCGGCCTGTCGGTCGATGAGGCCAAAGCCAAGGTAAATGAAACCCTGGCAACTATAGAAGCGAGCCTCGAGCGCGTAAAAAATGAAGCCAAGGCTGCGAACGACGAACTCGACGCGGTGTTGATGGCTGTACCCAATGTACCGGTAGAGGAAGTGCCCGAAGGTGCAGACGAGGACGCCAATGTAGAGATTTCGCGCTGGGGCGAGCCGCGCCAGTTCGACTTCGATGTTAAAGATCACGTGGATGTCGGCGGCAACCTCGGTGGGCTGGATTTCGATACCGCAAGTAAAATTACCGGCAGTCGCTTTGCCATTATGCGCGGCGGTTTGGCGCGTCTGCACCGCGCACTCACGCAGTTTATGCTCAACACGCACACCGGTGAGCACGGCTACCAAGAAGTTTACGTGCCCTATATCGTCAACAGCGATTCACTGCGCGGCACCGGGCAGCTGCCTAAATTTGAAGAAGACCTGTTTCGCCTTAACAGCGAATCTGAGTACTACCTGATCCCCACCGCGGAAGTGCCGGTTACCAATATGCTGCGCGATGTTATCGTCGAAGCGGACGAGCTGGGAGAGGGCTTAAAGTTCACCGCCCATACACCGTGCTTCCGCTCAGAGGCGGGCAGCTACGGCCGTGATACCCGCGGAATGATTCGCCAGCACCAGTTTGAAAAAGTGGAGCTGGTGCAGTTCGTTAAGCCCGGCGATTCTGCCCAAGCGCTGGAAACCCTGACAGGGCACGCCGAAGCCATTTTGCAAAAGCTGGAGCTGCCTTACCGCAAGGTCTTGCTCTGCGGTGGTGATCTTGGCTTTTCCGCGCAAAAAACCTACGACCTGGAAGTGTGGCTACCGGCCCAAAACACCTACCGGGAGATCTCCTCTTGCAGTAATTTCGGCGACTTCCAGGCGCGCCGTATGATGGCCCGCTGGCGCAACCCCGAAACCGGTAAACCTGAGCTGCTCCACACCCTGAACGGCTCAGGGCTGGCAGTGGGGCGAACACTGGTCGCCATACTGGAAAATTACCAGCGCGCCGACGGCTCGGTGGCCATACCGAGTGTATTGCAGCCCTATATGGGCAATATTGAGCAACTCAGCGCTGAGGAACTTGGCTGATGGACTTTTTGCCGCTGTTCACCAAACTCGACGGTAAGACCTGTTTGCTGGTGGGCGGTGGCGAAGTCGCCTTGCGCAAAGCCCGGCTTCTCAGTAAAGCAGGAGCGATACTGCGCGTTGTCGCCCCGGATATTGCCCCTGAGCTGGAACAGCTTGCCCGTGAATCGGGGCAATGTTTGCACGCGGATTACCGCTTGGATTACCTGGATGGCGTGTTTTTAGTCATCGCCGCCACCGATGACCAAGCCCTCAATGAGCAAGTGTCGCGGGACTGCAACGCGCGCAATATTCCGGTAAATGTGGTGGATAACCCGCCGCTGTGCAGCTTTATTTTGCCGGCAATTATCGATCGTTCGCCCATCGTGGTGGCAGTGAGCAGTGGCGGTAAAAGCCCGGTGCTGGCCCGGATGATTCGCTCGCGGTTGGAATCGAGCATTCCCGCCGCTTACGGGCGACTAGCCGGTTTGGTCGGACAATTTCGCGACGCCGTTAAAGCCCGTTTTGACGACATAGAAGATCGCCGTGACTTCTGGGAGCAAACGCTCCAGGGGCCTGTGGCGGAGATGGTCTATGCCGGGCAAGAACAAGCGGCCGGCGAAATGCTCAGCAAATTGATCAATGAGGCAGAGCTTCGTCCTGGCGGCGAGGTATACCTTATTGGTGCTGGGCCCGGCGACCCCGACTTAATGACGTTTAAGGCGCTGCGGCTATTACAGCGCGCGGATGTTGTGCTGTACGACCGCTTGGTCGCACCGGAAATCGTCGAGTTGTGCCGCAAAGATGCCGAGCGTATTTTCGTGGGCAAAGCGCGCTCGAATCATGCGGTGCCCCAGCAAGACATCAACGCCTTGTTGGTTGAACACGCCAAGCAGGGCCGAAAAGTCGCTCGCTTAAAAGGCGGTGACCCCTTTATTTTTGGGCGCGGCGGTGAGGAAATTGAGCAGCTGGCAAACGAATCGATCCCTTTTCAGGTTGTGCCAGGCGTAACTGCTGCGGCTGGTTGTGCGAGCTATGCCGGTATACCGTTGACCCACCGCGACTACGCGCAGTCAGTGCGTTTTGTTACCGGCCATTTGAAAGATAACAGCATCAACCTGCCCTGGGCCGAGCTGGTTCATGGCCACCAAACGATCGTTTTTTACATGGGCCTGGTTGGCCTGCCGGTGATCTGCGAGCAGCTCATCGCCCACGGTCGAAGCGCCGATACACCAATCGCTCTGGTGCAACAGGGCACCACGCGCCATCAAAAGGTCGTGGTAGCCACCTTGGCAACCATGGTTGAGGAAGTGGCAAAAAATCCCGTTAAAGCCCCCACGCTGATTATTGTTGGCGAAGTGGTCAGCTTGCGAGAAAAACTGGCCTGGTACGAGCACTACGATCTCGCGTCGCCAAGTTTGTAACATCGGTCGCTGCGGCGAGTCCCAATGCCATATTCACTTGATTCGGAGGTTTTGTGAGTCAGTTTGATTACGATCTGTTTGTCATTGGTGCCGGTAGCGGCGGTGTTCGCGCGGCGAGAATGTCAGCGTCGATGGGCGCCCGAGTGGCCGTGGCCGAAGCCCGTTATCTGGGTGGCACCTGCGTTAATGTCGGCTGCGTGCCTAAAAAACTGTTTAGCTATGCGGCCCACTTCACCGAGAACTTCCACGATGCCGCCAGCTTTGGGTGGGATGTTTCGCACGGCCCGATCGACTGGCCGCGCCTGCGCGACAATAAAACCCGCGAAATTGAGCGTTTGAATGGCATCTACGGCAATATTCTCAAAAATGCCAATGTTGACCTGATCAACGGTCACGCGCGCTTTGTCGACGAGCATACAGTGGACGTGAACGGCAAACACTATCGCGCCGAACGGATTCTTATTGCTGTTGGGGGCTGGCCCTATATCCCCGATGTGCCGGGGAAAGAGCACGCCATTAGCTCCAATGAGCTGTTTTATCTCGATGAGCTTCCCAAGCATGCCACGGTAGTGGGCGGAGGCTATATTGCCACCGAATTTGCCGGCATCCTCAACGGCCTGGGGGTTAAGGTCACACAAATTTACCGTCGCTCGCTGTTTCTGCGTGGCTTTGATGAGGAAATACGCGGCCACCTTGCAGAGGAAATGCGCCAGCGCGGCATCGAACTGCGTTTCAATGAAAACGTCACTGCAATCGAGAAAACCGCCGACGGCTTGCAGCTTCAGCTGGAGAGCGGCGGCGTGCTGAATACCGGCGCTGTGCTTTATGCCACCGGGCGCCAGCCGCTACTCGAGGGACTTGGGCTCGAAAACACCCGGGTTGCACTCAACGAGCAGGGCTTTATTGCCGTGTCGGACACCTTCCAAACGGCGGCGCCCAGTATTTACGCACTGGGTGATGTCATCGGTGGCATGGAACTGACGCCTGTGGCGCTCGCCGAAGGAATGAATCTCGCTCGGCGACTCTATGGCGGCATTGACCAGGCGATGGACTACGAATACATTCCCACCGCGATCTTCTGCCAACCCAATATTGGAACGGTTGGCTACAGCGAGGAACAAGCGCGGGAGAAATTTGGCGATATCAGCGTGTTTACGTCGCATTTCAAACACCTGAAACACACCCTCACTGAGAATCCGTCAAAGGTATTTTTGAAGCTGATCGTCGATAAAGCCTCAGACCGCGTTGTCGGCGTTCATATGCTCGGAGATGATGCCGGCGAGTTAATCCAGGGCTTTGCAGTGGCGATAAAGGCGGGGGCAACCAAAGCCGTTTTCGACGCCACTATTGGCATTCACCCCACGGTCGCTGAAGAGTTTGTGACCATGCGCGAGGCCAGCCGATAAGCTGGCCTTCAAGGGAAGGCCCTTTTTAGGGCCGCCCGGCGAGTCTTTCCTGCTGGAACGCGGGAATCGCGTCCACCAGAATATGGCCGGCCTCATTTAGCAGCGGGTCAGGGCGTTTGTCTTTCTCTTCACCCTCATTCTCCGCCTCGGTATCCGGGCTGATCAACAGATCATCCGGGGTATCGAGCTCGTCATCTTTCAGCACATCCAAGGGCTTTTCACCCTTGGCCACACGACGGCGGTTTTCCATCGCCAGCTGCAGGGCTTTTTGCTCTTCGCGCTCTTTTTTACGCTTGGCAATATTCAGCGACAGGTACTTTCTGTCGCGATATTTTTCTATTGCCGCTAATTGCTCTTTCAAAAACCGAAAATCAGGGTCTTTAGCAACGCGCTCCTCGTGGCGTTTTTCCAATTTATCCAGACCGCTGCGCAGGTCGTAATAATAGCTGTGGCGAGCGCGCGCGATGCGGTCCCACGCCATCGCATTGTCGAGAATGCTCTCGCCAATCTGCTCGGAATCGTAGAGGGGAGGGAAACTGATATCGGGAATCACGCCGCGGTTTTGGGTGCTGTCACCCGAAATGCGGTAAAACTTCGACTCGGTCATTTTTAACTGACCGTGACTCAGCGGGTTTACCGACTGCACCGTTCCCTTACCGAAAGACTGGGTACCGATCACAATACCGCGCTGGTAGTCCTGAATGGCACCGGCGAAAATCTCCGACGCAGATGCGCTCATGCGGTTGATCAATACCGCCAGCGGGCCGGTGTAGTAGGGCGAGCTGCGGCGCTTACCTTCGCGAATCACCCGGGAATTGGACTGGCGTATCTGCACCGTCGGCCCCGATTCAATGAACAGGCCCACCAAACCGTTGGCCTCGGCAAGCGAGCCGCCGCCATTGTCACGCAGGTCGATCACAATACCTTCCGCGCCCTCAGCCAGTAGTTCACCTAAGATGCGATGCACATCGCGGGTGGTGCTGCGGAAGTCTGGGTCACCCATGCGGAAGGCGTCAAAATCCAAGTAAAAGGTGGGGATATCGATAACCCCAATCTTTCTAACCTTGCCCGAGGCATCTTCAATATCAAGGATCTCTCCCTTGGCACTTTGCTCTTCGAGCTTCACCTCGTTGCGCTCGATCACAATTTCCTTGCGCTCTTCGTCGCTATGCGCCAGCGCAGGAATAACCTCTAAGCGCACAACCGATCCCTTCGGGCCGCGAATCAGGTCGACAACATCGTCCAGGCGCCAGCCAATTACATCCTGCATATCACCCTTCTTGCCCTGGGCAACACCGACAATACGGTCTGCAGGCTGCAACTCACCCTGTTTATCGGCAGGGCCGGCAGGCACCAGTCGCACGATCTTGGTGTAGTCGTCTTCCATTTGCAGAACAGCGCCGATCCCCTCGAGCTTCAGGCTCATATTAATCTGGAAGTTTTCCGACAGCCTTGGCGAAAAGTAATCGGTGTGGGGGTCATACAGCGACGCGAGCGCGTTCGCGTAGATTTGAAAGGCGTCTTCCGCCTCGAGCTGAGTCAGGCGTTTCACCTGATTGCGGAAACGCTTCTCCAGTAACTCAACGATGGCTTTATCTTCTTTGCCCGCCAGCTTTAAACCGAGAACACGATTTTTCAGTTGCTTGCGCCAAATCTCATCAGCTTCGGTCTGATTTTTTGGCCAGGGCTGTTCGGAGCGGTCCAGCAAAAAGCTCTCGTCGACACTGAAATCCATCGCTGCAACGGTTTTTTCCAGATCGTCTAGGCTGCGCTCCAAACGGCTCACGATACGTTGACGATAGCGGTTAAAAATCAGAAAACCTGTATCCAGGCGACCTTTTTTCAGTTCATCGTCCAGGCGGTCGCGGTATTGCTGAAAACTGGCAATGTCCTCGGCGAGTAAAAACTGTCGATTAGGGTCCAGGTCATTGAGGTAGGCATCCAACAAACGCGACGATGAGGCGTCATCAACCGCCAATTTTACATAGTGGCTGCTATTGAGTTGGTTGAGCATGTCGCGAATCGCCTTGCGATGCTCTTTGCTGGGTTCTAAGTCGGTCAGCGCATGGGCGGGCGACAGCAAGAATAAAAAGAAGAGTGAAACGCTAGCGAAAAGGGTGCGCGACGAACGATGTTGAGTAAAAAGCATAAATTACCTGTGTTTTTCCGCTGTGGTTCAGCCTTACGACTAATTTTCCGGTGATTTCCTATCAGCGGATTTCCCGTATCGGTATACCGCGTTACACTGAAAATATCCACTTAGGCTAACTGATGGAGCCCGCAATTGTGAGTAAAAACCCTAAAGTGACAGCCGTTGAAACATATATCAAGGCACTGACTGAGCACGACCTCGGCGCAATTGACGCACTTTTTGATGACAACGCTACCGTGGAAGACCCAGTCGGTGGAGATGTCATTCGCGGTAAGGACGCTATTCTAGGATTCTACAAGACCGCATTTAGTTCCGGCATTTCTGCAAGATTAGAGGGCGCGGTGCGCTTAGCCGCTAACCATGCAGTGTTTCCCTTTGTGGTAGAACTCAACCCCGGCAACGGCGAAATGCGCCTGGAAGTCATCGACCAATTCACCTTTAATGACGACGGAAAAATCTGTGCAATGAAGGCATTTTGGGGTGAGGAGAACATGACAACCCCCTAACTCAGCCCCGCCAAATGCCTGTCACCTAGCGAATGATCGCCACCGACTTAATTTGTGCAAAGACCGACATACCCACGGTTAAGCCCAAGTGGTCGATACTTCGCCGGGTGAGCCTCGCCAATAGGCGCTCGCTACCCAGCTGCAATGTTAGTACCTGCATGGCGCCTACCGCCTCATCACTGATTGCCGTTATCGAGCAGGGCAGCACATTCAAAATACTGCTGTCGCCGTGGGCCGACAGGCTAATACTCACGTCCTGCGCCCGAATACGCAGGCGCTGCTCGCTCCCTAAGGCTTCATCGTTGTGTTGTACCCAAAGTGCACCCCCATTAAAGGCCAATTCCGCGAGTTGCCATTGCTCATCAATGCGGTTCACCCTGGCACGCAGTACCGCCGACACATCCGCGCTGCCCGGTCGGGCGATCACCTGCTGCATGAGCAGCTCTTCCATTGGCCCGTAGTGGCTGACTTTGCCGTTTTCCAGCATTAGCAGAGTATCAGCGAGGCGGCACACCTCATCAACAGAGTGGCTGACATACAGAATAGGAATATTCGACGCGCGGCAGAGTGTTTCCAGATAGGGCAATATCTCGGCTTTTCTGCGGTCATCCAGGCCGGATAAGGGCTCGTCCATCAGCAGCAACTCTGGGCCGATTAACAGCGCTCGCGCAATCGCCACACGCTGGCGTTCTCCCCCTGATAACTGATCTGGCCGGTGCGACATCAATGCGGCAAGGTCCAACAAGCCCACCACTTCTTCCAATGCCGGCGCCTGGGGCGCTGCACGCCGCTGAGCATAGCGGAGGTTGCCCGCCACACTGAGGTGTGGAAACAAGCTCGCCTCTTGAAAAACGTAGGCGATCGGCCGGCGGTGGCAGGGTAGGCAGTGGCGCCCTTGCTGCCAGCAAGCGTCGCCAAAAAACAACTCGCCGCGAGCGCGCTGTAAGCCTGCGATGCAGCGCAGCAACGTTGTTTTCCCGGAGCCGGAAGGACCAAATATCGCCGTAACACGGTCCATTGGCAGCGAGAACTCGGCATCAAGCGCGAACTTGTCGCCGGGAAACGCCAATCTAAAATGACCTGAAAGCTGCTTTACCACGGCTAGAAACCCAATACTTTTGCTGAGCGCTTGCGGCTGCGAAGCCCATGCAGCAGTAGCATGGTAATAAAGGATAGCGCCAACATCAGCGCGGCGAGGCGATGCGCACGGGGGTAGTCGAGGGCTTCCACATGTTCATACAGCTGCACCGAGAGCACCTGGGTTTCACCCGGAATATTGCCGCCAATCATCAGCACCACACCAAACTCACCCAGCGTGTGGGCAAAACCCAGCACCGCCGCGGTGATAAACCCCGTTCGGCACAACGGTAATAACACCGTGAAGAAACGGTCAATCGGGCCGGCACGCAAGGTGGAGGCCACTTCAAAAGGGCGCTCGCCCATGCTTTCCATTGCGTTTTGTATGGGCTGTACCACAAAGGGCAGCGAATAAAACAAGGAGCCAATCACCAAGCCCGTAAAGCTGAACGCCAGGCTCCCCATCCCCATACGCTCGCTCAGGTAGCCTATGGGCCCGTCCGGCCCCATTGCCAGGAGCAAATAAAAGCCAAGCACTGTAGGCGGTAGTATCAATGGCAGGGTGATCAGCGCCGCTACCGGAGCGCGCAACCAAGAGCGGCTGCGGCTTAGCCACCACGCCAGCGGTGTCGAAATCACCAACAGTAAAACAGTGACGACCAGTGCCAATTTCAGGGTAAGTAAAAGCGCGGTCATATCCTGGCTATCGAACCCAATCATTCTGCGCCCTCCAGTGTGGGCAGCTGATAACCATCGTTACGAATGATCTGCTTAGCAACATCGGTTTGTAAAAACATCAGAAACGCCCGGGCTGCCTCAATATCGTCACAGCGAGTTAGCACCACTCGCTGCTGCCTGATCGGCCGGTGCCAGTCATCGGGAATTAACCAATAATCGGTGGACGAGGGGGGCATCTGGGCGCGCGCTAACAGGCCCGCGTCCGCATTTTTGGAATGCACAAATTGGTAGGCCTGGGCGATATTTTCACCGACTACCAGTCGTTTTGCCGCCGCTTTTTCTAGCTTCAAATGCCGCAAAACATCTTGTGCTGCTCGCCCGTAAGGGGCCAAACGCGGATTGGCAATGGCAAAGCGCGAATAGTGAAATGCTGCCAGTTCACGCTGCCCATCTTTTTTTACCGGCCACAGCACTAAGCGGCCACGCGCATAGTCCTGGCGGCTGCCATCGATGACGAAGCCGCTTTCCTCCAGCGCTTTCGGGCGGGCGATATCAGCCGAGAAAAACATATCGAAGGGCGCACCTTGGCGAATTTGTGCGTATAGCTTGCCCGACGAACCGCGAACAAGCTCAGGTGACACTCCACCCAAGGTCGCGTAATGAGCGGCGAGCTTCTCCAGTGTGGGAGCGAAATTCGCGGCCACAGCAATACGCAGCGGCGCCGCTACTGCAGCGCCAGACCACATACATATCAATAACAGGCCAAACAGTCGGATCAACAACACAGGCACCCTAAAATCAGGCAGCTAGTCTCGACCAAATTTAGGTACGACACAAGCGGGCCCTCTACTTAGCCTCTATTCTGTTAGCCTCTAGTGCGTTTTGTGCGACAAGGGCTGCTGCGGCCTGACCCGCGTCGGTAATGTAGGCAGGGTCATGGTGGATCAACATACTTGACAGAGCGCCTTCCAGAAGTAAAAACACTTGCCTTGCGGTAAGCGCCGGCGTGGCCAGCCCTGCGGCGCTAAAGGCCTCAGTTAACCATTGCTCCACATTCTTTTTATGCCAAGATGCGGCTTTCATCGCCGGGTGCCCCGGTTTGTTCGCCAGCTCTCCGGCTGTGCGCTGAAAACCGCAGCCGCGCCATTTTGGGTGGCTGGTCGCCCTGGCCACATTGGCAAATATCGCTGCTACCTTGTCGGTGACTTCCCCATCTTGCTCGGCGAACGCCTGCTGATAAGCAGCTAAATTCTGTTGGTCCCGCGAGCGTAAATACGCCGCTATCAAGTCATCCTTGCTGGCAAAGTGGTAGTACACCGTGCGTTTGGTAACCCCCGCCTTGTCGGCGATTGCATCAACACTCGTCGCCTTCACGCCCAGCAGGTAAAACAAAGTATTGGCCGCCTGCACAATCTTATCTTTGGTGTCGCCCTTGGCTTTCGTCATTAGGTATACCGTATAGTGAGTGTACTAAATGTTACGCCACTCCTATCCTCGTGAACAAGGTCTTTAACATCCCATTCACAACGAGGAAACGACGATGGACAGTACCGTATTATTTGAGCAACAGGGCGCGGTCGCACTGCTGACCTTAAACCGGCCAGAAAAATTAAATGCACTGAATTACGCCACAAATGATCGCCTACTACGCCTGCTCGACCAGATAGAAGATGACCCCAGCATTGCTGCCGTAATTCTCACTGGGGCAGGGGACAGAGCCTTTTCTGCTGGCGGCGACATTCATGAATTCACACAGAGCATTGAGCAAGGCACCGATATCGCTGTAAAAGCATTCGTTAACCGTGGCCAGCGCATGACGGCAAGGCTGGAGTCATTTCCCAAGCCTATTATCGTCGCCGTAAATGGCATCGCCTTTGGTGGTGGCTGCGAAATTACCGAGGCCGCTCACTTAGCGATTGCCAGCGAACGAGCCGTCTTCGCCAAACCGGAGATTAATATCGGCATTCCACCGACCTTTGGTGGCACCCAGCGCCTACCTAGGCTGGCAGGAAGAAAACGCGCACTAGAACTGCTGCTAACCGGAGACCAATTTTCAGCGCAGCGAGCCTATGAAATCGGCCTGGTAAATAGCGTCGTGCCCCATGAACAAATATTAAGCAGCGCCATGCAGATGGCCGAGCGCATTCTGCGCCATTCACCACTTGCGGCGGCGCGTATACTCTCGGCCGTTACACGCGGCATCAATACCACCATAGGCGAAGGCCTTGAGATCGAAAAACAACAGTTTGCTCGCATGGCCAGCACCGGCGACTGCAAAGAAGGCCTTCATGCCTGGATAGAACGGCGGCAACCACAGTACACAGGTAAGTGAGCACGACGGTAACGATTTCAAACAAAACCGACGATGAAGGCGAGCTGTGGTTAAAAGCTAAAAGCCCGCCATAACAAGGGGTCGCAAATGCCAACCTCTCGTTTTCATGCAAATACCTTATTTAACATAATATATATTGCGGCGCTGTTGATAAGGCCGGGAGCAGGGCGCTAACGCTCAGAATTGATGCCGCAGCTCCCGCGAACTTTAGCCAATAGTTTTTAACCACTTCGCTTTCTGCTCTTTCAGCGTGCTGGTCGGCAATTATCTTGTCAGCGCTGATACCAACAAATTCAGCAATTAGAATGCACTGCTCGTCGTCAAGAGTATGTCGCTTTCCATTTTTGTGGTTACTGAGCGCGCCCTGTGTCATCTGGATTTTTTCGGCCAGCTCGTAACCTCTGAGCCCGCTTTTTTCCATAGCCTGTTCTATCCAGTACTTTGACTTCATTTTTACTGCCTCTGATGTTGTCGCCTGTGAATATATTCAGCTGAAAAGCGAAAATAATCAACTTTGTCACTTGACATATATGTCAGGCGTGAATATTGTCACCTGTAAATATGTCGGGTGACAATAATACGGATTGGGTCAATGGATAGATCACAAAGGCTTACAAAGGGCGATAGGGCGGCTTTGCACGTTTTCTTCCTTTTTTGCTGCCCTGTATTTCTCGTCGCCTCAGCGCACGTTTCCGGCTTCTCATGGCCCCACGCTCTTGTCTCTGTAGCCTCTAGTATCTGGGCGGTGTTTGCCGCTTTCGGGGCGTGGGCCTTTTTTCTTCGCTCGCGCCAGGTGCGATTCTGATGACTTGCCCTGTTCTTGTTGGTTGTGAAGAGAGTCAGGTACTGACCAAAGCGTTTCGCGATAAGGGTATAGAAGCATATTCCTGCGATGTTCAGCCTACCAGGGGCAACCCTGGCTGGCATTTCCAGGCAGATATATTCGACGTCATTCCTATTTCTAGGTGGTCGTTAATTGTGCTTCACCCTGATTGCACTGCAATGGCGCTGAGCGGTAATCGTTGGTATGGGCAGGGCATGCCTCTTCACTCAAAGCGCAAGCAGGCAGTGGCTTGGACGATTGCGCTTTGGGAGCTGGCGCTCTCCTATTCGGATCGCGTGGCACTAGAAAATCCCGCAAGTGTCATATTCCCGCATCTTCCAGGCGTTCAATATATTCAGCCGTGGCAGTTCGGCCACGGTGAAACGAAGAAAACTGGCTTCGCTCGACACGGTTTACCCGAGCTTTCTCCCACTCAGATTGTCGAGGGCAGAGAACCGCGTATATGGAAGATGCCGCCTTCTCCGACCAGGAAGCGTGATAGGTCGGCCACCTTTCCTGGCATAGCCGCTGCGATTGCAGATCAGTGGGGGGGTGTAATCTAATGCCCGCTATCTGGCAAAACGAAGACGGCACTCTGCGCGATTTCAAGCGCGCCCCGTACTGGGTCGAGGAAGACTATCGCCAGTGGGGCCGCGGTTATCACTATGCCCACGTTCACAAGATGCACGAAGT
>NZ_DBTD01000008.1:0-846 GCF_002306875.1 Spongiibacter sp. UBA1325
TTCTGCACCATTGAGCCCAATTCCGGCATTGTCGGCGTTCCCGATCCACGCCTAAACGTTTTGGCAGAGATTGTCTCGCCAGAGCGCGTGCTTCCCGCAACGATGGAATTTGTCGATATCGCCGGGCTGGTTGCCGGCGCCTCAAAGGGTGAGGGCCTCGGCAATAAATTCCTCGCCAATATCCGTGAGACCGATGCCATTGCCCACGTGGTTCGCTGCTTCGACAACGACAATGTTATCCATGTGGCCAACAAGGTCGACCCCGCTGCAGACATCGACGTGATTAACACCGAGCTAGCACTGGCCGACCTTGACGCTGTTGAGAAGCAACTACAGAAAGTCGTTCGCCCTGCCAAAAGTGGCGATAAAGACGCGATTGCCGCCAAGAACCTGCTGGAAAAACTCCAGAGCCACCTGGACGAAGGCAAACCGCTTCGCTCACTTGAGCTGGACGACACCGAGCGCGCCCGCATGGGCAGCCTGCACCTGCTTACCACCAAACCAACAATGTATATCGCCAACGTCAACGAGGACGGCTTTGAAAACAACCCCCACCTCGACACCGTGCGGCGTATTGCTGAAGAGGAAGGCGCTATCGTCGTTCCCATCTGCAATAAACTGGAATCAGAAATTGCCGAACTGGACGACGATGAGAAAGGCGAATTCCTCGAAGAGCTCGGCATGGACGAAGCTGGCCTCGACCGCGTGATTCGCGCTGGCTATGAGCTGCTAGGCCTGCAAACCTACTTTACCGCTGGCGTAAAAGAAGTCCGCGCCTGGACCATCCCGGTAGGCGCCACGGCGCCACAGGCAGCCGGCAAGATTCACACCGACTTCGAAAAAGGC
>NZ_DBTD01000008.1:1170-1426 GCF_002306875.1 Spongiibacter sp. UBA1325
CGACTTCGAAAAAGGCTTTATTCGGGCCGAAGTCATCGCCTACGACGACTACACCAACTACAAAGGCGAACAGGGCAGCAAAGACGCTGGCAAGTGGCGCCTGGAAGGCAAAGACTACATCGTCAAGGACGGCGACGTCGTGCATTTCCGGTTTAACGTCTAAGCCCCCTCACTCACGCTTGACAAGGCCCACATAAGTCAGGAAAATGCGCGCCTTCTCGACAGAGAACAGTGGCAAGGTAGCTCAGTTGGTTAG
>NZ_DBTD01000008.1:1786-2365 GCF_002306875.1 Spongiibacter sp. UBA1325
GGTCGGCGGTTCGAATCCGCCCCTTGCTACCATTATTCTAAAAAACCACCCAAGCGGTGGTTTTTTTTCGCCTTCAATAAATGCGCCCAAGCTGCCGGGTGGGTGAGAAACGCCGCCCCGGTTCGATGAAATGCGCTGCATTAAATCAATGCGCGGCATTTCAGACGACAACGCCGCCCGAAGGGGCAAAACAGGCCTTAGCCTATTTTCGTGTATCCGCCTTGTTACCTTGTTAAAAGCTGAGCCGCCAACTTCCGATACGGGTAGCCCCTCTATTTCGCGCTCACCACTGATACCGTATAAGCCCATATAGGGTCGGGATGGCAAAAACTCTATGCTGTTCACAACTTTCCCATACGTGCTAGGAAATAAGCTAATATGCTTTTATTGTTGTGGACTTACTGCGATAAGCTAATCAACGACATACAGTTACCTAAGCAGTGCAGCAGTGATACTTCACCTATAAACAGCACTCGATAATAAAGAACAGAGGAAGAGGTTATGAAGTTCTTGTTCCGCGCCAGCCTGCTGGCATCGACGGCGGCGATCTTAGCAGCTTGCGGAGGCGGCAGTGATGGC
>NZ_DBTD01000008.1:2666-7595 GCF_002306875.1 Spongiibacter sp. UBA1325
GCTTGCGGAGGCGGCAGTGATGGCGGCCCCAGCCTGACCCCCGGTGGCGGCTCATCAGGAACAGGCGGTTCGGGCCAAACCACTGGCACCACTGAGTACCGTTTTGGTGCATTATCAGGTGGAAGCTTCAGCGCAGGAACAATCTCCACCAACCGCAGCAGCCTGGAAGCGGGCCAAAGCGCGGCGCTTAGTGTGTCGATTATCGACCAAAATGGGAACTTGGTGACAGAGGCAGCGAGCGTTCTATTTAGCTCTCCCTGTATTGCATCGAGCTTATCAGAGCTCAGCGATAACAATATCGCCAATACCACCGGCACCATTACCACCACTTACACCAGCCGAGGCTGTGACGGCAACGACGTGATTACTGCGCAGACCAGTATTGGCGGAAATTCCTACACCGCGTCGGTACAACTTACCGCAACCCCCGCACCGCTGGGTTCTATCGGCTTCGTCTCTGCCTCGCCCCAGATTATCGGCATTAAGGGCTCAGGCGCCATTCCCGAGCAGTCGGTGGTGTCATTCAAGGTCACCAACTCCAGTGGCGGGCCGGTACAAAATCAAACTGTCGACTTCACCCTAAACAATACTACCGGCGGCATTGGCTTGAGCACGACTCAGGATATTACCGACGCCAACGGTATTGCCTCTACAACGGTAACGGCGGGCACCATTGCCACCACCGTTAGCGTTAGCGCCAAGGCAACTCAAGGCAGCATTGAGAGCACCGCGCAGTCATCAGCACTGGCTGTTACCACGGGCATCCCGGATCAAAACAGCTTTTCGCTAAGCGCCTCCATTCTGAATATCGAAGGCCTGGCCTACGATGGCACAACAACTACGCTAACCATCCGCGCCGCTGACCGCTTTAACAACCCCGTGCCCGACGACACGGCAATCACCTTCCGCGCTGAAGGTGCTTCTGTTCAGCCCAGCTGCACCACTACCGGCGGCGCCTGCTCAGTGGAGCTCACATCTCAGCAACCACGCCCCGCTGATGGCCGCGTTACTATTTTGGCAACCGCGGTTGGCGAGGAAAGCTTTGTCGACGCCAACCCGTCCAACGGCCAATACGACGACGCTGAAACCTTTACTGACTTACCTGAAGCCTTTTTGGATGAAGACGAAGACGGAGTGTTCGACGCCAACACCGAGCCCTATATCGACCAGGACAACGAAGGCGACTATGACGGTGCCAATGGCAAGTACAATGGCCTGCTGTGCAAAGGCCCCAGCAACTGTGATACAAACTCGGAACGGGTAACCCTGCGCGAAAGCATTGTTATCGTTCTCTCCGGCTCAAGTTTCAACGTTAACCTCAGCCCAGCCAGCGTTAACTTAGACGGCGGTACGGCAACCGTGGTGGTAAGCATTGCCGACATCAATGGCCAAGTACCTCCGGCTGGCACCACCATCAAGGTAGAAACCGACCAAGGCACGATTAGCGGCCCAGCGCAGGAGACCATGTTGTCCACGAACGCTCAGGGGCCCGCGGTATTCGCGTTTCGCATTAAACAGGGCAGCAAAGCCGGGCAAGGAACGTTCAGCGTGGAAGTCACCACGCCTAAAGGCGTCATCTCCCGCGCATTTGCCAGTGTGAATCAGACCGTCACACCACCATAAGCGGTTTCCAGACGACAGCTAAAACCACTTGCCGGGGCTAACAATGCCTCGGCAAGCTGGTACACTTCCCAGCCAATATCCATTGGACCTTCTGGGAACACCCCATGCTACGACCGCATATCCTGTACACCCTGCTGTGCTCAATTGTATTACTTTCGTCGGCTGCTCAGGCTGAGCCCCGCCATTACTCCTACCTTGAAGCCGCCTTCGCTTACCAAAGCACTGATTGGGGGCCTTACGAAGAAGAGGAGAACTTCACCTTTCTCGCCAGCGCCGAGGCGTTTGACTATTTCCACGTACACGCCCGCTACAACGATGGTGATACCTATATGCCGCGAGGCGTTATTCAAGATGGGTGGTGGACCTACGGCATTGGCGCTCACTACTATCTTAACAACAGCACCTCAGTGCTGATCGGTGCCGACCGCCACGAGATGGACTCTCAGAGCCGCCGACCCAATCAACGCGGCTGGGAATATAAAGTGGGTGTACGCCACGATATCAATGCACGCTGGCGCCTTACGTTGGAAGCCGGGGAACACAATGTTGTGGTTGATGACGACACCACCTTTATCTTCGAAACGCTGTACCACCCTCGTCCGGATATCGGCTTCTCCTTTCGCGTGAGGGACTACGACAAGCTTGATCTAAGCTCCTACGAATTTGGCGCACGCTGGAGCTACTAACAGGCGTGGCAGCGCTGAGCAATTCACCGGCACTGTGCTAAAATCGCCATCTTTATTCAGCGCCCGCCCATGAGCAAATCAGACACCATTTACGCAAGGCCTCACAAAGCCTTGCAGCGCTTCGCCTTCGACGAGCAAGTTGTCGAGGTCTTCCCGGATATGATTCAACGATCGGTCCCGGGCTACGCGACGATAATTGCCATGACCGGCGTAATGGCCGGTCGCTATGCTCAACCAGAGAGCAACTGCTACGATCTCGGCTGTTCACTCGGCGCCAGCTCGCTCGCCATGGCGCGGGAAACTCAGGGGCGCAATATCCAGCTGATCGGTGTTGATAACTCGGCTGCAATGATCGAGCGCTGCCGTGAATACTGTCAGCAGTCCAATACCGACATCCACCTGCGCTGCGAATCCATTCAGGAAACAGAGATACGCAATGCGTCGGTTGTCGTACTCAATTTTACGCTGCAGTTTGTCCCTGAGGCTGAGCGCAATGCCTTGTGTCAGCGCATCAGCGACGCCATGCGCCCCGGCGGCGTATTGATCCTGTCAGAGAAGATCCGCTTTGCCGACCCCCACCTGCAGGAGCTAAACACCGACCTTCACCACGCCTTCAAGCGCGCCAACGGTTATAGCGAAATGGAAGTCGCACAAAAGCGCAGCGCACTGGAGAACGTTCTTATTCCCGAGACGCTGAGCCAACACCAAAGCCGCCTAAAAAACTGTGGCTTCACCAGTGTGGACGTCTGGTTCCAGTGTTTTAATTTTGCCTCGATGGTTGCCGTAAAATGAGCCACCCGCGGATGAACTACCAGGCCTTCCTCAGTAAACTTGCGGGCAACGAAAACCTCGCCGCCTGGGCAAACCAACTGCCAGACCAGATTGACGCGGGCCTCAACCCCAAACGCTACGGTGACCTGCCCCGCTGGCAGCAAGCACTGAGCGCACTCCCCGAGCTCACCTCACGCACCATTGATATGAACACCTCGCGCGTGGGCGCGCGCGGCGACATCACCCCGCAACAAAGCGAGCAGTTGCGCGAGGCCCTGATGGGCTTGCACCCCTGGCGAAAAGGGCCCTTTGAGCTTTTTGGCGTGCATATCGATACAGAGTGGCGCAGCGACTGGAAGTGGGAGCGCCTCAAAGACCATATTGCCCCCCTCGCCGGACGAACCGTTTTAGACGTGGGCTGCGGCAGCGGCTACCACTGCTGGCGAATGCGCGGCGCCGGTGCAGAGCTGGTCGTCGGCATCGACCCCACGCCCCTGTTTGTCGTGCAATACTTTGCCCTGCAACACTATTTGCAAGACCCATCAGTCGCGGTGCTGCCGATGGGCATTGAGGCCCTGCCGGAAAAACTGGCGGCCTTCGACACCGTATTCTCAATGGGGATTTTGTATCATCGTCGCTCCCCCTTCGACCACCTAATACAATTGCGAGAAGCACTGGTCAGCGGTGGAGAGCTCGTGCTGGAAACCCTAATCATCGACGGCCAACTCGGCGAATGCCTGGTTCCCGAAGGCCGCTACAGCAAGATGGGCAACGTCTGGTTCCTGCCCAGCACGGCCACGCTAGAAAGCTGGCTCAGTAAAGCCGGATTCAAAAATATCCGGGTAGTTGATGTTGCACAGACCACCACGGACGAGCAGCGACGCACAGAGTGGATGCGCTTTCACTCCCTGGCGGATTTTTTGGACCCCGACAACCCTCAGCTAACCGCCGAGGGCCACCCTGCGCCCAAGCGGGCCGTCCTTCTTGCCGAAAAACCGTAAGCCCCAGCCAGCCGCGTGTCTACACGAAAACCTCGCACTGCGACACAGTGTTATTAGACATTGTTCATGCTTTGAGAAAAAATAGCCGTGGTGACAAGTGGCCATTTTTCAATCTATGGTACATTGCAGTAATGTGAAAGCCGCACTCATACCGGTGCTCGCTGACAATAAAGGACGCGCCCCATCCCATGGACGCAAAACAAGCGGATACAGTGATAGCGACAATGAGCTCGCTGACCAGCCGGTGGTTTGACGACCATCTGTACCGCTATTTGGAGCGCCTCCAAGACAATTTTCACCGCCGCGCATTAACGAGCAAGCACCCTGACGAGCAGCAGGCCCTACTGACGCAGCAACGGCATATCCGCAGCGGTCAAGACGAAGCCTACCGACTGTTCTCGCGACACCTGCAGCACAATATTCGGGCCGCCCGCCCTTACAGCATGGGCGGGCATAGCAAGCTGGACCAACTGCTCGCCCGCAGCCAACAGCTGGGTAACGACGAACTGGAGAACGCCTGCGCAAGGCTGTGCCGCGCCATCTCCCCCATGGCATTGCTGGCCGGCTTCCAACACCTGGCCAAGCCACTGCGGATTGATCCCGCCCACCTCAGCCAATGCCTGTCGCTGTTTAATGTTCTGATTTTGCGCGAAGCCCCCTTGCTCTACCAGCAGCTGCTGGCAGAACTAAATGGCGGCAACGCAGAAACAAGCAAAGGCATAGAAGGCTGGATCGCCCATATCGAGCAGCAGCTAAAACAGCAAAATCTCAGCGCCCAACAACGCGCACTCAACGAGCTGCGCTTACAGCGCCTACGGGGCCGCAGCCGCCCGCAGGGCGACAGCAGC
>NZ_DBTD01000008.1:7925-8383 GCF_002306875.1 Spongiibacter sp. UBA1325
CCCTCAGCGACCAGCAGCTTATTCGCGAAGCCGCCGCGATATTCGGGCGCAGCCATGTGAATCGTCGGCAGCTGTCCGCGAGCATCCTGGCCTCGCTGAACACCCTGCAAACCATTGTTAGTAGTGTGGCGCTGCGCGACCGCCAGCTATTTCTCAACCCGCTTCACCCTGCGCGCCAAATCAGTCACCAACTCGTCGCAAGCAGCGAACGCTGGCAGCATGCTGACCCGAGTTTGCAACAGAATTTCGAACGCGCCACCCGCGATATCGTCAAACAACTCAGCGGGCAAACCCCGTCTAGCGCAGACTTCAACGCGCTGCAGGAATCCGTGGATCAATGCTGTCAGCAGTTGGTGCAAAGCGCGAAACTCAACGACCGACGAAAGCTGCACGCCGAAGCGGGTAAACGCAGAATTACTCGGCTGCGCCGCAAGGTGCACGCCCTCATTGACCAGAAA
>NZ_DBTD01000008.1:8722-10499 GCF_002306875.1 Spongiibacter sp. UBA1325
CCCACGGCACCACGCTCCCCGCCAGTGTCGACAATTTGCTGTACGGCCCGATGACCAGTATTTTGCTCTACCACTGGCTCCGCCACGGCAGTAACAGCGACGCCCTGCGCCGCAACCTCGGCCTGGTCGATGACATCTTGTGGTACATCAAGCCCCACCGCGACTGGGCACTGTTGCGTAAAGCCAAAGACATGGGCGGTGATATAGAGCAGCGCCTGCTCGACGGGCTCAAACGCATCAACCTCGACGACGACAGCGCCCGCTCCCTGGTTGACGAGCTCCACCAACTCAGACTCATTGCCTCCGGCATGTCGGGAATCAGCGGCCAAAGCGATCGACCTTGATCTGTGCCTTACTGCGACTAGTTAAAGCAGTTATACTAAGCGGCCTCGATACACCCAGTGTGTCGCGCGACTATCCAGCCAACGCTTAGTGCATTTTAAGGTGACGATCTTGCAACTCGACCAAGCATCTACGGAACAATTACGCGAATGGGAAAGCGCTCTCAGCGCAGAGTACGAACAGCATAAAGCCGCAGGGCTTAGCCTCGACCTGACACGGGGAAAACCCAGCAGCGACCAACTTAGCCTGTCCGACGCTATTCTCAGCGTGCTCGGCAATGACCTGAGCAACGACGGCGGCATCGACCTGCGCAATTACGGCGGCCTGGATGGCATAGCAGAGTGTAAGCGCCTTTTCGCGCCGGTATTAGACGTCAACGAAGACGAGATTCTCATCGGCGGCAACAGCAGCCTTACGCTGATGTATTTCGCGGTACTGTTTGCATCACAAATGGGCTTTGGCGACCTCGGCAAAGGCTGGAAAGCAGGCGGCGATACCGTCAAATTTCTTTGCCCGGTTCCCGGTTACGACCGTCATTTCTCCGTATGCGAACACCTGGGCATCGACATGATCCCGGTGGCGATGAACGACAACGGCCCGGACATGGACCAAGTAGAGAGCTTGGTGAAGGCCGATTCCAGCATCAAAGGCATCTGGTGCGTTCCCCGCTTCAGCAATCCCACCGGCATTGTTTACAGCGATGACGTGGTAGCGCGCATTGCCAAGCTGGCAACACTCGCCGGCGACAATTTCCGCGTTTTCTGGGACAACGCCTACGCGGTACACAGTTTGAGCGACAACGCGCCCAAACTGGCCAGTCTGATGGCTGCGGCCCGCAAGGCGGGTACTGAAGACAGCGTGTACTTGTTTGGCTCGACCTCTAAGATCACCTACGCTGGCGCAGGTGTCGCCTTTGTCGGTATGTCTGCCGCCAACCTCAAAGCCTTTAAAGCCCACTTGGGCATGACCCAAATTGGCCCGGATAAAGTCAACCAGTTGCGCCATGCCCGCCTGCTTAAAGACAGCGACGGCCTAGCTGACCACATGCGCCAACACGCCGCCGTGCTAAAACCGCGCTTCGACAGCGTACTCAAACACCTGAACGAAGGCATTGGCGACAGCGGCCTGCTCAGCTGGACAGCGCCCCAAGGTGGCTATTTTATTTCTGTGGATACCCTGCCGGGCCTGGCAAAACAAGTTGTGTCGATGGCAGCCGACGCCGGTGTAAAACTCACCCCGGCTGGCGCAACCTTCCCCTACGGCCAGGATCCAGAAGATCGCAATATCCGCATTGCACCCAGCGTGCCCTCGCTGGAGGAAATTGACCGCGCGATGCAGGTGTTCGTCAACTGCGTAAAACTGGCCTCGGTCAGACAGCGCCTCGCCAATTAGGGCCGTTATCGGCGCAATAAAAAAGGGGCCGATTGGCCCCTTT
>NZ_DBTD01000008.1:10792-11401 GCF_002306875.1 Spongiibacter sp. UBA1325
AAAGGGGCCGATTGGCCCCTTTTTTATTGCGCCCTACTCGCCCGAGGGCCCCTTAGGTATCGGCTGACCGCCCATGGGGAAATGCCGCACATTGCTGCCACCCTCGGCATCCAGAATCTTGCCCGGCCCCTCTTTTTCCACTTCATCCACACGAATAATCGAGTGCATCGGCAGGTAACTACGAGTCACACCACTGAACTCATTTTTCAGCTTTTCTTCACCCGGATTGACGACAATTTGCCCTGGATCACCGAAAACAAACTCTTCAACCTCAATAAAACCGTACAGCTCGCTCTGGTATATCGCGCGGGCATACAGCTCATACACCTGGTTGTTGTTGTGAAAAATCACCTTATAGATTGGGGACTTAGCCATAAAGCACACAGTTCTCTAGCAAACAGTAACGATCTCGCAAGCGCAAAAGCGACCGCTCGCGCGGCGGCGGATCATACCACATGTCATCTCAAAGCACCGAACTCATTGGGCTTTAGCCGTTGACACCGCTATAATGTCGGCCCATTTTCTATCGGCTTGTCGCCACACCATGACTGAGAAAACCAAAAAACTGTATATCAAAACCCACGGCTGTCAGATGAACGAGTACGACTC
>NZ_DBTD01000008.1:11709-11941 GCF_002306875.1 Spongiibacter sp. UBA1325
CTGTCAGATGAACGAGTACGACTCCGCGCGTATTCAGGATCTGCTGGGCGTCAGTCACAACCTGGAGCCTACCGACAATCCCGAAGAAGCCGACGTCTTGTTGCTGAATACCTGCTCCATTCGCGAGAAAGCGCAGGAAAAAGTGTTTCACCAACTTGGCCGCTGGAAAAAACTGAAAGACAAAAACCCCGACCTGCTGATTGGTGTTGGCGGCTGCGTCGCCAGCCAGGAA
>NZ_DBTD01000008.1:12252-12506 GCF_002306875.1 Spongiibacter sp. UBA1325
GGCTGCGTCGCCAGCCAGGAAGGCGGCGATATTGGCCAGCGCGCGCCCTACGTTGACGTTATCTTTGGGCCGCAAACCCTGCACCGGGTGCCGGAGATGATCGACCAGCGCAAACCGGACGGCCCAGTGGTGGTGGATGTCACCTTCCCCGAGATCGAAAAATTCGACAGCCTTCCCGAGCCCAGCGTCGACGGCCCCAGTGCCTTTGTCTCCATCATGGAAGGTTGCTCCAAGTACTGCACCTTCTGCGTCGT
>NZ_DBTD01000008.1:12814-14330 GCF_002306875.1 Spongiibacter sp. UBA1325
CAAGTACTGCACCTTCTGCGTCGTTCCCTACACCCGGGGCGAAGAAGTCAGCCGCCCCTTTGACGACGTGATAGCCGAAGTGGCCCAGCTGGCCGCCAAAGGCGTGCGCGAAGTGAACTTGTTGGGGCAAAACGTCAACGCCTACCGCGGCGAAAACCACGAAGGCGAGATCGTCGATTTCGCCGAGTTGCTCGGCTTTGTCGCCCAGGTGCCTGGCATCGACCGCATACGCTATACCACCTCGCACCCGGTTGAGTTTAGCGACGCCTTAATTGAGGCCTACCGCGACATCCCCGAGTTGGTGGACCACCTCCACCTGCCCGTGCAAAGCGGCAGCGACCGTATTCTCGCGGCCATGAAACGCGGTCACGTTCAGCAGGAATACCGCGACAAAATCGCCAAACTGCGAGCAATCAGACCGAACATCAGCCTGTCGTCCGACTTTATTATCGGCTTTCCCGGCGAGACTGAAGACGACTTTAACGACACCATGAAGCTCATCGCCGACATCGGCTTCGACCACAGCTTCAGCTTTATTTACAGCGCCCGCCCCGGCACACCTGCCGCCCAACTGGATGACGACACTCCCGAGGCAGTGAAGAAAGAGCGCCTACAACGCCTGCAGCACCGTATTCTGCAGCAGGCTAACCAGATCAGCCGTCAGATGGTCGGCACACGGCAGCGCATTCTGGTGACAGGCGTCTCCAAAAAGGATCCAGGCCAGTTACAGGGGCGTACCGAGAACAATCGCGTCGTTAACTTTTCGGCGACCAATCACGCCCTGATCGGCGATTTTGTCGACGTAGTGATCACCGAGGCACTGCCGAATTCACTGCGCGCCGAATTGCTGAACTAGGCATCGGTTTTTGCCGATTCTCGTCAGCGAAGAATCGGCGTATTGTTAAGCCATTACTACTTGATCGCCAATGCGACACGCGGAGCACCATTGACAGCACAAGCGACACAGCGCGTTCTCACTCTCGAACCCAGCGACAGCCAGCACCTTTCGGCACTGTGCGGACGCTTAGACGAACACCTCAAATTGATCGAAGAACGCCTTCAGGTGCACATCGCTGCGCGCGCCAATACCTTTCAGGTTAGCGGCGAAGAGCGTGCCGTCGACGAAACGGTGCAACTGCTCAAACACCTTTATCGCGAGAGCGTCTCTGGCACGACACTCAACCCCGAGGCCATTCACCTTCGTATGCAACAGTCACATTTGGAAGAGCTGCCCCGCTCAGATAATGAGCCCGTCGTTATTCGCACCAAGAAGGGCAGTATCAAACCGCGCGGCGGCAATCAGCAGGGCTATGTGCGCGCGATTCAGAGCAACGATGTCAATTTCGGCATTGGTCCGGCCGGTACCGGTAAAACCTATCTCGCCGTTGCCTGCGCGGTTGAGGCGTTAATATCCCATCAGGTACAACGCATCCTGCTGGTCAGGCCTGCGGTAGAGGCCGGCGAAAAGCTCGGTTTCCTGCCCGGCGACCTGGCGCAGAAAATCGATCCCTATTTG
>NZ_DBTD01000008.1:14646-14812 GCF_002306875.1 Spongiibacter sp. UBA1325
GAAAATCGATCCCTATTTGCGCCCGCTGTACGATGCACTCTACGAGATGCTCGGCAACGACACCGTCACCAAGCTGATCGAGCGCAATGTGATTGAGATCGCGCCCTTAGCCTATATGCGCGGCCGTACGCTGAACGACTCCTTCATTATTTTGGATGAGGCGCAA